>NZ_JALJYC010000011.1 GCF_024170405.1 Neisseria perflava | reverse complement strand
GGTAAGGGATTACCTGAAGTCAGACGGCCTGCAATGTGCATAATTAACCGTGTTTGATGTTACTGACCGACGGGTTGGCAACACAGTTGCTACATTAGATTCAAAACCATGACCCAAGACACCCGCCCCTTAGTTCGCGTCGTTGCCGGTATTGTGCTAAACGATCAAGGCGAATATCTGCTCAGCTTCCGCCCCGAGGGTAAGCCGTATGCTGGCTATTGGGAATTTGCCGGCGGCAAAGTCGAGGCTGGCGAGGGCGAGTTGCAGGCTTTGCAGCGCGAATTTGCCGAAGAATTGGGCATTGCCATCCTCCGCGCCACGCCGTGGCTGACTAAGGTTCATTCTTACGAACACGCGCATGTGCATTTGCGCTTTTTTTGGGTAAACGCCGCCGACTGGTCGGGCGAATTGCAAGCCAAAGAAGGGCAGACGTGGTCGTGGCAGAAAGCGGGCGATTTTACCGTGTCGCCGATGTTGCCCGCTAACGGGCCGCTGCTCAAGGCCTTATCCGTGCCACGAGTGTTGCAAGGCCGTCTGAAAACCGGCTTGTACGGCGAAAACGCGATGGGCGAATACCGTGTTGCGCCCTATGATTTAGCCGAACCGCCGCACCGCCATATTTTGATTAGCGAGCAGCGTTTGCGGCAAATAGGAAAAATGCCCGAAGCCGACAGCGTGTGGGTGGTGATTCAGACAGCCGCGCAATGGCCGCGCATTCAAGATGCGGATGTGGCGGTGTGGCAGGTGCAGACGGAGCAGGCGGCGCGGGAGGTGGCGGCGGTATTGGTGCAAGGCGTATCACTGCCGCTGGTGGTGGCCGCCGCGCCGGATTGGGCGGCACGCTGCCGCGACGCTTGGTTGGCTGCCGGTGCGCACGCCGTCTTGCTTGATGATGAAACCGAGGCCGTCTGAAAAATGAGCAAAAACCATAAATTACTGCTCATCGGCGCTTTGCTGCTGGTGTTCGCAGTCATCAAAATCGCCATGCTCGGCTGGTGGGCGCAGCAACAGCCCGCCGCGCAAAGTGCCGAATGCAACGTGCGGCAGGGTTGCGCATTGCCCGACGGCATACAGGTCAAATTCAGCGAACGGATTACAGCCGATGCGCCGTTTGATATTGTGTTGGACAGCGTTCCCGATACGGTGCAAAGCGTAACCGTCAGTTTTAGCATGAAAGACATGGACATGGGTTTCAACCGCTACGCCCTCAAGCGCGAAGCTAACGGCCATTGGGCGGCGCGGCAAATCCGCCTGCCGCTGTGTATCGAGCGGCGCAATGATTATCTGGCCGACATTAATATCGGCGGGAAAGTGTTTCAGACGGCCTTTACCACCGAATAGGCCGTCTGAAAAAAATCGTTCATATCATAAATATTTCCGTTGGGTTTAAACCCAACCTACCATTTTTTTACATTCAGACGGCCTGAATGCCCCTACCCTGAAAGGTATCAAAATGACCTCATACAGCTTATTCATCACCTGTCCGCGCGGCTTAGAGGCGCCGTTGAGCGAGGAACTAGCCGCGCTCGACTGCCAAGACATCCAAGCCACCGACGGCGGCGTGGCGTGCAAAGGAGACATGGCGCAGGTGTACCGCATTAATCTGCACTCGCGCACTGCCAGCCGCGTGCTGCTGCGCCTGACTAAAGGCAGCTACCGCAACGAGGCCGATATTTACAAATTGGCGAAAAACATCAATTGGTTCAACTGGTTTACCCTCGAGCAAACCTTCAAAGTCAAAGTCGAAGGCAAACGCGCCAATGTCAAAAGTCTGGATTTTGTCGGCCTGAAAATCAAAGACGCGCTGTGCGATTCCTTCCGCGAGATTTACGACGCGCGACCGAGCGTGGAAAAATTCCGCCCCGATGTGCGCGTGCACGCCTTTATCGACGAGCGCAACGTGCAGATTTTTATCGACACCTCCGGCGAAGCGTTGTTTAAACGTGGCTACCGCCAAGATACCGGCGAAGCGCCTTTGCGCGAAAATCTGGCGGCGGGGCTGCTGCTCTTGGCCGGTTACGACGGCTCGCAGCCGTTTCAAGACCCGTTTTGCGGCAGCGGCACAATTGCGATTGAGGCCGCGCTGATTGCCATCGGCCGTGCGCCCGGTTTAATGCGCCGTTTCGGGTTTGAAAAACTGCAAAATTTCGACAAAGCCGAGTGGGTCAAAATCCGCCAGCAGGCCAAAGTGCAAATCCGCGCCGCCGCGCCGGCCATTGCCGGTAGCGACAATGACCGCTACATGATACGCGCAGCACAAGCCAATGCCGCCGCCGCCGAAGTGGGCGAATTTATCCGTTTTGAAGTGAAAGATGCACAAGATGCGCGGCCAAACGGCGAACACGGCATCATGATTTCCAACCCGCCCTACGGCGTGCGTTTGGCGGAAGTGCAGGCTTTGCAGGCGCTGTATCCGCAGTTGGGCAGCTGGTTGAAGCAGCATTACACCGGTTGGCTTATCGGCATGTTTACCGGCGACCGCGATATGCCCAAATTCATGCGTCTCTCGCCCAAGCGCAAAATCCCGCTCTACAACGGCAATCTCGACTGCCGCCTGTTTTTGATGGATATGGTCAAAGGCTCTAACCGCTGATGTACACAGCAAAATGCCGTCTGAACGATTTTCAGACGGCATTTGTGTTTTATCAAGAAGCAGGCGGATTGGCTGTTATCGGGCGGCGGTTCGGCTTATACTCGTTTTATTCTGACGAATCTTTGAGGAGTAGAAAATGAAACGTATATGGGCTTTGGCTACCGCCGCGCTGCTGCTGGGCGCGTGCAGCCATACAAGCGAAGTGCAGTCGCTGAAAAACCGTTTGGATGAAGCGCAAACGGCGGTGAAATTATCCGCCGCCAACACCAAGCGTTTGGAAGACACTTATTCGGACATGTATTTTGAGCTGAACAGCCTGACCGTTGATAATTTCAAAGCCAAAGTCGCGGCGGGCGATACTTTTTATGCCTACATCGGCCGCCCGAGCTGCGGAGATTGCAATGCGTTTGAGCCGATGTTTAAGCGCTATATCTCCAAGTATCAGTTGGGCAAAAAAATCTATTTCGTCAACGTCCACCGCCTGCACCAAGACAAAGCGGCATGGACGGCCTTCAAGCAGCAATACGGCTTGGCCGGGACGCCGGTTTTGGCCAAATACGGCAAAGGCCGCCAGTTGAACAAATTGGATTTTGAAGCCAACGGCGGCAAACTCAGCGCCGAAGATTTGGAAAAATGGTTGGCGCTGAATAAATTGGATTAATTTTAAGCGCAGCTTAATGTTGAAAGGCCGTCTGAAAGCATGATTTTCAGACGGCCTCTTGCTTACGCAGGATTCATAATTTCCGAGTAAGTTACTATGTTATTAATAATAGAAATCAATTAATATGGCAAAATAAAATAAAATTAGACTATGAAGCAGGAATGACTTACAATCCATTACAAGCCGACTACCCCGATAATGGCGTAGTTCTAAAGTAGTATTTATTAAGATTTAAACCGATAAGAATAAGCTGCGCGGCCGTCTGAAACGGCGCGTATCTCCACAGGAACACAATCATGAATGTATCAAGACGGCAGTTTTTCAAAGTAACCGCCGCGGGTGCAGGCGCATCCGGCTTGGCAGTGATGGGCATGATGCCGACCAATGCGTTTGCCGAAGTTCGCCAATACAAACTTTCCCGCGCCACGGAAACCCGCAACAACTGCACCTACTGTTCGGTAGGGTGCGGTACTTTGCTGTACAGCATGGGCGACGGCGCGAAAAACGCGAAAAAAGTCATTTTCCACGTTGAGGGCGACCCTGACCATCCGGTCAGCCGTGGTTCGCTGTGTCCGAAAGGTGCGTCGCTGCTGGATTTTGTGCACAGCCCCAACCGCGTATTGTTTCCCGAAGTGCGCGAACCGTTTACCAATGAGTGGAAACGCATTTCCTGGCATGACGCGCTGACCCGCATTGCCAAATACATCAAGGCCGACCGCGATGCTAACCTGATTGTGCAAAACGAAAACGGCGTGCCGGTACACCGCCTGCCGACTTTGGGCATGCTGACCGCTTCCGCTTCTTCCAACGAAACCGGTATCCTCACGCAAAAATGGATGCGTTCGCTCGGTATCGTCGCCACCGACGCGCAGGCGCGCGTGTGCCACGGCCCGACGGTGACCGCGTTGGCCTCGACATTCGGCCGTGGCGCGATGACCAATACCTTTGTCGATATCCAACACGCCGATTTTATTATGGTGATGGGCGGTAACGCCGCCGAAGCGCACCCTGTCGGCTTTAAGTGGGTGATTGAGGCGAAAAAGAAAAAAGGCACCAAATTATTTGTGGTCGATCCGCGTTTCAACCGTACCGCTTCCGTGGCCGATTTCTATGCGCCGATTCGTTCGGGCAGCGACATCGTGTTTTTGGGTGCGTTGATTAACTGGCTGATTGCGAACGATAAAATCCAATGGGAATACGTTAAAAACTACACCAATGCCAGCTTTATCGTGGCCGAAGGTTTTGATTTTAACGATGGTATGTTCTCCGGCTATGACGAAACCAAGAAAAAATACGACAGCGAAACCTGGTATTACGAGCTGGACGGCAGCGGCTACGCCAAAACCGACCCGACCCTGCAACACCCGCGCAGCGTGTGGCAGTTGCTGAAAAAGCATTACAGCCGCTACACCCTCGACATGATGACCACCACCTGCGGTACGTCTAAAGAAGACTTCCTGAAAGTGGCTGAAGCGTGGGGCGAAATGGCCGCGCCGGATAAAGCCGGTACGATTTTGTATGCGCTGGGCTGGACGCAACACACCATCGGCAGCCAGATTATCCGCACCATGGCGATGGTTCAGCTCTTGTTGGGCAACATCGGCATGTCCGGCGGCGGCGTCAACGCGCTGCGAGGCCACTCCAACATCCAAGGTCTGTCTGACTTGGGTCTGCTTTCGACTTCGCTGCCGGGCTATCTGAGCCTGCCCAACGAATTCAACCATCCGACCTTCCAAGACTACATCGCCAAGCAGACACCGAAAGCGTTGCAACCGAACCAGTTGAACTATTGGGGCAATACGCCTGCGTTTTTCGTCAGCTTCCTCAAATGGATGTACGGCGAAAACGCCACCAAAGAAAACAACTGGGGTTACGACTGGCTGCCTAAGTGGGACAAAATGTACGATGTTTTGCAGACCACCGAACTGATGTATCAGGGCAAAATCAACGGTCTGCTGGTACAGGGCTTTAACGCGCAGGGTTCGTTCCCCGATGCCAGCCGCGTGACTGAAGCATTCTCCAAATTGAAATTTATGGTGGTGATGGATCCGCTGAAAACCGAAACCGCGTCGTTCTGGGAAAACCACGGTGAAGCGCACGATGTTGATCCGTCTAAAATCCAGACTGAAGTGTTCCGCTTGCCGACGCCGTGTTTTGCCGAAGAAGCCGGTTCGATTGTGAACTCTTCGCGCTGGTTGCAATGGCACCACCCAGGGCAAAACCCGCCGGGTGAAGCGCTGCCCGACCTCGACATCTTGGGCGAATTGCACATGATGTTGAAAGAAATGTACGAAAAAGAAGGCGGTACTGCGCCCGAGCCGATTACCAAATTAGCGTGGCACTACAAAAATCCGAATGCGCCGACGCCGGAAGAAATGGCCAAAGAGTCCAACGGCTATGCGCTGGCCGATTTGAAAGATTCAGACGGCCACATCATCCGCAAAAAAGGCGAGCTGCTCGACGGCTTTGCCCAACTGCGCGATGACGGCACGACCGAGTGCGCCACTTGGATTTTCTCCGGTTCGTGGACGCAGGCGGGCAACCAAATGGATCGCCGCGACAATACCGATTCCGGTTTGGGCAATACCCCGAAATGGGCGTGGGCTTGGCCGGCCAACCGCCGTATTCTGTACAACCGCGCTTCGTGCAAGCCGGACGGTACGCCGTGGGACAAAGACCGCGTGTTAATCGAATGGGACGGCCAGAAATGGACGGGTGCGGATGTGGCCGACTTTAAAGCCACCGAAGCGCCGAACAGCGGCATGAATCCGTTTATCATGAACGAAGAGGGTGTCGGCCGCCTGTTCTGCCAACGCAAGATGGTGGACGGGCCGTTCCCCGAACACTACGAGCCGCTGGAATCGCCCATCGGTACCAACCCGTTGCACCCGAAAGTGGTATCCGCGCCAGCCATGCGCTTGTTTGACAGCGTGAAAGAGCGCATCAACACGCATGACGAATATCCTTATGTCGGTACGACCTACCGTCTGACGGAACACTTCCAATTCTGGACGAAAGCGGTACGCCTGTTGATGATTGCCCAGCCGGAGCAGTTTATCGAAATCAGCGAAGAGCTGGCGAAAGAGAAGGGCATTGAGAAAGGCGATTGGGTCAAAGTGTTTAACAAGCGCGGCTTTATCAAAGCTAAAGCGGTGGTGACCAAGCGTGTGACCCCGTTGCAAATCAACGGCAAAATCGTACACCAAATCGGCATTCCGCTGCACGGCGGTTGGGAAAACGTATCGGGACGAAAACAGTTTATTGTGAACACGCTGACCCCGTTTGTCGGCGATTGCAACACGCAGACCCCCGAATACAAAACTTTCCTCGTCAACATTGAAAAAGCATAAGGAGCGGAACAATGGCATTACAATCATTAGATATCCAACGCCGCTCCGCCACTTCGGGCATTACCCCGCCGCCGGGCGTGCGCAAACCGATTGAAATGGCGAAGCTGATTGACGTATCGACCTGTATCGGCTGCAAAGCCTGTCAGGTGGCGTGTTCGGAGTGGAACGACATCCGCGATGAAATCGGCACGAACCAAGGCGTGTACGATAACCCGATGGATTTGAGCGCAAAAAGCTGGACAGTGATGCGCTTTGCGGAAACCGAAGAAAACGGCAAGCTCGAGTGGCTGATTCGCAAAGACGGCTGTATGCACTGCGCCGATCCGGGCTGCCTGAAAGCATGCCCGTCGCCCGGCGCAATTATCCAGTATCACAACGGTATCGTGGATTTCCATCAGGAAAACTGTATCGGCTGCGGCTACTGCATTACCGGCTGCCCGTTTAATATCCCGCGTTTGAATAAAGAAGACAACCGTGCCTATAAATGTACGCTGTGTTCCGACCGCGTGGCTGTCGGCCAAGAGCCTGCCTGCGTGAAAACCTGTCCGACCGGCGCGATTCAGTTCGGCAGCAAGGAAGACATGAAAGCCGTGGCCGCCGACCGCGTGAAAGACCTGAACAACCGTGGTTACAAAAACGCCGGTCTGTATAACCCGCAAGGCGTGGGCGGCACGCATGTGATGTATGTATTGCACCATGCCGATAAGCCGAATCTGTATCACGGCCTGCCGGAAAACCCGAGCATCAGCACCACCGTCAAACTGTGGAAAGGCTTCCTGAAACCGTTGGCCACCGTCGGTATCGCCGCCGCCGCCGTGACCGGCTGGCTGCACTACATCACCGTCGGCCCGAGCCGTGCGGAAGAATCGCCGGAAGTTATCGGTAAAGACGGCAAAACCATTAAGAGCGAGGAGGACGCATAATGAGCCACGAAAAAGAAAAAGTCATTCAGCGGTACAAGCGCAGCGAGCGGATTAACCACTGGGTGGTCGCCCTCTGCTTCGGCTTGCTGGCGATTTCCGGCTTGGCATTTTTCTATCCGGCCTTTTTCTGGCTGACCGGCGTATTCGGTACGCCGCAGCTGGCGCGGATTTTGCACCCGTTTATCGGGGTGGTGATGTTTGTCGGCTTTTTTATCCAGTTTTTCCGTTATTGGAAATACAATTTCTTGGATAAAGCGGATATTGAGTGGATGTCTTCTCCTGTGAAGATTTTGAAAGGCCACGGTGTCGGTGATGTCGGCAAATACAACGGTGGTCAGAAAGGCATGTTTTGGCTGATGACCGGCTGTATGCTGGTGTTGGTGATGACCGGCTTTATCGCTTGGCAGCCGTATTTCGCGCCTTGGTTCTCCATCCCGTTGCGCCGTTTGGCCTTGCTGTTCCACGCATGGGCAGCTTTGATTCTGATTGCGGGCATTATCGTCCACGTTTACGCTGCGATTTGGGTAAAAGGCACGATTCGCGCTATGGTCGAAGGCGTGGTCTCTCAGGCTTGGGCGAAAAAACACCACCCACGCTGGTATCGCGAAATGGTAGCAAAAAATGCGGCGTATGAAAAAGAAACCGTTAAAGGCGATGTAAAAAAATAAACATCTGCTTGGCAAAATGCCGTCTGAAATTTTCAGACGGCATTTTTTATGGCTGAATTTGAATCAATCGGTAAGTGAAGAGATTCGGTACTGCCTTTTGGTGTATTTTATATAGTGCAATTATTTAAAAACCAAACCATCGATACGATGTAGGTTGGGTTGTAAACCCAACATTTACCTAAATTTCCGTTGGGATTCCATCCCAACCTACGCAGTTTGGTTTTCATTATATCTGGCCGCTGTTGACGAGGGGCAAACGGAATAAAACGCCAAAATAGCAAAAAAAACCATCTATACTAAGGGGAAAGTATAGATGGCCAAACACATTACGGGGAAGAATATCTGAACGGCTGCCGGATAAGGCAAATCCGATTCAGACAGGCTTATTATAGCGGATTCTGATTACTTTGGTATCAGTTTATTAAGGTTTAAAGCTATATCACTGATTATTTATATATTTAATATTACGATGGTATATAATAATTGTGGTAAAAATGCAAAATATATAAAAATAATACAGGCGATGTTGTTCTTTTCATCTTATAGTCGGAGAAATTAAGTTCTGTGATAGCGTTGGCTCGCCTTGCTCAAAGAGGGGGCTTGACTAAGCTGCTAAAGCAGCAAGTTCGCCGACCCGTACTACTTTACTGTTTGCGGCTCGCCGCCTTGTGCCAAAACTTACTTTCTCCGACTTGCTTATAAGCCGAAAATGGCCAATGGCTGCCGGTTTTCCTCTTTGGATAAAAATGCCGTCTGAAACGTAATCACGTTTCAGACGGCATTTTTCTTGATATTTTAAAGACTTAATGGCTGTCTTTAATGTTTTCAGCCTGTTTGCGGTAGGCCAAGGTGTACATAATACCGACCAGACCGGCACCACCGATGACGTTGCCCAAATAGACCGATACCATGTTTTGCATGAATTGGCCCCATGAAATATCCGCACCCGCCCAGATAGCGGCGGGAATGATAAACATATTGGCAACAACGTGCTGGAAACCGATTAAGACGAAAATCATCACCGGAAACCAAATCGCCAGAATCTTGCCTGAGTAGGAGTGCGCACCGTAGCAGAGCCATGCGCCCATCGCCACCATCCAGTTACAGCCGATACCGGAAACCAGTGCATGCATGAAATCGGCTGATACTTTGCTTTGGGCGACCACAACGGTTTCATGCAGGTATTTGCCCTCGGTCAGACCCAAATAATGGCCGAAAAACCAAGCCACAAAAAATGCGCCCACCACGTTGCAGGCCGTTACGATAACCCAGTTGCGCAGCCAATGTCCGGCGGTAATCCGTTTCATCATCACGCCTACCGGCAACACCATCATATTGCTGGTAATCAGCTCGCCGCCACCGAGCAGAATACAAACCAAGCCGATGGGGAATACCGACGCGCCCAGCAGGGTAGCGAAGCTGCCCCATTCTTCGGGCATACCGCCGACCACGCGGATATAGGCCAAGTAGCCCAAAGAAATAAACGCGCCGCCCAAAAAGCCCAAAACCGCCAGTTGCGAAGCAGCGCTGGTGCCTTTGGCAAAGCCTTTGTCCGCTGTGGCTTTCAGAATCTCATGTGGATATAAATCACTCATTATCATCATTCCGCAGAAAAATAAAACCGATTGTATCGCGTTTGGAGGAAAACGCGGTTGATATGGCTCAATGTAGGATTGCTACAATTTAAGCCGGCATAACCTAAAGGCCGTCTGAAACATTCAGACGGCCTTTAGATTGTCGGCCGATGGGATAGGGCCTTATTTTTTCAACGCCGCCAAAATCTCATCGATTTTTGCTTTTGCATCGCCGAAGCACATCACGGTATTGTCGTTGAAAAACAGCGGATTTTGCACGCCCGCGTAGCCGGTGTTCATCGAGCGTTTGAACACAACGACTTCTTTGGCTTTCCACACTTCCAATACCGGCATACCGGCAATCGGCGAATTCGGGTCTGTTTGCGCAGCCGGGTTGACGGTGTCGTTGGCGCCGATGACCAATACTACATCGGTACCGGCGAAATCATCGTTGATTTCGTCCATTTCCAATACGATGTCGTAAGGCACTTTCGCTTCTGCCAGCAATACGTTCATATGACCCGGCAGGCGACCGGCAACGGGGTGGATGCCGAAACGCACTTCAGTACCGTTTTGACGCAGCAGTTCGGTAATTTCCGCCACCGGATATTGCGCCTGCGCCACCGCCATGCCGTAACCCGGCGTAATGATGACAGATCCGGCATTTTTCAACATTTCGGCCACGCCCTCGGCGGACACTTCGCGGTATTCGCCCAGCTCTTCACTGCCGGATGAAGCCGCTGCGCCGCCGTCGCTGCCGAAACCGCCTGCAATCACGGAGATAAACGAGCGGTTCATCGCCTGACACATGATATACGACAAAATCGCACCGCTGGAGCCGACCAATGCGCCGGTAACAATCAGCAAGTCGTTAGACAGCATAAAGCCCGCCGCTGCCGCCGCCCAACCGGAATAGGAGTTGAGCATGGACACCACCACCGGCATATCCGCGCCACCGATGGAGGCCACCAAGTGCCAACCGAAAGCCAGCGCAATCACGGTCATCAGCAAGAGGGCGAAGGTGCTGCCGTCCACAGCGACAAACCACAACAGCAACAGGAAGGACACCACCAGCGCCGCCAAGTTTAATTTATGCTTGGCAGGCAGTTGCAGCGGGCTGCTGCTTAATTTGCCGTTGAGTTTGCCGAAGGCCACAATCGAGCCGGTAAAAGTGACCGCACCGATAAACACGCCCAAGAACACTTCGACCAAGTGGATGGTGTGCATTTCGGGAGCGACTTCGCCCGGGAAAATGTAGCTGTTGAAACCGACCAAAACCGCCGCCAAACCGACAAAGCTGTGCAGCAGCGCAATCAGCTCGGGCATTTCGGTCATTTCCACTTTTTTCGCTTTATACACGCCGATACAGCCGCCGACGGCCATTGCGATGATAATCCACACGATGCCGTGGGTGTTGTGGCTGAAAATTGTGGCCAAAAGCGCGATGGTCATACCCGCCACGCCCGCATAGCAGCCTTGTTTGGCGGTTTCCTGCTTAGACAAGCCCGCCAGCGCGAAAATAAACAAAATTGCGGCGACAATGTATGCCGCTGTTACCAATCCTAATGACATGACATTATCCCTTTCTAAACATATTCAACATGCGGCGGGTTACATAGAAGCCGCCGAAAATATTGACGCTGGCAATCAAAATCGCGATAAACGCCAACAGCGACACGAAGCCGTGCCCTTGGCCGATTTGCAGCAGCGCGCCGACCACGATAATACCGGAGATGGCGTTGGTCACCGACATCAGCGGCGTATGCAGCGAATGGGAGACGTTCCACACCACGTAATAACCAATCACGCAGGCCAACACGAACACGATAAAGTGGTTCAAGAAAGCAGCCGGTGCCACCGCGCCAATCCATAGAATCAGAATCGCGCCAATCACCGCCGGAGCGAGTTTTTTCCACAGCGGAGTCGGCTCGGGCTCGGGCTTGGCAAGCGGCGCGGCTTTTTCAGACGGCGTTTGTTGCGGTGCGGCGGAAACCTGAATCGCCGGTGGCGGGAAAGTGATTTCGCCGTTGCGGGTAACGGTCATGTTGCGGATAACCACGTCGTCAAAGTTCAGCGTGATTTCGCCGTCTTTGTTCGGACTGAGCAACTTGGTCAGATTTACCAAGTTGGTGGCGTAAAGTTGCGAAGACTGTCCAGCCAAGCGGTTGGCCATATCGGTGTAACCGATGATTTTCACGCCGTTGTCGGTCACAAACAATTCGCCCGGGCGGGTCAATTCGCAGTTACCGCCGGTGGCCGCCGCCAAATCGACAATGACCGAGCCGGATTTCATGGACTGCACCATTT
This sequence comes from Neisseria perflava, assembly GCF_024170405.1. Lineage (GTDB taxonomy): Bacteria > Pseudomonadota > Gammaproteobacteria > Burkholderiales > Neisseriaceae > Neisseria > Neisseria perflava_B. The sequence goes on along the minus strand of NZ_JALJYC010000011.1, from coordinate 62,676 downwards.
CGGCGGTAATCAGCTTCGGCGCCGGTTTGCCCGGGATGGCGGCAGTGGTGATGATGATGTCCACTTCTTTGGCTTGTTCGGCAAACAGCTTCATTTCGGCAGCGATAAATTCGTCGCTCATCACTTTGGCATAGCCGTCGCCGCTGCCGCCGGATTCCTGCGGGAAATCCAGTTTCAGGAATTTACCGCCCATCGATTCGATTTGTTCGGCCACTTCCAAGCGCGTATCAAATGCCTTGACCACCGCGCCCAAAGAGTTGGCCGTACCAATGGCGGCCAAACCTGCCACGCCTGCGCCAATGACCAAGACTTGCGCAGGCGGCACTTTGCCCGCAGCAGTAATCTGACCGGTAAAGAAACGGCCGAAGGCATTAGCCGCTTCCACCACGGCGCGGTAGCCGCTGATATTGGCCATTGAAGAGAGCGCATCCAAAGCCTGCGCACGTGAAATGCGCGGCACCATGTCCATCGCCAATACGTTGACTTTTTTCTCGGCAAGCTGTTGGACCAATTCAGGATGCTGCGCCGGCCACAGGAAGCTGACCAAGGTCTGACCGGCCTGCAAACGCTGGATTTCATACTCATTAGGCGCATCCACTTTGTAAATCAGCGGGCTGGCCCACACATTTTCCGCATTCGCCAAAGATGCGCCTGCTGCTTCATAGGCCGAATCGGGCAAGCTGGCCGCCAAGCCCGCACCGCTTTCCACCACAACCTCAAAACCCAGCTTTTGCAGCTGGGTCACGGTTGTCGGCGTTGCGGCAACGCGGGTTTCACTGGCCAGAGACTCTTTTGGTATGCCAATTCTCATCTCTAAAATCCTTTCACGTAAAGAGTAACGAATCTTAACACTCACTTTATAGCGAATTTTGCTGACAATTTCAAGCTGGGATTCGTTCTTAACATATTAATTTCAGCTATATCAAACTTTGCAAATTGTATCGTGGAAATAAAAATTTAATCGGAATATATAAAAGCATTCATGTTAGAATAAACCTTTACCCTTATTAAGGAATCAGCCATGAGAATGCTTCATACCATGCTGCGCGTCGGCGACCTGGAAAAATCCTTAGACTTTTACCAAAACGTGCTTGGCATGCAACTTTTGCGCTGCCATGATTACCCCGAAGGCCGATTTACGCTGGCTTTTGTCGGCTACGGTGCAGAAACCGACCATACCGTTATCGAGCTGACCTATAATTGGGATACCAAAAGCTATGATTTGGGTAACGGCTACGGCCACATCGCCATCGAAGTGGACGACGCCTACCAAGCCTGCGATTTGGTGCGGCAAAAAGGCGGCAAAGTGACCCGCGAAGCCGGCTCGATGATGCACGGTACGACCGTAATCGCTTTTGTCGAAGACCCCGACGGATATAAGATTGAATTTATCCAAAAGGGCAGCGGGGATGATTCGGTGAAATACGACTAATAGCGTGTGAATAAATACAGCGTAATGCCGTCTGAAAAGCTTATGATAAGGCAATGGAAATACCTTGCCTGCTTTTCAGACGGCATTGTTTTATGTTGAATGAAATGGAGGCTGAATAAGCGAAAAAGGGACTAATATAATCGAAATAAAAGACGCTTGAAATACAGGAAATCAGGAATAAACAGCTTACTTGATAAAAATCATATTTAATGTAATTTAACGGGAATTGTAATATTTTTTCCTTTAAAGTATGCGCGTTCTAATTTAACTACTCCTTCTGACAATCTGACCGAGGTGCAATATGGCTGCGATTCAAGAAGCGCAAGAGAATGCCAAAAATTCATGCTATTACCTGAAAAACTGGAATTTCTGGATTTTCGGTGCGTATTTCTTCCTTTATTTCTTTATCATGGCGACGTGTTATCCGTTTTTGCCGATTTGGTTGAGTGATGTCAACGGATTGAGTAAAACCGATACCGGTATCGTCTTTTCTTTTATGTCATTTTTTGCGCTGTGTGCGCAGCCGATTTTTGGTTACATCACCGACAAGCTGGGCTTGAAAAAGCATTTATTGTGGATTTTAGCGGTCGGCTTGGTGCTGTTTGCGCCATTCTTTATTTACGTATTTGGCCCTTTATTGCAAACCAATGTGGTGGCCGGTGCGATTGCCGGCGGCTTGTACATGGGTTTTGTTTTTTCCGGTGGTGCGCCCGCTTCGGAGGCTTTTGTTGAAAAAGTCAGCCGCCACAGCCAATTCGAATTCGGCCGTGCGCGCATGTTCGGGATGATAGGCTGGGGTATTTGCGCTTCCATCGTGGGCATTTTGTTTGGTATCGACCCGAATTTGGTGTTCTGGATGGGTTCGGGCGCAGCAGTGATTTTGTTTATTTTGCTGTTTTTTGCCAAAACCGATGGTTTGGAAGAGAAAGAAGCAAAAGAAGAACGCAAAAGCAAAGTGTCGCTGGCGCAAGCAATTGCTTTGTTAAAGCTGCCGCGCTTTTGGGCGCTGCTGGCTTATGTAATCGGCGTATCTTGCACCTATGATATTTTTGACCAACAGTTTGCCAACTTCTTTACTTCTTTCTTCTCCTCCAAAGCCAAGGGTACGGAAGTATTCGGTTATGTGACCACCATGGGTGAATTGCTTAATGCCTGCATTATGTTTGTGGCGCCCGTCATTATTAACCGTATTGGTGCGAAAAAAGCGTTGCTGATTGCGGGTACGATTATGTCGGTGCGGATTTTGGGTTCTGCTTTTGCACAGGAAGCATGGCAGGTGGTGGTGTTGAAAACGCTGCATATGTTTGAAGTACCGTTTTTGCTGGTGGGTATTTTCAAATACATTACTACGGTGTTTGATGAAAATTATTCCGCTACGATTTATCTGGTGGCCTATGGCTTTGGCAAGCAGGTAACCATGATGTTTATGTCCACTTACGTCGGTACAATGTATGACAAAATGGGTTTCCATAGCAGCTATTTGCTGTTGGGTACGATTGCGGCGGTATTTACTGTGATTTCCGCCATTGTGTTGACCCCTCCGGAAAAAGCGCTGGTTCAGTTAAACAAACAAGCCTAAAAATCATTTCAGACGGCCTCGTCATAAGCACTAAGGCCGTCTGAAAACATCAGGATTAAATGAATAAGGATATTGAAATGACTGCAAAAATTATTCGCCTGCAAAGCAAAAATACCGATTTGATTGTGCGCACCGAGCCTGCCCAAATTCTGTATTGGGGCGCACACTTGGCGCATTTTGATGAAAATGATGTCTTTATGCTGGATCGTGGTGTGTCCAACGGTAGCCTGGATATTGATGTACCGATTACGTTGGCTGCGGAAAACGGCCGTGGCTTTTTTGGTTCGCCCAGCATTGAAGGCCACCGCAGCGGCTATGATTGGGCGCCGGTATTTGAAACCGTTAAAATCAGTCAGGAAGGCAATCGTTTGGTCATCGACGAAGCCGACCAAATCGCCAGTTTGGGTTTGCGTACTGAAATCGAAGGCGATGAAAACGGCGTGTTCAAATTCCGCCATACTTTAAGCAATACGGGTGAAGACGATTACACCGTCAACCGCTTGGCCGTGACCCTGCCACTGCCCGAGTATGCCGAAGAAGTGATGAGCTTCTACGGCCGATGGTGTCGCGAGTTTCAAGAAAACCGAACCTTATTGCGCCACGGTGCCTTTATCCAAGAAAACCGCCACGGCCGCACCTCGCACGAATATTGGCCGGGTATGGTCATCGGTTCGGCAGGTTTTAATCAGCAAAACGGCGAGGTATGGGGACTGCATCTAGCTTGGTCGGGCAACCACCGTATCCGTGCCGATGTTTTGATTGACGGCCGCCGTCATGCGCAGTTGGAAAACCTGTATCTGCCAGGTGAGATGGTGTTGGCGCAAGGTGAAAGCCACAGTACGCCGTGGGTGTACGGCAGTTATTCTGATAGTGGCTTAAACAAAATGTCCAACCAGCTGCACGACCATGTGCGCAGCCATATCGTGCGTTTCGCTGGCGACAAACGCCCGGTGCACTTGAATATTTGGGAAGGCGTCACTTTCAACCATAAACCTGAGCACATCATTGCCATGGCCGAAAAAGCCGCGCAGATGGGGGTGGAACGCTATATTATCGACGACGGCTGGTTTATCGGGCGCAATGACGACTGGGGCGGCCTGGGTGACTGGTATTTGGATGAGAAGAAATATCCCGAGGGTCTGACACCGGTGATTCAAGCCGTGAAAGATTTGGGTATGGAGTTTGGTATTTGGGTTGAGCTGGAAATGATTAATAAAAACAGCAATCTTTACCGCGCCCATCCCGATTGGCTGCTGGCTTTGGACGGCTACGACCAGCCGGAAGAGCGACATCAGTTTGTGTTGGACTTGGTCAATCCCGAAGCCTTTGATTATCTGCTCGAACGCATGGATTGGCTTTTGGGCAACCACGACATCGACTATGTGAAATGGGATCATAACCGCCGTTTGGTGCAGCCCGGCCATTTGGGTAAAGCTGCGGTGGTGGCGCAAACGGAAGCGGCCTACCGCCTGTTTGCCATTTTGCAAGAGCGTTATCCGAATGTGGAAATCGAAAGCTGCGCTTCCGGCGGCGGTCGTATTGATTACGGCATTTTGCAGCATTGCCAGCGTTTTTGGGCATCCGACAACAACGATGCCTTAATGCGCCAAAAAATCCAGCGCGGCATGAGCTATTTCTTCCCGCCGGAAGTAATGGGGGCACACATCGGCGGCCGCCACTGCCATACGACCCACCGCAATTTTACCTTCCTGTTCCGAGGCCTGACCGCGCTCTTCGGGCATATGGGTGTGGAGCTGGATCCGGTGAAAGAGGGCGATGAAGAATGCGCCGGTTTTGCCAAATACATTGCGCTGCACAAATCGCTGCGCCCCTTGCTGCACAGCGGAGATGTCACTCGTTTGGATACAGTTGACTCCAATACGCTGATTCACGGCGTGGTGGCCAAAGACAAATCGCAGGCGGTGTTCCTCATCAGCCAACTCGACCAACCCGATTACAAATATCTTGGACGCATGCGCATTCCGAATTTGCAACCGGAGGCTGAATACAAAGTCAGCGTGTTGGCGGTGGAAGAGTATATCCGCGAAGGCCGTGGCGGACATTTGATGAAAACGTATCCGCAATGGTTTACCGATATTCTGGAGGGTAAAGAATACACTGTGCGCGGCGAATGGCTGGCCAAAGCAGGTTTGAGCATTCCGAGTATCGATCCGCAAAGCGCAGTATTGTTCGGCTTTGAGCGGGTATAAAATACTAGTCTAAAATAGGCCGTCTGAATATTTATCTTTCAGACGGCCTTCGTCATAAATCAAGCAGAGAAGGAAATAATATGCAAACCGAGTCTTTCGGCACGGCCTACGGGCGGGATATTACCAAATACCATTTGCAAAATACACGCGGCACGAGCGTGGGCATATTGGATTTAGGCGGTATTGTGCAGGATTTTGTGGTTAAAGATAAAGACGGTACGCCGCAGAATCTGGTGGTCAGCCTGCCCGACGCTGCCGCGTATGAAAGCAATACCTTCCAGCTCAACAAACAAATCGGCCGCGTAGCCGGGCGGATACGCGGTGCGGCCTTTGAGCTGGATGGGCAGCAATATGAAGTTGAAGCTAACGAGCAGGATTACTGCTTGCACGGTGGTAGTCGGGGATTTGGTACACGAGTATTTGATGTTACCGTGGTTAGTGAGCAGGAATTGCTGTTGCATAGCTTGGTTAAGGTAGAGGAAGACGGATTCCCACATGATTTGGCGATGTCTATCCGCTACCGCTTGGAAGATGACGACAGCCTGACGCTGGAATATCGCGGCACAGCGCGAGGAGGAAGCAGCGTGTTTGATCCGACCATGCATGTGTATTGGCAACTGGCTGACGGGCTGGAGCATGCCGTGTTACAGATTCCGCACGCTGAACATGCGGTTTTAGACAGTCAAAGTCTGCCGACCGGCGAATTTGACAACAATCCGCTGTTTGATTTTTCAGACAGCCGCGATTTGGCGCAGGCCGTAGCCGATTTGCGCCGCAGCGGATTAAAAAACGGGCTGGACGAAATCTACCGCGTGCGCCCGGATTTACAAAAGCCGGTGGCTGTGTTGGACACCGGCGCACACCGCATCCACATTTTCAGCAACCGCAATGGTTTGGTGGTGTTTACCGCCGCTCCAACCGATTTGGCGCAACATCAGGCGGGCTATTACTGCGCCGTGGCAACCGAAGCGCAAACCGTTTCCGATAGCCTGCACCATCCGCAATTCGGCGAAATCCGTTTGCGGGAGGACGAAACCCGAAGCGCTGTCATCCGTTATCAGGTGGAAACCTTATAAACCTGAAGCGGTAAAGACGAGGCCGTCTGAAAATTGATTTTCAGACGGCCTTGCCTTTACCTGCGCTTATTTCAAACGGATATCCAACTGCCAATCGAATGCGGATTCATTCAAACGGTAGCGTTCGTTCAAATTCGGGCCGCAGGAGTTGGTGCCGATACCGCTCATTTTGTAATCGACACACAAAACCGTAGCTTCTGATTCCACCAAATCATAGCAATGCGCCGTGGCGGTCAGCATTTCCTGCGTATAGGGCGACAGGTTGAAGCTGAACGGTTGCGCGGCGCTGATGACTAAATCGGCGGACTCGACAAAGCGGCTACCCCAGTGACTGCCGTTTTCCTGCGGTTTGAGGTAGTCGGTATGGTTTTCTGCGGCGCTGGTGCGGTAGCGGCCGAGTTTGCTTGCATGGTGCTTGCCCACATAGCTTTCTCCGCTGCCATAGCCCAAGTAGGACACCGTGTTGCTGGTTTTTGGCAGGAAAAAGCGCAGGCCGAAGCGAGGCAGGTAGGGTTGCTCGGCCGTTTTTTCCGCGTGAACGGCAATACGGATGTTGCCATCGGGCGAAACCGTGTATGTTACCTCCAGCGTCAAAACGCGTGCGCGGGAAACGGCGGCAATGCTGCTGCGGGTTTTGATGATGACGGCGCCGTCTTGCTGCGACCAAGCGGTTTCATAGGCGCGGGTGGCGACGCGGTCGAAACCGGCGTTTTGCCACAATACGCGGATGAGGCGGTCGTTGTCGGTGGGCGCACGCCAAATGTTGAAATCCAGCGGCGCAGTAATCAGCGCTTGGCTGTCTTTTTGCAAAGCGCTGAAAATGCCTTTGGTTTTGTCGAAGGTATAACGCAGATTGGCGCTGCTCAAATACAGGTTGCGGCTGTCTTCTTCCACCTGCCACGGCGCGGCGGTGCGCGCGGCGGTTTGCGGCGCAACGCCTTCGCCTTCGGCGATGATGATTTGGTCAAAGCCCAGTTCGTGTCCGGCAGAGAGCAGGGCAGTGCGATTTTCCAGCGTGTAAGTCAAATCGAGCAGGCAGAGTTTGCTGCGATCGGGTTGCGGCAAATCCAGCGGTAAACGGGCGGTTTGGCCGGGAGCGCAATCCATTTTCAGACGGCCTTCGACAAGGGTTTCGCCGTTTTCCGAGTAGCGGTAGCCAACGCTCAGGTAATCTTTCAGGTCGGTAAAGTCCAGATAGTTGCTCAGGAAAACTTGGCCGTCTGAAAAACGAGCGCGGGCAGGGCGGTTGATGTTTTTCAACTCTAAAAGATTGCTGTGGGGAATGCGCTCGGGTGAAACCAAGCCATCTACGCAGAAATTGCCGTCGTTGGGCGTGTCGCCAAAATCGCCTCCGTAGCCGGAGCGTTTGCTGTCGGGCAATTTAGGCGCATGGTCGCACCATTCCCAGATAAAGCCGCCGCATGAGCCGGCATGACGCTCGAAGGCTTGGAAGTAGTCTTCCAAATCACCGTTGGAATTGCCCATGGCATGGCTGTATTCGCACAGGATAAACGGTTTTTTCACGCCGTTTTTATCGAACACGCCGCCGCTGGTGTAATAGCGGTCGATGTCTTCTGGTGTGGCATACATTTCGCTGTACACGTCGATGGCGGACAAATCGTTTTGATGTTGGGAATGCTGGTAAATTGAACCTTCGTAATGCACGGGGCGACTGCTGTCGCGTGATTTAATCCATGCGGCGGCGGCTTCAAAGTTTTCGCCGAAGCCTGATTCATTGCCCAGCGACCACATAATTACCGCACTGCGGTTTTTGTCACGCTCGATGTTGGCGCGGGTGCGGTCGAGAATAGCCTCGCGGTAAGACGGATCGCGTGCGAAATAGCAGAAATTGTCGATGGTGTCTTGGCGCACGCGAGCGGTTTCGAGGTCGTTTTCTACATTCAGAAAAATGCTCGGTTCAGGCGATTTGACATACAGCATACTGGCGCCGTGGCTTTCGATATCGCTCTCGCCGATAACGTAAAAGCCGTATTCGCCGCATAATTCGTTGAACCATGGCGAATTGGGGTAGTGCGCGGTGCGGATGGCGTTGATGTTGTGCTGTTTCATCAAGCGCAAGTCGATTTCGGCCTGTGCACGGCTGATGGTGTAGCCGGTTTTGGGGTCGCTGCTGTGGCGGTTAACCCCACGGAATTTGATGGCTTTGCCGTTGATTTTGAAAATGCCGTCTGAAATTTCCACTTTGCGCAAACCGATTTTCTGCGCAATAAATTCGCCGTTATAGGCCAAAATCAGCGTGTATTGCTGTGGATTCTCGGCGTTCCATAATTGGGCATCGTCGATGGCGGCAGATAATGTTTCGCCGCTTTGTTCTAAAAGCAGCGTGCCATCGGGCGCATACAAGCGGAAAGTGACATCTTGCGGCGTTTGGCTAAACTGCGTGCTGACATTGATTTGGGCACTGCGCAAATCGTCAGATAAGGTGGTTTGGATAAAGAAGTCTTGCAAGTAGTTGTCGGGGCGCAGCAAAAGGTACACATCATCGAAAATGCCCGACATGCGGAATTTGTCTTGGTCTTCTAAATAGCTGCCATCGCACCATTTTAAGACCAAGACGGTCAGGGTATTGCTGCCGCTTTTCAGACGGCCTGTGATATCGAATTCAGAAGTGCTGTGGCTCACTTGACTGTAACCGACAAACTCGCCATTGAGGTAAACATAGAAGCAGCTGTCCACGCCCTCGAAATTCAGCAGGTAGCGCTTATCTGCCTGCGGCTCAATGTGGATTCGACGCTGGTACAGGCCGCACGGATTGTCGGTGGGGACATACGGCGGGTCAAAGGGGAAGGGGTAATTGATGTTGGTATAGTGATGATGGTCGTAACCTTGCGTCTGCCAGCAGGAGGGGACGGGGATTTGCGCGCTGAAGGCGTAATTCAGAAAATCCTGAGGCAGATTTTGCAGACTATCGAAATAGGCGAACGCCCATGTGCCATTGAGCGGGATAAAACAGTCAGACTGCTCGCGCCGCCCGCTTTTCGCCTGCGCTTCGTCGGCGTAGGGGATGAAATAGGAATGGTGCGGTGTGGTGTTAACGTGCAAGATATCGGGACGTTCGTAATATTTTTCCAACATGGAATCACTCCTTAAAATTAAGCATAACCATACTGAAGATTGGTTCAAACAAGAGGCCGTCTGAAAAGCATTGGCTTACCGCAGATTTTCAGACGGCCTGACGTTTATTTGCGGTCATCGTAGCCGTTGGGGTGGGTGGAATGCCACTTCCACGCGGTTTCGATGATTTTTTTAATGTTGTCAAACTGTGGCTGCCAGCCCAAGATTTGGCGGGCTTTGTCGGAGGCGGCGATTAAGGTGTCGGGGTCTCCCGGGCGGCGCGGTGCGATTTGGGCGGGGATGGCTTGGCCGGTGACTTCGCGTGCGGCTTGCAGAATTTCCAAATTGGAAAAACCGGTGGACGAGCCGAGGTTGAAGGCGGTGGATTCTTTGCCCTGACGCAGGTAATCCACGGCCAGAATATGCGCATCGGCCAAATCAAAGGGGTGCACATAGTCGCGGATATTGGTGCCGTCGGGCGTGTTGTAGTCATCGCCAAAAATCATCAGCTTGTCGCGCTTGCCCTGCGCCACTTGCAGGATAATCGGTAGGAGGTGGGTTTCCGGATCGTGGTCTTCGCCGATGGAGCCGTCGGGTTTGGCACCGGCCACATTAAAATAGCGCAGCGGCACGAATTTGATGCCGTAAGCCGAGTCCGACCAGCGCATGATGGTTTCCATTATCAGCTTGCTCTCGCCGTAGGGATTGATGGGCTTTTGCGGATCGTCTTCGCGAATGGGTACGCTTTCGGGAATGCCGTAGGTGGCAGCGGTGGAGGAGAATACAATGCGCTTTACGCCGCATTCGTTCATCACTTCCAAGAGCTTAATCATGCCGGCGGTGTTGTTGTCGAAGTATTTGAGCGGCTGGGTCATGGACTCGGCCACCAGCGAATAGGCGGCGAAATGAATCACCGCGTCGATGTCGGGGTGGGCGGCAAACACGCCGCGCATAAAGGCTTGATCGGCCAAATCGCCTTGGTAAAACTGCGCCTCTGGACGGACGGCGGCGCGGTGGCCGGTTACCAAACTATCGACGACAACGACTTTTTCTTTACCGCCCTCAATCAAGCGGTCAACGGTATGCGAGCCGATGTAGCCGGCACCGCCTAAAACCAATACGGTCATGCTTTTTCCTTTTCTTTATTTATGTGTAGCGAGGCCGTCTGAAAAAGTGGAAAACAGTGTGTTTTCAGACGGCCTTAGACATCAAATAATCCCTACGCTTTCAATAAAGCGCATAAACGCAGCCTGGCCTTGCGGGGTGCGCTTGTACACCCCCGCGTCTTCCAATACGCGGGCAAAAATTTTGCCGACGGACTGGCGCACGATGTTTTCGGCATTTTTAGCAGTAACATCGGGTGACTCGGCTTTCAGACGGCCCGCCCATTCTTGATGATACGGTGCGACGGCAGCAGTCTCGCCCAGCAGGAAGCGTTCCACTTCTTTAAGCTCGTCTTTCAAACGCGGCGGTAAAATCGCCAGCCCCATCACTTCAATCAGGCCGATGTTTTCTTTTTTGATGTGCTGCACATCAGGGTGCGGATGGTAAATGCCGTCTGGAAATTCAGCCGAAGTATGGTTGTCGCGCAATACCAAATCCAATTCAAACAGCCCGTCTTTTTTGCGTGCAATCGGCGTGACGGTGTGGTGCGGCTCGCCGTTGCTGTGCGCCAGAATATCGGCCGTTTCATCGGAGTAATGTTGCCAAGCAAGCAGAATTTTGTCGGCCAAATCAGTCAGGCGGGTTTTATCGGCACCGCGCAAGCGGATGACCGACATCGGCCATTTGACCATCCCGGCTTCAATTTCGGCAAAACCTTGGAAACGGAAGGTGCGCTCCAGCGGCGCTTTTTCCATGGCAAACGTATGCCGCCCACCCTGATAATGGTTATGGGTCAGGATCGAACCGCCGACAATCGGCAAATCGGCGTTGCTGCCGGCAAAGTAACCGGGCAGCAGGTCGGTAATGTCCAAAAGCTGGACAAAAGTTTGGCGGGTAATTGCCATCGGAATATGGCGGGTGTCTAAGATAATGCAGTGTTCATTGAAATAAGCATAGGGCGAATATTGGAAGCCCCACGGCTCGCCGCCCAAATTTAGGCGGATAATGCGGTGGTTGGCGCGGGCAGGATAGCCGATACGCCCTTGATAGCCCTCGTTTTCCATACACAGCAAACAGGCAGGATAGCCTGATGATTTAATTTTTTTCGCCGCAGCAATGGCTTTGGGGTCTTTTTCCGGTTTGGAAAGGTTGATGGTGATTTCCAAATCGCCGTATTCGGTGGGCACGGTGTAATAGATGTTTTTGGCAACGGCTTTGGTTTTGACATAGTCGTTGCGTTTGCTTAACACATAAAAATCCGACACCGCCTGATTGGGGTGATGTTGATACGTTTCCCAGAACCGCTGATTTGTTTCAGACGGCCTCGGCGTGATGAAATCCATCAGCGTAGCGCCCAGACAATCTTGCTCGTCCAGCGTGTCGCCGACTTTACCGTTGCTCAGCGCCACGGTAACTAATTCGTCTTTTAAATCAATCAGGTTTTCAGACGGCGTATCAGCATGAGCGCCGTCTTCGCCCACCAAGGCCATCACGCGGTTGCAGAGGTAAATGCGGTCTTCATCGGTGTAATCGCTTTCCTCAATCACGCCGTTTACAAATCGTTCAATCAAACTCATTTGTGCACTCCGCTCAAGCATTCAATACACGGGTGCCGTCTGAAATTTCGGCAATGTAAAATGAAGGCGCATAGCCGATTTTATCGGTATAAATCCGACCGACGTTTTCTTGGAACGCCGCCACATGCGCTTTATCCACGATGGCAATGGCGCAGCCGCCAAAACCCGCGCCGGTCATGCGCGCGCCCAATACGCCGGTTTGTACCCAAGCTGCATGTGCGAGGGTATCCAATTCTACGCCGGTCACTTCGTAGTCATGTTGTAAAGAAACATGCGAGGCGTTGACCAAACGGCCAAACTTGGCCAAATCGCCTGCTTGCAATGCCGCGCGTGCCTGCAAAGTGCGTTGGTTTTCCCATACCGCATGGCGGGCGCGTTTGAGGCGGTTTTCATCCTGGATTAAATAGGCATACTCGTCAAAAGTTTGCGCATCGAGTTGGCCTAAAGTTTGAATAGACAAGGCGCGGTTGAGCTCGCCGACGGCAGTTTCGCACTCACTGCGCCGCTCATTGTATTTGGAATCGGCCAGCTCGCGGCGCTTGTTGGTGTTCATAATCACAATGACGTTATCGCCCAAATCCAGCGGCACCAAATCGTATTGCAGCGTATTGGTGTCCAACAAAATGGCTTTTTGCGCCTGTCCCATGCCGATGGCGAACTGATCCATAATGCCCGAATTGACGCCGATAAATTGGTTTTCCGTTTTCATGCCGGTTTTGACGATGTCGGGGCGGTCAATGTTCAAACCGAATAATTCCTGCGCCATTACGCCGGTAAGCATTTCCAAAGAGGCGGAAGACGACAAGCCCGCGCCGTTGGGCAGATTGCCGTAAATCCAGATGTCCATCCCCTTGTCAATCACATGGCCTGATTCTTGCAGGAATTTAATCATACCTTTGGGGTAGTTGGCCCAGGAGTGGGCAGGGTCAAACACCAGGTCTTGCAGGGGGACTTCGATGATTCCGGCTTCGGCAAAATTGGCGGAATAAAAGCGCAGTAATTCGTCATCGCGTTTACGCGCAGCGCCGTAAGTGCCCAGCGTGATGGCGCAGGGGAAAACGTGTCCGCCGTTGTAATCGGTATGTTCGCCGATGAGATTGATACGGCCGGGAGAAAAAAAAGCGGCATCTGCTTGCACACCGAAAATCTGTTGAAATTGCTGTTTGATTTCTTGTGTCTTCATGGAAAAGCCCTTTGGTTTACGGCAGCTGTTTGGTAGCAAAGCCTCCCGCTGCGTTTTACAGGCTGGTCGGACTTTGTAAAACAGATGTTACGATTGAAATGTTTGGCAAAGGATAGCGGATTCTGAAATAAAATTCCATAGCGAAACGGCGTAGAAAAGGGAAAACATTTTGATTTGAATCATATGATAAATTATTACCAAAAAAAATTTATCAATACAAAATGTTATGTTTATTAAGAATAAATATTGGATAAGATAAAGGCCGTCTGAAAACAGCGGGGTAAACTGTTTCAGACGGCCTTTTATAGTGTCTATTTAAATTAAACAAACAGAATCAATGGCGGTGCGCTTCCAAACCTGCCGGTGCTTCCGCGCCTTCGGGTAGGCCGAAGGTTTGGCGCAGGATGACTTTGTAAAATTCAAACGCGTCTTTCGCGCCTTGGATGGCTTCGGCCTCGGCTTCGGGGCTTAGCGGCAGGGCGTTGAGGTAGCCGACAAATTCGCGCCAATGTTTGCCGCGGCCGTCGGGGTGGGGAGCCAGGTGGCGCGCGCCGTTGTCGCCGTTGTAATCCAGCGTTTGCGCATGTTTGAACAGGAATGCTGCGCCCAAATTCGAGCCTTCGGCGCAATACAGCCAGCCGATGGCTTTGTTACCGGTTTCCTGCGGCAGTTCGCCGGTATAGGCATAGGGTTGCGCACCCAAATCAGCCAAGTCTTTCACCACGGCATCGTAACGCGCCATGTATTCCAGCTCGGGAATGGCTTGGTTCAAGGTCGAATCTTTATAGATATGATCGACGGCTTTGTGGAACACGGATTGCAGTTGCAGGAATTTGATGTAATTTGCTTTATCGGCAAACGGTTTGACTGACATGACTAATTTATCCACGCTGTCGTGCAGCCCGGTGGTGTCGGCTTTCAGACGCTGGGCAAAGGTGGTTTCGGTTTGGTCGCTCATGATGGGTTCCTTGTGTTGGGTTTCAGGCGGCAAGGGGGAAAAGGCCGTCTGAAAAATGAGTTAAATTAATAAATTTAGCCGGTTTATAGGCGGTTAAGCACTCTGTCATAAAATCAAGAATAAGAATATATATTATTTCTATTTTAATAACAAGTGGCGATTGCGTATCTTTTTCACAGTTGTCGCCGAAGCAAAAACTGCGTTAAGATAGCAAGACAGTCGGGGTGCGGCGCCGGAAAGTGCAGCCGCTGAGATGATACCCGTGAACCTGATGCAGTTAACGCTGACGTAGGAAACTGGCACACATGCGGCAAATCGGTTTGCCGTCGGGCACAATCCGCGTATCGGCGCGGATTGTGCTTTTTTGTTGCCCGTTGTTTTATTCGGGCGATAAAACCCTAGGAGAAACAAGATGTTTGAGCTGATAAACCGAGTGCGTGCGGAAAATCCGCTGGTGCACAACATTACCAACGCCGTGGCTGCGCATTTTGCCGCCAATGGCCTCTTGGCGGTGGGTGCGTCGCCGATTATGGCGGACGAACCGGCGGAAATGGCGGATATGGCCGCCATCTGCGATGCGCTGCTGATTAATATCGGCACGCTCAACCAAAGCAGCATTGAGGCCATGCTGCTGGCGGGTAAGGCGGCGAATGCGCGGGGGCTTGCGGTGGTACTCGATCCGGTCGGTGTGGCGGCGACGGCGCTGCGGCGTGAAACGGTGGCGCGTCTGCTCTCGGAGGTCAAGTTTGCCGCCATACGCGGCAATGCGGCGGAAATGGCGTTTGTGGCCGGGGAAAGTTGGCAAGGCAAAGGCGTGGACGCGGGGAGCGGCAGCGCGGATGTGGCCGCCGTTGCGCAGGCGGTGGCGCGGCAATACGGCTGCATTTCGGCGGTCAGCGGCGCAACGGATTATGTTTCAGACGGCATCAAGACTTTTGCCGTGCACAACGGTACGCCCATGCTGCCCCAAATTACCGCTTCGGGCTGCCTGCTCGGTTCGGTAATCGCGGCGTTTTTGGCGGTGGCGGATAAGGCGGAATATCTGAATGCGGCATTGGCGGCCTGCACCGCCTACGCGGTGGCGGGCGAGAAGGCAGCGGCGGGTTTACACCATACGCAAAGCGGCAGCTTCGGCGTGTGCCTTTTGGATACGCTGGGGGCGTTGATGGCGGAAGAAGTGGCGCTGGCAGCGAGGATAGAGGCCGTCTGAAAATTGACGGGCAGGGTGGGTTTCAACCCGCCATTTCCCGAGAAAAGGAAACGTCGTTTTTTATTGTTTGCTGCGGTGGGCAACAAGTTGCCCACCCTACACATTGGTTTGGTTTTTAGGTAATTTGACTATAGAGACAGATGGCGGGTTGAAACCCGCGCTACGATATTCAGGAGAAAAGTAATGAGCAACAACGATACCGAATTTGTGCAAACCCTGACCATCGCCGGCTCGGATTCCGGCGGCGGGGCGGGGATACAGGCGGATTTGAAGACGTTTCAAATGCGCGGCGTGTTCGGCACCAGCGTTTTGACGGCGGTTACCGCACAAAATACGCTCGGCGTGTCGGCAGTGCATATGCTGCCGCCGGAAATGATTCGGGCGCAAATGGCGGCGGTGCGCGATGATTTTCAGATTCGCGCGTTTAAAATAGGCATGTTGGGTACGGCGGAGGTCATCGAATGCGTGGCCGACAGTTTGCAAAGCTGCCGTTTCGGGCCGATGGTGCTTGATCCGGTGATGATTGCCAAAGGCGGTGCGCCTTTGTTGGAAAATTCGGCGGTGGCGGCGATGAAGCGGTATCTGCTGCCGCGTGCGGATGTGTTGACGCCGAATCTGCCCGAAGCCGAGGCACTGACCGGCATTCGGGTTGAAAACCGTCAAGACTCGGAGCGTGCGGCGCGGATGTTGCAGGAAACGGGCGTGAAAAACGTGGTGATTAAGGGCGGACATTTGGCCGACAGCCAAAGCGCGGTCTGCACGGATTGGCTGTTTACGCCGGACGAGGTTATCGAGCTGGAAAGCCCGCGTTTCCCCACGCCGCACACCCACGGCACGGGCTGCACCTTTTCTGCCTGCATTGCGGCGGAGCTGGCCAAGGGCGCAGACATCGCTGCTGCCGTAAAAACCGCCAAAGCCTTTATCAGCGCGGCGATTGCCGACCCGCTAAACATCGGTGCGGGGCACGGGCCGGTGAATCATTGGGCGTATCGGGATTAGGCTGTTAAACGGTGAGGCCGTCTGAAAATATTGTTTTTTCAGACGGCCTTGCGACTGTTTTGCCGCCGGAAAAACATCGCTGCCCGCGCAATGGATTTATTTGTTGAGTGAAATTGTTTACAATATCGCCTTTCACAGACGAATAAGAAAGGGGAGGCAGCAATGCAGGTAACATCCAAATGGTTGGACGGTATGTGTTTTGTCGGTACCGACGAGGGCGGGCACAGCGTGGTGATGGAAGGCGCGGCGGCCGAAGGTGCGGTTAAGCGCGGGCTCAGCCCGATGGAAATGCTGCTGCTGGGCGTGGCGGGCTGCTCCAGCATTGATGTGGTGATGATTGCCGAGAAACAGCGCCAAGACATCGTTGATTGCCAAGCCACGGTAACGGGCAAGCGTGCCGACAGCGTGCCGCGTGTGTTTACCGACATTCATATCCATTTCAAAGTCATCGGCCGCAGTTTGGACGAAAACGCGATTGCCAAAGCGGTGCAGATGTCGGCGGAAAAATACTGTTCGGCTTCGATTATGCTGGGCAAAGCGGCGAATGTGACCCACAGCTTTGAGATTGCCGAGGCGTAACCGGGTAGGGTGGGTTTTAAAGCAACACAAAAAGGCCGTCTGAAAAGCAAATAAGCAGATATATTCAGACCGCTTAGTGAATATATCTGCTTATTCGGAACTGCATCTCGCTCTATTTGTGTGCCTTTGCTGCTTGGCTTTTTGTGTTCGCCTATTGTGCAAGCAGCCTTTATTATTGTCAACAATTATTATTACCGATTGCAAAACCACACGTTACGGTCGCAACCATGTAAGGGAACGTATGATTAATACCGAGAAAACCGCCACGCCGCCGAGTACGTCGTCGCTGATTTTGGAAGAACGCCACGATGCGGAGCTGTTTCGCGTCTATGCCGCCATTTTAGACGGCATTACCGACCATGTTTTGCTGCCCGGGAAAAAACTGACCGAATCCGATTTGTGTCGCCAAATGGCCTGCTCGCGCAATACCGTGCGCAATGCCTTGTCGCTGTTGGCGCATGACAAAATCGTCGATTTGCAGCCCAACCG
Source organism: Neisseria perflava (assembly GCF_024170405.1). Lineage (GTDB taxonomy): Bacteria > Pseudomonadota > Gammaproteobacteria > Burkholderiales > Neisseriaceae > Neisseria > Neisseria perflava_B. Next base: position 45,205 of record NZ_JALJYC010000011.1, on the reverse strand, counting down.
GGGCGCATTTGTGCACGAGCCGGATTTGAAGGAAATGCAGGATGTGTTTAACGCGCGTATCGAGCTGGAAACGCTGATTCTAAATATCCTGATTGACATGCCGGATTTGGAAACCCGCCTGCAGCCGCTGTATGCCATGCTGGACAAAGAAAAAGCGGTATCGGAGGCGGGCGACCATGTCGGCTGGAACCGCATGACCGTGGCTTTCCACGTCGGCTTGGCGCGGCTGGTGGACAATGATGTGTTGTTTGAAATCATGAACACGCTGTGCGCCCGCTCCTCGCTGATTGTGGCGGTGTATGACGTGAAACGGCGCGAACGCAAGCCGATTAACACGCATACCCATTGCGACCACCGCAAGATTTTGGATTTGCTGATTGCGGGCAAACGCAACCGCGTGATGAAATTTATGCGCAAACACCTGGGCGCGTGTATCGAGCGTTTGGAAAACAACTTGGAATTGGAATAGGGCGGCAGATACCGCATCCAACCGCCGTAGGCCGTCTGAAAAAAGCGTGTTTTTCAGACGGCATTGTTTATCAAAATACCCGAAAATCCCCATGCAAAGCCTGATTACCCTGATTTCCGTCCTCGCCCCCATGTTTGCCGGTTTCTACATCCGTGTGCCGAAAAAATATCTGCCGCTAGTGGACAAAGCCCTGACGTGGCTGGTGTATGCCGTCTTGCTGCTCATCGGTGTGTCGCTCTCAAGAGTGGAAAACCTAGGTTCGCAGTTGGATACGATTTTGTGGACAACGGTTTTACTGTTTGCCTGTGTTATCGGCATGAATCTTTTGGTCTTGATGTGGTTTGACCGCCGCAAGCCGTGGCAACCGCAGGGGGCAGGTAAGAAAGCGGCAGTGAGTATTGCGGGCAGCTTGAAGCAGCTCGGCTGCGTGGCGCTGGGATTTGTAGCGGGCAAGGCAATGGCGGGGATTTGGCTGCCGTCTGAAAATTTAGGCATGTATTGCCTGATGGCGCTGGTGTTGCTGGTGGGCATACAGCTCAACGGCAGCGGCGTGACCCTGCGCCAAGTATTGATTAACAAACGCGGCGTTCAGACGGCCTTGCTGATGATGGTATCTTCTGCGCTGGGCGGTTTGCTGTTTGCGGCTATTGTGCCTGATGTGTCGTGGTTGAAAGGTTTGGCGCTGTCGTCGGGCTACGGCTGGTATTCGCTGTCGGGATTGGTGATGACCGAGGCTTACGGCGCGGTGTGGGGCAGCATTATGCTGCTCAATGATTTGGCGCGGGAATTTTTTGCGCTGGTGTTTATCCCCTTGCTTATGCGGCGGCATCCGAGCGCGGCGGTGGGCGTGGGCGGCGCGACCAGTTTGGATTTTACGCTGCCGATTATTCAGGCTTCGGGCGGTTTGGCTGCCGTGCCGCTAGCGATTAGTTTCGGCTTTATCGTCAACGTGGCCGCGCCGTTTCTGATGGTGGTATTTTCTTCTTTCAGTTGAATCGTTTAACGGGTTTTGGCACAATAGGCAGGCATAAAACAGCGGGATATTGCCCCCGCCCGATTTCGCGCCGTTTCAGACGGCCTGCCACCACACTATACATAACAAACAACCATCAAGAGAAACATTATGAAACCACGCCTGCAACGCCATGAGCGCATTATCGAGCTGGTGCGCGAACATCATTATATGTCTATCGAGCAGCTGGCCAAAGCGCTGGATGTGACGCCGCAAACCGTGCGCCGCGACATCAATTTACTCTGCGAAGAAAACGTCTTGCGCCGCTACCACGGCGGCGCGACCATGGGCGACGCGCTGGGAAGCGAATTGCTGCAAGGCAAACGCCACAACCGCCAAGACGAAAAAAACGCCATCGCCCAATTAATCGTTGACCAAATCCCCGATAACGCCTCGCTGTTTCTCAGTATCGGCACGACCATGGAAGCCGTGGCCGCCGCGCTGGTGAAGCAGCGCAAAAACCTGCGCATTATCACCAACAATATCTATGTCGCCTCCGCCGCTTCCGCCCGCAATGATTATACGGTCATCATCACTTCCGGCGTGGTGCGTCCGCTCGACGGCGGCGTGACCGGCGTGGCGACGGTGGATTTCATCAACCAATTCAAAGTCGATTATGCCGTGATGAGTACCCACGGCGTCGAAACCGACGGCTCGTTGTTGGATTACGATTACAAAGAAGTCAGCGTCATGCAGGCGATGATGAGCAACGCGCGCGTGCGCTTTCTCGGCGTGGATCACAGCAAATTCAACAGCAACGCGCTGGTGCGCTTGGGCAACATCACCGAGTTTGACAAAGTCTTTACCGACCGCGAGCCGGAAGAAACCATGCAGAAAATCCTCAACGCCGCCGGTGTCGAGTGGCTGATTCCCGCCGATTTATCAAACGGCGCAAGTCAGGTACAATAAGCGTTTTCCAAATTCATGTAGGGTGGGTTTCAACCCACCATTATCCTTTGACATGGTGGGCTAAAGCCACCCTACGATACCCACTACAAAGACCCATTATGCTAAGCAAAGACCAATTCGCCGATAACCACTTTATCCGCACCATCATCGAAGACGACCTTAAAAGCGGCAAATACACCGCCATCCAAACCCGTTTTCCGCCCGAGCCCAACGGCTACCTGCACATCGGCCATGCCAAATCCATTTGCTTAAACTTCGGCCTCGCCTATATTTACGACGGCCAATGCAACCTGCGTTTTGACGACACCAATCCCGAAAAAGAAAACCAAGAATACGTTGACGCCATTAAAGAAGACGTGCGCTGGCTGGGTTTCCAATGGGCGGGCGAACCGCGTTTCGCTTCCGATTATTTCGACCAACTCTTCGATTACGCCGTCGGCCTGATTAAAGAGGGAAAAGCCTATGTCGATGATTTAACAGCCGAAGAAATGCGCGAATATCGCGGCACGCTCACCGAGCCGGGCAAAAACAGCCCCTACCGCGAGCGCAGCGTGGAAGAAAACCTCGATTTGTTCTACAAAATGCGCGACGGTGCCTTCCCCGACGGCAGCAAAACCCTGCGCCTGAAAATCGACATGGCTTCCGGCAACGTCAATATGCGCGACCCCGTGATTTACCGCATCCGCCGCGCCCACCACCACAATACCGGCGACAAATGGTGTATCTACCCCATGTACGACTACACCCATTCTGCTTCCGACGCCATCGAACACATCACCCATTCCCTGTGTACGCTGGAATTTGAATCCCACCGACCGCTGTATGATTGGGTGGTGCAAAACATCCCCGTGCCGAGCGAGCCGCACCAATACGAGTTTTCGCGCTTGGAATTGCTGTATTCCATTACTTCCAAACGTAAATTGAACCAACTGGTGACGGAAGGCCATGTCAGCGGCTGGGACGACCCGCGTATGCCCACCATTTCCGGTATGCGCCGTCGCGGTTATACCCCCGAAGGTCTGCGCCTGTTTGCCAAACGTGTCGGTATTTCTAAATCCGAGAATATCGTTGACATGAGCGTGTTGGAAGGCGCAATTCGCGAAGAGCTGGAAACCGCCGCCCCGCGCCTGATGGCCGTGTTGAACCCGCTCAAAGTTACCCTCACCAACTACGACGCAGGCAAAATCCAATCGCGCCGCGCCCCGTTTCACCCCAACCGCGAAGACTTGGGCGAACGCGAAATCACCGTCTCGCCAACCCTGTATATCGAGCAGGACGACTTTGCCGAAATCCCGCCCAAAGGCTTCAAACGCCTGATTCCCGGCGGCGAAGTGCGCCTGCGCCACGGCTACGTCATCAAATGCGAAGAAGTGGTGAAAGATTCAGACGGCCAAGTCATCGAGCTCAAATGCACTATCGACTACGACACCCTCGGCAAAAACCCCGAAGGCCGCAAAGTCAAAGGCGTAATTCACTGGGTCGGCGCCGAGCAAGCCGCCCAAATCCAAGTGCGCCTGTATGACCGCTTGTTTACCGAAGCGCGCCCCGACGCCATTCGCGGCGAAGACGGCGAATACCTGCCGTTTACCGATTTCCTAAACCCCGATTCCGTCAAAGAAATCACCGCCTACGCCGAACCCGCCGCCCTTGGTTTGTTCGCCGAAAGCCACTGGCAGTTTGAACGCTTGGGCTATTTCGTAACCGACCGCAAAGACCATCAGGCCGACAAGCCCGTGTTCAACCGCACGGTCACGCTGAAAGATTCTTGGCAGGGGAAATAAATGCGGTAGGGTGGGTTTTAACCCACCATTGGACAAAACCGTTGAAATGGTGGGTTAAAACCCACCCTACGGAAATTACAACCTATTGATTTAAAGGCCGTCTGAAAATCCATAATTTTCAGACGGCCTTATACAACTCATTATTTCGCAAAACAAATATCATGGCAAAAGTACAGTCTATCGAACCTAATATTGCAGATTTGGCAAACGGATGGCTCAAATCTTACAAATTGGATTACAAATTAGAGCAGGAATCTTTAAACAGCGAAATTGACAATGCGCTGCATACCTATTTTTCCAAAAACGGCGGAGCGGGTGCAAACCGCCCCGATGCCAAGTTGCTGTTGAAAAGTGAAAAAAACAGGACAGTTTTTCCCAATATTGATTGAATACAAAGGTTATCAGGACAAGCTGGTCAAATTAGACAAAGACGGCAATGTCGAAAACCGCAATGCCAAAAACGAGCCGATTTTCAAAAACATCAACGGTTATGCCGTCAACGGCGCAGTACATTACGCCAATGCGCTGTTGCACCATACCGCCTATACAGACATCATTGCCGTCGGCGTAACAGGACATAAAGATGAAGATACAGGCCGAATCCATACGCAAATCGGCGTTTATTATGTGTCTAAATCCAATTTGGGCGCGGGGCAGGAAGTAGGCATATTCAGCGATTTATCGTTTTTATCGCCAGAGCATTTTGATGATTTTATCGAACAGGTTAAAGCGCTGAAACTGACGCCCGAAGAGCTGGATAAAATCAAAGCCAAGCGCGAGCAGGAAATCGACATCAGTCTGAAAAAGCTCAACAACGATATTTACCAAAACGAAAAAGGTTTGGGCGAAAACGACCGCGTATATCTGGTTGCCGCCGCCATTATTGCCACCATCGGCGTGGCGGGCAAAGTGCCGCCCTTGGAAAAATCCGACTTAAAATCAAGCGAAATGAGCAACAACCGCGATGGCGACATTCTCATCCGTCATATCGAAGCCTTTTTACACGAAAAAAACCTGCCCAAACAAAAGCAGGATTTGATTATCCGTACCCTTGCCAACACGCTTCTGACCGACAACATCAACAAAGTGCAAAACGGCGAAAGCCAGCTCAAACGCGTATTTGCCAAAATCGTTGACGATTTGGGCATTTACTACAAAATCGGCCTGACCACCGACTTTACCGGCAAACTGTTTAACGAAATGTACTCGTGGCTCGGTTTTACGCAAGACAAGCTCAATGACGTAGTATTGACCCCGTCATATGTTGCCACATTGTTGGCCAAACTTGCCCGCGTCAACCGAAACAGCTATGTATGGGACTTTGCCACCGGCTCGGCGGGTCTGCTTGTTGCCGCCATGAACGAAATGCTTGATGATGCCAAAAAACACATCACTTCGCCTCAGGAATTGCACGAAAAAGAAGCCAAAATCAAAGCCGAACAACTGCTTGGCTTGGAATTGCTTTCAAGCGTGTACATGCTTGCGATTTTAAACATGATTTTAATGGGCGACGGCAGCTCCAATATCTTAAACAAAGATTCGCTTGCCGATTTCGACGGCAAATACGGCTTCGGCAACACCGACCGGCATTTTCCTGCCGATGCCTTTATCCTCAATCCGCCGTATTCGGCAAACGGCAACGGCATGGTATTTGTCGAGAAAGCGCTGAATATGATGAGCAAAGGTTACGCTGCCGTCATTATCCAAAACTCCGCAGGTTCGGGCAGAGCGCGCGACATCAACCGCCGTATTTTGGCAAAACACACCCTGATTGCCAGCATTAAAATGCCGATTGATTTGTTTATCGGAAAATCCAGCGTACAGACCCATATTTATGTTTTCCGCGTGGGCGAGGCGCATCAGGCCGATGAACCCGTCAAATTTATTGATTTCTCCAACGACGGCTACACCCGTACCAACCGCAAAAAAGCCAGCAACAATTTGAAAGATACCGACCGCGCCCGCGAACGCTATCAGGAAGTGGCGGATTTGGTACGTTTCGGCAAAAGCAAATTGAAGATTTTTGATACCTGCCAATACTACGAAGGAACCATCCATCCCGACAACGGCGCAGACTGGAACCAGACCGCCCCCGTCGATACCCGCCCGACGCTGGCCGATTTCAAGAAAACCGTTTCCGATTATTTGGCTTGGGAAGTATCGCAGCTGCTGAAACAAAGCGATAATACGGACGAAGCCTTAAAAAAGTAGATGCCCGCTTGACTGAAATGTTGGATTCGGTTGAGTGGGGAGAGTTTAAGTTAGGGAATTTATTTGAAATCAATCCGACTAAATATTACCGCTTGTCTAATGATGAAATTATGTCGAAAGCGGGTAATGTTCCTTTAATTTCAAATGGAACGGTTAACAACGGCGTAATGGGGTTTTCTAGTCTGGAGGCCAATAATAAAGGGAATAGTCTTACCTGCTCGGATACAACAGTCGGTGCAGATACAATGTTTTACCAAGAACGGGATTTTATCGGATATTCTCATATTCAGCATTTAGTTCCTAAATTCACACCGTTTAATCGTGCGATTGCACAGTTCATTATTGCTTCGGCAAGAATGGCTACTGCACAATTATATAATTACGGAACAAAATTTAATCGTGCTGCCATGCGGAATACAGAGATTCAGTTACCTGTAAAAAAAGGGCAAATGAATCTTGACTTTATGGAGAAATTCGTAGCCGAGCTGGAAGCCTATCTTTCAGCCGCAGGGCTGAAAGACTATATGCTGACTGAAACAGAGCAGGCGGCGTTGGCGGCGTTATCGGAAGTTTCATGGGGAACATACAATGTAAAAACATTGTTCGGTAACGCCACGCGTGGCAAACGTCTGAAAAGTGCCGACCGTGTTTCAGGCAGCTTACCGTTTGTAACCGCAGGCGAGGCAGATACGGGTGTTTCTGATTTTATCGGTAACGATGTACATATTTTTGCTGCCAATACTGTAACCATTGATATGTTTGGTTCTGCAAAATACCGGCATTATCAATATGGAGCAGATGACCATGTCGCCGTTGTCCATACAGAAAAATTAACTGAAATGGCATCTTTATTTGTTACTGCTGCCTGCCATAAGGCTGCATATACTGGTAAATTCAGTTATGCGCGTAATTTCTATGCAAAAGACGCAGATGAATTAAATATTCAGCTTCCTGTAAACAACGGCCAGCCCGATTACGAATGGATGGCAACCCTGCTGTCTGCCGTACAGAAACTCGTGATTAAAGATGTGGTGCGCTATGCCGACCAAAAAATGCAGGCTGCGCAAAGCGTGTTGGCCGATCGGGGGGAGGGCGGGGCTGCCGCCCTGCCTACGGTGTTCATGCCGCTTGCCGGCCGGAGTAAGGCTGGATGGAGCGTTTTTATATCAACAAAATGCCGTCTGAAAACGTGATTTTTGCCTTTTTAAGGCAATATCGGCGGATATGTTTTCTGCTTTTGCATAAAGGTTTCAGGCCGTCTGAAACAGTTTCCGTTCAGATGGCCTTTCTCCCGATTAAGCGCCAAAGTTGACACCGCCACGCCGCTTGCTTAAAATTCCAACTTCAAAAAGTTCTCTTGGCCTTTTCGGGCTTTTTACTTTCCCGCTTCTTTTTTCAGACGGCCTCAGCGCCGTTTTCCTGTTTCCTATCTATTGCAAAACTATTATGCACGTTTCCGAATTACAGACCCTGCACATTTCCAAACTCTTGGAAATGGCCGAACAACACCATATTGAAAACGCCAACCGCCTGCGCAAGCAAGATCTGGTTTTTGCCATTGTGCGCCAGATGATGAAAGACGGCGAAAGCTTCACCTGCTCCGGTACGCTGGAAATCCTGCCCGACGGCTTTGGTTTCCTGCGCAGCGCCGATACTTCTTATTTGGCCGGGCCGGACGATATTTATGTATCGCCCAGCCAAATCCGCCGCTTTAATCTGCACACCGGCGACACCATCGAAGGCAGCGTGCGCGTGCCCAAAGATAACGAGCGCTATTTCGCGCTGGTGCGCCTGGATACCATCAACGGTGACAATCCCGAGGCCTGCAAACACAAAATCCTGTTTGAAAACCTGACTCCGCTGTTTCCCACCAAGCAGTTCAAGCTGGAGCGCGACATCAAGGCGGAAGAAAACCTGACCAGCCGCGCCATTGATTTGGTGTCGCCCATCGGCCGTGGCCAGCGTGCGTTGTTGGTGGCACCGCCGAAAACCGGTAAAACTGTGATGCTGCAAAACATCGCCCATGCGATTACCAGCAATTATCCCGATGTCGAGCTGATTGTGCTGCTGATTGACGAGCGCCCCGAGGAAGTGACCGAGATGAGCCGCTCCGTGCGCGGCGAGGTGGTGTCTTCTACCTTTGACGAGCCGGCCGCACGCCATGTGCAGGTGGCCGAAATGGTGCTGGAAAAAGCCAAACGCATGGTCGAGCATAAAAAAGACGTGGTGATTCTGCTCGACTCGATTACCCGCCTGGCGCGCGCTTACAATACCGTCGTACCCGCTTCCGGCAAAATCCTGACCGGCGGTGTCGATGCCAACGCGCTGCACCGTCCCAAACGCTTCTTCGGCGCGGCGCGTAATGTGGAAGAGGGCGGTTCGCTGACCATCATCGCTACCGCGCTGGTGGAAACCGGCAGCCGTATGGACGATGTGATTTACGAAGAGTTTAAAGGTACGGGCAATATGGAGCTGCACCTCGACCGCCGTATGGCCGAAAAACGTCTGTTCCCTGCCATCAACATCAACAAATCCGGTACACGCCGCGAAGAGCTGCTTGTCCCCAACGACCAGCTGCAACGCATGTGGCTGCTGCGCAAATTCCTGCACCCGATGGACGACATCGAAGCCACGGAATTTTTGGTGGACAAACTCAAAGCGTCTAAAAACAACGATGAGTTTTTTGAATTAATGCGCAAATAATACGGCAAAGGCCGTCTGAAAATCCGTGATTTTTCAGACGGCCTTTTTATTGTTAGCGTACAATTTAAGCTTCATTCCATAGAGTGTAGGGTGCAATAGGCGGTACGCCGTATTGCACCGGCTAGCGGACGGTCGGTGTTTGCTGCATATTCCAAGCACCCGTTAGCCGGTACGTTACGCCGCTTGGGGCGGCTAACGTACCCTACGTTCAGCCACCTGATATGATTTCATATCCACCAAGCAGCAAACATCAAAAACAAAAATTTTCAGACGGCCTTTTGTCTGCATAAGGAGTAATTATGACTGCCCGCATGAATTGGCAAAACCTGCTTTCTACCCGCCGCTTCCGCGTCAAAGACGGCGAAATTGTCCCCACCGTGACCCCGTCCACCCAAGAAGGCGCGGACGCTTTGCGTACGGATTTTCATATCGACTACGACCGCGTGGTATTTTCCGGCTCATTCAGACGGCTTGGGCGCAAAACGCAGGTACACCCGCTGGCCGAACACGATATGACCCACAACCGCCTGACCCACAGCGTGGAAGTGGCCAGCGTTGGCCGCAGCTTGGGCAACCGCGTCGGCGTGATGTTGCAGGCCGGCGGTTTTTTGCCGTCTGAAAATACGCCCAGCGACATCGGCGCGGTGGTGCAAGTGGCGTGTCTGGCGCACGATTTGGGCAATCCGCCCTTCGGTCACACCGGTGAAGACGCGCTGCGGGCGTGGTTTCGCGATGAAGCTAACGCCAAATACCTGAGCGGCTTGAGCGAAGCCGAGCGCAACGATGTGCAAACCTATGAAGGCAATGCCCACAGTCTGCGCGTATTGGCTAGTCTGGAGATGTACCGCAATCGGGGCGGTATGCGCCTGACCGCCGCCACCATCGGTGCATTGCTGAAATACCCGTGGACCACGCTGCACCCCAACGGCATGCACAAATTCAATATCTATCAAACCGAGTTGCCTTTTATCCGCCGCGTGGCGCAGGAATTGGGTTTGGTAGAAAAAGGCGCGGACTGGTGGGCACGCCACCCCTTGTCTTACCTGATGGAGGCAGCCGATGACATCTGCTACGCGCTCTTGGATTTGGAAGACGCGGTGGAGCTGGAATTGCTCAGTGATACCGAAGTAGAGAGCATTTTGTGCGAGCTGACCTTTGCCGAAAGCACGTGGCACGCCCAATCCAGCCGCCAACGCTGCGCCATGCTGCGCGGCATCGCCATCGGCAGGGCGGTGGACGATGTGGCGCAAACCTTTATGCTGCATCAATCCGATTTGCTGGCCGGCAGTTTTCAAGGCAAAGACCTGCTGGCCTTGTGCAGTCCCGCCGTACAAAATACGCTGGAAAAAGCCAAAGAAATGGCGCGGACGCGTATTTTCCGCCACCATACCAAGCTGATTACCGAAATCGCCACTTTCCCGTGTTTGGGTTCGCTGCTGGATTTACTGGTGCCGTCCGCGTATGCGCTGATTGCTGAAGGTAAGGTCAGTATCCGCCAGTCTCTTGCATTGGATTTGCTGAAACACGAAGACCCGATACATCCCGAAGACACCCTGTATCAGGCATATATGAAGATTTTGGACTTTATCGGCGGCATGACCGACAATACTGCCGCCAAGGCCGCACATGATTTGTCGGGTATGGGCATGTTGCGCGGATTTTAAGATTTTATAAATCAAGCAGCTATCAAATTTTTTGAAAAACCGGATAAAAAATGCTGGACAGCATTTCAGAGTTTCTATATTATTCGGTCTTCTTGATTCACGGCGCGAAAGCAAAGTGATAAGGATGCACCCGTAGCTCAGTTGGATAGAGTATCTGGCTACGAACCAGAGGGTCGGGCGTTCGAATCGCTCCGGGTGCGCCACTAAAATCAAGTATCCGCGCCCATCGTCTAGCGGTTAGGACATCGCCCTTTCACGGCGGTAACCGGGGTTCGATTCCCCGTGGGCGTGCCAGATTTTAAAAAAGGCTTCCGATTTTTCGGAAGCCTTTTTCTATTCCTACTTTTCCTCTTTTTTCTCCCATCAATGCAGCTCTATCAATAGCATTATTTTGTTTGTTTCCATACGTCAAACTTTCAGACGGCCTGCAATGAAATTCCCTGCAATTTGGTTTACAATGTCGCCATGTCATCCCTTTATATTGAGAGTTTAAAATGTTAGACATCCAATTACTCCGCAGCAACACCGCTGCCGTGGCCGAGCGTTTGGCGCAGCGCGGCTATGATTTTGATACCGCGCGTTTCAATGCGCTGGAAGAGCAGCGTAAGGCCGTGCAGGTGAAAACCGAAGAATTGCAGGCGGCGCGTAATAGTATTTCCAAGCAGATCGGTGCTTTGAAAGGGCAGGGCAAACACGATGAGGCGCAGGCCGCGATGGATCAGGTGGCGCAAATCAAAACCGATTTGGAACAGGCTGCGGCCGATTTGGAAGCGGTTCAGGCAGAGCTGGACGCTTGGCTGCTGACCATTCCGAACCTGCCGCACGAGAGCGTGCCGCAGGGGGCGGATGAAACGGAAAACGTGGAAGTGCGCAAAGTCGGTACGCCGCGCGAATTTGATTTTGAAATCAAAGACCATGTGGATTTGGGCGAGCCGCTGGGCTTGGATTTTGAAGGCGGAGCGAAGCTGTCGGGCGCGCGTTTTACTGTTCTGCGCGGTCAAATTGCCCGCTTACACCGTGCACTGGCGCAGTTTATGCTGGACACGCATACGCTGAAACACGGCTATACCGAGCATTACACGCCTTATATCGTGGATGATACCGCGCTTTTGGGTACCGGCCAGCTGCCGAAATTTGCCGAAGATTTGTTCCATGTTACCCGTGGCGGCGATGAGAGCAAGAAAACGCAATATCTGATTCCGACGGCGGAAGTGACCCTGACCAATACCGTAGCCGACAGTATTGTGCCGGAATCCGCGCTGCCCTTGAAACTGACCGCGCATTCGCCGTGTTTCCGTTCCGAAGCGGGTGCGTATGGTAAGGATGTGCGCGGCCTTATCCGCCAGCACCAGTTTGACAAAGTGGAAATGGTGCAGATTGCCCATCCCGACCAATCTTACGACGCGCTGGAAGAGATGGTCGGCCATGCCGAAAATATCTTGAAAGCTTTGGAACTGCCCTACCGTGTGATTACGCTGTGTACCGGCGATATGGGTTTTGGTGCGGCGAAAACCTACGATTTGGAAGTGTGGGTGCCGGCGCAAAATACTTACCGCGAGATTTCCAGCTGCTCCAACTGTGAAGACTTCCAAGCCCGCCGCATGAAGGCGCGTTTCAAAGACGAAAACGGTAAAAACCGCTTGGTGCACACGCTCAACGGCTCCGGTCTGGCGGTCGGCCGCACGCTGGTGGCGGTGTTGGAAAACCACCAAAATGCCGATGGCAGCATTAATATTCCGGCTGCGCTGCAACCGTATATGGGCGGCGTGACTAAGCTGGAAGTGAAGTAAGATTTTAAGTAACGTGAGCTTGGGATAAGCATTTTAAATATTTTTATTGTTTTCAAAAATATGCGACATTCCGGCAGACAGAAAATCGTCAGATTTTCTGTCTGCCGGAAGGAACATGTTTCTGAAATTTATATGCTTATCCCGAACTCACGTTAAGTAAGTAAGGCCGTCTGAAAAAATAATGAATAAGCGTTATTTTTCAGACGGCCTTTTTTGATAAGGAATTCAATGATGACAAGCAACCGTTATTTGCTGCATTTTCACGCCGCCAAAGGCTGGATTAACGATCCCAACGGTCTGCACCGCAATGCCGACGGTTATCAGAAGTTTTACCAGTATTACCCGCACACGACCGAATGGGGGGTCTATGCATTGGGGACACTCGGTGTCGCAGGATTTAATCCGTTGGCAGGAATTGCCCGTGGCGCTTGAGCCGGATGCGCTCGGTTATATTTATTCGGGCAGCGCAATCACGGATAAGGATAATCTGAGCGGATTGTTTGCCGACGAAATGCCGTCTGAACAGCGCAGTCTGTTGTTTTACACCAATCATTTGAATGAAAACGCAGCCGGACAGCCTGAAGAAATGCAAAGCATAGCGGCGGTTCAGACCGACGGCAGCTACCGCAAATATGCGGGTAATCCGATTATTCCGAGCGGCGGCCGCCGTGATTTCCGCGATCCGAAAGTGTTTTATTTTGAAGCGGGTAAAACGTGGATGATGACTTGTTCGGCAGGCGACAGGGTGGAATTTTACCGCTCGCAAAACCTGCTGGATTGGCAGAAATGCGGCGAATTTCGTTATAAATTTGCTTATCCGCATATTTGGGAATGCCCGGAATTGCTGCAAGTTGACGGCAAGTGGCTGTTGCTGGCGAGCATGATTCATACCGAAAAACGCATAGACAGCGAGTCGGTGTATTTTGTCGGCAGTTTCGACGGCGAAACCTTTACGCCCGAGCAGGATTACGGCCTGATAGACTACGGCAAGGATTATTACGCCGCGCAAAGCTGGTACGGTGTCGAGCCGCCTACTACCGGCGCGTGGTTGAGCAACTGGGCGTATGCGCAGGAAACGCCGTGCGGCGAATATCGCGGCGTGATGGCTGTGCCGCGTGAATTGTCTTTGGAAGATAATCATTTGGTGCAGCGTTATCCGGCCGCGTTTCAAACCTATTTGGGTGAACGCCAACCCCTGCCGCAGCAAGGCGAGTTACCGCAAAATGTGTATCTGCAATTACACGCCGACGGCAATTTTAGCGTAGAGCTGTTTCGTGACGGGCAAGGCAGTTTTACGCTGGATTACCGCCAAGGCCGTCTGAAAGTTACACGCGGCGCGTTCGGCGGCAACGGCTTTCATGCGGATTTTCCTTGCGAAACGCTGATAGACTGCGTGGTGGAAACCGTTGATATATTGCTGGATTATCAGGTATTGGAGATTTTGATTAACGGCGGGCGTTATGCCTTAACCTATCAGGTGTATCCGCAGAATTATGGCTTTGCGTTGGCGGGAAATATCGGTGGAGAGCAGGTAGCGCTTAAGGCATAACAGCCTGCTTGAAAATGCGACAGGCCGTCTGAAAATCTATTGATTTTCAGACGGCCTGATTTTTTTCATGCTGTTGTAACACACCTTTGCCACACTGAAACGGTGATTCACGCGCAAAGGAAAGCCATGTCTCCCAAACTGAGCGGCGGCGGCCGCAAATTGTTTGTCCTCGATACCAATGTGCTGCTGCACGACCCGTCCTGTTTGTTCCGCTTTCAGGAACACGATATTTTTATCCCGATGGTAACGCTGGAGGAAATGGATAACCACAAAAAAGGCTTGTCCGACGTAGCCCGCAATGCGCGGCAGGCCAGCCGTTATCTGGATGAATTGTTGAATGCCGAGCCGGACGGCCTGGGCAAGGGCATCAGCCTGCGCCTGCCGGAACACACCGAGCCGCGCGGCAAGCTGTTTTTACAAATCGAACGGGCGGCGGCCGAATTGCCCGAAGGCTTGGCAGCCGGCAGCGGCGACAATCAGATTTTGGCGGTGGTGACCGCGCTGGCGCACCGTATCGGCGGCGGCTATGATTATGTGGCGCTGGTATCCAAAGACATCAATATCCGCATTAAAGCCCGCGCTTTGGGCTTGCATGCGGAAGACTATATCAATGATAAAGTATTGGAAGACAGCGATATTCTGTACAGCGGCAGCCGCCGCCTGCCGCCGGGATTTTGGACGCAGGAAGGTATCCGGCTGCATTCTTGGCAGGAACGCGGGCGGGTGTGCTACCGCATTGAGGGCGGCACGGAGCAAAACTTTTACCACAACGAGCTGCTGTCGGACGATAACGGCGAATCCTGCCTGAATGCGCGGGTGGTGGCGGTGGAAGAGCGCAGCGTGGTGCTGGAAACCCTTAAGGATTACAGCGGCAGAAACAATGTGTTCGGCATTGCCGCCCGCAACGGCGAGCAAAATTTCGCCTTGAATCTTTTGATGAATCCCGATATTGATTTGGTCACGATTTTGGGTCAGGCGGGAACGGGTAAAACCCTGCTGACGTTGGCCGCCGCGCTGATGCAGACGTTTGACGAAAAGCGCTACAACGAAATCATCATGACCCGCGTGACCGTACCCGTCGGCGAGGACATCGGTTTTCTGCCGGGTACGGAAGAAGAAAAAATGAACCCGTGGATGGGGGCGTTGGAAGATAATCTGGAGGTACTGACCCAGCAAAACGAGGGCGGCGAATTCAGCGCATGGGCGAAAAAAGCCACTTCCGACCTGATACGCTCCCGCATTAAAATCCGTTCGCTGAATTTTATGCGCGGACGGACGTTTCAAAACAAATTCGTCATCATCGACGAAGCGCAAAACCTCACGCCCAAGCAGATGAAAACCCTGATTACCCGCGCGGGTAAAGGCACGAAAGTCGTCTGCCTGGGCAATCTGGCGCAGATTGACACGCCGTATCTGACCGAGGGCAGCAGCGGCCTGAGCTATGTGGTGGATCGTTTCAAAGGCTGGCCGCACTACGGCCACATCACGCTGGTGCAGGGCGAACGCTCGCGGCTGTCGGATTATGCGGTGGCGGTGTTGTAGTGGCAGGCGCTGTGGAACAAGGCGAAAGAAAAGGCCGTCTGAAACGATTTAGGGTTTCAGACGGCCTTTTTATGCGGATAAGCAGTTGCGAGAATTATTTTTTAGACTCTTCGGCAAAATATTTGGCGTAGATTTTGTCGTATTCGCCGCTTTCGCGTACTTTTTTCAGCGCGTCGTTCAGCATTTTCACGGTGGCTTCGTCGCCTTTGCGCACGGCGATACCGTAGTTTTCAATGTCAAAGTCCGGCAGGGTCAGGAAATCCAAGCCTTTGGTCGGGTTGTTTTTCACGTAGTTGGCAACCACGGCGCTGTCGAGTACCACCGCATCCAAGCCGCCGTTTTCCAATTCTTTAATTACCAGCGGATTGGTTTCAAAGCGGGCGATTTTCGCGCTGTCGTTACCCAGCAGTTTGGATACGGAAAAATCGCCGGTGTAGCCGGTAACCACGCCGACTTTGTTCCGGTTTTTCAGCTCGGCGGAAGAGGTAATTTTTTTGCCTTGCGGTACCAAAACCACTTGAGTGATTTCAAAGTAAGGATCGGTGAAATCCATGGTTTGCTTGCGCTCGTCGGTAATGGTCACGCCCGACATGACGATATCTACATCGCCGTTGTTCAGCGCGGGGAACAGGCTTTCCCACGGCTGGTGTTTGTATTCGACTTTGAAATTGCCGGCTTTGGCCATGGCATCCATCAAATCAATATCGAAGCCTTCGATTTTACCGGCGGAATCTTGCGATTCAAACGGCGCAAACTCAGCATTCATCGCCACGCGGTACACTTTGCCGCTGTCAGCGGCAGGGGCGGAGGCTGAAGCGGCATCTTTGCTTTGACCGCCGCAGGCAGCCAAAACCAGCGCCGAGCAGGTAACGGCGGCGGCAATCCATTTTTTCATGTTCATGATTGAATCCTTACGGGAAGCGGTGGAAAAGAAAAGCAGAGTTTAGCATAAATTTACACAATATTGTCATCAACCCGTCAGCAATCAGCGCTCTTTTTCACGGAAAAACGCGTAGGTCACATCGTGGAACAAATCCGTATGCGGACTGTCTTCGTAATTCAGCTCGGCCAGCGCGTCTTCAAAGGCAAGCTGGATGGATTCGATTACGTCTTCGGCGGTTTCAGACGGCAGCGCGCGGATTAGCCCCTTGAGCGCGGTGGACAAAACATGATTCTGCATACGCAAAACCTCATTGGCTTCTTCCAAATATTCGATGCGTTGTTCAATGCTGCTCATAATGCGTGCGCTCCTTGATAATCTGTTAAAATATCCCGCTATTTTATAGTAAACCAAGCACGCTTGGTACTTAGTCCTAATGAGATAAAAATGAACCCGCAACAGCCCAAATCCGCTCCGCAAACCGACGAACATTCAGATTGGGAAAGCCGTTTGGAAAAACTGCGCCAAACCCGCCAGCTCAATGCCCCTTATACCCACGCTCCGTTGATTCGCGAATCCGGCGCAGCGCCGGCGCCGGTATCCGGCCGCAGCAAACGCAGCGAAGCCCACCGTCTGGACGATAAAAACCGCGACAAAGTATTGCAGGAATACCTGCTCAAATGGCAGCAGGAGCACAATGCCGAAGTCGCCCAAAGCGGCCGTGAGGAAGTTGAAACCGACAATATGGTGATTTTGCAGGAAAACTGGCTGGCCGCGCAGAGCGCCCTGCAAATGAAAGCGTCCGACAAATACATCGAATCCACGCGTACCGTATGGCTGAATCCGAAACATCAAACCGTTGAATTTCCCAAAGCGCAAGCAGAGGCAGCCGGTGATGAAATGCCGTCTGAAAACCAAAACGATGATGTTTCAGACGGCCAAAGTGCGCCGGAAGATGAGGTTGCGGAAAAAATTACCGTCAACATCAATGTATTAAACCCGCAGGCGGTTAACCGCAAAGAAGTATTTTGTCTGTCGGAGCAGGAGCTGACCGAACGCCTAATTAAGCGCATGCGCCCGCATCTGACCGACGCCGTCAACGGCATGATTCGCGTGGTGGTGCAAAAGCAGATGGCACTGTTTACCTACCAGTTGCAACAAACGCTCAATGAGCAAGCGCCTGATTTGGTGGAAGAAGTGTTGCAACACAACCTCAAAAAAATCCTGTCGGACATCAAATACGAGATGAAATATAAGAAATAAACCGTCGGGGCGGGCAGAGATGTCCGCCGTTGAGATGACCAAATAGAAAGCGTGAAACATGAAAAAATGGCTGCTGATTCTGATTGCTCTTGCCGCCGTTGCTTACCAGCAATTTAAGCCGGAGCAGGGGCAGGGCGCGCAGACCGAATATCCCGCCGCCCAAACCGAAACAGAGCAGACGGCCGATACCGGCAACCGGCAAATCCGCCGCCAAAAACGCCATCATGCCGTAACGGATGAAGCGGATAACGCTACCGTTTCGCCGCAAGCGCACAGCACCGCCGACGGCCAGACCGAGCAAATTTTGCAGCAAGCCTATGAGCTGCACCGCAGCGACATACAGGTGCAAGGTGAAGGCGTGGTGGTAAAGACCCTGCCCGACGACAACAAAGGCAGTCGCCATCAGCGCTTTATCCTGAAACTTTCCAGCGGTCAAACCCTGCTGGTTGCGCATAATATTGATTTGGCAGACAAAATCAAAGGCTTGAAAAAAGGCGATCGAGTTGGTTTCAACGGCGAATACGAGTGGTCAAAACAGGGCGGAGTGATTCACTGGACACACCATGACCCCAACGGCAGCCATGCCGACGGGTGGTTGGCGCATAACGGTAAGATGTATCAGTAAATTTGCAACGCAACAAACAAGGCCGTCTGAAAAACAGAAACAACGTGTTTTTCAGACGGCCTTGTTATGCTGATGTTTATTGGAAAACAACGGCACGACTGGCGTTAAACTGCTCGGCATTAATCGGGCTATGTTGCGTGAAAAAGTCTTTTAATACATCTACATCTACAAACCCGGTGTTGACATAAGTCGGATAATGGGTAATTCTCGGATAACCGTCGCCACCGGCTGCCCAATAGCTTAAAACGGCCAAGCGGTAGGTTTTCTTCGGATTTAAAATTTTGCCTTGGATTTTGATATTTTCCAACGTATGGGTTTTGCGGTTAACCACCATTTCAATGCCTGAAAATTGCGGATAAGCCCCGGAATCGACTTCTTTAAAGGCTACGATGTTCAGGTAATCCCGTAATTCCTGACCGCTTAAATCCACATAAGCCAAAATATTGCCAAAAGGCTGGACTTTCAATAAATCCTTATAGGTCACATCTCCCGGCAAAATGGAGTCGCGGATACCACCTGAACCGACGATGGCTAAATCCGCTTGGACACGTTGGCGCTGGGATTCTGCAATCAATTTGCCCAAATTGGTCTGTTCAAAACGGATGACATGGCGGTCACCTTCCAATTTGCCGTTTAGTGCGCCTATTTTGACACCCAATAATTTGTCGCCCTTGTCTTGGTACGTTTTTAAATGTTTAGCGAGATTTTTATGTTGGGGAATTTCCGGTTGATAGAGGACATATTCGGTTTGCCCCTGTGCATTTTTCACGCTTTTTTTGAGGTTGACGGGAATCAGCGCATAGTTGAGCAGCGTTAGCTTGCCGTTTTGAAACTCAAAATCGGCGCGGCCGACAAATTTGCCCCATTCTCCAGCTTGCATAATCCAAGTGCCATTTTGGAAATCAGGCTGGCAGGCTTGTCCAGCTTGGTAGTCTTTGATGAAAACACCTTGTTTATCCACGCAGACTGTATCGTGCGTATGCGCACCGACCACCATATCAAAAGCGCCAGCGGGTAATTTACGCACCATGCTGACATCGCCGGGGGCGTTGGAGCCGTATTTACCGTCAGGGTAATACCCCATATGGGTTAGGGCGATTTTAATATCCGGTTTTTCGGTTTGATTTAAATTTTGTAAGACTTGTTGCGCCGTTTGGGTAGGGTCTTTAAACACCACTTCATGCATATATTCTGGATTACCGAGTTTGCCAGTGTCTTCGGTCGTCAGCCCCACAACCGCCACTTTCAAGCCCTGTTTATTCAAAATCGTATAAGGCTGAACCAACAGCTTAAGGGTTTTATTGGAATAGACATTGGCGGCCAAAAAAGGAAATTTGGCCCATTTTTCCTGCATATCCAATAATTGCAACGGATTGTCAAATTCATGGTTACCCAACGTCATCGCTTCATAACCGATGGCATTCATTCCCTCGATGTCCGGACGCGCATTTTGCAAATCCGATTCGGGAATGCCGGTATTAACATCACCAGCGTTTAACACGATTACCGAACCGCCTTGCTTTTGTACTTCTTTTTTAATGCCGTCAATCAGGGTTTTTTGTGCGGCTAAGCCGTATTCGCCCTTATCATTCGGCCAAAAATGGCCGTGTAAATCATTGGTGTGTAATACGGTAAGTCGATAGCTATGGTTGGGCTGATAGGCAAAAACGGTTGCAGAGAGGAGTAAAAGGGGCAGAATGGCTGCTGATTTCATAAAAATTGGCATAGGATGGATTCAATAAAGAAGCCATCTTATCAAATCTGCTTTCTATCTGCACGGCTCTTGATTAACCGGATTGCAAACTTGAAAGACTGCCAAAATTAGCGCAAAATGTTAACAAATTAACTCTTTCAATACGCTTGCCGTTTGTCGCTTTCAGACGGCCTCGAATATTTCAGATTGGATAAAAAATGACTCAAAAACTTCATCCGCAAACCTTAGCCATCCGCGGCGGTAAAGAGCAGACCGAATATTTGGAACACAATCAGGCGCTATTTTTAACCAGCAGTTTTATGTGGGACAGCGCGGAGCATGCCGAGGCGTTGTTTTCCAAAAAGGTAAAAGGTTTTACTTATACCCGCACCGCCAATCCGACCATTGCGGCGTTTGAGCAGCGCGTGTCGGCTTTGGAAGGAGCGGAGCGTTCGATTGCCACTTCGACCGGTATGTCGGCGATTCAGGCAGCGTTTTTTACCTTTTTGAAAGCGGGCGACCATGTGGTGTCGAGCCAGAGTCTGTTTGGCACGACGGTCGGTTTTATCAACGGTATCGTAACCAAATTCGGCATTGAAGTTACCTATGTTTCGCCGACCGATACGGCGGCTTGGCAGGCGGCGGTGAAACCGAATACCAAGCTGTTTTTCTTGGAAACACCGTCTAATCCGCTGGGCGAAGTGGCGGATTTGTGTGCGCTGGCGGATATGGCGCATGCGGCGGGCGCTTTGCTGGTGGTGGACAATAGCCTGATGTCGCCGGTGGGTCAGCAGCCGCTGGCTTTGGGTGCGGATATTTCGGTGCAGTCGGCCACGAAAGCCTTGGACGGCCACGGCCGCGTGATGGGCGGCGTGTTGTCGGGTTCGGACGAATTGATGACGCAGGTGGCGATGTATTGCAATTCCTGCGGTTTGGCGATGTCGCCGTTTAATGCGTGGACGCTGCTCAGCGGTATTGAAACGCTGTCGGTGCGCATGGAAAAACAATTTGATAACGCGCTGCAAGTGGCCAAATGGCTGCAAACGCAAAGCGGCGTGGAAGCGGTGTATTATCCGGGCTTGCCCGACCATCCGCAGAAAGATTTGATTGCGGCGCAGCAAAACGGCGGCGGCATTGTCATCGGCTTTGAAGTAGCGGACAAAGAAGCGGCTTGGAAGATTGTGGACGGCGTGGCGCTGTTTTCCAAAACGGCTAATTTGGGCGATGTGCGCTCGACCATTACCCACCCGTGGACAACCACTCACGGCCGTATGACGCCAGAAGACAAGCTGGCTGCGGGGATTAAACCGGGCTTAATCCGCTTGTCGGTGGGTTTGGAATATGTGGATGATTTGATTGCCGATTTGCAACAGGCAATGGCTTGATTTAGAATCGTATCTGTTTTTCAGACGGCCTTAGGGTTTGTTGACATTTTATCACGCGGCATCTTTTCGGCAAAAAAAGCGCGCCTGCTGCGTTAAAAATGCTCGCAAGGTGTACAACCTTGCTGCGCTTTTTGCCTTGCATCCGCGCTTTTTTGCTCGAAAATCTGCTTCACGGATAAAATGTCAACAGACCCTAGTGTTTCGGGCGCGAGGCCGTCTGAAAATATGATAAGCGCACACGATACAAGGATAATGCGATGGATGAAGCCGTTTTCTCGGCATGGGCGTTGAAAATTTGCCTGTCGGTACTGATTATTTTTTTGGGCTTTATTGTTTGGAATCTGGGTAAGGAATCCAAAGCGGGCAAGTTTGGCATGGCGATGTTGTTTTTGGTGCTGGGGCTGGGCGTGTTCGGTTTTATTTTCAAGGAGTTGCTGATTAATTTCTTGGTGTTGTCCAAATAGTTTGCCAAATAAGCAAAGGCCGTCTGAAAATCACAAAATTTTCAGACGGCCTTTGCTTTGTGCAGTTTATAGTGAAATGAATGAGAAAGCAAACCGGCAGCATGGGGTAGGTTGGGTTGTAAACCCAATATTTACCAAAGGGCTCGTTGGGATTTCATCCCAACCTACGCAGTTTGATTTTTTACTTATTTCACCATATCCATACAAATTAAGCTTTTTTCAAAGCGGCGGCTTCACGCGCCAGTTTGGTAATGGTATTCCAATCTTTGTTTTTCACCACGTCTTTCGGGGTCAGCCAAGAGCCGCCGACGCACAAGACGTTGGGCAGTTCCAAATAGGCCGGAGCGGTTGCCAGGCTGATACCGCCGGTCGGACAGAAGCGGATGTCGGCATACGGGCCGTACAGGGCTTTGAGCATGGCTTTGCCGCCGACTACTTCGGCCGGGAACAGTTTCAGGGTGTCGATACCGTGCTCCAAGGCCAGTTGTACTTCGCCCGGAGTGGCTACACCCGGAATCAACGGAATGCCGCTGTTTTCGCTGGCTTTAGCCAAAGATTCGTGCAAACCCGGGCTGATGGCAAATACCGCGCCGGCGTCTTCCACGGCTTTCAGTTGTTCAGGATTGACAACGGTACCCGCGCCAACGATGGCGTTCGGTACTTCTTTGGCAATCAGGCGGATGGCGTCGAGACCAACGGGGGTGCGCAGGGTGATTTCCAAAGTGGGAATGCCGCCTTCAACCAAAGCGTGCGCCAAATCAACGGCGGTGCTCAAGTCGTCAATCGCCATCACGGGCACAACGGCACCGGCACTCAAAATCTCGCGGGGAGTCAGTTGGGACATATCGAATCTCCTATATCCAATATCAGTCAGAGGGAAAATTTTTCAGACGGCCTTGCGTCATCGGCATGGGCAGGGGAGAAAGGCCGTCTGAAAACGGGTACATCAATACGGGTTTAATTAAGCAAAATCGCCGCCGAAGCTCATTGCACCGGTTTCGGCGCTGCTGGTCATGCTGCGGAAACCGGCGAACAGTTCGCGGCCGCAACCATGCTGGTTGGCGCTTAAATCAATTTGCTCGTGTTCGCGCGCCACCCATTCCGCTTCGGTAACCAATACGTTCAAATCGCCGGTAAAGGAATCCAAGCGAATCATGTCGCCGGTACGGATTTTGGCGATGTCGCCGCCCATCAGCGCTTCCGGACTCATGTGGATGGCAGCCGGTACTTTGCCCGAAGCGCCGGACATGCGGCCGTCGGTCAGCAGGGCGACTTTGAAGCCACGGTCTTGCAGAATGCCCAGCGGCGGGGTCAGTTTGTGCAACTCGGGCATACCGTTGGCACGCGGGCCTTGATAGCGGACAACGCAGATAAAATCGCGTTCCAATTCGCCACGGTCAAACGCTGCCAGTACTTCGCGTTGGTCGTTAAATACGATGGCAGGCGCTTCAATCACGCGGAATTGGTCTTGTACCGCAGACACTTTCATTACCGCACGGCCGATGTTGCCTTTCATCAGGCGCAGACCGCCGTCGGGTGAGAACGGATTGTCGGCTTTGCGCAGAATGTCGTCGTTGCCGCTTTCGGCAGGCGCGTCGCGCCATTCCAGGTTGCCGTCGATGAGGAACGGTTCTTGGGTGTAGTGGCGCATACCGTGGCCGACAACGGTATCCACATCGTCATGCAAGAGGCCGGCGTCAAGCAGCTCGCGGATGACAAACGGCAGACCGCCCGCAGCGGTAAAGTGGTTGACGTCGGCTTTGCCGTTCGGATACACACGAATCAAGAGCGGGATGATGGAAGAAATTTTGTCGAAATCGTCCCAGTTCAGAATCACGCCGGCCGCGCGTGCCATCGCGACTAAGTGCATGGTGTGGTTGGTTGAGCCGCCAGTGGCCATCAAGCCAATCAAGGCGTTGATAAAGGATTTTTCGGTCAGCATTTCGCCGAACGGTTTGGCAGTGCCGTTGCGGATACCGCGTGCCAAATGCGCCGCGCCGTAGCGGGTCAGCGCTTCGCGCAAGTCGGTATAAGGATGAACGAAGGCAGCCGTCGGCAGGTGTACGCCCATCAGCTCCATCATCATTTGGTTGGAGTTGGCCGTACCGTAGAAAGTACAGGTACCCGGGCTGTGGTAAGAGCCCATTTCGCTGGCAAGCAGGGCGTCGCGGCCGACTTTGCCTTCTGCAAATAATTGGCGGGTGCGTGCTTTTTCTTTATTGCCGATACCGCTGTTCATCGGGCCTGCGGGCAGGAAAATACCCGGTAGATGGCCGAACGACAACGCGCCAATCATCAAGCCCGGTACGATTTTGTCACATACGCCCATATACAGGCCGCCGTCGAACATTTGGTGGGACATCGCTACGGCGGTGCTCATGGCAATCACGTCGCGGGAAAACAGCGACAATTCCATGCCTTCATAACCTTGGGTAATGCCGTCGCACATGGCGGGTGCGCCACCGGCGACTTGGGCGGTAGCGTTGTTTTTCAGCGCTTCGTCTTTAATCCAATCGGGGAAATCTTTAAACGGCTGGTGGGCGGAAACCATGTCGTTGTAGGTGGTGACGATACCCAGATTCGGTACGCTTTCCTGTAACATTTCGATTTTGATGGTTTTCGGCATGGAGGCGTAGCCGTGCGCCAAGTTGCTGCAGCCGAGCTGGTTGCGCTCTAATTTGCCGACTTGTTTGGCGCTGCGGATTTTGGCCAAATATTTTTCACGGGTCGGACGGCTGCGCTCGATAATGCGCTGGGTGATTTCTGCTAATTTCGGATGAAGAGGAGTGGTGCTCATGTTCAGTCTCCTTCGGGATAGGTAGGGTGTGGTCGCGGGCGGCGCAACCGTCAATCGCAATAATTGGTATTGAATATTGACGGAGGCCGTCTGAATTTTGTAGGGATATTATAATACAGCTATTGTAATTTTGTTACAAAAATAATTTAAGAAAAGCATGAAATTTGATTTAAATCGTGATTTTTGCGGTTTAAAATAAAATGTAATAAAAAAACAACGCAAATCTTGGATTAGGTCAAATAATTTACGGAATTCGTGATAGACAAAAAGTGTAGCCCTGTGTAGTATTACTACCAAATTCAACCGTTCTGCCGTCAGGCGTGGCGGCGGATAAACGGATTGTACCTGTGTTAGAGATTCGATAGCCATGATTTTATTGGATTTTTACACTGCCGGTTTCTGTTTTAAGATTGATTAATATGGCGCAAGCCTCCTCTTGATGAAAGATAAAACATGAGTACGCAAACAAATTTTGACTTGGTATTGTTCGGCGCAACCGGTGATTTGGCCATGCGCAAGCTGCTGCCCTGCCTGTATCAGGCGCATGTGGCCGGTCTGCTGCATCCCGACGGCCGTATTTTGGGAGTGAGTCGCAGCAATATGGATACGGCCGCATTTTTGGCCAAAGTGGGAACCAACTCCAAAATCCACGTCAAACAAAACTTCTCCGACGAACAATGGGCGTCTTTCATCAAGCGTATCGAATACCTGACCGTTGACGTTACCCATCCGGAACACTTCAACGCCTTGGGTGATATGGTTAAAGCCCGTACCCAAACCGAAAATGTGGTGATTTACCTCTCTACCGCACCGAAATTCTTTGCCCAAGCCTGCGAAAACCTAGCTAAAGTCGGCCTGAATGCGGATAACGTGCGCGTGGTATTGGAAAAACCGTTGGGTACCGATTTGGCGTCTTCGCAACAAATCAACCACGATGTGGCGCAATATTTCAAAGAAGAGCAAATCTACCGTATCGACCACTACTTGGGCAAAGAAAGCCTGCAAAACATCTTGGAACTGCGTTTTGCCAATGTGATGTTCGAGCCGTTGTGGAACAACAAATACATTAAAAGCGTGCAGCTGACCATTGCCGAACAGTTGGGCGTGGAAGAGCGCGGCGAGTTTTACGACATCACCGGCGCCCTGCGCGACATGATTCAAAACCACTTGATGCAGATGTTGTGCATTACCGCGATGGAAGCGCCGTCCAGTCTGGATGCCGATGCGCTGCGCGATGAAAAAGTGAAGGTTATCCATTCATTGAAACCGCTGACGGTTGAATCGGTAAACGAAAACGTGGTACGCGGCCAATATACCGCCGCCGACGGCATGAACGGCTATCTGCAAGAGTTGAACGTACCGGCCGACAGCTTTACCGAAACATATGTCGCCATCAAAGCCGAAATCGAAAACGAACGCTGGAAAGGCGTGCCGTTCTACCTGCGTACCGGTAAACGCATGGCGGGTAAAGTGGCTGAAATCGTATTGAATTTCAAAGAATTGGATAATATCGGCTTTGAAAACAGCCTGCCTGCGCCCAACCGCTTGGTTATCGAATTGCAACCGAACGAATCCATCCGCCTCTATACCCAAGTGAAACAGCCGGGTGCCGGTCATAAAGTCGAGCTGGCTGCGTTGAAACTGGACATGGGCAAAGAAATCGCCGGCCGCCGCCAAGAAGCCTACGAGCGCCTGCTGCTGGAAGTGATTAACGGCAAATTGGGCTTGTTTAACCGCCGCGACGAGTTGGAAGCCGCGTGGGAATATGTGATGCCGATTTTGGACAACTGGGCCAACAACACTACGCCGCCTCATGGCTATCCCGCCCTGTCTTGGGGTCCGGAAGCTGCCCGCGAACTGCTGGCACGCGACGGCAACAAATGGCATGAAGAGCAATAAGCAGTAAAGGTTTTTCAGACGGCCTGGCTGATGTGAGGCCGTCTGAAAACAGAAGAAGGAATAACAAATATGTACACCGTTCAAACATTTGAATCAGCTGAGGCTTACGTTCAAGCCTTGGCTGGTGCGATTGCTGCCGATTTGCAGCAAGCCATTGCCGCCAAAGGCGAAGCCGTGTTGGTGGTTTCCGGCGGCAAATCGCCCATCGCATTGTTTAAAGAATTATCTCAAAAAGACATCGCATGGGATAAAGTGAAAATCGGTTTGGTGGACGAGCGCATTGTGCCGACCAATCATGCTGACAGCAACACCGCTTTGGCGCATGAATATCTGCTGCAAAACAAAGCCGCTGCCGCTGTTTGGATTCCGATGGTTGAAGCCGGTAAGTCTGAAACAGAATTACAGCCGGAAGCAGTGGTTGCGTTTGCGCTGAAACATTACAAACGTCCCGATGTCGCTATTTTAGGCATGGGGCCGGACGGTCACACCGCTTCGTTGTTCCCCAAAGCGCCGCAATTACAGGCAGCGATTGATTTGAACAACAATCCGGTATTGGCGCACACTACTCCGGTAACCGCGCCGCATGAGCGCGTGACCATGAGCTTGGCTGAAATCGTCAGCGTGCCGCATCTGTATCTGGCGCTGCAAGGCGCAGAGAAAAAAGCCTTGTTTGACCAAGCCTCCGCTGCGCCGACTTTAGAATACCCGATTAGCTTGGTTGTGACCAACGAGAAAGCAAACTGCCATGTCTTCTACGCAAACTAAAAAAAACGATACCAAAACCGAAACCGCTACCCCGACTAACGATTGGCCGCGTCTGATTGCCGACATCGGCGGTACCAACGCCCGCTTTGCGCTGGAAACCGCGCCGCAAAAAATCGAACAGCCGGAAGTGTTGCCGTGTAACGATTACGACACCATCGTTGATGCCATCCGCGAATACCTCAAGCGCGTTGGCAATCCGTCTATCCGCCATGCCGGTATCGCCATCGCCAACCCGATTATGGGCGACTGGGTGCAGATGACCAACCACCACTGGGCGTTTTCCATTGAAACCACGCGCCAGTCGCTAGGCTTTGAAACACTGATTTTCCTGAACGACTTTACTGCCCAGGCTTTGGCGATTACGCAAACGGCTCAAGAAGATTTGGTGCAAATCGGCGGTAAAGAGCCGAATGAAAAATCACCGAAAGCGGTCATCGGCCCGGGTACCGGTTTGGGTGTCAGCGGTTTGATTCCGAGCAATGCCGGCTGGGTACCGCTGGCAGGCGAGGGCGGCCACGTCAGCTTCCCGCCGTTTGACGATGCGGAAGTGATGATTTGGCAATATGCCAAGAAAAAATACGGCCATGTTTCTGCCGAGCGTTTCTTGAGCGGTTCCGGCCTGACCCTGATTTACGAAGCCTTGGCGGTAAAAGAAGGCTTGAAGCCGAAAAAACTTACCCCCGCTGAAATCAGCGAAAGCGCATTGAGCGGCTCTTCTCCGCTGTGCCGTCTGACTTTGGACATGTTCTGCGCCATGCTGGGTACAGTGGCCTCTAACTTGGCATTGACCTTGGGTGCCAGCGGCGGTGTATACTTGTGCGGCGGGATTATTCCGCGCTTTATCGAATATTTCAAATATTCGCCGTTCCGCAACCGTTTTGAAAACAAAGGCCGTTTTGACGCCTATTTAGCGGCGATTCCGGTATATGTGGTGTTGAGCAAATTCCCCGGCCTGACCGGTGCGGCCGTGGCCTTGGACAACCACCTGCGCAATGCCTGCAACAACGTCAGCGCGTTGGGCGGTGCAACCAGCCAATGTGTTGGTGGCGGATTGACTGCGGCGGGAAATACCGGCGGCCAAACAAATTCATAAGCATGACCCTGACCGGCAGCGTTTTGACAACGCTGCCTTTGCCACACAGGGAAGGGAAAATTAGGAAGATATATGTTAAGTAAAATCAGTGAAGCATTGGCCAATCTCTCCGGCGCAGAGCGCAAAGTTGCTGAATCGGCGCTGGCCGAACCGAAATGGTTTGTCCACGCTGCGGTGGCCGAGATTGCCGAATGCGCGTCGGTCAGCCAACCTACGGTTATCCGTTTCTGCCGCAGCTTGGGTTATAAGGGATTGCCTGAGTTCAAACTCGCGTTGTCTGCCAGTATCGGTCACGAAGGCATGCCGTATGTGCATGAAGAGCTGAATGCCGATGACGACATGAACAGCGTGGTGGAAAAAGTATTGGGTAACGCCGCCGCTTCCTTGCTGGGCGAGCGCCGTTTTCTGAAAGAAGCCGAGCTGGAAAACGCCATTGCCATGCTGATGCACGCCCGCCGCGTGGAGTTTTACGGTGTCGGCAACTCCGGCATTGTGGCGCAAGACGCTCAGCATAAATTCTTCCGTTTCGGCATTTCCACCGTCTCTTATATCGACACCCATGTGCAACTGATGGCGGCTTCGGTATTGAGCGATCAAGATGTGTTGGTGGCGATTTCCAATACCGGCTCATCCATCGAGCTTTTGGATGCGGTCAGCATTGCCAAAGAAAACGGCGCTTCCGTGATTGCCGTGACCCGCGCCGATTCCCCCCTATCGCAACTGGCTGACTGCGTATTGAGTGTGGCGACGCAGGAAAACGTCGAGCTTTATACGCCGATGGTGTCTCGCCTCTTGCAACTGGCGGTAATTGATATTCTGGCCATCGGCCTGGCGCTGCGCCTGGGCGATGCGGCCAGCCTGCAACTGCAAAAAAGCAAACGCAGTATCCATAGCAAACATATTGACTACGATAAGGATTGAACATCATGAAACATCTGGAAGAATTGCCGAGCAATGCCAAATTGTGGCAGCACTTTGACGAAACCAAAGCAAACCATATGCGCCAAATGTTTGAGGAAGATCCCGAACGTGCGCAACGCTACTGGTTGCAAGTGGGCGGCTTGACTTTGGATTACTCCAAAAACCGCATTACCGACGAAACCATGTCGCTGCTGACCAGTTTGGCGCGCGAAGCCGGCGTACCCGAACGCATGCAGCAGATGTTCCACGGTGAAAAAATCAACACCACCGAAAACCGCGCCGTATTGCATGTTGCCCTGCGCAACCGCACCAATTCGCCGATTGTTGTGGACGGTGAAGACGTGATGCCGAAAGTAAACCATGTATTGCACCGCATGGGCGAATTTGCCCACGAAGTGCGCAGCGGCGATTGGCTGGGCTATACCAACCAAGTGATTACCGATGTGGTGAATATCGGTATCGGCGGCTCCGATTTGGGTCCGCTGATGATGTGTACCGCGCTCAAACCGTTTGGCCACCCGCGTCTGAACATGCACTTCGTGTCTAACGTCGATGGCTCGCAACTGCGCGGCGTGTTGGAAAAAGTGCACCCCGAAACCACGTTGTTTATCGTGGCTTCCAAAACCTTTACCACCCAAGAAACCCTGACTAACGCTCTGACCGCTCGCGAATGGTTCTTGAAACACGCCAATGACGAAGGTGCCATCGCCAAACACTTCGTGGCTGTTTCTACCAACAAAAAAGCCGTGTCCGAATTCGGTATTGATACTGCCAATATGTTTGAATTTTGGGATTGGGTCGGTGGCCGTTACAGCCTGTGGTCAGCCATCGGTCTGCCGATTATGCTGTATTTGGGCGAAGAAAACTTCATCGAAATGCTCAACGGCGCACATCTGATGGATCAACACTTCATCAATACCCCGCTGGAGCGCAACCTGCCGGTGATTCTGGCCTTGGTCGGCGTGTGGTACATCAACTACTACGGCGGCGGCAGCCATGTCATCGCGCCGTATGACCAAAACCTGCACCGCCTGCCGAAATTCATCCAACAGCTGGATATGGAAAGCAACGGCAAACAGGTAACGCTCGACGGCAAACCCGTGCAGCACGAAACCTCGCCGATTATTTGGGGCGAAACCGGTATCAACGGTCAACACGCCTTCTTCCAACTGTTGCACCAAGGTACGCACATTGCGCCGATTGACCTGATTGCCTCTTTGGAAAAACGTAGCAACCTCAAAGGCCACCATGAAATCCTGTTGGCCAACGTGTTTGCCCAAGCCGAAGCCTTTATGCGCGGCAAAACGCCGGACGAAGTGCGCGCCGAGCTTAAAGCGCAAGGCATGGACGAAGCGCGTATTGAAGAGCTGGTACCGCATAAAACCTTCTCCGGCAACCGCCCGACCAACCTGATTTTGATGGACAAAGTCAGCCCGCGTAACATGGGCAGCCTGATTGCCATGTACGAACACAAAACCTTCGTGCAAGGCATTATTTGGGGCATCAACAGCTTTGACCAGTGGGGTGTCGAGCTGGGCAAACAGCTGGCGAAAACCATCTTGGCCGAGCTGACCGGCGAGACCGCACCGCAAAAACACGACAGCTCTACCGAGCATTTAATCAGCACTTATCTGAACGCCAATAAATAAAACGGCAAAGATGAGTCAGTAAAAGGCCGTCTGAAAACCATATGGTTTTCAGACGGCCTTTTTGCGGTGCAAGCCGATCAGTAATTATGCAGTGACATTCACGGCATTATGCTTTTGCCGTCGATGGTTAATCCGGTCAGGCTCAGCCGGTAAGCCGCGCCGTCTTCGGTGTCGTATGAAATTTGCGCCGGAATATTGCCGAATGAGGGCAGTAGGGTATAGCTAACCTTCCCCTTACCTTGTTTCAGCGTATAGCGATCGGCATTGACGGCGCTTGTGCCGAAGGCGTAGCGACTGCTGCCTTGCGGCGTCAGTCGGCTGAGCGGGTAGATTTTTTTGCCGTTGGTGGCGTATATCGGGGTGGGTAACGCGGCATTGCTGGCGGCAAGCTGCCAAGCTAGGGTAAACAAATCCATCGTGACCCCATCGGGCGTAGCGGTTTTTTTGTCGCCGGTTTTGCCATAGGTAACGGTATGGCCGTTAAATTCGGCGGCGCTATAAAGCGTACTGTTGCGGATTTCGCGGTAGTAAGCGGGTTTGAGCCACTTGCCGTCCACCGTGCCGCCCGACTCGAAGCGGATACGGTAAAACAGCAGGTCGATGTCGGATACGATGGTATAGCGCGTTCCCTCCCGTTTGAACACCATCACGGCGGGTACTTGATAGTTGCTGGCAAACTGTAAAACGGCCGAGCGGGGCAGTTCGGCGGCAAATGCGGGCAGGGCAAGCATTGCCCCCGCCAAGCCGCCGATTAGGGAAACGGATGTTTTCATCGGCGGATTAGGCCAACAGCGCTTGACCGTCGGCGCTGCGTTGGCTGTTGAAAACGCGGTTGCCCTCAATTTTCAGACGGCCTGCCACAAAATCGGCCACGGCTTGCGGGAAGAGTTGGTGTTCCACTTTCAATACGCGCTCGGCGATGTCGTCGGCATTGTCGCCGTCTAAAATCGGCACCACGCCTTGCGCGATAATCGGGCCGCAATCGAGTTCGGCGGTGACAAAATGGATGGTGCAACCGGCCACGCGGCAACCGGCAGCCAGCGCGCGCTCGTGGGTATGCAGGCCGGTAAACGCAGGCAGGATGGAGGGATGGATATTCATCAGACGGCCTGCGTAGCGGGCGCAAAATTCGGGCGTAAGAATACGCATGAAGCCGGCCAAAACCACCAAATCAGGCTGATAAGCGTCAATTTTTTCCATCATGGCACGGTCGAAATCCTCGCGCGAAGCGAAGTCTTTGTGGTTGAGGCTGCCGGTGTCAATGCCGCGCTCGGCCGCCCAGCCAAGACCGGCGGCGCTTTCGCTGTTGCTCAATACGGCGGCAATACGGGCGTTGGGAATATTCGCGTTGACAATGGCCTGCATATTGCTGCCGCGACCGGAAATCAGGATAACGATGTTTTTCATGATGGATGGGATGAGAGAGAAAAATTGTGCGTTAAGGCCGTCTGAACAGGTGTGAAAAGAAATCCAAGATTTCCGTTATCCTTGTTCAGACGGCCTCGGTTTGGCGGTTAGGCAAAAGCCTTACGGCCGGGCTGGTTTATTTGGCCGGTTGTGTAGGCGCAGCTTCCGGAGCGCCGACTTTAACCAGTTTGACATCGAAAATCAAAGTCGAATTCGGGCCGATTTTGCCGCCCGCACCTTGTTCGCCGTAAGCGAGTTTGGCCGGAATGTAGAATGTGGTTTCTCCGCCTTCTTTCAAAAGCTGTACGCCTTCGGTCCAGCCCGGAATCACTTGGTTCAGCGGGAAGGTAACCAGGCCGCCGTTTTGTTTGCTGCTGTCGAATACCGTACCGTCAATCAGACGGCCTTCGTATTCCACGGTCACTACATCGCTGGCTTTGGGCTGTTTGCCTGTACCTTCGGTTTTGATTTTGTATTGCAGGCCGGAAGCGGTGGTTTTTACGCCTTCTTTAGTCGCGTTTTCTTTCAGGAAGGCTTCGCCTTTTTCCTGATTGGTTTTGGCGTCGGCAACCATTTTTTCTTGCGCTTTTTGCTGCTGATCGGCCAAGAATTTCATCATCACTTCCTGCGCCTGCTGCTCGTTCATTTTCGGCTCTTTGCCTTCATACACGGTTTGCAGGGCTTCGTTGAAGACGTTCAGGTCGATTTCCGTACCTTGGTCTTTCATTTGTTTGAGCGAACGGCCGATGTCCGAACCCATCGCATAGCTGGCCTGCTGCGCCGGTGTGCCGATGGATGAAGCATCGGCAGCGGAAGCGGCCGTACCAGCGGCGACGCTGCTGTCTTTTTTATCGCAAGCGGTCAGGGACAATGCGGCGGCCAATGCCAGCGCACCGAATTTAAACGTTTTATTCATGGCGGTATTCTTCGGTAAAATAAAAATAGAAAGGGGATTATAGCCCAGTTTGTTTGAAAATGAAGCAGGCCGTCTGAAAAATCAGGGTTCGGATTGTAAAGACAGGCAAGTTTGACACGTTTCGACAGCCGCTAGGCTTTGCCTTGCATGCCGAAATGCTCAATCGCAAAACCGCTTTGGCGGTAGGCTTTAAACCGCTCGCGCGCGTCGGCCAAATCTTCCAAACCGTCACCGACGATTTCCAATACGCGATCGGGCAACACCGGCGCCGCCGTCCAAAAATCGGGCGACAGGTTTAATACGGTAATGTTTTCGGGCAGAGCGGGCAGCTGATGGCCGGAAGCCAGCAACAGCAGGGTTTCAGACGGCATGGCGCTGCCGGTTTGCCAGATTTCATGCGGGATAAAACTTTCCGGCTCGTTTTGCCACAAATCGCGGTCAAGGCGGGTGATGGTATCTGGGTTGTCCGACCAAACCAACACGCAGCCGCCGTCGCGGACGGCACGGGCAGCCAGGCGGCAGGCAAATGCGGCGGGGTGGGCAACATGGGTGTAGAAAGTGGCTTTGGGCATGGCGGGCAGGCAGACGTTTGAACAGGCAGATTATAACAAAAGGCCGTCTGAAACTGATGTTTTGTTTCAGACGGCCTTTGCTTTATACCGGCATTAAGCCAGATTGCGCAAATAGTTCAACAGCAGCGGTACGGGGCGGCCGGTTGCGCCTTTTTCCGCGCCGGATTTCCAAGCTGTGCCGGCGATGTCGAGGTGCGCCCACGGGTAGTCTTCGGTGAAGTAAGACAGGAATGCGCCGGCCACAGGCGAGCCTGCGCCGGGGGTGCCGATATTGGGGATGTCGGCGAAGTTGGATTTGAGCTGGTCTTTGTAGCAGTCAAACAGCGGCAGCTGCCATGCTTTGTCATCGACTTCGCGGGAAGCGGCCAGCAGGTTGTCGAGCAAATCCTGATTGTTGCCCATCACGCCGCTGACATCGTGGCCGAGAGCGACGATACATGCGCCGGTAAGGGTGGCCACATCAATCACGGCTTGCGGTTTGAATTGTTCGGCGTAGGTCAGCGCGTCGCACAAAATCAGACGGCCTTCGGCGTCGGTGTTCAACACTTCGATGGTCAGGCCTTTCATGGATTTGACGATGTCGCCCGGCTTGTTGGCCGTACCGGAGGGCAGGTTTTCGCAAGTAGCGACCACGGCAATCAGGTTGATGGGCAGTTGCAGCTTGACGGCGGCGCAGAAAGTGCTGATAACGGTGGCCGCACCGCACATGTCGAATTTCATCTCATCCATGCCCGGGCCGGGTTTCAGGGAAATGCCGCCGCTGTCGAAGGTAATGCCTTTGCCGACCAAAACCACCGGCGCGGCTGCTTTATCCACCGCACCGAAGTAACTCAGTTCGACCAAATACGGGTCTTGCGCACTGCCTTTGGCTACCGACCAAAACGAGCCCATATTGGCTTTGATGTATTCTTTGCCGATGATTTTGGCAGACGCGCCGACTTTTTCCGCTTCCGCTTTGGCGGTTGTCGCCAAAAATTCGGGAGTGCATTCATTCGGCGCGGCATTGCCCAAGTCTCGGCACAGGGTTTGGCCATAGACTTGCGCGTCGGCAATTTTCAGCGCGGCGGCAACGGCGGCTTCGTGGTCGGAGTAGAACACGGCTTGCGCGAACTTGGCCGGTTTGGCTTCTTTTTTGTAACGGTCGAAACGGTAGGCGGCATTGCCAAAGGCCACGGCCAGCGCTTCGGCTACGCGCGGGGCGTTTACTTCGCAAAACGGCGCCAGCTCAACCGCAACCTGCGCTTGGTTTTGCGCCCATTTTGCCGCTTCAGCGGCAGCTTTATTCAAAGTAGCGCGTTCCAAATCTTTCAAACGCAAAACCGCCACGGCTTGCAGGCCGTCTGAAACGGGGAGTTTGGTTTCGGCAAAATTTTGCCCTTCTTCCAGCGAACCCAATAAGGCCGCAGCGGTCTTATCGGTGATTTGCGCCGCTTCGGTGCAAACAAATAATTGCGCGGCTGCCTGATTCGGCTGCAATTTTCCGGCTTTTGTGCTAAATTCCACGTTTATTCTCCTATGGGAAACAGGTTATACGGGATTTTCAGATGGCATGTCCAAACAGATATACCGAGTTGAAAACGATACTTGATTGTACGCCAAGTACAGGCCGTCTGAAAGATTTAAAGTTGAATGAAATCGAACGGGCAGGGTGCGTCGCAAGCCCCGCCTGCGTTTTTCAAGATTTGATTCCGATAGCGGTCAGAAAATGCGCGTACCGCATGCTCTTTACGTTTAGCCTACCCACGCTCACAGCAGCCAACAGATTATGATTTACCAACGCAATTTTATTAAAGAACTTTCCTTTACCGCCGTCGGCATTTTTGTAGTGCTGCTGGCGGTGCTGGTTTCGACGCAGGCGATTAACCTGCTCGGCCGCGCCGCCGACGGCAGGGTGGCGATTGACGCCGTGGCCGCGCTGGTCGGCTTCTGGATTATCGGCATGACGCCGCTTTTGCTGGTATTAACCGCTTTTATCAGCATTCTGACGGTGTTGACCCGCTATTGGCGCGACAGCGAAATGTCGGTGTGGCTCTCTTGCGGGCTGGCGTTGCGCCAGTGGATACGGCCGGTGATGCAGTTTGCCGTACCGTTTGCCATCCTGATTGCCGTCATGCAGCTGTGGGTCATGCCGTGGGCGGAGCTGCGCAGCCGCGAATATGCGGAGATTTTGAAGCAGAAACAGCAGCTTTCGATGGTAGAGGCGGGTAAGTTTGCTGCTTTGGGCAAGAAAAACAGTCGCGTGTATTTTGTGGAAACCTTCGATACCGAATCGGGTATTATGAAAAACCTGTTTTTGCGCGAGCTGGACGACAAAGGTAATGACAACGTGGTGTTCGCTAAAGAGGGCAATTTCTCGCTGGCCGACAACAAGCGTACGCTGGAGCTGCGCAACGGCTACCGCTACGGCGGCATTCCCGGTCAGGCAGACTATACGCGGGTGTCGTTTGACAAGCTGGATCTGATTATCAGCACCACGCCGAAAATCGTCGATCCGGTGTCCAACCGCCGAACCATCCCAACATCGCAGCTTTTCGGCAGCAGCGATCCGCAGCACCAAGCCGAATTAATGTGGCGCACTTCGTTGCCGATTAGCGCATTGCTGCTGAGCTTGCTGGCGATACCGCTGTCGTATTTCAATCCGCGCGGCGGCCACACATATAATATTCTGATTGCCATCGGCATGTTCTTAATCTATCAAAACGGCCTGACCTTCCTGCGTGACGCGGTGGAGGGCGGCAAGATTCCGTTTTTGCTGGGCTTGCTGCCCATGCACATCCTGATTTTCGCTGTGGCCGTGGTTTTATTGCGCGTACGCAGTATGCCGGCGCAGCCGTTTTGGGCGGCCGTGCGCCAAAGTTTGACCCTGAAAGGCGGAAAATGAAGCTGATTCCCCGTTATCTTATCCGCCAAATGTCGGTCATGGCCGTGTATTCGCTGCTGGCGTTTTTGGCCTTGTACAGTTTTTTTGAAGTGATTGACGAAGTCGGCCGTATCGGTCGGGGCAATTACACCGGCTGGGTGATGGCGAAATATGTGCTGATGTTGATGCCGGCGCGGGCATACGAGCTGATGCCTCTGGCCGTGTTAATCGGCGGCCTGATTGCGCTCAGCCAGTTGGCGCAGGGCAGCGAGCTGACTGTGATGAAGGCCAGCGGCTTGAGCACCAAAAGGCTGCTGCTTATCTTGTCGCAGTTCGGCCTGATTTTTGCGCTGGTCACGGTGGTGTTGGGCGAGTGGGCGGCGCCGGCTTTGAGCCAGCGTGCTGAAAATATGCGCAAAACCGCCATCAACGGCCAAGTCAGCACCGGTGAAACGGGGTTGTGGCTGAAAGAGCAAAATCACATCATCAATGTGCGCGAAATGCTGCCCGACCATACTCTGCGGGGCATTAAAATTTGGCAGTACAACGACCAATATGAGCTGACCGAAGCGGCGGAAGCAGAATCGGCTGTGTTAAATTCAGACGGCAGTTGGCAGCTGAAAAACGTGCGCCGCAGTATTTTGCACGACGACCGTGTGGACACGGCGCAGGAAGAGGGACAACGCTGGCAGGTGACGCTCAAGCGCGGCCTGTTGGATGTATTGCTGGTCGATCCCGACCAAATGTCGGTGTCCGAATTGAGTACCTACATCAGCCATCTGAAAAGCAACCACCAGCAAACGCAAATCTACGCGATTGCGTGGTGGCGCAAGCTGGTGTATCCGATTGCCGCGTGGGTAATGGCATTGGTGGCGTTTGCTTTTACGCCGCAAAACACGCGTCACGGCAACATGGGTTTGAAACTCTTCGGCGGGATTTGCTTGGGTTTGGCTTTCCATTTTGCCGGCCGTTTGTTCGGCTTTACCAGCCAGCTTTATGGCGTACCGCCGTTTCTGGCCGGTGCGCTGCCGACGATTATTTTCGCGCTGCTGGCGGTGTATCTGATTCGCAAACAGGAAAAACGCTGACCTTAAATTTCACTAGGGGTGGTTGACGATTCAATTATCGCGCTATCTTAAGCAAAAGGCCGTCTGAAAACGGAAAGGTTTTCAGACGGCCTATTTTGTATAACGGCATAACACGTTTAGCTCAGCCAAAAACGGAAGACCAAGAAAAAGACCAAAGCCAATACGCCGACCCATACGAGCAGCATAAAACCGGCAACGGCCTGACCGAGACGGAATACCGGCGTTTTGTGGTCATCAAGCGGTGCAGGCGGGGGAGAAACTTTGTTTTTTAATTCGGACATGGTTCGGCTCAAGTGTGCGGATGGCGGAAAAGGCGTAAGGGTACGCCGTATGTGATGAAAAATCAAGCGGATAGCATGAAGTTGTAAAATCTGTCTGTCAATACAGGTTTTTAATTTTCGTCTTCATCCCAAGCATGTTTTAAGGCCGTCTGAATCGTGTCCATACCGAAACCGCGATAAGCCAGAAAGCGCACCTGCTTTTGTTTTTCCTTCAAATCGGCGGCGGGCTGCTTGAATTTTTTGCGCAATACCGCCATTGCAGTTTGCTGCTCGCTGTCGCGATCGGGCAAAAAGCGGCGGCTGAGGTCTTCATCCACGCCTTGCGCCGCCAGAGCCTGTTTTAGGCGTAGCGTACCGTGTTGGCGGCTTTTGCTGTGGATATAGGCCTCGGCGTAACGCTCGTCCGACTGCCAGTTGCGCTCGGCAAATTCATCCAATACCTTTTCCAGCTCGGCCTCGCTTTCGGCATGCGGCGCGAGTTTGCGCTTCAAACCGCTGCGGCTGATTTCCTGACGCGACAAAATATCCATTGCGCGGGCACGTAGGGATTTTTCAGGGCGGGCAGACTGCTTTTTCGGCGGATTCAGGCCGTCTGAAATTTCAGACGGCCTGTCTTCAAAATCATCACTCACCATCACGCGCTTTCTGCGGTTGCAGGTTCTCGTAGATTTCCGGCAGTTTGCCGATGAGCCAGTCGGGTTTGGTGGCGTCATCTTGCGACAGCATGGTCATGTCGCCGTAGCCGTAGGTTACGCCCACGCTTAAGCAGCCGGCGGCTTTGGCAGCGAGAATGTCGTTTTTAGAATCGCCGACCATCATCATATCGGCAGGTTCGATGCCCAATACTTCGGCGGCGTGCAAGAGTGGCAGGGGGCTGGGCTTTTTCTCTGGCAGGCTGTCACCGCCGAGAATCAGGCTGAAATAATCTGCTAAGCCGAGCTGTTTCAACAGCTCCACGGCCAGAATTTCGGTTTTATTGGTAATCACCACCAGCGGAATGCCCAGGCTTTTGAGCAAGCCCAAACCGGCTTCGGTTTCGGGATACGGGCGCGTAAAGTCGCTCAAATGGGTGCGGTAGTATTGCATGAAAAACACAAAGCCTTTTTCCCACACCGCAGGGTCGGCCTCTTCGTCGCGGTCGTTGGTAATCACGCGGTGCACCAGCGTGCCGATACCGTCGCCGACATAGCTTTCCACCACTTTGGCGGGCAGGGAAGACAGACCGAGGTATTCGCGCATGGCTTCGGCAGCGGCGGCCAAATCGGGTACGGAGTCGCACAACGTGCCGTCCAAATCAAAAGCAACGGCTTGAACGTGGTCGATGGTGGGAACAGTCATAAAGGCTCCTCTGTTTCAATCATTCGGAAAGCGGTCATTTTAACACCGTTTGGCGGCAGGCATAAAACAGGCCGTCTGAAAACCTGTTTCAGACGGCCTGTCAGGGGGTTTGCCCAACGGCAGCGGGTTAGCCCAGATTAAAGGCTTTATGTAACACGCGGGTCGCCAGCTCCATGTATTTTTCGTCAATCAACACAGACACTTTGATTTCAGAAGTAGAAATCATCTGGATATTGATGCCTTCTTCGGCCAAAGAACGGAAGATTTTGGCGGCCACGCCCACGTGCGAGCGCATGCCCACGCCGACCACGGATACTTTGCATACTGCGTCGTCGCCGCTGACATCGGCAACGCCGATACTGTCTTGCAGATTGCGCATTAGCTCCATGGTTTGTTTGTAATCGCCGCGCGGCACGGTAAATGAGAAGTCGGTGGTACCCTCGCTGCCGATGTTTTGGATAATCATATCCACTTCGACGTTAGCGTCGGCCACAGCGCCGATTAATTGGTAAGCCACACCCGGTTTGTCGGGTACGCCGCGCACATTGATACGGGCTTGGTTTTTATCGAATGCAATACCGGTAACGGCAGCTTTTTCCATGTTTTCGTCCTCTTCAAAGGTAATTAAGGTGCCGTTGCCGCCATCTTGCAGGCTGCTCAGTACGCGCAGGCGCACTTTGTATTTACCGGCGAATTCTACGGAGCGGATTTGCAATACTTTCGAGCCCAAGCTCGCCAGCTCCAGCATTTCTTCAAAGGTAATGGTGTCAAGGCATTTCGCTTCAGGTACGACGCGCGGGTCGGTGGTGTAAACGCCGTCCACATCGGTATAGATTTGGCACTCGTCGGCACCCAGCGCGGCAGCCAGCGCCACGGCGGAAGTGTCCGAGCCGCCGCGACCCAAAGTGGCGATATTGCCCTCGCTGCTGATGCCTTGGAAACCGGCCACAATCACCACGCGGCCTGCTTTGAGGTCGTCGCGCATTTTGTCGCCGTCGATTTCTTCGATACGCGCTTTGGTGTGGGCGGTGTCGGTTTTGACCGCTACTTGCCAGCCGGTGTAGCTCTTGGCATCCACGCCGATGTTTTTCAGCGCCATGGCCAAGAGGCCGATGGTCACTTGCTCACCGGTGGCCAGGACAACGTCCAGCTCGCGCGGATCGGGGGTGTCTTGCATTTCGTGCGCCAGTGCTACCAAACGGTTGGTTTCGCCGCTCATGGCGGAAACGACCACGACCACGTCATGACCTTCGGCGCGGGTTTTGGCAACACGTTTGGCTACGTTTTTGATGCGTTCGGCGGAGCCTACGGATGTGCCGCCGTATTTTTGTACGATTAACGCCATGTTCGTGCTTTCTTGGGTTGGTGGATTGATTGTAAACAATCAGGCTATTATTACTATTTTTTACATGAAAGACAAGACTTGCAGGCAGCTTGGGGCGGGAAATTTACCGCTTATCATCGAATACCGTGGCAAAAGGCCGTCTGAAAACCGCTGGCCGCTTTGATGTATCTTGGTTTTCAGACGGCCTATCCCCTTATTTTTTTATTCCAAATCCAAAACCACTTCTTCTTTAACTTCCTCCATTACCACATAGCTGCGGCTTTCGGCAGCGGCAGGCAGCTGCAACAGAATATTGCCGAGCATGTCGCGGTAGGCCGACATATCGGGCAGGCGCACTTTGATTAAATAATCGTATTCGCCCGACACCAGATGGCATTCCAAAATTTGCGGAATGCGCATTACCTCGTGGCGGAAGTCCTCAAAAATATTGCCCGATTTCGAGCGCAATTTGATTTCGACAAACACCAGCAGGCTTTGCCCCAGCGCATGCGGATTCAAGCGGGCATGATAGCCGCTGATGTAGCCGTCGCGCTCCAAACGGCGCACGCGCTCGGTAACCGGCGTGGTCGAAAGCCCGACTTTTTCCGCCAGTTCGGTCATCGGTATGCGGGCGTTTTGTTGCAGGATTTTGAGGATTTTGAGGTCGGTTTTGTCCAGCTCTTTCATGGTGGAATCCGTTTTTAATATCAATAAAAACAGCATAATAACCTAAAAATTCATCAAAATAAAATGAAAGCCGCTGTAAGAATTGTCATACACTTGGCAAATACGCCATTGGCGGTTTGTATAAGGAGAAAAGAGATGAAAGCCATAGTATTGGGCGCAGGTATCGCCGGTGTCAGCACCGCTTGGTATTTGTTGCAGGCGGGGCATGAGGTTATCGTTATCGACCGCGCAGAGGCTGCCGCGATGGAAACCAGTTTTGCCAATGCAGGGCAGTTGTCCTACGGCTACACCACGCCGTGGGCTTCGCCCGGCATTCCCGCAAAAGCCGCCAAATGGCTGCTGAAACACCATTCGCCGCTGATTTTGAAAGCCGACGGCAGTGCATACCAGTTGCAATGGCTGTTGCAGATGTTAAAAAACTGCACCGCCGAGCATTACCAAACCAATAAAGAGCGCATGGTGCGCGTGTCGGAATACAGCCGCGAGATGTTCCGTCGTTTTGAGGCAGAAACCGGCATGGATTTTGAGGGGCGGCACTTGGGCACATTACAAATTTTCCGCACGCAAAAAGAAGCGGAGGCAGCGGAAAAAGACATTGAAGTATTGGCCGAATACGATGTTCCTTACCAGCGGCTGAAGCCGGAAGAATGCCTGCAATACGAACCCGCGCTGCACCATGCCGTCGGCCGCATTGCCGGCGCGTTGCTCCTGCCCAACGACGCCACCGGCGATTGCCATTTGTTTGCAGGCCGTCTGAAAACCTTGTGCGAAGAAAAAGGCGCGGTGTTCAAGTTTAACCATAGCATCGAACGTATCGAACACAACGGCAAACGCATTACCGCCGTGATGGCGGGGGGCGAACGCTTCGAGGCCGACCGCTATGTGTGCGCCTTGGGCAGTTTCAGTCGTACCGTGATGGCCGATTTGGGCTTGGATTTGCCGATTTATCCGGTCAAAGGCTATTCGCTGACCGTTCCGATTACCAACGCTGCCGAAGCGCCGGTATCCACCATTTTGGACGAGACCTATAAAGTCGCCATTACCCGTTTCAACGAGCGTATCCGTGTCGGCGGCATGGCGGAATTGTCGGGTTACGACATCAAATTGTCACCCGAACGGCGCGAAACGCTGGAGCTGGTCGTCAACGATTTGTATCCGCAAGGCGGCGACCTGACCCGCGCCACCTTCTGGAGCGGCCTGCGCCCGATGACCCCCGACAGCACGCCCATCATCGGCGCAAGCAAGTTTGACAACCTGTTTCTCAACACAGGCCACGGCACGCTCGGCTGGACGATGTCGCTCGGTTCGGCCAAAATCGCCGCCGATTTGGTGTGCGGCACGATGCCCGAAGTGCGTAGCGACGATTTGGGCATGGCGCGTTACGGCTAAAACAGCGATAAACGCACGAGGCCGTCTGAAACCGTTTTCAGACGGCCTGGCACGTATCATGCAAATGCGGTGCCGACAGTAAGCCCGAAAGCATGCCCAGTACAAAACATTAATAAGAAAATAACTGCCGTGCCGTATTTAAAAAACGAGACGACAGTTTTATAATTCCGTTCATTCAAAACCTAAAAAGGCCGTCTGAAAAACGGCCGTCAAGGAAACCCCATGCGCCCGCTCAATGCCCGAATCCGCCTAGACCATCTGCGCCACAACTACCAAACCCTCAAGCAAATCCACGGCGGCAAGCTCTTAGCCGTTATCAAAGCTAATGCCTACGGACACGGCGCGGTGCGCTGCGCCCATGCCTTGTCGGATTTGGCCGACGGAT
Source organism: Neisseria perflava (assembly GCF_024170405.1). Taxonomy (GTDB): domain Bacteria; phylum Pseudomonadota; class Gammaproteobacteria; order Burkholderiales; family Neisseriaceae; genus Neisseria; species Neisseria perflava_B. The sequence goes on along the minus strand of NZ_JALJYC010000011.1, from coordinate 1,894 downwards.
TTGCCGTCGCCACCATAGATGAAGCCATCAGCCTGCGCGAAAACGGCATTTCCAATCCGATAGTATTGCTCGAAGGCGTGTTTGAAGTGGGCGAATACGAAGCCGTTGACCGATACGGCTTATGGCCTGCCGTCGGCAGCCAATGGCAGCTCGAAAGCCTGCTGGCACATCCGTGGCAAAACCCTGTGACCGTGTGGCTGAAAATGGATTCCGGCATGCACCGCGCCGGCTTTTTCCCGCACAACTACGCCGCCGCCTACACCGCCTTGCAGCAAAGCCCGGCAGTGGCCAATATCGTCAAATTCAGCCATTTCGCCTGCGCCGACGAGCCGGACAACGGCATGACCGAGATGCAAATCGAAACCTTCGATTTAGCCTGCGAAGGCTTGGTCGGAGAAGAAAGCCTTGCCAATTCCGCCGCCATGCTGAATATCCCCGCCGCCCGCCGCGACTGGGGCAGGGCAGGTCTGGCCTTATACGGCATTTCTCCCTTCGGCGGCACCGACCCGCGCCTGAAACCCGTGATGCGCCTGACCACCCGCGTGTTTGGCGAGCGCGTATTGCAACCGCATTCCCCCATCGGCTATGGCGCAACTTTCTACACCAGTAAATCCACCCGCGTCGGCCTGATTGCCTGCGGTTACGCCGACGGCTACCCGCGCCTGGCCTCCACCGGCAGCCCCGTTGCCGTCGAAGGCAAACGCAGCCGCGTCATCGGCCGCGTTTCCATGGACATGATGACCATCGAACTTGACCCCGCGCAAGAAGGCTTGGGCAGCGAAGTCGAGCTGTGGGGCGATACCGTCAATATCAACGAAGTCGCCGAAGCCGCCGGGACGATTGCTTATGAATTGCTGTGTAATGTCAAACGGACGAAATTTACTTATTCGGAATAAGCATTTAGGTGTTTAGCCAAACAAAGGCCGTCTGAAAATCTTAAGATTTTCAGACGGCCTTTTAAGCTATTGGGGTAACATGAAGTTAGCACTAATTTACAAGCTAAAGCTAACTATTCGTTAGTAGGCAGGTTTCAATACCAAAAAATGGAGGTTGTGTTCATGATGATGAATCAATGAGACTACGATGATATTTTAAATATTCTAATCTTTGGGGATTTAGAACCTCTTTTGGAAGTTTGAAATTTTTCCAGTAATTCCATACATCTGTCGCTAGTTGATTTGATTTTAGCATTGTTCCATCATCATTGAAGGAGATGTATTTTAAATCAAATAGAGAATCGATTGTTCGGCTTAAGAGCAACCCATTATTAGGGTCATATGCTTCTTGGTCGTTAGAGTCAACGAATGGTTTAATGTGACTGGCAATTAGAACCGGATAGCTTAACTGTTCCAACATACATTTAACGCCGTTGAAATATTCTTCTGATTCTTCTTGTAACTGGTTTTTGTATAGTCGGTGCAAATATGGGTCGCGTTTGCGGGAGCTGATTTCAATATAGTTGCCAAAAACACGCTCAGCATCCTCTGTAAAACATACTTCATTCTGGACAATAGTCAAATTATCTAGTTTTTTAAGTAAGTTCCAAAGGTAGTCAATTTGATTATATTTTCTTTTAATAAAACCTAATTCAACTGCTTGTTGTTGGTATTTGGATAACTCATCTATATTTAAAAATCCCTTAGGATAGCTTGTAATATTAACTAGCATTAATGCGAGAATTTCTTCTTTTGATAACTTTCCTAGCGGATGTTCCACTAGCGTTTGAATTAGAAAATTCATCTGTCTTTCATTGGAATTCTGATTTACCGCACGATTAAAGCTGGAGTTCTCATAAATAATTTGGGGCTGTACTAGATAATTAGAGCAAATTACCTTTTACTAACTGTTTCAAAATAGAAATTTGAGATTTTATTTCACTGTTGTTAAAACGCCA
>NZ_JALJYC010000010.1 GCF_024170405.1 Neisseria perflava | reverse complement strand
AACCGAACTATACCCCCACCACCAAAACCCGTCAACTCAAAAACACTAAAAACTTCACAAAAATTTAACACTACTCTGTTTTATTTGAGAATTTTATTAATCCGCTTTTACTTCCCATACAAAAATACGCCAACCCTCCCAACAAAATACATCTAAGGCCAATCTTATCTGCTGATTTACTGATATCATGTTGCTGAATCTTTGGTATGATTCACGATTATTCTATTATTTTCCATTCAGGCTTTATACTATGTCCGTTTATACCAGTGTATCCGATGATGAGATGCGGGCGTTTCTGACGCAGTACGATTTGGGTGAATTTGTTGCCTTACAGGGTATTGCCCAAGGGGTTACCAACAGCAATTATTTCCTGACTACGTCCACAGGACGTTATGTATTGACTGTCTTTGAGGTATTGCAACAGGAAGAACTGCCGTTTTTTTTACTGCTGAACCAGCATTTGAGCGACAACGGTGTTGCTTGCGCCGCCCCCATCGCGCGTAAAGATGGCAAATTGGATGCGACATTGGCAGAAAAGCCCGCCTGCTTGGTAACCTGCTTGAAAGGCACGGACACAAGTTGGGCGACGAAAAACCAATGCTTTAACACCGGCGCGATGTTAGCCAAAATGCATGTAGCCGGACAAAGCTTCCCCCTACAGATGAAAAACCCGCGTTATGACCACTGGTGGCATGAATCGGCAGAACAATTACTACCGGTATTAGACGAAGCGGATGCACAACTGCTGCAACGAGAGATTGCTTTTTTAGATGACAACTTAGGAAACCATTTACCCTCCGGTATTATCCATGCAGATTTGTTTAAGGATAATGTACTGCTCGATGGCGAACAGGTTGCCGGGTTTATTGATTTCTATTATGCCTGCAACGGCAATTTTATGTATGACTTAGCCATTGCGGTCAACGATTGGGCGCGTACGGCAGACAATCATTTGGATATGCCGCTGATGAAGGCTTTTATTGACGGATACGAAAGCGTGCGCCCCTTATCCGATGAAGAACGCGCCTATTTCCCGATTGCGCAACGTGCAGGCTGCATCCGTTTCTGGGTATCGCGTCTGCTGGACTTCCATTTCCCACAATCGGGCGAAATGACGTTTATCAAAGATCCCAACGCGTTCCGCGATTTGCTACTGAACTTAAACTAACCATTAAACTCAAAATATAATAATAAGGCCGTCTGAAACAACAAACTGTTTCAGACGGCCTTTTGGCATTTATCTTTACTACGATAGAAGATTAGCCGCGCACGCGTTCGATTTTGGCGCCGACCTGACCGAGTTTTTTCTCGATGTATTCGTAACCGCGATCCAAGTGGTAAATGCGCTCGACGATGGTTTCACCACCGGCGACCAAACCTGCCATCACCAAGCTGGCGGAGGCACGCAAGTCAGTGGCCATCACGACCGCGCCGGAGAGTGTTTCCACGCCTTTGACAAAAGCGGTATTGCCTTCGGTGGTAATGTTGGCACCCATGCGGTTGAGTTCGGGCACGTGCATAAAGCGGTTTTCAAAAATGGTTTCCACCACGCGGCAGTTGCCTTCGGCAATGGCGTTCATCGCCATAAACTGCGCCTGCATATCGGTAGGGAAGCCCGGGTGGACAACAGTGCGGATGTCCACGGCTTTCGGGCGTTGCTGCATGTCGATGGTAATCCAATCGTCGCCCGCTTCGATAATCGCGCCGGCTTCGACCAATTTATCCAGCACCACTTCCATGGTTTTCGGCGCGGCGTGGCGCAGGGTGACTTTGCCGCCGGTCATGGCGACGGCGCACAAGAACGTACCGGCTTCAATACGGTCGGGCACAACGCTGTGCTCCGCGCCGTGCAATTCTTTCACGCCTTCGATGGTCATGGTAGCCGTGCCGATACCGCTGATTTTGGCGCCCATTTTTACCAAGCATTCCGCCAAATCCACCACTTCCGGCTCAATAGCGCAGTTTTCCAAGATAGTCGTACCTTCGGCCAATGTCGCCGCCATCAGCAGGTTTTCCGTACCGCCGACGGTGACCACATCCATTGCCACGCGCGTGCCTTTCAGACGGCCTTTGGCTTTGACGTAACCGTGTTCAATCACGATTTCCGCGCCCATGGTCTCCAAGCCTTTCAGATGTTGGTCAACCGGACGCGAGCCGATGGCGCAGCCGCCGGGCAGACTCACCTGCGCTTCGCCGAAACGCGCCAGCGTCGGGCCGAGCACCAGAATCGAGGCGCGCATGGTTTTGACCAATTCATACGGGGCACAGGTGTTGTTGACCGTGCCGCCGTTGATTTCGAATTCGTGAATATTGTCGGTCAATACGCGTGCGCCCATGCCTTGCAGCAGCTTCTGCGTGGTTTTCACATCGGCCAGCATGGGTACGTTTTTCAGGCGCAGCGTACCGGCGGTCAGCAAACCGGCGCACATCAGCGGCAAGGCGGCATTTTTGGCGCCGGATACGGTGATTTCGCCGTTTAACGGGCCGTTGGCGGAGATTTTGAGTTTGTCCACAATGGTTCTTTCTTAACAGGGCGCACGGCGCGGCGGCGCGGCGCATTCATCAATATTAATCAGTTTGGATTATAAGGGATTTTGGCGCGTTTGCGTGATGGCAATACGCCTGAGCCTCAGGCCGTCTGAAAATGCTGTTCGGCGTGGCTAAAAGCTGTTGTTTTCAGACGGCCTGTTTGCAATTAAGGCCTGTATTCCGGTTTCATGCCATTGGGCAGCAGCTGCCACACATAGCCGGTGGTTTTCTGCTTGCCCGCCGTATTGCCCGCTTCATCACCGTAACCCCAGAAATAATCGACACGCACCGCGCCTTTAATCGCGCTGCCGGTGTCCTGCGCCATAATCAGGCGGTTGAGGGCTTTGCGGGTCAGGGGATGAGCCGTTGCCACAAATAAGGGCGCACCCAGCGTGATGTAATGGCGGTCGATGGCACCGGCATACTCGCCCATCAACGGCGTGCCCAGCGCACCGATGGCGCCGTTGCCGTTGTCCAGTTTGCGGAAGAAAACATAGCTCGGATTCTGCCCCAACACTTCGGCCAGCCGCTGCGGGTTTTGCTGCATATAAGCCTTAATGCCCTGCATGGAAGTCTGCCCCAGCGTCAGATAGCCCTTATCCGCCATATAGCGGCCGATGGAAACATACGGATATTCGTTTTTATCGGCATAACCCAGCGCCACTTTCTGCCCGCTCGGGGTTTGCAGCGTGCCCGAACCTTGCACATGCATGAAAAACAGCTCTACCGGGTCGTCGGCATAGCCTAAAATCGGCGCTTTGCCGTCAAGCGCGCCGCCGTTGATTTGGGCGCGGGTGTAATACGGCACAAATTGATTGCCGGCGAAACGGCCTTTAAGCGCGGTGGTGCGGCCGGTAATCGGGAATTTGGACAAATCGGCGCTGTATTGCCCCGCATTGTCAATCAAACCCATGTTCTGCCCGCTCGGGCGCACGCGCACCACGGCTTTGCTGCCGCGCAGATTCACCGGCAGCGGCACGGAAACAAAATCATTCGGAATGCCGTAAATCGGGAAACGCGCTTTCGAGGTTTGCTTGATGTCGCCGTGCATCAGCGGGATATAGTAGCCGGTAATCGTGCCGGCCTGCAAGCCGTTGCCGCTTACCTGCCAAGGCGTGAAATAGCGCTCGAAAAACAGCTTGGCCTGATGGTGGTGGTTGGGCGTCTGCATGGCTTGGGCGCACACATCCTGCCAACCGGCGCGGTTTTTCAGCTTCTCGCAGCCCTGCTTAAACGATTGCAGACTGTTGACAAAATGCTGGAGCGACCAATGCGGCAAAGCGCTGTATGGCACCACGGTATAAGAAGCGCCGCCGCCGGGGGTAACGGTGGTGCCGACGGCAAACGGCGTACCGGTCGGACGGTCGGGGCCGCTGACAACAGGCTCGGTTCGCTTAATGCTTTTGCTCGGACAGGCGGCGAGCAGCGCGGCGGTTATACCCAAAAGCGCCGTGCGGAAAATGATTTTTTTTGTCATGCTGTTGCTTATCAATCAAGGCCGTCTGAAATCTTTTTCAGACGGCATCAAACCAATCGGAATATCAAATGCTTGCGTATTCGCATACGCGGCGGTGATTTTAACACAGAAACACCCGTCTTTCGGATTGTTCGGCGACAGCCTGCCGACAAACCGCCCATCCCAAAGCGCGCCGCCTGCTTGTCTGGTTTTGATTTTTCAGACGGCCTGCCCTTAGGCCGTCTGAATCATGGCACTGATTCGATACTCATCCCGATTCACCGCCTGCCATAAATGCATCTTAAATAGTTCCCGCCAAAGCGTTAAAAAATTTAAATGATCGGCTACTTATTAAAAAATAAAAATAATTTGCATTTATTTATTCAAAAGCCTATAACGGTAGCAATTTTAATCATTGCCTGTTGCAAAACGGAATCCCGCTTATGTTGATTGTCTTTCTGATTATGCTGCGCGAGGGCATTGAAGCCGCGCTGATTGTCGGCATTGTGGCCGGTTTTCTCAAACAGTCCGGCCACAGCAACCTGATGCCGAAAGTCTGGCTGGGCGTTGTCGCGGCGGCGCTGCTGTGTTTGGCGGCAGGCTGGGGCATTCATACCGCTACCGGCGAAATTCCGCAGAAACAGCAGGAATTTGTGGTCGGCGTACTCGGTTTGGTGGCGGTGGCCATGCTGACCTATATGGTTTTGTGGATGAAAAAAGCCGCCCGCAACATGAAGCGGCAGTTGGAGCAGTCTGTACAGGCCGCGCTGAATCAGGGCAAAGGGCAAGGCTGGGCGCTGGTGACGATGGCGTTTTTGGCGGTAGCACGCGAAGGTATGGAGAGCGTGTTTTTCCTGCTGGCGGTGTTCCAACAAAGCCAAACTTGGGCCATGCCGCTGGGGGCGGTATTGGGATTGCTGGCGGCAGTCATTATTGGCGCGCTGATTTATCAAGGCGGTATGCGCCTGAATTTGGCGAAGTTTTTCCGCTGGACGGGCGTGTTTCTGATTATTGTGGCGGCCGGTTTGGTGGCCGGTTCGCTGCGGGCGCTGCATGAAGCGGGTGTGTGGAATTATTTGCAGGATATTGTTTTTGATTCATCGACTTACCTGCACGAAGACAGCCCCTTGGGTGTCTTGCTCGGCGGCTTTTTCGGCTACACCGACCATCCGACCGAAGGCGAGGTGTGGGCGTGGCTGCTGTATTTGGTGCCGGTAATGGTCTGGTTTTTGCGCGATAGCAAACCGACGAAACCCGTATCCGCTGCCCGCCCGTAAAGCGGTTGCCGTTACTTCCGTCAGCAGACCAGCCTGAGCAAACAAAACCAACCGCCGAACCCCAGCCGTTAGCAGGTATGCCATTGCCTTGCCGTATTTTTCAGACGGCCTCCGTCCCGCAAGGCCGTCTGAAAATCTTAACTGTTTGACCGTTTCACATTTAACCAGGAAAGAGGTATCCCATGAAAGCAACCCGTTTGACCGCATTATCCCTGTCCGTCTTGCTGGCGCTCGGCCTGAGCGCCTGCCAGCCGCCGGAAGCCGAAAAAACCGCCGCCCCCGCGTCCGGCGCGTCTGCCAACAGCGGCAAAGCCAACGCCGACGGCTCGTTTGACATCGCCGTCAACGACACCGCCTGTAATCCGATGGAACTGACCGTGCCCAGCGGCCAGACCGTGTTCAACATCAAAAACGACTCTGGCCGCAAGCTGGAATGGGAAATCCTCAAAGGCGTGATGGTGGTGGACGAGCGCGAAAACATCGCCCCGGGCTTGAGCGACAAAATGACCGTGACCCTGCTGCCGGGCGAGTATGAAATGACCTGCGGCCTGCTGACCAACCCACGCGGCAAGCTGACCGTGACCGACAGCGGCTTTAAAGACACCACCGCCGAAGCCGATTTGGAAAAACTGGCGCAGCCGCTGGCCGACTATAAAGTGTATGTCCAAGGCGAGGCCAAAGAGCTGGTGGCCAAAACCAAAGACTTTGTCGCCGCCGTAAAAGCAGGCGATATTAACAAAGCAAAATCTTTATTTACTTCAACCCGTTACCACTACGAACGCATCGAACCGATTGCCGAATTGTTCAACGAACTCGACCCCGCCATCGACGCGCGTGAAGACGATTTCAAAGCCGGTGCCAACGACGATGCCTTTACCGGCTTCCACCGCATCGAATACGCGCTGTGGGTGAAAAACGATGTGAAAGACGTTCAAGCCACCGCCGACAAACTGCTGGCCGACGTGACCGCGCTGCAACAGGAAATCGACGTATTGAGCTTCCCGCCGAGCAAAGTCGTCGGCGGCGCCAACGCGCTGATTGAAGAAGTGGCCGGCAGCAAAATCAGCGGCGAAGAAGACCGTTACAGCCGCACCGACTTGAGCGACTTCCAAGCCAACGTCGAGGGTGCACAAAAAATCGTCGATTTGTTCCGCCCGATGATTGCCGAGAAAAATCAAGCGCTTTTGGACAAAGTGGACGCCAACTTCAAAACCGTCAACGACACGCTGGCCAAATACAAAAAAGCCGACGGATTCGAGCCGTATGACAAACTCTCCGAAGCCGACCGCAAAGCCCTGCAAGCGCCGATTAACGCGCTGGCGGAAGATTTGGGACAACTGCGCGGTACGCTGGGTTTGAATTAAACCTGCGCTCTGACTGATTTTCAGACGGCCTGAATAACGGTTCAGGCCGTCTGAAAACCATGAGCCGCATACCATCAAAATATAAAAACACAATGGACACCGTTCAAAATACCCATCCGCTTTTCATTTGACCTACCCTCAGCACCATAAACACAAACTTTCAGACGGCCTCAAGTACCGCCAAACATCAAGAATCCATAAGAGGGGAATCTGATGATTCGTTTGCAATATATCCTTGCCGTATTTTTGCTCTGTCTGACGGTGTACCCCGCCCGCGCCTCAGACAACCCGCCCATCGGCTGGCTGCCTAAGGCGCAATACCCGCCGCATTCCGTCCATTTGCGCGAACAGGGCGTTGCCAGGGTGAGGATTTATCAGGACGAAAACGGAAACATAGAAGCAACGTTGATTAAAAGCAGCGGCTACCCGCGTTTGGACGAAGCCGCGCTGAAAGCCGCCCGCCGAGCGAAATTAAAACCGACAATCCAAGATGGAAAAATTATTCCGAAAGCCGTTAATGTTCCCTTTCGCTTTAAATTATAAACACAACATTCAGGCCGTCTGAAAATCCGTTGTCCGCATACAAACACACACGCGCCCATTGATTCCCACAAAGAAAAGAGCTCAACCATGTCTGCCAACCCTACCCCCACCCAACCTGCCAAACGCACCCTGTTCAAAACCGCCCTCGCCCTCGGCGCCGGCAGCGTATTGGCCGGACACCTCAGCGGCTGCTCCGCGCAAAAAAACGCCGCGCCGCCATCTGAAAACCACTCCGATTTCGCCTACCCCTGCTACGGTGCCCACCAAGCGGGGATTACCACGCCGCACCAGCTTTTCGGCATTATGTGCGCCTTTGATGTCGTCGGCAGCAGCGCCAAAGATTTGGAAAACCTGTTGCGCACCCTTACCGCACGCATTGAGTTCCTTACCCAAGGCGGCGAATACCAAGACAGCAGCGACAAACTACCGCCCGCCGGCAGCGGCATCGTCGGCAAAACCTTCAAACCCGACGGCCTCACCATAACCTTGTCCGTCGGCAACAGCCTGTTTGACAGCCGTTTCGGGCTAGCGGAGAAAAAACCGCGCCACTTGCAGGAAATGCGCGATTTTCCCAACGACAAACTGCAAAAAGACTGGTGCGACGGCGACCTCAGCCTCCAATTTTGCGCCTTCTCGCCCGAAACCTGCCAAGCCGCGCTGCGCGATATTCTGAAACACACCGCCCAAAGCGCCATCATCCGCTGGAGCATAGACGGCTTTCTGCCCAAGCCCGAACCCGACGCCCTTGCCTCGCGCAACCTCTTAGGCTACCGCGACGGCTCGGGCAATCCCGATGTATCCGACCCCAAAACCGCCGACCAAGTCTTATGGACAGGCGTCGCCACCAACAGCCGAGACGAACCGGCCTGGGCGAAAAACGGCAGCTACCAAGCCGTGCGCCTCATCCGCCATTTCGTCGAATTTTGGGACAGAACGCCGCTGCAAGAGCAAGACACCATTTTCGGGCGCAAAAAATACAGCGGCGCCCCGCTTGACGGCCAAAAAGAAAGCGACACCGCCGATTACGCCAAAGACCCCGACGGCAAAATCACCCCCAAAGACAGCCATATGCGTCTGGCCAACCCGCGCGACCCCGAATTTATGCAGAAACACCTGCTCTACCGCCGCGCCTTCAACTACTCGCGCGGCCTGTCCAAAGCCGGACAACTCGATGTCGGCCTGATTTTCATCTGCTATCAAGCCAATCTTGCCGACGGCTTTATCTTCGTGCAAAACCTGCTCAACGGCGAACCGCTGGAAGAATACATTTCCCCCTTCGGCGGCGGCTATTTCTTTGTGTTACCCGGTTTTGAAAAAGGCGGATTCTTGGGACAGGGGCTGCTGGGTCTATACAAAAAAAACCGCCTGCTTGAAACAGCAGGCGGAAAACGGATGTTTTTTTGTTTGCGGTAAGTTTTTATTGACTGAAATACATCAGCAAGGCTAAGATAACCCTACGGTCGATGACGACCGCCAATCGAAACTTACCTAGTTGCAGTAGGAGTTTCATACTGACTACCTCCTTTCTAGGGAGGTTTGGCATGACAGCCCCGTCGCAACCGGGGCTGTTTTGCTACCTGGCTCCGCCGCTGATTATACCGAAAACTATGCCGTTATCAATTAAAATGCCGTCTGAAAACCCATGATTTTCAGACGGCATTTTGTATCTATCTTACCACGCCGGAGCGCCGGTTTATTTCGTTTTCAACGTATGCAGCAATTCGTTTAAGGTCTGAATCTGCTGCCGCTGCTGCTCGATAAAACTGTTTTTCTCCGCCAACATCACCTGCAAATAACCGGCCTGTTGTTTTAATTTCTCAATTTCAAAAATATATTGCTCTTGCGAAGCATAATAATTGGAAGCATTGGTACTGTTTTCAATATTCAGATACACCATATTTTTATCCAGCGAGAGCAAGTCCACCACATCCATCCCAAATACACCCGCAATCTGCTCCAACTTGTCCATCTGCACGCCCACCTCCCCGCGCTCGATTTTGGCATAGCCGTTGACCGACATCTGCAACTGCTCGGCCATATTCTCCTGCGAGAAATTTTTCAGTTCGCGAATCTTACGGATTTTTTCATGAACTTTCATCAGGCTTCCTTGTGGGTTGGTGTTATCCATATCGGTAGTTGATGTTGCCGTTTTCGGGCTAAGTTTATCATCATAAACCGCGCCGATGAATGCCTTTATCGGATATTTTGTGATGGCTATGACAACAACGGATGGAAATGTCTAAGAAACTGCTTATTTTACTGGGGACTCTGCTGGCGATTTCGCTCAGCCTGTTTGTTTTTAACCAACTATATCAAGATGCACTGCCCAAGCTGGCTGAAGAAATCAACAACAGTGCCATCGGTGCGATTCTGACCGCCATCGTGACCGTTTTTCTGCTGCAAGGCCAGACCGCCAGAGAAGAAAACCGCGATAAAAACCTGAAAGTATTTGAGAAAAAACAGGAGGTGTATCACGAATTTTTAGAACGCCTCAAAGACATCGTAGAAGACGGCCGCGTAACCATTGCAGTCGGTAAGGAGCCTGTGGAAACGGTAGATGAGTTGAAAGAGCTGTTGTTCCAGCTCTCTTACATTCAAATGCACAGCAGCGAAGCCAATACCCAAGCCGTGTTCCAGCGCGTAACCAACATCATCAAAAAAATGAATGAATTTTCCACTGCCGGTACGGACAAAAGCCGCTTGGTGGCCGGATTTTATGCCGATTTTGCAGAAGAGCTGTTTGAAATCGTCAAAGTATTGAAAAACGATTTGTACGAAGTGTCCAGCAATCCGATTCCGAAAAGCAGCGTGCAAGCCTTATTGCAGCAGTGCGATTTGTATGTGGAAGGCGAGGAGCTGTCTTTATACGACAAGCATGTGTATTTCTGGACGGAGCTGCAACGCCTGCTGAAAGCCAAAGGCTATGAGTTTAAAGAGATGGACGTGCCGCATGTGGTCGGCCAATATCAGGCCTCTTCCCAATATATCGGCATCAGCATACCGGTTTACACCTTAGCCGGCGGGCAAAAACTGGATTTCAGCATCGAACTGATGCGTTCGGCTTTTTATTACGGCTTTGACCGCCCCGAACCCAAAATGGAAATCGCCGGTGTCATCGAAACCATTCAAGAGAGCAGCGGCAATAAATTTGCGACTACCCCGTATTGGTTCGGCTGGAAACACGGCGACCGCTATCAATTGAAATTCTTCCAAGACAACGAAGCCCTCAACGATTTCAACCATCCGCAAAAACGCAAGCTGATTATGGAAGCCATTGCCAACGAAATGGATACCTATATCCAAAACTTCGTGGCTTTGGCCGAGCAAAAAGGCCTTTAATCTGACAGAAAGGAAACATCATGCCCGACATCGAATTAAGCGGCGACTGGGTGTGCGACGGCGAAGAATTGAAGCCGCGACACGGCGCACGGTTAAGCAATACATGGATTTTTGACGGAAAAGAGCTGAAACCGAAACAAGGTGCTCGGTTAGCGACCACTTGGGTTTTCGACGGCGAAGAACTGAAACCGAAACAAGGGGCACGACTGGCCAATACTTGGGTTGTCAGTGGCGGAAAAATCAAACCGAAGATGAATGCGCGTTTGGCCAATACCTATAATCTGAACGGCGAACCGATTTTGGTGGCGTTCGGGCAGTTGGTTCTGGAGCTTTGGTAGATTCAAACCGGACATGCCGTCTGAAAACAGCAGCTTTTCAGACGGCATCGCATTCAATAAAAAAAGAAAAGGATGAAAACATGGACATCAAACAACAATACGGCTGGCTGCTGGATTTTACCGGCTGCGACGGCGGCAATATCGGTTCGCCCGAAAATCCCTCGATTTGGGTCTGCGGCATCGAATGGGGCGGCGGTCATGATGCGGACAGTTTGCGCAAAATGGTGGCAACGCCTTACGACGATACGACTGATTTCGGCTATGATGATTGGACAACCAACATAAAATATCCGTATAATGTCCGCACCTGTAAACTGTTGTCTGCGCTCAATGGCGGGCAAACCGGCGATTACCGCGAATTTGCCGAAAAAGTACAGCCGTTTGTTAATGGTTCGCCATCGCCTTATTTCAGAATGAATCTGTATCCGATTGCATTCAAAAATACCGATCCCAACCGATGGAATGCAGAGTTTGCCGATATTACCGGCTTCAGAGACAAAAGCGCATATGCAGATTTCTGCCGCAAATACCGCTTCGCCGAAATGCACCGATGGATGGAAACCTACCGTCCGCGCCTGATTATCTGCTTCGGCAGAACCTTTGAGAAGGACTTCAATCTGGCCTTTTCAGACGGCCTCAATAACTTCAATCAAGAAACCATAGGCGACCGCGTATTGAAATGGAAGCGCAATGAAAACGGTACGCTGCTGGCCGTATTGCCGTTCCCGTCAGGGCCAAGCGGTTTGAACAGCGACCACACCATGCAGCTGTTTGGCGAGCGTTTGGCCGAATTGCTGCGGGAAACGGTATAAGGCTGCAATCGGTAGGGTGCAATAGGCGGTACGCCGTATTGCACCGGTTAGCGGGTGTCGGCATAACTGCAAGCACCAAATATCCGCTAACCGGTACGTTACGCCGCTTGGGGCGGCTAACGTACCCTACCGCTGTTGTAAAATGCCGTCTGAAAATCAATGATTTTCAGACGGCATTTTAAATGGTTCAAATCCAACTTTACGACTGCTTGGCCGCCCATTCTTCCGGCGTGGCGGCGGCGGAAATCGACAGCGCGTGCAGCTCGTTGCTTTCCAGCTGCGCCTTGAGGCCGTCTTTAATCAGGCGGTGGCGGGCGAGACGGGGTTTGCCTGCAAATTCGGAGGAGACGATGACGGCGAAAAAGTGATGGCCGTCGCCTTCTACTTCGACATGTTCGCATTGGGCAACGCCTTCAATCATGGCTTTGACTTGTTCGGGGGTGAGCATGGAGGTTCCTTGTGTTGAATCGAATATAAACGTGATTATACCGAATTATCGGGCAGGCCGTCTGAAAACGGATGGCGGCAGTATCTGCGACGGCGTGATAAATCCGCGCTACTTTGCGCTTCATCAGAACACGGCCGCCGCTTCGGGCGTAAAATTATGTGGTTTACCAATTTTAAAGTAAGAGGCATACCGCATGATTTCCACCGCCACCACCCTTGCCGGTTTCCGTTTTGATAATTGTATTATGAATGCAGCCGGCGTTTATGATATGTCTGCCGAGGATTTGGACGCCATGCAGCAGTCGGCTGCGGCCAGCTTTGTTACCAAATCGGCCACGGTCGTGCCGCGTGCGGGCAATCCCGAGCCGCGTTACCGCGATACCGAGTTGGGCAGCATTAATTCGATGGGTCTGCCCAACCACGGCCTGACTTATTATTTGGACTATGTCTCCCAAGCGCAAAAGGATTTCCCAGGCAAAACCTATTTCGTGTCGCTGACCGGTTTTAATGTGGATGAGGATTTGCAGCTTTTAAAAGAAGTGCAGCAATCTGATTTTAAAGGCATTGTCGAGCTGAACCTCTCCTGCCCGAATGTGCCGGGCAAACCGCAAACCGGCTATGATTTCGAGACGGTGGATAAGATTTTAGATGCGGTATTTGCGCACTATACCGCCCCCTTGGGCATTAAAATGCCGCCGTATTTCGATTTGATTCATTTCGACCAAATCGCGGCGATTCTCAACAAATATCCGCTCGCTTACGTCAATTCGGTCAACAGCATCGGCAACGGCCTGTGCGTGGATATTGACAGCGAAAGCGTGTTGATTAAGCCGAAAAACGGCTTCGGCGGCATTGGCGGCGCGTATCTGAAACCGACTGCGCTGGCAAATGTCTTTGCTTTCCGCCAACGCCTGAATCCGGAAATCCAAATCATCGGCACCGGAGGCGTGTTGACCGGTCAGGATGTATTCGAGCATATTTTGTGCGGCGCGGATATGGTGCAGGTGGGTACGCTGCTGCACCAGCAGGGCACGGGCGTGTTTGCCAAGCTGACCGAGGAATTGAAAGCCGTTATGCAAGCCAAAGGCTACAACAGCATTGATGAATTTAAAGGCAAATTGAAAACGCTGGATTGATTTTTTAAGTTGATAAGCAAAAGGCCGTCTGAAAAAATATTCAGACGGCCTTCTTGTATCCGGTATGGTTATCGTGCCGTTTTATTCGGCGACTTCGCTCATGTTTTGCGCAACGCTGGTTGCGCTTGCGGTCAAACCTGACATACCGATCAGGGACGCTGCGGCCAGTTTCATCAAGTTTTTCATGGTGTTCTCTTTTCTTTGGGATTTCGTTTGCTGTATGCAACAGCCTGCTTTATTCGGCAGCTTCAGTCATGTTTTGCGCAACGCTGGTCGCTCCGGCAGTCAGACCGGACAGACCAATCAGAGAAGCTGCGGCCAGTTTCATCATGTTTTTCATGGGGCGCTCCTTTCGTTTCAATGATTCAATTTCAACAGTATCAAATGGGCTTATTCGGCGGCTTCGGCCATATTTTGCGCCACGGTAGTCGCACTGACGGTCAAACCAGACAAGCCTATTAAAGAGGCGGCGGCCAATGTCATCAGATTTTTCATGATTTTTTCCTTTTTAAGGGTTTTTAAACTATAGTTTGTTTGGTTATGAATTATTGGTTGGCGGCTTCGGCCATGTTTTGCGCAATAATTGCAGTAGAAGCGTTTACGCCCGACAGACCAATCAAAGAAGCCGCAGCCATCGTCATCAGTTTTTTCATGTTTGTTTCCTTTTAAATGAAATGTTGTTTTCTAACATTTTGCTTTTCAGTGGCGGGATTGCCTTGCTGACGGAATCCATGATACTGCTTTATTTGCTAATTTATACTCCGTTTTTGCAAATAAACAGCCTGTAAAAATGATTCAAACAAGCTGATTTGTTATGAAATGTTTTATTTCGTAAATGACACCGGTGTCTGCTTAAATGACATCGGTGTCTTTATTACAGGTTTGTTACAAGCGGCAAATTTTGTCGGATTTGAGCTGATTTTTGCGCTGCTTTTTTGTTGCATTTTTACAAAATTAAAATTTTATTCATATTTTTCAATAAATTAATTATTACCTGATTGCTGTATTTTAAAAGGACATTAGCGCTTGTTTATTGTTTCCCTCTTCAAAACCGCCTTTGTTGCCTTTAGCTGCAAAAAGGCCGTCTGAAACCGGATAACAGTTTCAGACGGCCTGCGATGATTGATATGGTGAGATAAGTGAAAAACCAAACCGTGTAGGTTGTTGGGATGAAATCCCAACGGGCGTTTAGGCAAATATTGGGTTTACAACCCAACCTACACCATATCTATGGTTTGGTTTCCAATTAACCGTACGATAAGAATGACATTCCCTTAAATCAATGGTGGGCAACGAGTTACCACCCTACACGGTGACCAATACGCTTACGCCAACCCTTTCAATTTATACAGCCAATCCAAAGCCTCACGCGGGGTCAGCTCGTCGGGATGGATGTCGGCCAGCATAGCCGATACCGGATTGGGTGCGGCGGATTCGGTGATAGTGGCTTCGCTGTCTGCGTCTTCCCCATCTTCCGATTCGGCCGGCGTTTCAGACGGCATGGTGCTGAAAATATCCAACTGCGGCTGTTGCGCGGCAGCGGCAGCTTCGAGTTCGCCCAAGTGTTTCTGCGCCGATTTGAGCGCACGGGCGGGCAGACCGGCGAGTTTGGCCACGGCAATGCCATAGCTTTTGCTGGCAGGGCCGGGCTGGATTTGGTGCAGAAACACAATATCCTGCCCCTGCTCCAGCGCGCTCAAATGCATATTGACGGCGGCGGCATACTGCTCGGGCAGGCGCGTGAGCTCGAAATAATGGGTGGCGAAGAGGCTGAAGGATTGGTTTTTCTGCAATAAATGCTCGGCAATCGCCTGCGCCAGCGCGAGGCCGTCGAAGGTGGAGGTGCCACGCCCGACTTCGTCCATCAACACCAGCGATTGCGCCGTGGCGTGGTGCAGGATATAGGCGGTTTCGCTCATTTCCACCATAAAGGTGGAGCGGTTGGAGGCCAAGTCGTCGCTGGCGCCGATACGGGTGAAAATCTGGTCGATGGGGCCGATTTTGGCGGCGGCGGCGGGCACGAAGCTGCCGGTGTGCGCCAGCAGGGTAATCAGCGCGACTTGGCGCATATAGGTCGATTTACCGCCCATGTTCGGGCCGGTGAGCAACATGAGGCGGTGTTTGTGGTCAAACGCCGTATTGTTGGCGGTAAAGTGGCGCACCTGCCGCTCCACCACGGGATGACGGCCGTCTGAAATTTCCAACACCGGATAATCGGCAAACTCGGGGCGCACAAAGCCGCGTTCGGCGGCAATAGCGGCAAACGCGGCCAATACGTCCAGCGCGGCTGCGGCTTTGGCGGCCTGTTGCAGCTGCGGCAAGGCCGTCTGAAGCTGTTTCAAAATGTCGTCAAACAGGCGTTTTTCCAGCGCCAGCGCCTGCTCTTGCGCGGTCAATACTTTATCTTCAAAAGCTTTTAATTCGGGTGTGATGAAGCGTTCGGCGTTTTTCAGGGTCTGGCGGCGCTGGTAGCCGGCGGGGGCTTGTTCGGCTTGGATTTTGGATAATTCGATATAAAAACCGTGTACGCGGTTGAACTCAACCTTTAAGGTGGACAAGCCGGTGCGCTCGCGTTCGCGCGCCTCCAGCGCCAGCAGAAACTCATCGCCGTGGTTTTGGATATGGCGCAACTCGTCCAATTCGGCGTTGAAACCGTGATTGATGACCCCGCCGTCGCGCAGCCACACCGCCGGTTCGGGCAGAATCGCGGCCTGTAATTGCTCGGCAATCGGCAAGGTGGCGGGGAACACGTCTTGCAAAGTCTGCAACAGGCTGCTGCCCTCTGCGGACAACTCAAGCCGCGCCAGTGCCTGCAAGCTGTCGCGCAACGCCGCCAAGTCGCGCGGGCGGGCGTTGCCCACCGCAATCCGCGCAGCAATGCGCTCGATGTCGGCAATGTTTTTCAGACGGCCTTGCAGCATTTCGTATTGATTTTGCAAGGCCGCTACCGCCTCTTGCCGCGCACGGATTTTGTCGCGGCTGCGCAAAGGATGATGCAGCCACAAAGCCAGCAGGCGGCTGCCCATATGCGTGGTGCAGTCGTCTAATACGGAAAACAGCGTCGGCGCTTTTTTGCCGCTCAAGGTCTGGGTCAGCTCCAAATTGCGCCGCGTGGCCGCGTCCATAGCGATGTATTGGCTTTCGGTTTCCAAAGACAGGCCGTCGAGGTGTTGCGGCAGCAGGTTTTGCGTGAGGCGGATGTAGTTGAGCAGTGCCCCCGCCGCGCCGATTGCTAGGTCATGCTCCTTCATCTCCAAGCCGAAGCCGCGCAAATCTTGGCAGCCGAAATAATCGGTCAGGAGTTTGGCTCCGGTATCCGCGTCAAACTGCCACGCATTCAGGCGCGTGATGTTCGCCCCCGTCAGCGGTGGCGCGTTTTTGCCGTCGGCCAGCAAAATTTCCGCCGCCTGCAAACGCGCCAGTTCGTCGGCCAGCTTTTCAGACGGCACAATTTTGCTTTTAAACTCGCCGCTCTGCAAAGAAGCCCATGCCAAACCAACCTGCTTTTTATCCGCATTCACCGCCACAATGCGGTTGGTTTCCTTGTCTTCCAAAAAAGCCGAATCGGTGAGCGTGCCCGGCGTGACAATGCGTACCACCTTGCGCTCGACCGGCCCTTTGCCAGCGCCGACCTCACCCACCTGCTCGCAAATCGCCACGCTTCTACCCATTTTCACCAGCCGCGCCAGATACTGCTCGGCCGAGTGATACGGCACGCCCGCCATCTTAATCGGCTCGCCCGCCACCTGCCCGCGCGTGGTCAGGGTAATGTCGAGCAGCTTGGCCGCCTCCACCGCGTCATCAAAAAACAGCTCGTAAAAATCGCCCATGCGGTAAAACAGGAGCTTGTCGGCGTGTTCGGCTTTGATGGCGAGATACTGCTGCATCATCGGGGAAACGGGTTTGGACATTCAGACGGCCTTTTAGGGATTCGGTTGGACTAAGAAAGGTATTGTAGCAAAACAGCAAATAAAACACAGGATTTGATATACTGCAATTTCATGCCACAACAATTTTAATGACATAGCAATGGAAAACATTACTCCCCCCTCCCCCCCCCCCCGCATTTGCATTTGATTCATTAGCAAACGTGCGCAAGCGTTTGTTGGATTTGTCCACCAGAAACGCTCTGCTCAGTTATCGTGCACCCAAAGGGAAAAGCCTGCCGCTTTTTGATGCCGCGCCTAATCAAATTGTGGAAATACTCAATCAGAACCAAACACTGTCACTTAATCCCGTCCCCATGCCGTCTGAAGAGCAGATGCATGAACACGGGTTCATGGGTTCAAGAGAAGAAAATTCTGAAAACAAACGTTTCCCCTCTGCTGAAAAATGGGCGGAAATTCTAGGCTTGAACTTAAATCCTGAATTGCCGCATCAATCCGGTGACGACAAACCGTTACTGCAAACGAATTTATACGCGCATTCCTTAGAACCGCAGCTAAAAAACATCCGCGCCCAAGCAAACTCCGCTATTGAAGAAACCGGTGTCAATACCCTGTATTTGGCTTTAGGTTTTTTAGAATGGAGAGAAACATCAACCGGCAAAGCGCGACTTGCTCCGCTTTTTACGCTCCCTGTTGCCATTATTGAAAAAGACGGAATAAAAGACGGCCATAAAATTTATGCCGTCAAATTGGAAGGCGACGAGATTTTCAGTAATGTGACGCTACACGAAAAACTAGCCCATGATTTCGGCTTATCCTTACCGCTTATCGGTGAAAACCAGTTACCGGAGAATTATTTCAGCCAAGTCGAGCAGGTTATCAAAGAGGCTCAGCCGAAGTGGAAAGTCAAACGCCAGGCCTACTTAGCCTTGCTGAACTTTTCCAAACAGGCCATGTATCAGGATTTAGACCCCAAAAACTGGCCGGAGCACGCTTCTCTGGAATCTCATCCGCTGATTAAACAGCTGTTTGCAGTTTCCGGAAAGGAGCGTAGCGAAAAGGTTACCCGCCCAGAAGAGTATCAGCTGGATGAAATGCCTGATATCCATACAAAATTTCCGATTATTTATGATGCAGACAGCTCGCAACACAGTGCATTGATTGATGCCGTTGAAGGGAAAAATCTGGTTATCGAAGGCCCTCCGGGTACCGGCAAATCCCAAACCATCACCAATCTGATTGCAGCCTGCCTAAACGTCGGTAAATCCGTGCTGTTTGTGGCAGAAAAAATGGCAGCACTCGACGTGGTGAAAACCCGCTTGGATAAAGCGGGCTTGGGCGATTTCTGCCTGGAAATCCACAGTCACAAAACCGATAAAAAGAAAATCCTGGATGATTTGACCAACAGCTATCAGAAACGCGGCGCGTATCACGACATCCGACAGATTCAGGAAAATATCAACCGCTACGAAGCATATAAAACTCCATTGCAAGACTATGTCACTCTGGTTAACCAGACATGGAAACAAACCGGCGCAAGCATTCACGCCATTCTGAACCGCGCAGTACGGTTCAGAAATGAACTGCCGGTTCAGCTACCGGCGGTTTCATTGAAACTTTCAGACAGCATTGAGTTAAATACCCATCAAATCAAAAACCTGGAAGACAAGGTAAAACTTTTGCACGATATTTTTGTGCAGGTGTCCCAACAGTCGCCCAACGGCCATATCACCGAACACTACTGGTATGGTGTCGGCAAACCGTCTTTTTTTGATTACGAAGAGCAACAATTTGTCGCTCGGTTAAAAGAGTGGAATCAAGCCCTAGAGAATTTACACCAAATGTGCCAAACCTGGCAGGAGGCCTTCGGCACACCTTTGGATTTTGCCCTGACCGAAGATAATTTAAAAAATCTGCAAATCCGATTACACGCATTGCCTGAATTGCGGGGCGATGAAGTGATAACGGCAGATTTGCTGCACCCCGAGCACCTGCAACAGCTATCCGCATTTATCCAAACCTACTGCGGCGCACATAACAAACTGGCCTCAGTTCAATCAATTTTTAAAACCGAAACCCTCGACATGCCGGAGCGCCATCTCGACATTATCCGACTCCTTGAGCAAATTTCTAAAATTTGCAGCAACCCGCAAATCAGTATTGAAGATTTGGCAGCCGCCCACCAATATGCCCAAAAAACTCAGCAGGCTATATCGGTTTTGGAAGATGAGTTAGACAAAATCAGAAACGGTACTCCGGCCAATCTGCTCCATCTGTTTGATAACCGACTCGACAGCTTTCACGAATTATCCGTATTTGTCGGGTTGATTGAGCAATTACCCAGCCATTTATGGCAGCACCGCGATGAGGTATTCGACAGCCCGGATTTAGACTCGGTATTGTCCCAGCTCGTCGGTGTCTTTAAAACACTAACGCCGTTGCACCAAAAATTATCATCTGCTTTCCATTTGGGCAGCCTGCCGGATGCAGTTGACTTACAAAACCATTTGTCGGTTTTGGAAAACGGGGGATTTTTTAAACTTTTCTCCTTCGAATGGCATGCATCTAAAAATGCAGTAATCAGCCTGGCTCGGCAAACCAAACCCCGTATTAAACATTTACAGGCAGCCCTGCCCGACTTGATTAGCTATAAACAGCAATTAGATGAAGCCGACCGCATCAACAAAATGACACCAGTATTAAATCAGCGTTATCAGGGCGCGGAAACACCTATTGAGCAGATTCAAGCATTGCGCTCTTGGTATCAGGCTGTCCGTAAAGAATACGGTTCAGGTTTTGGCGATAGGGTTCGCACAGGTTCGGCGCTGTTTACGGTAGAGCGTGATTTGGCCTATGCGATTCGGGATACTTACCACCAAGTATTACACCGTCTGGATAAAACTGTTTCAGACGGCCTTTCCCATGTTTGCGCCACTTTCGATAAAGTACACAACTTGGTTGATAGAAAGCAAAATTTAGCCGATACCGAAGCACCGCTGCAACAGCTTATTGCGCAGTTAACCCTTATTTTGTCAGCACTAGGTCACCATATTGCCGATGGCAAACATACCATCGCAAAAATTACCGAAGCAAATCAGGTATTGAAACAGGCTGAACAACTGAACCAATCTTTGCGCCAATACCCTGTAGATTTCATTCCTGAAGTTTGGACATTCCCACCAACATTCAGCCACTTTAATACAGAGTCCGTACAAGCTGCGCAAAATACCTTGTCTACTTTAAACAGCGCAAGCAAAACCGCCAATTGCATGGATGCATTGGCGAAATCTCCAAGCACCAGAACTTACGACCTGTTACGCAGTTGGGGCTATCGGTTTGGTAAGGTATTGGCAAATGCTGAAACAACAGGCGCAGACTTTCTACATCAAGGAGAGGTAGATAAAGCTGCTTGGATAAATGGAAAAGATTTATCGGGCATATTGGAAAAAATCTGACTGCCATGATGAACCCCTTGTGGCTGCATACTTGGACAGATTATGTCAAAACCAAACAACAACTGTCCGCTGCCGGATTGGAAAACATCATCAGTTGCTTAGAAAGCCAGCAAATCCAGCCTGAACAATTAAATCAATCTATCGGCCTAGCCATCTATGGCCGCTTGGCGCTCGATATTTTTGCCGAAAATGCAAAAATCCGGGATTTCAACGGTGTCGGCCATCAGGCGGTGATTAACCAATTCCAAACTTACGATAAGGAGTTAATGAAGTTTCAGCGGCAGAAAATTGCTTTTAACGCCTCACAGAAAAAAGTGCCTCAGGGTATCAGCAGCGGCCCTGTTGCCCAATATACGGAATATTCATTGGTTAAACACGAACACACTAAGAAAAAGAAGCATATTGCCATCCGACAACTGCTTGACCGTGCGCCGAAAGCCATTCAAGCGCTCAAACCATGCTTTATGATGAGTCCGATGTCGGTTGCGCAATACCTGAAGCCCGGCCATTTTCAATTTGACGTGATTGTTATGGATGAGGCATCGCAAATCCTGCCCGAAGATGCCATCGGTGCATTGGCTCGTAGCGCACATGACGGTTCGTGCGCCATTATTGTCGGCGACCCGAAACAATTACCGCCAACCAGTTTTTTTCCAATCTTCCTACAATAATGAAGGAGATGAAGAAAATGAAGTTGCGGTTGAACAAGCAGAAAGCATTTTGGATTCGGTCAGCAGCCACGATGCATTCCGTACCCGCCGTTTGCGGTGGCATTACCGTTCCCGCCACGAATCCTTGATTGCTTTCTCCAACAAACATTTTTATGATTCTGATTTGGTACTGTTTCCTTCGCCGATGGAAAAAGCCGATGACTTGGGCATTCGCTTTACCAAAGTAAACGGCTGCTTTGAAAACAGCAGAAACGTTGCCGAAGCACAAGCGATTGTCAGAAAAGCGCTTGAAATCTTAGCAACATCACCGGATGAATCTATCGGCATGGTTGCCATGAACAGCCAGCAGCGTGATGAAATCGAAATGCAGTTTGAGCAGCAGTTGCGAGAATATCCACATTTGCAGGATTTGGTTGACGAGAAAGCCAAAACCGATCCGGTTTTCATCAAAAACCTGGAAAACGTACAGGGCGACGAGCGCAATGTTATTTTAATTTCCATGACCTACGGCCCTCAAACGATTGGAGGAAAAGTTCGTCAGAACTTTGGCCCAATCAATAGGGCAGACGGTTGGCGGCGCTTAAACGTCTTATTTACCCGTGCCAAAAAGCGGATGCATATTTTCTCTTCCATGAGTTCATGGGATGTTCTTGTTTCCGAAACAAGCAGTCGCGGAGTAAAGGCATTAAACGCATTTTTAGAATATTGCGAATGCGGCCATTTGCATCAGGCGGTCATTACCGGAAAAGCGCCGGACAGTGATTTTGAAATTGCCGTAATCAATGCCTTAGCAAAACACGGCTATCAATGCGAGCCGCAAGTCGGCGTTAATGGTTTCTTCTTGGATATTGCCGTCCGCAACCCGAACAGACCGCAGCAATTCTTGATTGGCGTGGAATGCGATGGCGCTACCTACCACTCCGCAAAATCGGCACGCGACCGCGACCGCTTGCGCCAAGAAATTTTAGAAGGTTTGGGATGGGAAATTCATCGGATTTGGTCAACAGACTGGTTTAAAAATCCTGAAGCGGCATTAATGCCGATACTGAACCGGTTAGAGGTATTAAAACAGAAATATCCCTGTCAAGAGGGCAACGATGATACGTCTCCGCCGCAAGAGAACAGCCCTGTCGAACCTGTGGAAATGGTCAATCTAGGGCTTGATCTTAATCAGGTAGAACCTGAAAATTTTTCTTCCGAACAGGATAATGATGAAATAGCATCCGAGCCTATTGAGCCTAAAAACTTGAAAGAGCATTTGCAAATATTGGCTGCCCGAATTGAAGTAGAACATCCTGATGTTCCGGCAGAACGACGTATCCTAAGGCCTGCCATGATTGAGGTGCTCATCCATTCGCGTCCGACATCGCGGGAAGCATTTTTATCCCGCATACCGGCATATTTACGGGAAAATATCGCTTCCTCGGAAGGCGCGTATTTAGATGAGATTTTCAGGTTGATTGCAAGATTTTAATTTTCTAGGCAACAAAGGCCGTCTGAAAATAAATCAAATTTTGAAATTCGGATACAATCCGATTCATTAGCATATGATTTATTTTTCAGACGGCCATCATTTATGTAGCTCAAATTTCGTTACACCGCCGCGCTGCGGCAGGCGGCAAACATGTCCTGCTGCGCCTGATACTCTTTTGTCCCTACGTTCATCACACCCAAAACGGAGTGGAACAGGTTGTCCTGCGAATACGCGCCGGCGGCGTGTTGGCGCAGGCAGTTTTTATCCATGCCGCTGCTGCGGTAGAAGCCGGAATCAGCCCAAAACACCATCGGCACATGCGTTTGCTCTTTGGGCGCAACCACATACGGCGTGGCGTGCAGATAGAGGCCGTTTTCGCCCAGCGATTCGCCGTGGTCGCTCAGATACAGCATGGCGGTGTCGGCGTCCTGCTCTTCGTTTAACAATTTGATGGTTTGCGCCAGCATGTCGTCCACCGCCACGATGGTGTTGTTGTAGGTGTTGACCAAGGCTTGGTGCGAACAATCTTGGATTTGGTTGGTGTCGCAGGTCGGCGTAAATTTGCGCAGGTTTTGCGGGTAACGCTGGTAATAGGTCGGGCCGTGGCTGCCGTTGGTGTGCAGCACAATCACGCCGTCTGAAGGCATGGCGCGGATTTCTTCGTGCAGGCCGTCAAGCAAAACTGCGTCGTAACACAGGCTGCCGTGGCAGCGCGGGTCGCTTTTGCCCAGTTTTTCGCCCATATCAACGTATTGCACGCGGTCGGCCACGCCTTTGCTGCCGCCGTCGTTTTCGCGCCACGACACATATAATCCGGCGCGTTTTAAGATGTCTAACAGGTTTTCCTGATGTTTGGCGGTATTGGTGCTGTAATCGGTGCGGTTGTAACGGAAAAACATACACGGCAGGGAAACATTGGTGGCTGTGCCGCAGGATTGGACTTCGGGATAATTAATCACGCCGTCGGTATTTTTCAGCTGCGGCGTGGTGTCGGGCGCACCCGGGTTCAGCCCCCAGTTTTGCGCACGGGTGGTTTCACCCACCACCAAGACCAAGACTTTTTTGCGCGCGCCCTGCTGCGCCAGCAACACCGCGTCTTCGCCGATTTTTTCAAACGGGCGGCACTCGTCGTAGGCGTTGTAGAGGGCTTTGAAACCGGAACCGATAAAATTGGTCGGCGTGATTTGGTAATGTATGCCCTTATTGTTGCGGAAAAACGAGGCGTAATGCTGGTACGACAGCGAGCCGACGGCGGCAATCACCACCAAAGACAAACCGGCGGAAAAACCGCGCCATGCCGTGCCGTGCACCACGCCGCGCGGTTTGAGTTTCACGCAAAACGCATACCACAGCGCGGGCAATATGCCGGTCAAGCATACCCACAACACGCATTTCATGCTCAACCACGCCGCCGCTTCGGTGGCGTCAGTCTGCACAATATTGTTAATCTGGTCGGCGTTGAAATAAATACCCTGCACCATCACCGCATACGACACGCCCGCTCCGGCCATAAGCAACAGCGGTATCAAGACGCGGTGCAGCTTAGGCCAAAACAAAAGCTGCATAATCAAATTGAGCGCGGCCACGATAAACAGCGGCATGGTGACCATCAGCATGGTATCCGTGTGTGCCAAGCGGTACACGCTCTGCCAATAGCCGATATTGAACACCAGCGCGGTATAGAGGCTGAACAGCATAATCACTTGGTTGCTGCTGAGGGTAACGGATAAGCGTTTGAACATCATCATTTCCTGAAGATTGGTAATCTGCAGGCATGATAAAAGGGGAAACTTAAGGCAATCTTAAGCATGGGCAGGCAGGTATCGAAACGGGGGCAAAGGCCGCCTGAAAACGAGCTTTGCGAGCTTCAGCGAAGCTAAAACGAGCTTTGCGCGTTTGTGCGGAGCTAAAACAGTCGGTTTTCGTAAAATCGCAAACGCGTAGAGTAAGCCAAAAAAAGGCCGTCTGAAAAATCTTCAGACGGCATGCTAGGGTCTGTTGACAATTCATCCGCGAAGCAGATTTTCGAGTGAAAAAGCGCGGATGCAAGGCAAAAAGCGCAGCAAGGTTGGACACCTTGCGAGCATTTTTAACGCAGCAGGCGCGTTTTTTCGCCGAAAAGACGCCGCGTGATGAAATGTCAACAGATCCTAAACCATTGGATAGCTGGAAAAATGAAAATGAAAAAATCTCTGCTTACCCGCCGGACTCGGACTCATCCGGCGGGCATGGGCTTGCTCTGTTCGATAGGCGTTCCTTTCATTCAAAAAGGTCGAATCAGACCCTTAATCATTGTCGATTTGGGAAGAAATCACGCTGCCGTTGGCGGCGTTGACGGCAACTTCGTATTTCTGTTTGGCGGCGTTGACGGTTTCCACTTTATATACCGTTTGACCGTTTTTCGCTTTCAACTCGGTCTTTTTCGCGCGGCCACCGGTTTTGGCTTCGGCTGCGGCGATGGCTTGTTGCAGCGATACGCCGGTTTTCGCTTGCGCTTTGCTTTCGCTTTCGGTTTTCTGCGCCAGAATTTTGCCGCTGGCGGCATCTACCTTGATTTCGTGCGTTTTCCCGCCCGATAAGACCTCTACTTCGTAATAGCTTTGGCCGTTTTTGTGTTTGAAGCCCACTTCGGCGGCTTGGCCGTTGACGCTCCCCTGCGCGGCTTGCACGGCTTGGGCGGCGGTGATTTTGCTGCCCATCAGCGCGGCGATTTTGCTGCTGTCGGCGCCGGAAGCAGCATGGACGTTGAAGCTGGCGACGGCAATCGTCATCAATACGGCGGCGGAAGTGATGATTTTACCGGTGATTTTCATGGTACATTCCTCTAAGAAAAATAAAACAATCGTTTTTTTAATGCGGGTTTAATGTGGATTTCTAACGGCAACCTGTAAGCCGTGAAAAGTAGTGTAACTTCTCTCTGCCGCCCGCCAGCGGCTGGCGCGATGTTTTGCGGCATAAGCGCGGTATTCATCCTGCTTGGGCGCTTGCGCCAGCCGCCGATACCAACGGTAAACCAGATACACAGCCAGCGCTGCGGCGGTGACGGCGGCGGTCAATATTTTGCGCAATATCTTCATCAAACAGTCCTAACTGTCGCCCGGTTTACAAAAACCAGTGCAGCAGGCCGCCGAATTTGGCGATTTCGTCATCCTGCGGTTTGGCGGCGGCGGTTGCGATGGCCGGTTCATCGGATTCGGCCTGCGCGGTTTCAATCATCTGCACCTACGCCACTTGCGCTAAGTTCACTTCGCCTTCGTCGGCATACGCGGAAAAGCTGGTGGCCAAACCGGCGGCGGCAATCAACATGGCTAATTTGTCGGTGGTTTTCATCTCGGTTTCCTTTGTGGGTTTGTTTCGTTGGGTGTATTTAAACAAAGCAAACTTAAGTCAATCTTAATTTCCCACATCTGCCGATATTTATTTTCAAGCCATTGAATTTTAAAGAAACAAATTAGAAAAATATTTTCAGGCCGTCTGAAAAACGCTTCAGACGGCCTAATAGAAACCAGTTATAATCCGCCCTATCTTAAGCAATCTTCCGATAAGGCAAACGACATGCGTATCCTGCTGATTGAAGACGACCCGCACATCGGCGACGGCATCGCCAGCGGCCTGAAAAAGCTCGGCATGGCCGCCGACTGGTTTTCAGACGGCCTCGAGGGGCAGGCCGCGCTGACGGCAGCGCCTTACGACGCGGTGGTGTTGGATTTTGGCTTGCCGGGTATGGACGGCATGGACATCCTGCGCCATTGGCGCAAACAGGGCTTGGAAACGCCGGTGTTGGTCTTGACCGCACGCGACGCGCTGCCCGACCGTTTGGCCGGACTCAACGGCGGTGCGGATGATTATTTGTGCAAACCGTTTGCGCTGGAAGAAGTGGCGGCGCGCCTGAATGCGCTGGTGCGCCGCACGCAAGGCCGAGCCGACAGCAGCATAAGCTACGGCGCTCTGGTACTCGACACCGCCGCGCAAACCGCCACCTTGCACGGCCGGCCTTTGGATTTGACCGCCAAAGAATGGCGGCTGTTGGAAATGCTGGTGTCGCAGCCGAAACACATCATCAGCCGCGCCCAAATCGAAGACAAGCTCTACGGCTGGGAGCAGGAAGTGGAAAGCAACGCGGTGGAGGTGCATATCCACCACCTGCGCAAAAAAATCGGCAGCGGCGTGATTCAAACCAAGCGCGGCTTGGGCTATCAGCTGGGGGAAATGCCGTAAAAATGACCTTGCCTAGAGTGTGGCGCAGCCACGCACGCGTTTTCTTTTTTCAGACGGCCGGCAGCGTAACTTGGGTTGGAAACCCAATATTTTCTAAATTCCTGTTGGGATTTCATCCCAAACTACACCGTTCGCCATATCTCGCCATCATGCCGTCTGAAATCCCGTTTCCACAAAGCCGACATCATGTACCACCTCAACCTCCCGCCCGAAACCTCCATCAAAAAACGGCTGACCGTTTATCTGATACTGTGTGTCCTGTTTGTCTGGATACCGGCCAGCCTGGTTGCCTTCGGCATTGAGTTGCACGAACTCAACGAAGCAGCCGATACCCAAATGACCCAGCTTTCCCGCTCCGTGCCCAAAGTCAATGCGGCGCAGACCCTGCTGCTGCCCACCATCGAAGACGCGCTAGGCGAAGACAATATCGGCGAGGCAGAAAACAAAAACAACGGCCTTGCCGTGTGGGACATCACCGGCAAACTGCTGCTGGCCGACGAATACGGCAAAAACATTCCGTTTCAGACGACCCCCGGCTTTGTCAACAGCGGCTCACCGTGGCAGAGCGACAGTTGGCGCATTCTCTATCTGCACCTGCCCGAAACCGGCCAAACCGTCGCCGTCTCGCAGCGCTGGCGCGAACGGCTGGCCGTATTGACCGGCAGCCTGATGACCGAGCTGATTTCCTATTTTCTGACCCTGCCGCTGATGGCATGGGTGGGCTACCTCGCCATCAACCGCAGCCTGCGTCCGCTCAACCGCATGGCCGCCGAACTCGGCAGCCGCCGCGCCGATAACCTCACGCCCGTATCCGCCGCCGTGCCGCAGGAAATCCAACCCGTCGTACACAGCCTCAACCGCCTGTTTGAACGCGTATCCGCCGCCATCGCGCGCGAGCAGCGTTTCACCGCCGATGCCGCCCACGAATTGCGCAGCCCGCTGGCCGCGCTGAAAGTGCAAACCGATGTTTTGGCGATGAGCGAACCCGACGAGCAGCCGCACCACCTCGCGCAAATCCACCAAAGCCTAGACCGCGCCGAACACCTGATTAACCAGCTCCTCGCGCTGGCACGGCTTGACCCCGCCCAATCCCTGCAACGGCGCGAAGCGATAGACTGGGCAGGATTGAGCGGCCAAGTATTGCAACACGTCAACCTTGCCGCCCGCGAAAAACACATCCGCCTCAAGCGCGAAATCGCCGACCATCCGCTGCCACTCTCGGGCGATCCCGCGCTCTTGCAGCTCATGCTGCGCAATCTGTTGGACAACGCCGTGCGCTACTCGCCCGAACACAGCGAAGTGAGCCTGCACATCTATGCCGACAAAATCGAAGTGCACGACCACGGCGCCGGTATCGCCGCCGAACACCTGCCGCGCATTAAAGAACGCTTCTACCGCCCCGCCGGACAAAACGCGCAAGGCAGCGGGCTGGGGCTGTCGATTGTGGAACAAATCGCTAAGTTACACGGCTTGGCGTTCCACTTGGAAAACCGCGCCGAAGGCGGCCTGAGCGCGTGGTTGGTGGCAGAAGAAAAAAAACGGGTAAGGCTTAAGGCCGTCTGAAAACCATTTTTGCTTCGCAGAAACGCCGTTTTCAGACGGCCTGGCTTTATCCCAAATCCCAACCGTATCCAACACGGTATAATAGCGTTTTTTCAATCAACAGGATGGCTTATGCGGCTGCGTTTCTGGGTGTCGCTGACGGCGGTCGGCGTGATTGCCGGCTGTATCGGTTTCGGCCTGACCGAACTCATGCACTTTATCCAACACACCACTTTCGGCTACCACGCTGGCAGTTTCCGCGAGGGCGTGGCGCAGGCTGCGCCGATACGCCGCTGGTGGGCGCTGCTGGCCTGCGGCGTGGTGGCCGGGTTCGGCTGGTGGGCGCTGCACCGCTTCGGCAAGCCGCTGGTGCCCATCGGCAAATCGTTGAAACAGCCGCAGCAGGGCGTGCCGGTGCGGACGACTTTCGTCCATGCGCTGTTGCAGATTATTACCGTCGGCATGGGCTCGCCGCTCGGCCGCGAAGTGGCGCCGCGCGAAATGAGCGTGGCTGCGGCAACGGCTTGGCTGCGGCGGGTAAAGCTGAACGACGACGAAGCGCGTATGCTGCTGGCCTGCGCTTCGGCCGCCGGTTTGACGGCGGTGTATAACACGCCGATGGCGGCAACGGTGTTTGCGCTGGAAACGATGGTGTTGGTCATCAATGCGGCCAATATCGCGGCGGTGGCGCTGACGGTGTTGACCGCCACGGCGGTATCGCGCCTGCTTTTGGGCGATTTGGTGCAGTATCCGCTGCCGGTCTTGGAGATTCCCCATGCGGCGCTGCCGTTTGCGGTGGTGGCCGGACTGGGCGCGGCGCTTCTGGCGCATGTGTTTAAAAAATCCACTGCCCGCCTGCCGCTGCAAGCCTACGGCAGTCTGAAACTGGCGTGGCTGGCGGTGGGTGCGTTTGCGCTCATCGGGCTGTTGGCGGGGTCTTTCCCTGAAATTTTGGGCAACGGCAAGGCGGGCAACCAGCTGGAATTTGCCGGTATGCTGACGGGGGGCGACAGCCTGATGCTGCTGGCGGCGAAATTTATTGCGGTCTGGCTGGCGCTGGCGGCGGGCGCGTTCGGCGGGCTGATTACGCCGTCGATGATGATGGGCAGCACTTTTACCGCCGCCTGGCTGCCGCTGTGGAACGCCTATCTGCCCAACGTGCCGACCGCCACGGCGTCGGTCATCGGCGCGGCGGCGATGTTGGGCATTATGCAGCGTATGCCGCTGACGGCGGTCTTGTTTCTGCTGGAGCTGACGCGCCAACCGGCGGCGCTGCTGTTTCCGCTCTTGCTGGCGGTGGGCGCGGGCTGGCTGGTGCAGAAAAAGGCCGTCTGAACGGCGCGGATAGAATAGTAAAGGGAATTGGTGTATTATGCACCGTTTTCGGCACTTTCGGAAATCGGAACTGGAATGAGTGTTTCTGCATTGATATTATTGGCGTTTGCCATGGCAACCGACGCTTTTGCCGCCGCCATTGCGCGGGGCGCGGGCATGCAGAACCTGCGCTTGGGAGAGGCAGTCAAAACCGCGCTTTTGTTTGGCATTATCGAAGCCATCACCCCGCTAGTCGGCTGGCTGGCCGGTACGGCGGCAAAATCGTTTATTGACGGCTGGGATCACTGGCTGGCGTTCACGCTACTGGTCTTGCTCGGCGGCAAAATGATTTACGAAGGTTTGAAAGGGGGCGATGAAGATGACGACGACGCCCCGAAAAAAAGCCAAAACCTGATGGCCACCGTCGGCACGGCGTTTGCCACCAGCATTGATTCGATGGCTGTCGGCGTGGGTTTGGCCTTCCTCGACATCAACATCTACGTTACCGCCGCCACCATCGGCTGCGCCACCGCGCTGATGGTCTTTATCGGCCTGCACTTGGGGCGCGGTTTGGGCAAACGTATCGGCAATAAAGCGGAAATTCTCGGCGGCTTGGTGCTGATTTTAATCGGCGCGTCGATATTAGCCGAGCATGTGTTTAAGCTGTAATCTCACATAATTTTCTCATCGAAAAGGCCGTCTGAAACGACATTCCGTTTCAGACGGCCTTCGGCTTTTTTGGGGCTAACGCAACACCGTTTTCGTCCAACGGCTGACCCACTGTTTCTGCTTGCTGTTAATATCTGCACGACTGGGCGAATCGGTAAATTTCGGCGTTTGCGCAAATTCATAGACTTTGGGCAGCGGCGTACCTTTTACCGCCGGATACACCCACATTTCAGACGGCACGGCCTGCTGCACGGCGCGATTTTGCAGCCATTGCACCAACTTCGCCGCCAGCGCGGGCTGCTGCGCCCCTTTCAATACCGCCGCGCCTTCCACTTGGCGGAACACGCCGCCTTTCAAGAATAAATTGCCGGTGGGCGGCGTTTGGTATTTGCCCTTGCTGAAATACACCTCCGCCGCCGGGCTGGTGGCGTAGCTGACAATCAGCGGATACGCGCCGCCGTTGCGGGTAAAGTCGGTGTAATAGGCGTCGCTCCAGCCTTTGGCCACTTTCACGCCGTTGGCGCGCATTTTACCCCACCATTGAAACGCGCCCTCTTCGCCCATGCCGCCGATGTTCGCCAGCAAAAAAGCCAAACCCGGGCTGGACGTGGCGGGGTTGGGCACAACCAGTAAATTTTTATACTGAGGCTTGGTCAAATCCTGCAAAGATTGCGGCAACAGCAGCTTTTTTTGCGCAAACCATTGCTTGTCGTAGTTCAGCGCCACATAGCCGTAATCCACCGCCGGTATCACGGGCATGGCAGCGTTGAGCGGCGCGGAAGCAGGCTGCTTGTCGGCCAAAATCCCCGCCTGCTGCGCCTTGCCTATGGAAGTGTTGTCAATGCCGTAAACCGCGTCGGCAATCGGTTTGGTGCGGCTGAGAATCAGCTTGTTGAGCATTTCGCCCGCGTCGCCCGCTTTAATCACGACAACTTTGGCGCGGTTGTCTTTTTCAAATTGCGCGATGGCTGCTTTGGGCAGGCTGAACGAGCTGTGCACCGCCAGCCGCACTTCGGTTTGTGCGTGGGCGGCGGCGCTCAACACCAGCGCGGCAAACAGGGCAAACAGTTTCTGCATGATTTTTTCCTTGTGTGTATGCGTTGTAGGTATGCGTTACAATGCGATGATACCAATAAATCCAGCAATAGCAACATGAGCGAAACCGTTTGGCTGTTTGACCTCGACAACACCCTGCACAATGCCGACGCCGGCATTTTCCAACTCATCAACACCAGCATGACCAACTACATGGCAGGCCGTCTGAACCTGCCGCGCGAGCAAGCCTCGCAGCTGCGCCAAGACTATTGGCACCGCTACGGCGCAACGCTGGCCGGTTTGCAAATCCACCACCCCGAAATCGACATCGGCGAATTTTTGCGCGAATGCCACCCGCTGCCGCAGATTTTAAGCAAACTCACGCCGATGGTGGGAACGCATGAAGCATTAGGCCGTCTGAAAGGGCACAAGGCCGTGTTTTCCAACGGCCCGTCGTTTTACGTGCGCGCCCTCACCGACGCGATGGGCATTACCCCCTATTTCGAGCTGCTGGCAGGCACGGAAGATTTCGACCTCCTCTACAAGCCCAATCCGCAAGCCTATCTGACCGTTTGTCGCTTACTGCGCACGACACCGGCAAACTGTATCATGATAGACGACAGCGCCGACAACCTGCACGCCGCCAAAGCGCTGGGCATGGGTACGGTGTGGTTCGGGCAGAAGAGCCACGATTTGCCCTTTGTCGATTTTGCCGCGCACGATATGGCGGTATTGGGCGCTTGGGCAGCGAAAAATCACACAAAGGCCGATGATTTGCCGTCTGAAATCCACTACAATAAGCCTCAATAACATATTCTGCCCATCCCGTTCAAACACAAGGAAACCGACATCATGCGTTACTTAGCCCTAATGATTGCCGCTGCCGCCGCCCTGAGCGGCTGCACTTGGGAAACCTATCAAAAGCCCGACGGCACCACCGCGCTGCGCCAAAAATACGAACAGGGTACACGCGTGTATTACCAAGACGGCACGTATTCGCGCAACATGAACTACAACCAGTTCCGCCCCGAGCAACACGCCGTCAAGCCCAACAGCCGCACCGAGCAGGAAGTGCGCGGCACAACTTGGCAACAGCCCGGCGCGCAAAGCAGCGAAACGGCCGAATAACAGCAAGGCTGTCTGAAAACCCCACGGCATACGGCAAAAGCAGCCGCTGCACAGCAGACATTTTTTGCCGCCTGCCGCCCCATCCGCTTGCACAAACATCTTGCATGGCCGGCCTCCCGACCCACCGTCGGCAGGAGCGGCTGTTTTCATCTACCGAATTTACGAAGGTCATCATCTTATGAGTCAAACCCCTTTAAACATCGTTATCCTCGCGGCCGGCAAAGGCACGCGCATGTATTCCAAAATGCCCAAGGTGTTGCACGAAATCGGCGGCGAGCCGATGTTGCAGCGCGTGATTGATACCTCCGCCCAGCTTAATCCGCAAAACATCTGCGTGGTCATCGGCCACGGCAAAGAGCAGGTATTGGCCAAAATCCAACGCGACGTCGAGTGGGTCGAGCAAACCGAGCAACTCGGTACCGGCCACGCCGTCAAAACCGCCCTGCCATACCTGCCCTATACCGGCAGCACGCTGGTGTTGTACGGCGACGTGCCGCTGACCGATGTCAAAACACTGCAAACCCTGCTGGACGCCGCCGGTGACGAAGTCGGCCTCTTGACCGACGTGTTGGACGACCCCACCGGCTACGGCCGCATTATCCGCGAAGGCGACAAAGTCGTGGCCATTGTCGAAGAAAAAGACGCCAACGACGAGCAAAAAGCCGTCAAAGAAACCAATACCGGCATTTTGGTCTTGCCCAACGGCAAATTGGAAGCATGGCTGAACGCCTTGTCCAGCGACAACGCCCAAGGCGAGTATTACCTGACCGACCTGATTGCGCTGGCCAACCGCGACGGCGTGGCGGTTCATCCCGTGCAGGTACGCGCCTCTTATCTGGCGGCAGGCGTGAACAATAAAGTGCAGCTGGCCGAATTGGAACGCATTTACCAACGCGACCAAGCGCAAGCCTTGCTCAAAGCGGGCGTAACCCTGCGCGACCCGGCGCGTTTCGATTTGCGCGGCACGCTGACCCACAGCCAAGACGTGGTGATTGATGTCAACGTCGTGATTGAAGGCAATGTCGAGCTGGGTGACGATGTGGAAATCGGCGCCAACTGCGTCATCAAAAACGCCAAAATCGGCGCGGGCAGCAAAATCGCCCCGTTCTCGCATTTGGAAGACTGCGAAGTCGGCACCGACAACCACATCGGCCCGTACGCCCGCCTGCGTCCGAACGCCAAACTTGCCGACGGCGTACACATCGGCAACTTCGTCGAAGTGAAAAACGCCTCTATCGGCAGCGGCACCAAAGCCAACCACCTGACCTACATCGGCGACGCCACCGTCGGCAGCAAAACCAACTTCGGCGCGGGCACCATCATCGCCAACTACGACGGTGTCAATAAATACCGCAGCGAAATCGGCGACGAAGTGCGTATCGGTTCCAACAGCGTGATTGTGTCGCCGGTGAAAATCGGCAACCGCGTCACCACCGGCGCAGGCAGCGCGATTACCAAAGACTGCGAAGAGGGCAAACTGGTCGTCGCCCGCGCCCGCCAAACCGTGATTGAAGGCTGGGTGCGCCCAGAGAAAGAGAAGAAATAATCGCTTCGGCTGAAGCCGTTAGATAACCAATGCCGTCTGAAACATGCCATGTTTCAGACGGCATTTTTCATCATTCGCCGCTAACCCACCTTAACCTTCCCCCTTCAAATCAGGTAAAAGCCGCCGCAACCGTTTCAGACGGCCTACAAAATCATTTATAATTTCATGAACAGACTTTCCCGAATAAAAACAAATCAATCAAGAGACACAGCATGGCCAAAAAATTCCCCGTCGCCCCCAAACATCCCGAACGCATTTGCTGGGGCTGCGATAAATACTGCAAAGAAGAAGACCTGCAATGCGGCAACGGCTGCGAGCGCATCCAGCACCCCATCGAGCTGGACGGCCCCGAGTGGTACAAACACGGCGACTGGAGCAATCTTTTGAGCGAGCAGCAGCTAATTGATTTGGGGTTAAAAACCATTCCGATTGTGGAAGAAAAACCGGCGGTTAAGGTCAAACCGCACATCAAGCTGCCTTTGAAAGGCAAGGCCGTCTGAAACCGGATTTATTCAAAAATAAAACACCATGCACACACCTTCTCCACACACCGACGAATACCGCAAAGGCCTGCTCTACGCCTTCGGCTGCTATTTTATATGGGGGCTGTTCCCGCTCTATTGGTATCCGATTACCGGCGCCAATATGGACATGGACGCGGCGCAGATTCTGGCGCAGCGTATCAGCTGGTCGTCGGTATTTTCCGTCATCGTTTTGCTGTTGATGAAGCAGGGCGGCACGCTGCTCAAAGCCATCGCCAACCGCAAGCTGCTGCTGACCTTCGTTTGCTCGGCGGCGGCGATTTCGCTCAACTGGCTGGTGTATTTGTGGGCGATTACCCACCATCATATTCTCGACGCCAGCTTGGGCTATTTCATCGCGCCGCTGGTTAACGTCCTGCTGGGGCGTTTGTTTTTCAAAGAAATGCTAAACCGCATGCAGCTGGCGGCGCTGACACTCGCGCTGGTCGGCATATTGTGGCTGGCCGTCCCCGCCGGACACATGCCGTGGGTGTCGCTGCTGCTGGCGGGCAGCTTCGGCCTTTACGGGCTGGTGCGCAAACTTGCCCCGTTAGATTCGCTGACCGGCATGACGCTGGAAACGCTGCTGATGTTACCCTTCGCACTGGCGTATCTGGCCTATACCGCGCAACAAGGAGCGCTGGTGTTCGGCAGTTTGGATACCTTGCAAATCTCGGTTTTGGTCGGCTCGGGCGCGATTACGGTCATCCCGCTGTTGATGTTTGCCGCCGGTGCCAAGCGCATTTCCCTCGGCGATTTGGGCATGATTCAATATATTTCGCCGAGTATGCAGTTTCTGCTCGGGCTGACGCTGTTCGGCGAAGCGTTTAATATGCAGCGCTTTACCGGCTACCTGTGGGTGTGGGTAGGCGTGGCGCTGTATGCGTGGAGCGTGTTGCGCAAGAAATAAACCCGAGCCGTCTGAAACTTTCAGACGGCCTTTTGCATATCCGCACCAAGCGCCGCTGCGGATAATCTGGCAGCTTCCCGCCCCAGCGGTTACAATAATGCTTTAAATTTTTCATTTTCGGGAAACCCATCCATGACTGTCAAAACCCGTTTTGCCCCCAGCCCCACCGGTTATCTGCACATCGGCGGCGTGCGCACCGCGCTGTTTTCTTGGGCGTTTGCCCGCCACCACAAAGGCGAATTCCTGCTGCGTATCGAAGACACCGACTTGGCGCGTTCCACCGCCGAATCCGTCAACATCATTCTCGACGGCATGAAATGGGTCGGCCTCAACTACGACAACGCCGACAACGTCATCTACCAAACCCAGCGTTTCGACCGCTACAAAGAAGTCATCGCCGAGCTGTTGGAAAAAGGCGCGGCCTACTACTGCTATTGCAGCAAAGAAGAGCTGGAAGCCATGCGCGAAAAAGCGGAAAAAGAAGGCACAGCCACTTACGACCGCCGCTGGCGTCCCGAGCCGGGTAAAACCCTGCCCGAGATTCCAGAAGGCCGCGAACCCGTTGTCCGCTTCAAAACCCCGCTGGACGGCGTAACCGCGTGGACGGATTTGGTCAAAGGCGACATCAGCATTCCCAACGAAGCGCTGGACGATTTGATTATCGCCCGCGCCGACGGCACACCCACCTACAATTTCTGCGTGGTGGTGGACGACTTCGACATGGGCATTACCCATGTCATTCGCGGCGACGACCATGTCAACAACACCCCGAAACAAATCAATATCTTAAAAACCATGGGCGCGACCCCGCCGCAATACGCCCACCTGCCGATGATTCTCAACGAACAAGGCAAAAAAATCTCCAAACGCAGCGGCGATACCGTGGCCATTACCGATTTCGGCGCGATGGGCATTCTGCCTGAAGCCATGCTGAATTATCTGGCGCGTTTGGGTTGGGCGCACGGCGACGACGAATTTTTCACCATGCAGCAGTTTATCGAATGGTTTGATTTGAAAGACGTTTCCCCGTCACCCAGCCGCATGGACATGAAAAAACTGCTGTGGATTAACGGCGAACACATCAAAATCACGCCCAACGAAGAATTGGCCGAATTGCTCAAAGACCGCTTGGCCGTGCGCGGCCTGACCGACACCAACGAGCCGCCGCTGGCAGAAGTGTTGGCGCTGGTGAAAGACCGTGCGCAAGATTTGAACACGCTGGCCGATGAGTGCCTGTATTTCTACAAAAAGCAAACGCCGGCCGAGGCCGATGTCGCCAAACATTGGGACGACGAAGCCGCCGCACGTATGCTGCGCTTTGCCGATCTGCTGGAAGGCCTAACCGATTGGAACGCCGAAAGCATACACGATCTGTTCAAGCCCTTCTGCGACGCCGAAGGCATCAAAATGGGCAAACTCGGCATGCCGCTGCGCCTGGCCGTATGCGGCACAGCGAAAACCCCGAGCGTTGATGCGGTTTTGGCCTTAATCGGCAAAGAGGAAGTCTTGCGCCGTATCCGCGCATAAACCGATTGGCCGTCTGAAAATATTTTCATTTTCAGACGGCCTTTACGGTATTGTTGACAGACAAAAGCCGATTAAAAATGTAGGTTGGGTTGAAAACCCAACATTCCCTAACCCTGCTGGAACAATATCCCAAGCTCCGCCGTTTGGTTGTTATTGATTTCACACTATTAGGCGGGAGACCAACCCGCCCGACAAAAGGATTGATGATGAAACACATCCTTCTTCTGCTCGCCGCCTTAAGCACCGCCGCGCCGGTATTGGCCGACCAAGCCGACGATGTCTTGCACAGTGCGCAAGCCAATTACCGCGCCGTGTTGAAAAAGCAAAGCGACAACGACAGCAAAATCATCTCGCTGCAAACCGACTTGACCGACGCGCAAGAGCGCCAGCGCAAAGCGCAGGAAGACATTACCCGTCTGCAAGGCGAGCTGCAAACCGCCACCTCGCTCAAATCGCAACAGGCCACCGAGCTGCAACAAGCCGGACAACAACTCGATTCCGCCTGGAACGCTGTGTACGGCCCGGGCGGGACGCGCGCCGGCGGACAGTAATACTGTTTGGTTTAATAATAAGGCCGTCTGAAAAATTAATTTTTCAGACGGCCTTATTTGTCATCTATCAATACCGCAGATAAATATGGTGCGCTCTAGCAGGATTGTCCCAACACCAG
The DNA here is from genome assembly GCF_024170405.1 of Neisseria perflava. Taxonomy (GTDB): domain Bacteria; phylum Pseudomonadota; class Gammaproteobacteria; order Burkholderiales; family Neisseriaceae; genus Neisseria; species Neisseria perflava_B. The sequence goes on along the minus strand of NZ_JALJYC010000010.1, from coordinate 41,119 downwards.
CGGGCAATCAATCGGATGAATCTCTGTATCCTGCCGGTTTTCGATGATATGCAGCGCAGCCTGCTCGCCCATCTGATAATGCGGCAGCTGCACAGTCGTCAGCGGCGGCAGAAACAAATGGCTGACGCCCACCATATTGTCATAACCCGTTACCGCTACGTCTTGCGGAATGCGAAAGCCTTTTGCCAACAGCGCCTGATACACCACGAAGGCAATGCGGTCGTTACCGCACACCACCACATCAAAATCAAAATCCTGCGGGTGTTTATCCAACATTTCAATCAACGGTAAAGCGCCCTCAAAATAATTTTCGCCGTCGGTCGGCATAAAATACTGCACCGGCTGCGCCGCCTCAGGCACATTGTTCCACACATCTTCAAACGCTGCTTTACGCCGTTCGGTCGCGATGTAGTTGTGCGGAATGTGCAAAAACAGCGGCCGCTTGTAGCCGCGCTGCGCCAATAATTTTGCTATCGCTTTTTGCCCCCGATAATCATCGGGCACATAACAGGCCGCCGCCCAATCATCGCTGACGCAGTTGGCCAATACCACCGGCAGATGGCGCAACGCCGCCGGTATCTTCACCTTTTTCAAACCGTTACGCGCAATGATGATGCCGCTCGGACGGTGCGCCAACAGCTGCTCGACGGCCTGCGCCATTTCTGCTTCATCATTTTCAAAAGCATTAATCACAAAAGAGTGCCATCGGTGTTGCCGCACAGTTTTTTCCACCGCCAACAGCATTTCAACGGAAAACGGTGTGGTAGCTGTACCCAGCGACAAAACACCTATGCTGTCGGCGGAGGCCGAGCGTATGCTCTGCGCGGCAGCATTGGGCACATAATTCAATTCGGCCACAGCCTGCCGCACTTTATCTAAGGTGGCTTGCGATAGTTTTCCTGGATTATTGAGGGCGCGGGAAACCGTCATCAGCGAGACACCCGCCCGTTTTGCCACATCTTTGAGGGAAGCCATGTTTACCTGCGTTGTTGAATAGACAATGACCCATTGTACCCGAAACCGGAGAAAATGTTAACGTTAACTATTTTTCTGATTTGAATCAAACTTGCGTTTATTTCTATCTTGAAAAAATATTTTGTTAACGTTAACATTTCGCAAAATCCAACTGCTAAGGAGCAAATGATGCAACCCGAAACCACCGGCTGCTTTTATCTGAAAAACCGTAATTACTGGATTTTCAGCAGCTATATCCTGATTTATTTCTTCATCATGGCGACCTGTTACCCGTTTTTGCCGATTTGGTTGAGCGATGTCAACGGTCTGAACAAAACAGAAACAGGTTTGGTTTTCTCTGCCATTTCCTTTTTTGCGCTGTGTTTCCAACCGGTGTTCGGCTATGTGTCCGACAAATTGGGGCTGAAAAAGCATTTGCTGTGGGTTATCGCCGTGGTATTGCTGTTTTTTGCCCCGTTTTTTATTTATGTGTTTGCCCCGCTATTGCAACAAAATATCTGGCTCGGAGCAACCGCAGGCGGCGCTTATATGGGTTTTGCTTTTGCCGGTGGCAGCGCGGCCTCAGAAGCCTATGTGGAAAAAGTCAGCCGCAGCAGTCATTTTGAATATGGTCGCGCTAGGATGTTTGGCATGATTGGTTGGGGCATTTGTGCCTCTTTGGTGGGTAATATTTTCAACATTAATCCAAATTGGGTCTTTTGGTTAGGGTCGTGCGGCGCAGTTGTACTGCTTATCCTGCTTGCTCTGGCAAAAGTAGATACCTCAGCCGAAATATCCGCCCAAACCGACAATGCCAATCCGGTAACACTACCGCAGGCACTGGCGCTGCTCAAACAAGGTAAATTTTGGGCATTGCTGCTGTATATCGTCGGCGTAGCCTGCATTTACGATATTTACGACCACCAATTTGCTAACTTTTTTACCTCGTTTTTTAGCTCGAAAGCCAAGGGAACAGAAATGTTTGGCTATGTCACCACCGGCGGTGAGCTGCTCAATGCCTGCATCATGTTTTTTGTACCGCTGATTATCAACCGTATCGGCGCCAAAAATGCCCTATTGATTGCTGGCGGAATCATGAGTATCCGCATTTTGGGCTCGTCTTTTGCAACTTCTGCGTGGCAAGTAGTGATATTGAAAACCCTGCATATGTTTGAGGTGCCGTTTTATTTGGTCGGCCTGTTTAAATACATTACTCAAGTTTTTGAAGTGCGCTTTTCCGCCACCATTTATCTGGTTGCCTGCCATTTTGCCAAACAGATTGCCACCATGCTGATGTCCACCTTTGTCGGCAGGCTATACGACGGCTACGGTTTTCACACTACCTATCTGATTTTGGGCTGCATTGTCGCCACTGCTACCCTGATTTCTGCTTTTACTCTGAAAAACCGTTTCTATATAAAATCCTAACTGCTTCTTTGATTTTCCATCCGCCAATACAGTACAAGCGAATAAACGATTAGCAGGCCGTCTGAAAAATAAAAAATCTTTCAGACGGCCTTTTATTTTTCATTGGCGTTCAGCCAAACTTGTATAAAAAACCGGAACAGGCAAACAAGCCCTGCTCCGGTTTTCTTCATCATGCAAGATTTACCTTGCTGTTGCTACTTTACGCGCCGCGTTTTTCCAAAATCGCAACCGCAGGCAGCTCTTTGCCTTCCAAAAATTCCAGGAACGCGCCGCCGCCGGTGGAGATGTAGCTGATTTTGTCGGTCACGCCGAATTTGGCGATGGAGGCCAAGGTGTCGCCGCCGCCTGCGATGGAGAAGGCGTTGCTGTCGGCGATGGCGTGCGCCACGGCTTCGGTGCCGCCGGCGAAGTTGTCGAATTCAAACACACCGACCGGGCCGTTCCATACGATGGTACCGGCGTTTTTCAGAATTTCGGCCAGGCGTTCGCGGGATTTCGGGCCGATGTCGAGGATTTCTTCGTTGGCCGGAATCGCATCGACGTCGCGCTCGTAAGGCGTGGCGTTTTCGGCGAACTCGGTGGCGGTAATACTGTCCACCGGCAGCGGAATCGGGTTGCCGCGTGCGGCCATTTTGTCCATGATTTTTTTGGCTTCGTCCACCAAGTCGGCTTCAACCAGCGATTTGCCGACTTCTTTGCCTTGCGCCAACAGGCAGGTGTTGGCAATGCCGCCGCCGACAATCAGGGTATCCACTTTGTCAGCCAGAGAGTTCAAAATGGTCAGCTTGGTAGAAACTTTGCTGCCGGCAACGATGGCAACCATCGGGCGGGCAGGGTCTTTCAGGGCTTTGCCCAAAGCGTCGAGCTCACCGGCCATCAATACGCCTGCGCAGGCCACGGGCGCTACTTGCGCCACGGCTTCAGTAGAGGCTTGGGCGCGGTGGGCGGTGCCGAAGGCGTCGTTGACGAAGATGTCGCACAATGAAGCGTAGGCTTTGCCCAGCTCCAAATCGTTTTTCTTCTCGCCTTTGTTGATGCGCACGTTTTGCAGCATGACCACGTTACCAGCGTTCAATACCGGTTTGTTTTCGCGCCAGTCGTTCAGCACTTTCACTTCTTTGCCCAGCAATCCGCCCAAATGCGCGGCTACCGGCGCCACGTCGTCTTCGGGGTGGAATTCGCCTTCGGTCGGACGGCCGAGGTGGGTCATGACGATGACGGACGCGCCGTTGTCCAAGCAGTATTTGATGGAAGCCAAAGACGCACGGATACGGGTGTCGTCGCTGATTTTGCCGTCTTTAAATGGGACGTTCATGTCGGCGCGGATCAGGACGGTTTTGCCTTGTACGTTTTGCTCGGTCAGTTTCAAAAATGCCATATCGGTTTCCTTTTTGGTTGGAATGGAAAAAAGACACATTTACGGCTTTATTATGCGCGAACGCGGCAAAACGGTAAAGTTCCGAATGGCAAGGGCTTGATTTGAATCAGCTTGTATTGTAGTTAAATTACGGCTTACGCGCAGCAGGCCGTCTGAAAAACCATTTCCCTTGCTATGCCGATAAAATCAGACACCATGAGGTTTTCAGACGGCCTTTATTATTCCCGCTTCATCCCTTATCATACAGACAATCATTTATGTTTAGGAACATCCATGTTACGCAAAAACCTGTGGACGGCCTTGCTGTTGGCGCTGACCGCACCCGTTTGGGCGCAAACGCTGTCGCAAACCCTGCCCAACGGCCTGAAAATCATCGTCAAAGAAGACCGCCGCGCACCGGTGGCCGTGTCGCAGCTGTGGTACAAAGTCGGCAGCATTGATGAAAAGCCGGGCAAAACCGGCCTTTCCCACGCGCTCGAGCATATGATGTTTAAGGGCACACCGGATGTACCGGCAGGCGAATTCAGCCGCCGCGTATCAGCTTTGGGCGGTAAAAACAATGCCTACACCAACCGCAGCGAAACGGTGTATTACGAAAACATCGCCGCCGCCAAGCTGCCCGAAGTGTTGGCCTTGGAAGCCGACCGTATGCAAAATCTGAATTTCAGCGACAAGGATTTTGCCAACGAAATGAGCGTTATCCGCGAAGAGCGCCGCCAGCGCACGGAAGATTCCGCCGGCGGCAAGCTGTGGGAACATGTGTTTCTGAACACCTTTACCGTGCCGTCGCTGCGTGCGCCGGTTATCGGCTATATGGACGATTTGCACACGCTCCAAGCCGAAGATTTACGCGCGTGGTACAAGCAATGGTATGCGCCCAACAACGCCACGCTGGTGATTGTCGGCGATGTGGATGCCGCCGCCACGATTCAGACGGCCGCCAAGCTGTTCGGCCAAATTCCGGCCAAACCCCTGCCGCCGCGCAATGATTTGCGCGAGCAGGCCGAGCGCGCGCCTGTGTCCGCGAAAACCACTTCCGCCGTGACTCGCCAGCCTTTAATCGCGTTGTCGTACCGCGTACCCGCCTTGCAAAACGTCAGCGACAAAATGCCGTATGCGCTGGATATTTTGTCGGATATTTTAAGCGGCAATTCTTCCAGCCGCCTGGATAAACATCTGGTGCGCGGCAAGCAGAGCGCCTTGAGCATAGGCGTGAATTACGACATCCTCAGCCGCGAAATGCCGCTCTTTAGCGTGATTGCCATGCCGACGGGCGGTGTATCCGAGCAGGACTTATTGGCGCAGATTCGCGCTGAAATCCAAGATATTGCCGACAACGGCGTTTCCCAAGCCGAACTCAAGCGCGTCAAAAAACGCGCCGAAGCCGCCGAAATCTATGCCCGCGACGCCATGACCACGCAAGCCTCCATGACGGGACGCTTGGAAACACGCGGTTTTGCCTACGGCGATGAGACCGAAATCCGCCGCCGTCTGCAACAGGTCAGCGCCGCCGATGTGCAGGCGGCGGCACGCTTGTTAACCGACAAGCGCTCCAGCGTGGTGGTGGTCGAGCCGGAAGGCAAATAAGGCCGTCTGAACATGCGGGCAATCTGCCCGAACCGGCATTTTCCGTATTACTAAACCCTTGTTTTTAAAGTTTCAGACGGCCTCCGTCACGAAAGCCCAATATGAAATTCCAACCCTTGATTGCCGCCTTAATCACCCTGCTGCCGCTGAGTGCCCAAGCCGCCGTGGACATCCAACGCTGGACCACCGCCGAGGGGACGCAAATCCTGCTGGTCGAGCGCCATGAAAATCCCATTGTCGATATGGAAGTCAATTTCAAAGGTGCGGGCAGCGCGTTTAATCCGCAGGGCAAAAGCCAGGTGGCCGAATTTACCGCCGCACTCCTCACCGACGGCACCAAAACGCTGGATGAAGAAGCGTTCAACGAAAAAACCAACGACATCGCCGCCAACATCAGCAGCGACAGCGGCCAAGAAAGCGCCTCGGCCGGCCTGCGCAGCCTGAGCAAAAGTGCCAACCTCAAGCAGGCGGCCAAGCTGCTCAACCAATCGCTGACCGCGCCGCGCTTTGACCCCGCCGTGTTTGCCCGCCGCCAAAAACAGGCTATTACCGCCTTGCAGCAGATGGAAACCACGCCCGACTTTACCGCCTCGCGCACCTTTACCCAACTGGCCTACGGCAGCCACCCCTACGGCAACAGCGCCAATGTTTCCGTCGCCAGTCTGAATAACGTAACGCTAAACGACATCCGCGCCTTCCATCAAACCCGCTACGGCAAAGACAACGCCGTGGTCGCCATTGTCGGCGACATCAACCGCCACCAAGCGGAAAAACTGGTAAGGGAAACTTTGCACGGTCTGCCCGCAAAAGCCACCGCCGAACGCAGTATTCCGCCTGTGGAAAAACAGCCCGCGCAGCGGCGCGACATCCCCTTTGCCGGCGAACAGGCGCAAGTCATCATCGGTATGCCGCTGATTAAACGCCACGATCCCGACTATTACGCGCTGGTGGTGGGCAACTACATCCTCGGCGGCGGCGGTTTCGACAGCCGCCTGATGAAAGTCTTGCGCGACAAACACGGCTACACTTACGGCGTGTACAGCAGCCTCGAACCGGCCACCGAAGCCGGCCCCTTTAGCATTGCCTTTTCCACGCAAAAGAAAAACACCCGCGCCGCGCTTGCCGATACGAAAGCGGTGGTAGAACAATTTATCGCTGAAGGCCCGACCGAAGCCGAGCTGCAACAGGCCAAAGACAACATCATCGGCAGCTTCCCGCTGCGCTATGATTCCAATGCCAAACTTTTGAACTATTTGAGTTTAATCGGCTTAAACAATCTGCCCGACGATTATCTCGAAGCCTACCCGCAGGCTGTGGAAAAAATTACTGCCGAACAGGTCAAAGACGCTTGGCAACGCCGCGTGAAATTTGATGATTTGCAGATTGTGGTGGTGGGTGCACAGTAAATGAGAAGCAAACACCGTTAATTTAAATACAACAAAGGCCGTCTGAAACAGAATCTGTTTCAGACGGCCTTTGTTTAAAATCAAGGTATTAATGATACGCCGATTACGCTTTTTTCACAAATTCCGATTTCAGGTTCATCGGGCTGCCGTCGATTTTGCAACCGATATTGTGGTCGCCTTCCTGCAAACGGATACCTTTTACTTTAGTGCCCTGCTTGATGACCATCGAGCTGCCTTTGACTTTCAAATCTTTAATCAATACCACGGTATCGCCGTCGGCCAATACCGCGCCGTTGGCATCTTTCACGACCAACGCTTCGTCATCGGCCGCCGTTTCGCCGGCTTTCCATTCGTGGGCGCATTCGGGGCAGACCAGCATATCGCCGTCTTCATAGGTGTATTCGGATTGGCATTGCGGGCAGGCGGGGAGGGTCATGGGGATTCCTTTAAATAATCAGATAAATGGGATTTTTTCGGCGCGTATTATACTTGATTTAGTAAAAATGCCGTCTGAAAAATAATTCAAGTGCGCATATGCCCGCGATACGGGTTCTCAAGATTTTCTGTACCGCATAATGACTAATTTAACAATACGCCACAACAACCATATACCTAAACCAACAGTCAAAGGAAGAATAATAAAAGCCAAACACATTGCTGCAGCCTTCCCTGCCCAATGATTCGGATAGTAATCTAATAAAAAATTCAAAACCAATAAAAAGATAATAAACGAAATACCTGCAACACTTTGGCCTTTAGTTAATTTGTGGGGTAAGCCTAGACGTTCGTTCAAATTCTGCATTTTTTCATCCAAAGCATGAACCCAATCATTACCCGACTCCATATTAATATCATATGAATCTTTTTTATGATTCCGTTGCAGCAATATGCTCAACAACCACAAACCGCATAAAGCAAAACCTAATATTTGGAAAACCAAAGCCCACGGCCATGCGGATAACCAAATGGCCAACACAATCACCACAGCTAAAAAGAACCAAAAAGAAAAAATTGATACAACTGCAACAGCCACCGATATAATCATTCCAATCAAAGCAGCAATCATCTCAATCTCCTTTTTCTAACAAAAAATGCCGTCTGAAAATCATATCATTTTCAGACGGCATTTTCATGATAACAAAAGCGGTTTAGCCCACTTTATCCCCCGGCTGCGCGCCTTCGTCCACATCCAAAAGGCGCAGTTTGCCGTCTTGGGTGGCAGCGGAAAGAATCATGCCTTCGGACATGCCGAATTTGGCCATTTTGCGCGGGGCGAAGTTAGCGACGGCGATTATCATGCGGCCGTTGAGTTCGGCAGGATTCGGGTAGCTGGCGGCAATGCCGGAGAAAATCACGCGTTGCGCAAAACCGAAGTCCAAATCGAATTTCAGCAGTTTGCTGCTGCCTTCGACCGCCTCGCAGTTCAACACTTTGGCCACGCGCATGTCGATTTTCATAAAGTCGTCAAAGCTGGCTTGCTCGGCAACCGGCTCATATGTTGACGCTTCGGCGGCAGGTGCGGCGGCTTGGATGGATTGTTTGTTGGCTTCGATTAAGTCGTCCACCTGTTTTTGCTCCACGCGCTGCATCAGATGCTCGTATTTGTTGATGGTGTGCTCGCCCAAGGTTTCGCGGGTATATGCCCAAGTAAAGGCGGGAATATTCAGGAACGCGGCGGCTTGGGTGGCGACGTTCGGCAATACCGGCGCCAGATAAGCGGTGAGCATGGAGAAGGCGTTAATCAGCTCGCTGCATACTTCATGCAAACGCGCTTCCTGCCCTTCCTGCTTGGCCAATTCCCACGGCTTGTTCGCGTCCACATATTCGTTCACGCTGTCGGCCAGCGCCATGATGTCGCGCAGGGCTTTGGCGTATTCGCGGTTTTCGTAGGACTCGGCGATGTTGTCGCTCTCGGCGGCCAATTTTGCCAGCAATGCGCTGTCGGCCACGTTTTTCAGACGGCCTTCAAAGCGTTTGGCGATAAAACCAGCGGCGCGGGCGGCGATGTTGACGTATTTGCCGACCAAATCGCTGTTCACACGCGAGATAAAGTCTTGCAGATTCAAGTCGATGTCTTCGATTTTGCTGTTGAGCTTGGCGGCGATGTAGTAACGCATCCATTCGGGATTGAGTTTTTGTTCCAAATAGGATTTGGCGGTGATAAACGTGCCGCGCGATTTGGACATTTTTTGGCCGTCCACGGTCAGAAAGCCGTGCGCATACACGCCGCTGGGGGCGCGGTGGCCGCTAAAATGCAGCATGGCCGGCCAGAATAGGGCGTGGAAATACAGAATATCCTTGCCGATAAAGTGGTACATCTCGGTTTGGCTGTCGGCCTTGAAAAATTCTTTGAAATCCAAGCCGATACGGTCGCACAGGTTTTGGAACGAAGCCATGTAGCCCACCGGCGCGTCCAGCCATACATAGAAATATTTGCCCGGCGCATCGGGAATTTCAAAGCCGAAATAGGGCGCGTCGCGGGAAATGTCCCAATCCGACAGCGAAGTTTCGTCGCCCTCGCCCAGCCATTCTTTCATTTTGTTCAAGGCTTCCGGCTGCAAATGCGGCTTGCCGTCGTGCGGGTTGCTGCCGGATGTCCATTCTTTCAGATAATCGGCGCACTCGCCCAATTTGAAGAAGAAGTGTTCCGATTCTTTCAACACCGGTGTCGCACCCGATACGGCGGAATAGGGCTTAATCAGCTCGGTCGGCGCGTAAGTCGTGCCGCACACCTCGCAGTTGTCGCCGTATTGGTCTTGCTCATGGCATTTGGGGCATTCGCCTTTGACGAAACGGTCGGGCAGGAACATCTGCTTTTCCGGGTCAAACAGCTGCTCGATGACGCGGTTTTCGATTTTGCCGTTGGCTTTCAAAGCGCAGTACACCGCCTCGCTGTGGGCTTTGTTTTCCGGCGAATGGGTGGAATAGTAATTGTCGTAGCCGATGAGAAAGCCGGTAAAGTCGGCCAAATGCTCCTCGCGCACGCGGGCAATCATGTCTTCGGGTTTCACACCCTGCTTTTGCGCCGCCAGCATGACGGGCGTGCCGTGGGTATCATCGGCGCAGCAGTAGTAGCACTCGTTGCCGCGCAATTTTTGAAAACGCACCCAGACGTCGGTTTGGATATGCTCGACCATGTGGCCGAGGTGGATGCTGCCGTTGGCATAGGGCAGCGCGGAAGTGACCAGAATTTTGCGTGTCATGGTTAGGCTTTGGAATCAAGTAAAAATAATGGGGAATTATACCGCAAATAGCCGTCTGAAAACTTTGTTTCAGACGGCCTTTTATCGGCAAAATACGCTACAATATGTCTTATTCAAGCATTTATCTTTAAAAGGAACATTCATGGCCTTGTTTGATTTCTTCCGCCGTAAGAAAAAACAGGAAACCCCCGAACCGCCCGTGCAAACGGTTGACACTATCGAACAAGCCGCCGAAGCTGCACCCGAAGCGGTCGAAGAAGCCGCGCAAGCCGTGGCCGAGCCGGTGGTTTTGGAAGAAAGCGGTCAGGATTTGGCCGATACGTTGGCAGCGGTGGAAAACGCGCTGGCGGAAGATACGCCGGATATTTCGGCGATTGTCAGCGAAGCCGTGGCCGATGATACGGCGCAGGCGGCGGAAAATCAGCTGTCGCCCGAAGCAGCGCAGCCCGTGGCAGACAAAGCAGATATTGTGGCACAAACTGAATCCGCAACGGCAGAGGCAAATGAAAAATCATCCGTTTCTGATGAAATTCAATCAGTTGATGATACAGCCGTGCAGACCACAGAGCCGTCTGAAACCGCACAAGAGCCGCTGATTCAGACGGCCTCCGACCGTCAATCCGCCATGCCGTCTGAACAAGCGGCCGACGAAAACAGCGCTTCAGCACAAACCGAAATCGTGGCAGAAGTCCAAACCGAAGCGGCAGACATACCTGCCGACAGCCAAACGCAAACGGCTGATGTTGCAGCCGCCGATTCGGTAGTGGAAACAGCCGAGGCGGTTACTCCGGCTGAAAATACAAAAAATGATATTTCTTCGGAAATTCAGTTAGTTGATGATACGGAAGCGCAGAATCATACGGCGCAGGCGGCAGATTTTCAGACGGCCTCCGTTACCGAAAGTGTAGCGGATACGGCGGATATGCCGTCTGAACATTCTGCTGTTCCGCCAAGCGCAGCCGAAGCAACAGAAATGCTGTCGGAAGCGGAAGAAGAAGCCATGGCAGAAGCTGCCGTAGCCGATACAAGCGCAGAGGAAGTAACCATCGCAAGCGAAGAAACTGCCGAAATTGCAGAATCCGCCACCATCCAAACCGACACGGCAGGCGAAGCGGCAGAAACCTTAGCAGCAGTTACCGCCCCAACCGAACCCATTACCGAAGCTGAAACTACCCCTGCCAAAACCGGCTGGGCGGCGCGTTTGAAACAGGGTTTGAGCAAATCGCGCGACAAGATGGCCAAATCGCTGGCAGGCGTGTTCGGCGGCGGCAAGATTGACGAGGATTTGTACGAAGAGCTGGAAACCGTATTGATTACCAGCGACATGGGCATGGAAGCGACCAATGCGCTGATGAAAGACGTGCGTGACCGCGTGTCACTCAAGGGTTTGAAAGATGGCGCGGAGCTGCGCGGCGCCCTGAAAGAAGCAGTGTACGATTTGATTAAACCGCTGGAACAACCTTTGGTCTTGCCTGAGGGCAAAACGCCGTTTGTGATTATGCTGGCTGGGATTAACGGCGCGGGCAAAACCACCTCCATCGGCAAGCTGGCCAAATATTTCCAAGCGCAGGGCAAATCGGTATTGCTGGCGGCGGGCGATACCTTCCGCGCGGCGGCGCGCGAGCAGTTGCAGGAATGGGGCGAACGCAATAATGTGACTGTGATTTCGCAGACCACGGGCGATTCGGCGGCGGTGTGTTTTGATGCCGTGCAAGCTGCCAAAGCGCGCGGCATTGATGTGGTGCTGGCCGATACCGCCGGTCGTCTTCCGACGCAGCTACATCTGATGGAGGAAATCAAAAAGGTCAAACGCGTATTGCAAAAAGCCATGCCCGATGCGCCGCATGAAATCATTGTGGTCTTGGACGCCAATATCGGTCAAAACGCGGTCAACCAAGTCAAAGCCTTTGACGACGCGCTGGGCTTGACCGGCCTGATTGTCACCAAGCTCGATGGCACGGCCAAGGGCGGCGTGTTGGCGGCGCTGGCCTCCAACCGCCCGATTCCGGTGCGCTATATCGGCGTGGGCGAGGGCATAGACGATTTACGCCCGTTTGACGCGCGCGCGTTTGTGGATGCGTTGTTGGATTAAGAATCTGTCTATTTCCATCTACAAGAGGCCGTCTGAATCCTAAAATTTCTATTCAGACGGCCTTTTTCTATTGGAAAAATTCGGAAAAATCCGCATATTTCAATATACTTGGTACACCTTGCTTTTTTTTACCCTGCTTAGCCAAAATTTGGCAAAAAACATCATTTCCATGGATAAAAACCATTACTCTAACGGGATTCAAGTAAAAAAATGTAGGACTGAAAAACCAAGCGGTCTTTCTCTTTTTGAACATAAAACAGAATACATTTCTTAGAATTTTTTTATTTCTGTTTTAAAACAATATATTATCCATACCTACTATTTAAAAAATAATGACGCTTCTGATTTTTTCCAATCGGCGTATCCTCCCCGTTTAAATTCAGTCAACAACCGTTCGGCGCAGAAATGCTGTCGGAACACCAAAAGTCATATAATAACGCCGATGCATGACTGTGCAGCCCTTTGATTGGAAAATCAAACGGATACAGGCATATGACATTGAACCAAACGGCTGTCTCACAGTCTAACCCCAATGCTCCGTACCGTCTGAAAGTCAGCAGCACGGATTTTTACCAACCTGATACTAAGGAACTTTTATGTGCGGTATCGTCGGCGCCATCCGCGCCAACCACAATGTAGTCGATTTTTTAACTGACGGCCTCAAACGCCTGGAATATCGCGGCTATGACTCTTCGGGCATTGCCGTTCACACCGGCGAAAAAATCCGCCGCGTGCGCCGCGTCGGTCGCGTGCAACTGATGGAAGACGCAGCCCGCGAAAAAGGCATTCACGGCCATCTCGGTATCGGCCATACCCGCTGGGCCACCCACGGCGGCGTCACCGAGCCCAACGCCCACCCTCATATTTCGGGCGGCATGATTGCCGTGGTACACAACGGCATTATTGAAAACTTTGAAGCCGAGCGCGAGCGTCTGCAAGGTTTGGGCTATGTGTTTGAATCGCAAACCGACACCGAAGTCATCGCCCACAGCGTCAATCACGAATATGCGCTCAACGGCGGCAACCTGTTTGAAGCGGTCAAATCCGCCACCAAAAATTTCCACGGCGCATATGCAATTGCGGTCATTTCCCAAGAAAACGACAAAGAAATGGTCGTGGCGCGCATGGGCTGCCCGCTCTTGGTAGCATTTGGCGAACACGAGACTTTTATCGCCTCCGACGTATCGGCGGTGATTGCGTTTACCCGCAAAATTTCTTATTTGGAAGACGGCGACATCGCCTTGCTGAACGCCGACGGCATTATCAAACTCATCGACAAAACAGGTGCCGAAGCTGACCGTCAGGTCAAAGTATCCGAGCTGTCGCTGGCCTCTTTGGAATTGGGCCCGTACAGCCACTTTATGCAAAAAGAAATCCACGAGCAGCCGCGTGCGATTGCCGATACCGCCGAAGTCTTTTTGGACGGCGGTTTCGAGCCGGAAAACTTCGGCCTGAAAGCGCGCGAAGTGTTTAACGACATCACCGGCATTAAAATCTTGGCCTGCGGCACGTCTTACTACGCCGCGCTGACCGCCAAATACTGGCTGGAAGGCATCGCCAAAATGCCGACCGATGTGGAAATCGCCAGCGAATACCGCTACCGCGAAGTGATTGCAGACCCGAAACAGCTGGTCATCACCATTTCCCAATCCGGCGAAACGCTGGACACCATGGAAGCGTTGAAATATGCGCAGTCTTTGGGTCAAACCCACAGCCTGTCCATCTGCAACGTGATGGAATCCGCCCTGCCGCGCGAAAGCGAATTGGTGTTGTACACCCGCGCCGGTGCGGAAATCGGCGTGGCCTCAACCAAAGCGTTTACCACCCAGCTGGTTGCCCTGTTCGGCCTGGCCGTGACCTTGGGCAAACTGCGCGGTTTCGTGTCTGACGAGCAGGCTGCCGAATATGTGGAAGAATTGCGCCAACTGCCGGGCAGCATCCAACATGCCTTGAACCTCGAGCCGCAAATCGCGGCTTGGGCGCAAAAGTTTGCCAAGAAAAACAGCGCTTTGTTCTTAGGCCGCGGCATCCACTTCCCGATTGCGCTGGAAGGTGCGTTGAAGCTGAAAGAAATCACCTACATCCACGCCGAAGCCTACCCCGCAGGCGAACTGAAACACGGCCCGCTGGCGCTGGTGGATGAAAACATGCCGGTGGTGGTGATTGCACCCAACGATACGCTGTTGGACAAAGTGAAAGCCAATATGCAGGAAGTCGGCGCACGCGGCGGCGAGCTGTTTGTGTTTACCGATTTGGACAGCAATTTTGCCGAAGGCGAAGGCGTGCATGTGATTCGTACTCCGCGTCATGTCGGCGTGTTGTCACCGGTGGTGCACACCATTCCGGTGCAACTGTTGTCTTACCATACCGCATTGGCGCGTGGTACCGATGTGGACAAACCACGTAATCTGGCCAAATCCGTTACCGTAGAATAACGGGTTTGCGCCAAACAAAAAGGCCGTCTGAAACAAAAATCTGTTTCAGACGGCCTTTTGTTTTTTCCAAACGATGAGTTCACATACCGCGCAAAACCGCCAAAATACGATCACCCCAGCTTTCGCAACGGTACACAAACAGCGCATAACTTTCTTGCAACAAAAACCGTCGGCTTTCTTCGTTTTGGTCGAACAAGGTGGTCGGCGTGGCCGACACATCGGCCTGAATTCCAAAATCCTGCGCAATGGCGCGGGCGCGGGCGAGGTGGTAAGGGTCGCTGACAATCACGATATTTTCAATGCCGTTGGCGCGTAACACTGGGCGGATATTGCGCAGGTTTTCATAGGTGCTGCGCGAGGTATTTTCAAACAGGATGTCTTTGGCGGGAATCCCCTGTTTCAAGGCATAGCGCCGCCCCACTTCGGCCTCGGTCATATAGCCTTTTTTCGGCGTGCCGCCGGTAAAGACGATTTTATCCACACGGTGGCTTTGGTACAGGGTAATCGCGTGATTAATGCGCTCGCGGAACACGGGGGAAGGGCGTTTGTCCCACGCCGCCGCACCCAAAACCACGGCGGCATCGGCATGCTCCCCCAACGGCAGCGTGCGCTGTCCGGTACGGTACACCTGCCACACGGTCGCGGCAAAGGCGGCGGCAATCAGCAGGATACTGAGTGCCAAGCCGCGCAGCAGGTAGTAGCGCAAACCGCTTTTGCTGTGGAACAGTCGGAGCATGGGTTTCAGACGGCCTCTCTAAGCTGTGGATAATTAACTTGTCGGCAAAAATGGTTGTGGATGGATAGGCAATGGCGGGTTTTCCCCCTGCGCATTCGTATTACGGCAGCAGCGCGGCGATATTTTCCAGCGGACGGCCGATGACCGCTTTATCCGCCGTCACCAAAATCGGCCGCTCCAGCAGGGCGGGATGTTCGGCGATGGCGTGCAACAAATCATCGTTGCTTAAAGCCGGATTGTCCAAACCTAATTCTTTGTATAGCGCGTCTTTCGTGCGCATCATGCCGCGAACGGAATCTAAGCCGAGCTTGCGGTAAATCCCGGTCAATGTGGATAAGTCGGGCGGCGTATCCAGATAGCGCACGGTTTCAAAAGCAATCCCGCGCTCTTCCAATAAAGCCAACGCCGCACGCGATTTACCGCAGCGGTTGTTGTGGTACAAGATAAATTCAGACGGCATGGGATAACTCATTTCCATAATAACGGCAGCCCCTGCATTATCAACCGCCTTGCCGCTTTACTCAACCGCTATTGCAAAAAACCAACACCTTGATTCCGGCTAAATAACAGGCCGTCTGAACGGGGTACAATAAGCAGACATTTTTCTAAAGGATGGTATCGTGAAGATTTTATCTGTTGCTTTTGCGGGCGTATTGGCTGTTTTCGGTCTGAATACTTTTACTACCGCCGCCGAGCTGGAAAGCTGGAACAAACCCGCCACGCAATCTTTGTCCGCGCTCAAAGCGCCCGTGCGCGTGGTGAACCTGTGGGCAACTTGGTGCGGGCCGTGCCGCAAGGAAATGCCGGTAATGTCGGCTTGGTACAAAGCGCAGAAAAAGGGCAGTGTGGACATGGTCGGCATTGCTCTGGATTCTGCCGACAATATCGGTAAATTCCTCAAGCAGACGCCAGTGGCGTATCCAATTTGGCGCTACACCGGCAGCAACAGCCGCCAGTTTATGAAATCACTGGGCAATCAGGTCGGCGTATTGCCGTTTACCGTGGTGGAAATGCCCAAATGCGGCTACCGGCAAATGATGACAGGCGAGGTTAATGCGCAAAATTTGAATGCGGCGGTCGCGGCGGCACGGGCGAAATGCAAAGGGTAACGGTAAACAGGGCTTAATCGGCATTTAGCCGCCTGATGTCATTTCCCTGCGCATATTGTGGATAATTTCCATATCGCTTTTCATGCCGTCTGAAAATCCATCCGGCTACACTCGGCTACGCTTTTTCGCATTCCTGCAACAGCCTGTTTGTTTCACTATCTAAATCATGTTGAAACCTTTATAATTCGGGCAAAACCTATTTTTTCAGACGGCCTGTTCAATCAAATTTTGAGGTTTGAACGGTATATCTGCTGCAAATCGCAGGCTGTAAATTGACCGGTCAAGCCTGTGGATAATTCTGTGGAAATTTTACAAATTCCACTTAGGCCGTCTGAAAATCCACTCTTTTTCAGGAATTTCCATGATTCGTTTCGAGCAAGTTTCCAAGACCTACCCCGGCGGTTTTGAAGCCCTGAAAAACGTCAGCTTCCAAATCAACAAAGGCGAGATGATTTTTATCGCCGGCCATTCCGGTTCGGGCAAATCCACCGTGTTGAAGCTGATTTCCGGCATTACCAAGCCGAGCAAAGGCAAGGTGTGGTTCAACAATCAGGATTTGGGCAGCCTTAATGACAACCAAATCGGCTTTATGCGCCAGCACATCGGTATTGTGTTTCAAGACCACAAAATCCTCTACGACCGCAATGTATTGCAAAACGTCATCCTGCCACTGCGGATTATCGGCTACCAGCCGCGTAAAGCGGAAGAGCGGGCTCGGATTGCGATTGAGAAAGTCGGTTTGAAAGGCCGCGAGCTGGACGACCCCGTTACCCTATCCGGCGGCGAGCAGCAGCGCCTGTGTATCGCCCGCGCCGTGGTGCACCAACCCAGCCTGCTGATTGCCGACGAGCCTTCCGCCAACCTCGACCGCGCCTACGCGCTCGACATCATGGAATTGTTCAAAACCTTCCACGAAGCGGGTACCACCGTCATCGTGGCTGCGCACGACGAAACGCTGATGGCCGACTACGGCCACCGCATTATGCGCCTGCAGAAAGGACGGCTGGCATGAGCATGGTTCATTATCTTTCGCTACACGTCGAATCCGCGCGTATTGCCCTCAAAGACCTGCTGCGCCAGCCTTTCGGCACGCTCCTGACGCTCTTGATGCTGGCAGTGGCCATGACCCTGCCGCTGTTTCTCTATCTGGGCGTACAAAGCGGGCAGAGCGTGTTGGGCAAGCTCAACGAGTCGCCGCAGATTACGCTGTATATGGACACCGCCACCGCCCAAGCCGACAATGATACGGTGCAAAACCTGCTGCAACGCGACAAGCGCATTGAAAAAATCCGCTTTATCGGCAAGCAAGAAGGCTTGGAAGAGCTGCAAACCAATCTCGACCAAAATTTGGTTTCCATGCTGGATGAAAACCCGCTGCCGGATGTGTTTATCGTGACCCCCGTTGCCAACACCAGCCCCCAAGAAATGCAGGCGGTGTATGCCGATGTGGGCAAACTGCCGATGGTGGAATCGGCAACGATGGATACCGAATGGGTGCAGACGCTGTATCAGATTAACGAATTTATCCGCAAGATTTTGTGGTTTTTGGCGGTCACGCTGGGCATGGCCTTTGTTTTGGTGGCGCATAACACCATCCGCCTGCAAATCCTCAGCCGCAAGGAAGAATTGGAAATCACCAAACTCTTGGGTGCACCCGCTTCGTTTATCCGCCGCCCGTTTCTGTATCAGGCGGTATGGCAGAGCCTGTTTTCCGCCGCCGTCAGCCTCGGCTTGTGCGGCTGGTTGCTAAGCGCGGTGCGACCGCTGGTGGACGCCATTTTCAAACCCTACGGCTTGAACATCGGCTGGCGCTTTTTCAATTTCAGCGAAATTGCATTGGTATTATTTCTAGTCATTGCGCTGGGCGTCTTCGGCGCATGGCTGGCCACCACGCAGCATTTGCTGGGGTTTAAAGCGAAGAAATAAGGTTGTAGATAAAATGCCGTCTGAAAATATTTTCAGGCGGCATTTTTTATCGGCTGAATATAAGCCCTACTATCTGTTTCATCAATCAAAAAATGTATAGTCATCTGTGTTTCAGACGGCCTGTTATCCACCCGCTGTTTTAAGCGTACAATCACCCTGAAGCTATTTTTCCGCAGAGCCTGACCATGAACACCGCCTTAGAAAAAATCGCCGCCCATTTAACCCGACACCGCCAAAGCGTCACCTGTGCCGAATCCTGCACCGGCGGGCTGCTGGCGGGCGCGTTGACCTCGATTGCGGGCAGCTCGCTTTGGTTTAACCAAAGCTTTGTCACTTACAGCAACCAAGCCAAGCAAAACCTGCTCGGCGTATCGGCGCAAACCCTGCTGCAACACGGCGCGGTCAGCCGCGAAACCGTGCTCGAAATGGCCGCCGGCGCCAAAGCCGCTGCCGGAGCCGATTACGCCCTGAGCGTGTCCGGCATTGCCGGGCCGGGCGGTGGTACGCCGGACAAGCCGGTGGGTACGGTGTGGTTTGGTTTGTCCACACCTGCCGAATCGCTGGCGTGCATTAAATTATTCACAGGTGACCGCGAACAGGTGCGGCAGCAGGCGGTGGACTTTGCGCTGGATTGGCTGGCGCAGCATTTGGTTTAAATCACATCCGCCAAACAAAAAGCCCGCATAAAGCGGGCTTTTCTCTGGGAGTGGGCGGCCTTACTCGGCGGCGCTGGCCGCAGTTTGCGGCGCAGAAGCGTCGGTTGTGGTCACAGTTTCAGTGATTTGATCTTGGGAAGCCGCAGTCGTTTGGGCGGCTTTCTCAGCTTGAGCAGCCATCACAGTGGTGGACAATACAGCGGCAACCAACAGGGCGGTCATTTTTTTCATAAAGATTTCCTTCTTCAAATTATGGTCTCATTGTTAAATATATCCTGCGTCATTTTTGCAGCATATGTACCATAAGAGCCGCCCTAAGCCGAAAAGTTCATTCCTTTTTTAAAATTTATTTATATAATTCAATATTATATATTTTATATGGGTAAAATTACCCGGTTTGGCAACATAAAAGGCCGTCTGAAAAATCTGCCTGACATGCAGTTTTTCAGACGGCCTTTGCGGGCTAAGGGCTTATTTATTCGTACACTTTCAACAATTCCACCTCAAACACCAGCGTGGCGTTCGGTGGAATCACGCCGCCCGCACCGCGTGCGCCGTAACCCATTTCCGGCGGAATGGTCAGCTTACGTTTGCCGCCTTCTTTCATGCCGCCGAAACCTTCGTCCCAACCGGAAATCACCTGACCCACGCCCAGCGTGATGGTCAGCGGTTGGCGGCGATCCAAGCTGGAATCGAATTTGGTGCCGTCTTGCAGCCAGCCGGTATAGTGCACGGTGATTTCTTTGCCTTTCACGGCTTCTTTGCCGCTGCCTTCTTGCAGGTCTTCAATAATCAGACTCATCGTATTTCCTTTATACGGGATGTGGAGAATGCTTTAAGAGCGGTTGACATTTCATCATGCGGCATCTTTTCACACGAAAATCTGCTTCGCGGATGAAGTGTCAACAGCTCCTAGCGTACCACATTTGCTATCGGTATGCAGCGGTGCGGCAACCTTATCCGCCTGCTTGTTTGCCCGATGGCGCTCGTGTCGCGCCCACGCTTTTTCGTGAAAATAAAACACCACTGTATTCACCAGCGGCTCAATCAGCGCCACCGCGCCGGAAACGCCGAAACTGCCGGTTAAAGTATAGGTCACGCCGAATGCCACGCTAAAATGCAATATTGCAAAAGTCAGGGTTTTCAACATAATATGGATTCCTGTATCGTTTGGTTTGAAGCTGTTTGAATTGTCTTATTGGTTATCCATATGATAATGATTCCAAGCGCTAAAACGAAGTTGGCTATTTTTATCTACAATTAGCCAAAAACAATCATTTTATAAATCTCAATAGAAATAGATAAGCATGAAAACCCTAAGCCCGCTGAAAATCGTCGTGCTCGACCGCGACACCCTGCCCGAGCGCGAATTCGTCTTTAATTTTGAACACGAGCTGGTCAGCTACGGCGCTACCCGTCCCGATGACACCGCTGCCCGTATCCAAGGCGCGGACATCATCATTACCAACAAAGTCGTCATCAACGCCGAAGCCATCGCCGCCAATCCGCAACTCAAGCTGATTGCCGTCACCGCAACCGGCGTCAACAACGTGGATACCGCCGCCGCCAAAGCCGCAGGGATTACCGTCTGCAACGTGCGCGCCTACGGCAACGAATCCGTGGCCGAACACGCCTTTATGCTGATGATTGCCCTAATGCGCAACCTGCCCGCCTATCAGCGCGACGTTTCAGACGGCCTATGGCAGCAATCGCCGTTTTTCTGTCATTACGGCGCACCCATGCGCGATTTGAACGGTAAAACCCTGGCCATTTTCGGGCGCGGCGGTATCGGCAGCGTACTGGCCACTTATGCACAGGCGTTTAAGATGAACGTCATCTTCGCCGAACACAAACACGCCGCCAACGTGCGCGAGGGTTATGTCTCCTTTGCGCAAGCCCTGCAAAGCGCCGATGTGATTTCGCTGCATTGCCCGCTAAACGAGCAGACCGCCGATATGATAGGCTGCGCCGAGCTGCAACAGATGAAACCGTCCGCCATCCTCATCAACTGCGGACGCGGCGGTCTCGTTAACGAAAGCGCCCTGCTGGAAGCGCTGCAAAACGGACAGCTCGGCGGCGCCGGCGTGGATGTGCTCACCGAAGAGCCGCCACGCAACAGCAATCCTCTGCTGGAAGCTGACCTGCCCAACTTGATTATTACCCCGCATGTCGCCTGGGCCAGCCGTGAAGCAATGAACCGCCTGTTTGATATTTTGCAGGAGAATGTGAACAACTTTGCCGCAGGCAAGCCGCAGAATGTGGTGTAATTGCAGGCATGATTTAAAATCCTGTGGATAAAATTGTGCGCAATTTAACAAGGCCGTCTGAAATTCAGACGGCCTTGTTATTTTATTTTTTTATTTTCAAATAATTAATAACGGATTTATGGCTGTTTTACGGTTTTCTGAAAAGTGGACAATTTTATCCGGATTCTCAAAGAATAAAGGCCGTCTGAACGATTTGAATCATTCAGACGGCCTTTAGCCATGTTCACACCATCAATTAAATATCATACGTCGTCGAAGCGGTATCGCCGCCTTTACCCGTCCAATTGGTGTGGAAAAACTCGCCACGCGGACGGTCGGTACGCTCATAAGTATGGGCGCCGAAATAGTCGCGTTGGGCTTGCAGCAGGTTCGCCGGCAGACGTTCGGTGGTGTAACCGTCGAGGAAAGTGATGGCAGCGGCCATACACGGCATGGCGATGCCGCTTTCAATGGCTTTGGCCACAACTTTGCGCCATGCAGGAAGGCAGCTTTCCAAAATGCCTTTGAAATACGGATCGGAACCCAAGAACACCAAATCCGGATTGGCTTCGTAAGCGTCACGGATGTTGCCCAAGAAGGCGCTGCGGATAATGCAGCCTTCACGCCACAAAAGGGCGGTGTTGCCGTAGTTCAGCGCCCAATCGTTGGTTTCGCTGGCTTCGCGAATCAGCATAAAGCCTTGCGCGTAGGAAATGATTTTGGAGGCCAGCAACGCTTGGCGCAGGGCGTTGACCCACTCGGCTTTATCGCCCTCAACCGGCGCAATGGTTTTGCCGAACAGCTTGCCGGCTTGGATACGCTGATCTTTAAAGGCGGACACGCAGCGGGCGAATACGGCCTCGGTAATCAGGGTCAACGGAATGCCCAAGTCGAGGGCGTTGATACCGGTCCATTTCCCGGTACCTTTTTGGCCGGCGGTATCGAGGATTTTTTCTACCAGCGGTTCGCCGTTTTCGTCTTTATAGCCAAAGATGTCGGCAGTAATCTGAATCAGGTAGGAATCCAGCTCGGTTTTGTTCCATTCGCTGAAAATCAGGTGCATTTCATCGTCAGACAGACCCAAGCCGTCTTTCATGAATTGGTAGGCTTCGCAAATCAACTGCATGTCGCCGTATTCGATGCCGTTGTGCACCATTTTGACGAAGTGGCCGGCACCGTCGCGGCCGACCCAGTCGCAACAAGGCTCGCCTTGCGGGGTTTTAGCAGCAATGGCCTGGAAAATCGGCTTGATTTCCGGCCATGCGGATTCGTCGCCGCCCGGCATGATAGACGGGCCGTGGCGCGCGCCTTCTTCGCCGCCGGAGACACCTGCGCCGATAAAGCGGATGCCTTTTTCAGCCAAGTAATGCGTGCGGCGGGTAGAGTCGGGGAAGTTGGCGTTACCGCCGTCAATAATGATGTCGCCTTTATCGAGTAAGGGAACCAACTGTTCGATAAAATCGTCAACTACTTGACCGGCACGAACCATCAGCATGATTTTTCTTGGTTTTTCTAATTTATCCACCAAATCCTGCAATGAATGCGCACCGATAACGTTGGTACCTTTGGCGGCACCGTTGAGAAAATCATCTACTTTGCTGACTGTGCGGTTGAATGCAACGACTTTAAAACCTTTGTCGTTCATATTCAAAATCAGGTTTTGACCCATAACGGCCAAGCCGATTACGCCGATATCGCCTTTCATAAAGAGGGAACTCCGTTATTAATTTAATCTATCGGGCAATACTCTACCCGATTTACAGTTGTTTAACAATCCTTAACTTTTTAATTTTTTGAAAAGGTTGCTTTACGTTTGCAACTTTTCCGGAAATCCGGAAGACAGAACAATATTTAAGATTTAAATATAAATAGATGATTATGTTGAGTCGGCTTTATTATTGTGGGTAAGTTTTATTGCTTTTATTTTTTAAATAGTTAGCTCTATTTTTAGGTTTCGGAAAATATGACTTGGATATTGTTTACAAATGGGGATAACTTTTCGTGAAATACTGATTCTGTGGATAAAAAAGATATACACACATGCCTGCTTTAGGGTTTTGCCTTGCGAGTGAAATTTTTTCATGTATAGTCCTAACCTGTTTCGGCCGGTTCAAACTGAAAAGGCCGTCTGAAAGAAAGGGAGTAAAGCGATGAAATCATGGTTATGTATCGGCGTTTTGGCGGCTGTATTGTCGGGCTGCGCTGCACAACCGTCTGCAAGCATTCAGACGGCCTCTGCGGACAACCATGCGCCGGAACGGGGAACCGGGCTGACCGAGCAAAAATTGGTACGCGCCAAGCAGTTTATGGCGGCTTCGGCCAATCCGTTGGCGACGGAGGCCGGGTATGCTGTTTTAAAACGCGGCGGCAGCGCGGTGGACGCGATGATTACCATGCAGACGGTATTGGGTCTGACCGAGCCGCAATCTTCCGGCTTGGGCGGCGGCGCGTTTGTGGTGTATTGGGACAATCAGGCGAAAAAGCTAACGACATTCGATGCACGGGAAACAGCGCCGCAAGCGGTAACGCCGCAATGGTTTTTGGATGAAAACGGCAAGCCTTTGGGCTTTATGCAGGCGGTGGTGGACGGCCGTTCGGTCGGCGTGCCGGGCGTGCCGAAATTATTGGAAGATATGCACAAGCGTTATGGCCGTCTGAAATGGGCGGCTTTGTTTGAGCAACCCATCCGTTTGGCCGAAACGGGCTTTACTGTTTCACCGCGCATGGCGAAGTCTATCGAACAAAATCAGCAGTATTTGCAGCGTTATCCGCAAACGGCGGCCTATTTTATACCTGACGGAAAACCGTTGGCCGCCGGTACGCTGTTGAAAAATCCGGCATTTGCCCGCTCTGTCCGCCTCTTGGCCGAGCAGGGCAGCGCGCCGTTTTACCGGGGCGCTTTGGCGCGTAATATTGTGAATGCGGTCAACAATGCGGCGGATAATCCGGGAAAAATCAGTTTGGCCGATTTGAAAAGTTACCGCGTAATCGAACGCACGCCGGTTTGTGCGCCATATCGGGAATATGAGCTTTGCGGGGTGGGGGCGCCCAGCGCCGGGGCGGTGGCTCTGGGGGAAATTTTCGGTATTTTGCAGCAGCAGGACATGAAGGCTTTGGGAGCGGAAAATATCCACAGCTGGCGGTGGTTGGGCGATGCATCGCGGATTGCTTTTGCCGACCGCGATGCTTATATTGGCGATCCGGCTTTTGTAAAAGTACCGACCGAAGCCTTACTCAGCCCTAGCTATTTGCAGGCGCGGGCGGAAGACATCCGACAGACGGATAAGGCGTTGCCGAGTGTGAAAGCGGGGGTGTTCCAAACGCAATATGCGCAAGGGCTTGCTCCGGAGCTGCCCTCGACCAGTCATATCGTGGTTGTGGATAAAGAAGGTAATGTCCTTTCCATGACTACGTCGATTGAAAATGCGTTCGGCTCGACCTTGATGGCCAACGGTTATTTGTTGAACAATGAATTGACTGACTTTGCTTTTAATCCACAAGGCGCAGACAGGAAAAGCGTTGCCAACAGCGTGGCGGGCGGCAAACGGCCGCGCTCGTCTATGGCACCGACCATTGTGCTGAAAAACGGCATGCCGTATTTGGCGCTCGGTTCGCCCGGCGGCAGCCGTATCATAGGCTTTGTTGCCAAAACTTTGGTGGCGCATTTGGATTGGGGTATGGATATTCAGACGGCCATTGCCTATCCGAATCTGCTCAATCGCGGTTATGCGTATGAAATTGAAGAGCATACGGCGGCAGCGGCAAAAGCGGCGGCATTGGAAGACTTGGGTTATAAAGTTCAGGTACGCGATTTGAATTCCGGGGTTCAGGGAATTGTCATCGGCCGAGACGGTTTGCAGGGTGGTGCGGATCCGCGACGGGAAGGCAAAGTCATGGGCGATTGAATTGCTTGTATAAATAGGCTGATAACTCAGGGGTAAGTTGTGGATATTTTGTGTATTTTATTTAAAAGATTTATTTTATTGATTTAAAATTAAAAGTTTAATTTCAATTACAGTATGATTTTCAGTGGATAAGTTTTGTGAGTCATATTTTCGATATACGGCAAAATCATTGGCAAAGGCCGTCTGAAAAAGTAGAAACCGGAATGGTTTTCCACTTTTTCAGACGGCCTTTTTTATCCACTGCTCCGATTACGCTTATGCCGCGTCGGGTAATTCGTGGAACGCGCTCGGTAAATCTTCTTCATTGGGAAATTCTACCCATTCATAAGAGGATTCGTCCGCTAAGACTGCACGCAGCAGGGCGTTGTTGATGGCATGGCCGGATTTGTAGCCTTCAAACGCGCCGACAATCGGATGGCCGACGATATACAAATCGCCGATGGCATCGAGGATTTTGTGGCGCACAAATTCGTCGGGATAGCGCAGGCCGTCCGGATTTAAGACATCGGTTTCGTCAATCACAATCGCGTTGGTCAGATTGCCGCCCAAGCTGAGGTTGTGGGCGCGCATCATTTCCACTTCCTGCATAAAGCCGAAGGTGCGGGCGCGGGCGATTTCATCCACATAGGATTGTCCGGCAAAGTCGATTTCAAAAGTCGGATTGCTGCGGTTGAATACGGGGTGGTCGAATTTGATGGTTAGCGTGACTTTGAATCCGTCATAAGGGGTAAAGCGTACCCATTTGTCGGCTTCTTTTACTTCCACCGGTTTCAAAATCCGCAAAAAGCGTTTTTGCGCCTGCTGGTCAACGATACCGGCGTCTTGCAAGAGATAGATAAACGGCAGGCTGGAGCCGTCCATAATCGGAATTTCCGGCGCGTTCAGCTCGATGAGCGCGTTATCCACACCGTAGGCGGACAGTGCCGACATAATATGCTCGATGGTACCGACGCGCACGCCGTTTTTGGTCACGATGGTGGACGACAGACGCGTATCGTTAATCAGGTAGGGCGTTACGTGGATAACTTCGCCCTGTTCGCCGCTCAAATCGGTACGGCGGAAAGAAATGCCGCTGTTTTCCGGTGCGGGATGCAGGGTCAGCGCCACGCGTTCGCCCGAATGCAGGCCGACGCCGGTAACGCTGATGGATTTGGCAAGGGTTCTTTGCAGCATAATGTTGCTTTCTGGTGGTGATACGCCGAATCATACGATAAAACGGCTGCGGCATTCTACTGTTTTTCATAGTATTTACTTATACCGGTGTTTGAAAGCAGGTTGGGACGGGGATATAGCGGAAATTTGGTTTGAGGAGAATTATTTTTAGGGATGAATGTGTCTCTGGCCGTCTGAAAAAGTGAACAATGTTTGTGGATAAATATTAAGTTACCCACAGAATTCTTGTCATTTTATGTAATTGTCCGAAAAAATACTTGCGGCTGCGGCTGCTTTGAATCTACACTTCAAGTGAAGATATTTTTTTGATTTAAAATAAAATTATCTAGTTATACACATTATTTTCTGCAGCTCATCTTTTTCATCTATTTAAATACAAGATTTTTGATTACAGAGAAATACAACCGTTTTGCCGTCCACAAGCTTGGTTTCAGACGGCCTTAGTCCAAACTGTCATTTTATTTAAATCAAACAAAGTTAAAGTAGCAGGATGTAACCCTAGCAAGTAATTTTATTTCAGGCTACAATACAGGTTGAAAGATTTTTTCCCTTCGAATCTAGTTTAGGAGTAAGAAATGAGCGTTAAAGTAGCAATCAACGGCTTCGGCCGTATCGGTCGTCTGGCCCTGCGTCAAATCGCCAAAGCAGAAGGTATTGAAGTCGTTGCCGTCAACGACCTGACCCCTGCCGATATGTTGTTGCACCTGTTCAAATACGACAGCACCCAGGGTCGCTTCCAAGGTACTGCCGAATTGAAAGACGATGCGATTGTGGTCAACGGCAAAGAAATCAAAGTATTCTCCAACCCGAATCCTGAAGAACTGCCTTGGAAAGAGCTGGGCGTAGATGTGGTATTGGAATGTACCGGTTTCTTCACCACCAGCGAAAAATGCCAAGCCCATATCCGTGCCGGCGCACGCAAAGTCGTGATTTCTGCTCCGGGCGGCAATGACGTGAAAACCGTGGTATTCGGTGTGAACCAAGACGTATTGGACGGCAGCGAAACCGTGATTTCCGCTGCTTCTTGCACCACCAACTGTCTGGCGCCGATGGCTGCCGTATTGCAAAAAGAATTCGGTGTGGTTGAAGGCTTGATGACCACCATCCACGCCTACACCGGCGACCAAAACACTTTGGACGCGCCGCACCGCAAAGGCGACAAACGCCGCGCCCGCGCTGCTGCCGTGAATATCGTACCGAACAGCACCGGTGCTGCCAAAGCCATCGGTTTGGTGATTCCGGAATTGAATGGCAAATTGGACGGTTCTGCCCAACGCGTACCGGTTCCGACTGGCTCTCTGACCGAATTGGTTTCCGTATTGGAAAAAAATGTGACCAAAGAAGAAATCAATGCTGCCATGAAAGCCGCGCAAACTGCTTCTTTCGGCTATACCGAAGATCCGATTGTGTCTTCTGACGTTATTGGTATCGAATTCGGCTCACTGTTTGACGCCACTCAAACCCGTGTGATGACCGTTGGCGACAAACAACTGGTGAAAACCGTGGCATGGTACGACAACGAAATGTCTTACACTTGCCAACTGGTTCGCACTTTGGAATTCTTCGCGAAAAAAATCTAATCTGTTACTGATTTGATTTTCAAATAAAAAGGCTGTCTGAAAATATTTTCATTTTCAGACGGCCTTTTTTGATATTTTTTATCCACAATTCACAGCGATGGAGAAAGGTTTAGCTTTTCTTTTGTACGCCAATCACGGTAGCGATTCCTTCCCGAATTTGGAAGCGGACATCGTAATCCAATATGTTCATTACATATACCCGTTCGGGAATGTCCTGATAGGCAGGACGGGGGTCTTGAGCGATGCTTTGCTGGATAACGGCGCGCTCGTCTGTGGATAATTGTTCCGCACCGCTGTTTTCCTGCCAGATAACGCTTAATTCGTCCGGTTTGCCGGTCACAAAACCGCTGGCGGCATCGGGCTTGGCTTCGACAAAAGAGATATAGGGTTTGATATCGACCACGGGCGTGCCGTCGAGCAGGTCGGCGCCGCTGCAATACAGTTTGACCGGTTTGCCGCTGTCTATGTGTTCCAGTTTGAGCAGGGAAAGGCCGAGGTGATTTGGACGGTGCGGGCTGCGGGTGGCGAATACACCCATTTTCTGTTTGCCGCCCAAGCGCGGCGGACGCACCAGTTGCGCCCAACCTTCATCGGTTACGCCGTGAAAAATAAAACTTATCCACACATAATCAAATGCATCCAAGCCGCGTACGCTATCGGCGGTAAATTCGGGTGTCAGTTCGATGCAGACTTCGGCGGCCGGTACCAGACCGGGCTGGCGTGCAACGCCGAATTTCTGTTTGTAGGGGGAGTGTACGGTGGCAATCGCGGTAAGGGTATGCTGCATGGCAAAGGCCGTCTGAAAAAAAGCACATCATACCACAGCGAATGCAGGGGATTTTGCGCCCGTTGGCGGCAAGGGTTTGTTATAATATGGGGTATTTGTCTGCCGACGGAGCTTGTGCCATGATTGTATCGATTGATGTGGATGCGCAAAAAACGTTTTCGCCCTTGTGTCCGGCCGAATTGCCGGTGGTGGAAGGGGATTTGATTGTGCCCGAATTGAATGCGCAGGCGGCATTGGCGGATTTGCGCGTGATGACGAAAGATGCCCACAGCCTGAGCGCCAAATGGTTGGTGGACAAGCCCGAAGACATGTTGCAGCCGACCGGTTTGCCCGATGCGGATTTGACCTGGGTGGCGCATGCCATTGTCGGCAGCTACGGCTTTGAATTGCTGGATGGTTTGCCGGCCGATAAAGAATACGATTATTGCGTATGGAAGGGCATTGATCCTGCATTGCATCCGTATGGCGCGTGTTACCACGATATTGGCGAAAAATTGAGCACCGGCTTACTGGAGTGGCTGCACAGTAAAAAGGCTGAAACCATTATTGTCGGCGGCTTAGCAACCGATTATTGCGTGAAAATCACCGTATTACAGCTGCTGCGGGGCGGTAATTGGACGGTCATTGTCAATGCGGCCGCCTGTCGCGGCATTGCGCCGGAAACCGTGGCTGCGGCTTGGCAGGAAATGGAGCGGGCAGGGTCGGTAATTTTGCAAAGCGCAGAAGAAATTAAAAAATATATTAAAAATCAATAATTTATATTTGTTTCACGTGAAACATCAAGACGGTTATGAAAATTTTACTGGTTCGCTTATCCAGTATGGGGGATTTAATCCATACGCTGCCTGCCGTTGAAGACTTGGCACGGCAATGCCCTGATGTGGAATTGCATTGGCTGTGTGAGGCAGGATTTGCGGACATCGCCCGCTTGCACCCGTTTGTGAAAAAAGTGCATGAAATGCATTGGCGGCAATGGCGTAAGAAATTATTTCAAGCCGAAACGTGGCGTGAAATAGGCCGTCTGAAAAATGAGCTGCGACAAGAGCAGTTTGATTTTGTTTTGGATAGTCAGGGTTTGCTGAAAAGTGTATGGTTTGCGCGGATGTCCGGTGTGCCTATTAAAGGTTTGGATAAAAACAGCGCCCGCGAAGGGTTGGCTGCCTGTTTTTACCAACAGGTGTATCTGGTGCCGAAAGGTAGAAATGCGGTTTGGCGTAATCGGGAACTGTTTGCCCAAGTGTTCAGCTATATTATGCCGACAGAACAGCATTTTGGGCTGCGTGTGCCTGAATCAGGCCGTCTGAACGGATTGGATAAACCTTATTGCGTGGCTCTCCATGCCACCAGCCGAGACAGCAAATTGTGGCCGGAAGCTAGTTGGGTTGAAGTATTGCAAAAATTGCATGATGAGCAGGGTTATGATGTCTATCTGCCATGGGGGAGTGTGACAGAGCAGGCAAGGGCGGAAAGAATTGCTAAAGGTTTGCCTTTTGCCCATGTATGCGAAAAAATGAATCTTTTGCAGGCCGCATATTTGATGGAACAGTCTGTCGGTGTAATTGGTGTGGATACCGGATTGCTACATTTAGCCAATGCGCTGAACAAGCCGGTTGTTGGAATTTATACCGATACCGATCCAGCGAAAACGGGCGTGCAAGTTTCGCCATGGGCGAAAAATTTGGGTAATGCCGGAGAAGTGCCTGCGGTAATATCGGTTTATCAGACTTTATGCGATTGCATTACCGCCAAACAGGAGGAGCGGTTGGCCGTCTGAAAACAAAGGTTTTAATGGCAAATATTGCCGCAGTTATTTGAATGATTTTTGAAATTCCCGTAAGGAGTATTCCATGAAAGCACTGGTCGCCGTAAAGCGTGTGGTGGATTATAACGTTAAAGTCCGAGTAAAAGCCGATGAGTCGGATGTGGATATCGGCAATGTGAAAATGTCGATGAACCCGTTTGATGAAGTTGCGGTTGAAGAAGCAGTGCGTTTGAAGGAGGCCGGTAAAATTTCCGAAATCGTGGCGGTGTCGCTGGGTGAAAAAAAATGCGAAGAAACCTTGCGCACGGCGTTGGCAATGGGTGCAGACCGTGCCGTACATATCGAGACCGATGCCAAATTGGAATCTTTGACCGTAGCCAAAATGCTGAAAGCTGTTGCCGATAAAGAGCAATCACAGTTGGTTTTGCTGGGTAAACAGGCGATTGACGATGATGCCAATCAAACCGCGCAAATGCTGGCCGCATTGCTGAATGCGCCGCAAGGTACGTTTGCCTCTAAAGTGGTGTTGTCTGAAAACGAGGTCGTGGTAACACGTGAAATTGACGGTGGCGAAGAAACCGTTGCCTTAACACTGCCCGCAGTGATTAGCGCAGATTTGCGTTTGAACGAACCCCGCTTTGTGAAGTTACCGAATATTATGGCCGCTAAGAAAAAGCCTTTGGAAAAGCTGACGCCGGAAGATATAGGCGTATCAACTGAAGCCCGCGTTCGGGTTATCAAGGTATCTGAACCTAAAGCCCGTCAAGCAGGTATCAAAGTGGTGGATGTCGCCGAGCTGGTTGCCAAATTGAAAAACGAAGCCAAAGCCATTTAAGCGGGAGAGTATGATGAGCGTATTGATTATTGCCGAACACAACAACCAACAATTAAATCCAGCTACTTTGCATGCTGTTTCTGCTGCTGCAAAACTAGGCGAAGTCCACATCTTGGTAGCAGGCAGCAATGCAAGTGCAGTTGCAGACGCGGCCAAACAGGTACAGGGTGTTACCAAAGTGTGGCTGGCGGATGCTGCGCATTATGCAGAGGGTCTGCCTGAAGAAATTGCACCGCTGGCGGTGAAGTTGGCAGACGGATACCGATATATTGCGGCAACCGCAACTGCATTCGGTAAGAATTTACTACCCCGTGTTGCGGCTTTATTGGATGTACCACAAATTTCTGATTTGACCGAGGTGGCTGATGAGCAGACATTTGTGCGCCCGATTTATGCGGGTAATGCTTTTGAAACCGTACAATGCAACGAAGAAAAATTGGTTTTGACTTTCCGTGCCACAGCATTTGACGCGGCGGAAACAAGCGGCGGTCAGGCAGAAGTAGCGGTAGTTGAAGCAACGTCTGCACAAAATTTGAGCCGTTTTATTTCGCGCGATTTGGTGTCGGCTGATCGCCCAGAATTGACACAAGCAAAAGTGGTCGTGGCCGGTGGCCGTGCATTAGGCAGCGCGGAGAAATTTGATGAGGTATTGAATCCGTTGGCTGATGTGTTGGGTGCGGCAATTGGCGCGACCCGTGCGGCAGTTGATGCCGAGTATGCGCCGAATGACGCGCAAGTCGGTCAGACCGGTAAAGTGGTTGCACCGCAACTTTATTTTGCTATTGGCATTTCCGGTGCGATTCAGCATACTGCCGGTATGCAGGACAGTAAAGTCATTGTTGCCATCAATAAAGATCCCGACGCACAAATTTTCAATGTGGCGGACTATGGCTTGGTTGGTGATTTATTTGAAATTGTGCCGCAATTGGTAGAAGCCCTGAAAGCCTAATGTGTTTCACGTGAAACATATTTCAGACGGCCTCAGCAAACCATTCTAGAGGCTGTCTGAATATTTGGAATAAACATGAGTGTTGCCACGTATCAAACCATCAATGCACCGGTTCAGGCTGAATTTAAAGATAAAGGAAGCCGTTTTATTGCCTATGCTTTTCCGATTCAAACTGTCGGAGAAGTGAAAAAGTACCTGGATCCATTGAAAGAGGAACATCATAAAGCGCGGCATTGGTGTTATGCGTATCGGCTGGGTGTAGAAGGCACTCAGTTTCGTGCCAATGATGACGGCGAACCTTCCGGAAGTGCCGGTCGGCCGATATTGGGACAAATCGATTCGGTCGGTGTAACAGATGTTTTGGTGGTGGTAGTACGCTATTTCGGTGGTACTTTATTGGGCGTACCCGGCTTGATACATGCGTATAAAACGGCAACAGCAGAAGCTTTATCTATTGCAGAAGTTATTGAAAAAAACGTAGAAAAAACGGTTTGGGTAAAGTGTGAATATCCTGTTTTGAATGATGTCATCCGAATTGCCAAGCAGCATAGGGCAGAGATTGTGCATCAGGATTTACAGTTGGATTGCCGGCTGACGGTCAAATTACCGTTGGCTGATTATGAGTCCTGTGTTGCAGCATGGCGGCAAACACGGCAAATTGAAGTTGATACGGAACAGTCATTTTAAATGAACAGTAGTGAATTTTTCACTATATAAGAAACTACCAGAAGATTGGTTATGGAAATTTTAAACCCCGCCAAATCCATTATAATGGCGGTGTTTTCATTAAAACCATATCCGATTTTATCAAGGAGACAGCATGAAATTGCTTGTGATTGGCAGTGGCGGACGCGAACACGCATTGGCCTGGAAATTGGCGCAATCGCCTAAAGTGCAAACCGTATTTGTTGCGCCTGGAAATGCCGGTACGGCGGTAGAATCCAAGCTGCAGAATGTAGCGCTTAGCAGCCATGCGGATTTGATTGAATTTTGTCAAAAAGAAAACATTGCCTTTACCGTTGTCGGCCCGGAAGCACCACTGGCGGCGGGTCTTGTGGATGATTTCCGTGCGGCAGGTTTAAAAATTTTCGGCCCAAGCAAATTTGCTGCGCAGTTGGAAAGCTCGAAAGACTTTGCCAAGGCATTTATGGCGAAATACGGTATTCCGACTGCGCAATACCAAACCTTTGAAGATGCCCAGGCTGCGCATGATTACGTTAATCAAAAAGGTGCGCCGATTGTGATTAAAGCCGACGGTTTGGCGGCCGGTAAGGGTGTGATTGTCGCGCTGAGTTTGGATGAAGCGCATGCAGCCATTGACGATATGCTATTGGGCAATAAAATGGGCAATGCCGGTGCGCGGGTGGTGATTGAAGACTTTTTGCAGGGAGAAGAGGCCAGCTTTATCGTTATGGTGGACGGCAATCATGTTTTGCCGATGGCTACCAGCCAAGACCATAAGCGCCTGCTGAGCAAAGACCAAGGCCCGAATACCGGCGGTATGGGGGCATATAGCCCTGCTCCGGTGGTGACTTCCGATGTGTATGAACGCGCCATGAATGAAATTATCCTGCCGACCGTTGCCGGAATGAAAGCAGAAGGACACGAGTTTACCGGTTTTCTGTATGCCGGTTTGATGATTGATGAAAACGGTGCGCCTTATACCATTGAATTTAACTGCCGCTTTGGTGATCCGGAAACCCAGCCGATTATAAGCCGTCTGGACAGCGATTTGGTAGATTTGGTGGAAGCCGCTATTGATGGTAAGCTGGATCGTACTGTTGCCGCATGGAATCCGCAAACCGCAGTCGGTGTGGTATTGGCTGCGGAAAATTATCCTGAAACACCGAAAAAAGGTGATGTGATTTCGGGTTTGGCTGAAGCCAATCAAATCGGCAAAGTTTTTCATGCCGGTACTGTGGCAGATGAGCAGGGTAATATTTTAACCAATGGCGGACGCGTATTGTGTGTGGTTGGTTTGGGTGATGATGTGGCTCAAGCCAAAGCCAAAGCCTACGCAGCCTTGGAGAAAATCAGATTTGACGGTATGCAATACCGCACCGATATTGCCGACAAAGCCATCAACCGTTAAAAGTTGGGACAAGAGAAAGGCCGTCTGAAAACAGCAGAAAATGCCCGTTTTCAGACGGCCTGATTACTTTTATATTGATTATGAATACTTCCAGAATATTGTCTGCTTCTGCGCAGCGTAAACTTAAAGCACATCTGAAGCGTGGCGGCTTGTTGGCCTATCCGACCGAATCCTGTTATGGTTTGGGTTGTCTGCCTACGTCCGTTTGTGCCTTAAGGCGCTTAATCCATTTGAAGAAGCGTCCGCAGTATAAAGGCATGATTGTGATTGGTAACAGTTTGTCCCAATTACAGCCTTTATTGGGCACTGTTTCCGAACAGACAACGGCTATGTTGCAACAGGAATGGCCTGCCGCTAAAACCTATCTGCTGCCCGCAGGTCGCCAGGTGACGCCGTGGCTGCGGGGAAAACAGCGGAACAAATTGGCTGTTCGCGTTCCCGATCATGCTGCGGCCAGGCAGTTGTGCCAACTGCTGGCAACACCGTTGGTTTCTACTTCCTGTAATCGGGCAGGTAAACGGGCATGCAAAACAGAACGGGAAGTACGCAGACAATTCGGTCGTCAGGTTTGGGTTGTGGGTGGCAGAATCGGCCGTCAGAAAATGCCCAGTCAGATTATTGATGGGGATAGCGGTATCCGCTTACGCTAAAGTAATCTTAAAGGTCTGTGGATAAAGCTGGGGATTCTTTAAAGGCTAAAAAAGATTGAATGGCAGCCATATCTGGATACATCAGATGGGAATATGTAAAAAGCAGATATAGCTTGTATTTCCCTCCAAAAAAGATATCAGATAAACGAAAATAAAGGCCGTCTGAATATTTCAGACGGCCTTTTTCTGTGGATAAGTTTTTTGAGTTACAATTTTTTACCGCATGCCAATTCATATTGTTTTTCGGTAATCGTCCCATTCATAACACTCATGGGGCGCAGATTGGCTGCGGTATATTTTTCGTTGGAAACAGTCTGTCCTCGGTCGTTTATCAGTTGCAAGGCTGTGAGACGGTAGGTTTTGTTCACACAATGGATTTCCCATTCGCCGATAGCGGTTTTATACACAGGCGTGTTGACAAAACGCTCTTCGCTTGGCTTACTGATGACTTTTTTATCGCGGAATGTGACCAGCGAACCGTTTTTCTTAATGCTGGACTTATCCATAGATACTTTAATATTGCCGTTGGAAGTCGTACCGATATTCTGCCAGTTGCCGCCCTTGTCGCCGGAAGAGGCGCAGGCTGCCAAAAAGAAAGCTAGAGAAACCGCCACACCTGATGTCAACAAACGAAGATTCATGCCAACCTTTCCATCAATGTTATCAAATTCAGACGGCCTATTATGCTTGAAGCGCGACAGAGAAGCAAACCTGCTTTGCAAGCCGCTGCAAGACAGGCGGATTTCCCGCGCATTCATGCACGTTGCAAATAAAACCGTTAGAATAACGCTTTAGCGTTCAGACGGAATTACATTATGCCTCAAACACCTGCCAAACAGATTTTGCACGAAGTATTCGGTTATCCCGAATTTCGCGGCAATCAGGAAGCCGTGGTCAATACACTGGCCGGTGGGCAGAGTCTGATGGTATTGATGCCGACGGGCGGCGGCAAATCATTGTGTTACCAGATTCCCGCGCTGATGCGGGAGGGCGCGGCCGTGGTCGTATCGCCGCTGATTGCGCTGATGAACGACCAAGTAGCCGGTTTGCATGCCGTGGGCGTTGAAGCCGCCAGCGTCCACAGCGGCACAACAGCGGATGAAGCCCGCGAAGTTGCCGATAAATTGGCAACAGGCCGTCTGAAATTGCTGTATGTTGCCCCCGAACGCTTGGTCAGCGACCGTTTTTTGCGTTTTCTAGACCAGCAAACCATCAGCCTGTTTGCTATTGACGAAGCCCACTGTGTCAGCCAATGGGGGCACGACTTCCGCCCCGAATACCAACAGCTCGGTTTATTGGCCGAACGCTACCCACACGTGCCGCGTATCGCTCTCACCGCTACCGCCGATGCCGCCACCCGCGCCGACATCAAACACTATCTGCGTTTGGAAGACTCTCCCAAATACATTTCCAGTTTTGACCGTCCCAATATCTATTATCAGGTTATTGAAAAAAATAACGGAAAAAAGCAACTCTTGGATTTCATTCAAAAACAAATGAGCGGGCAAAGCGGCATCGTATATTGCCTGAGCCGCAAAAAAGTCGAAGATATTGCCGCCTTTTTATGCGAACACGGTTTGCATGCCATTCCCTATCATGCTGGCTTGAACATGGAAACGCGCGAAGCCAACCAGCGCCGATTTACCCATGAAGACAATATTATCGTGGTGGCAACGGTGGCTTTCGGCATGGGCATAGACAAGCCGGACGTGCGTTTTGTGGCGCATCTCGATATGGCGCAAAGCGTCGAACATTTTTACCAAGAATCCGGCCGCGCCGGTCGCGATGGCCTGCCCGCCGCTAGCTGGCTGTGTTACGGCTTAAACGATTGGGTATTGCTGCGCGAACGCATTGCCGAGAGCAATAGCGACGAAACGCAGAAGCAGATTGAAATGCAGAAACTTGATGCCATGCTGTCGGTGTGCGAAACCGCCGAGTGCCGCCGGGTATTGCTGCTGAAACATTTCGGCGAGTCATCCCAACCCTGCGGCCATTGCGACAACTGCCTGCATCCGCCCGTCCGTTTCGACGGCAGCGTATTGGCGCAAAAACTGCTCAGTTGCGTGTACCGTGTCGGCCAGCGCTTTGCCGCCGGTTATGTTACCAATGTTTTACGCGGCAAAAGCGACGATTGGATACAGCGTAACCGGCATGAGCAGTTATCCACATTCGGTATCGGCGATAATCTGACCGACAAAGAATGGCGCAGCGTCATCCGCCAATGCATCAGCTTGGGGTTCCTGACCGTTAATCCGCTGCAACATCAGGCTTTGCAACTGACCGAAGCGTCCCGCTCCGTTTTGAAAGGCGAGACCGAAGTGTGGCTGCGCCCGCTTAAACGCGACAAAGCAGCCACACAAAAACCGAAAGACGATTGGTTGCGCACCGAGCGCGAAGAGCGCGTTTGGCAGGCTTTGCGCGCATGGCGTATGGAAAAAGCCCGTGCCGAAGAAGTACCGGCTTATGTGATTTGCGGCGACAAAACCCTGCGTGATATTGTGGAAAAAATGCCGCAAACGCTGGCCGATTTGCAAGACATCTATGGCTTGGGAGAGGCTAAAATCCACAAATTCGGTTTGGCGCTGTTGGATGTCTGCCATGTTGCCGCCGAAAGCGGTATGCCGTCTGAAACAGCGGCAAATCCGACAGAAACGGCGGCTGAAGAACAAACCGTACCTGTTTTTCAAGCGGCCGACGAGCGCGAAACCTATTTGCTGGCTGCCCTGACCGCGTGGCGTGAAAAACAGGCGCAAACCGAAGGCTGCGCCGTAGGTAAAATCTGTTCCGACGACAGCCTGCACGATTTGGTGCGCAATACCCCCGAAACCGATTTGGATTTGCAGGGCGTGTACGGTTTGGGCGAAGTGTGCATCGGCAAATACGGTACGGATATTTTGGCCGTCTGCTATCCGTTTTCAGACGGCCTGAGCGAAGAAACCCATCAGCGCCGCAAACGCATGCGCCGCCTGTTGGAATGGTGCAGTCGTACTGCCCGCAGCGAAGACATCGAAACCCATCAAGTATTGAGCAAAATTACCCTTCGCGCCATTGCCGCCAAAGCGCCGCAAAGTATGGCGGAGTTAGTCGAAATTCATGGTATGGATGAGGAGAAAGCGGCGAAGTATGGGGAAGATATTTTGGAAGAACTGGGTTGAAAAGTTCAGATATAAACAGATTTAGGTATGAAAAAGCCGTCTGAAAAATCCCGATTTTCAGACGGCTTCAAACTTATCCACAGCCTTTATCCTAAAAAATGCTAAAATAACCCCTCTTTTGCAGTAATCTGATTCAGACGGACTCCATGCTTACCGACCTCGAAAAAAACGCCATCCGCGACCATTACCAAAACATCGGCAAAAATCTGCCCAATTTCCGTCCGCGTGCGGCGCAGCGGGAGATGATTGCTGCGGTGGCAAACGCGTTTTCGCACAGTTTGGTGCGCGAGGAAGGGGGCGATACGCCGCAGCGCGAGGGCGAGAGCATTGCCGTTATCGAAGGGCCGACCGGCGTGGGCAAATCGCTGGCTTATCTTTTGGCGGGCGGGATTATGGCGCAGACGCGTGGCAAGCGGCTGATTGTCAGCAGTGCGACCGTGGCCTTGCAGGAGCAGTTGGTGGATCGCGATTTGCCGTTTTTGGTGGAAAAAAGCGGCTTGGAGCTGACCTTTGCCTTAGCTAAAGGGCGCGGCCGCTATCTTTGCCCGTATAAGCTGTATCAGCTTACTCAAGGCAATGCGCAGCAGAGCCTGCTCGGTTTTGAAACACCCGCAGTGTTGTGGGACAGCAAGCCGAAAAAAGAAGACTTGGATACCTTACGCAGCTTGGCCGACGAATTTGGCGCACGCCGTTTCAACGGCGACCGCGATACCTGGCCGGAAAAAATCGACGACGGCTTGTGGTTTAAGATTACCAACGACCGCCACGGCTGCCTGAAAGCCGCCTGCCCCAACCGTGCCGAATGCCCGTTTTATCTGGCGCGGGAAACGCTGGAAACCGTGGATGTGGTGGTGGCCAACCATGATTTGCTGCTGGCCGACATCGGCATGGGCGGCGGTGTGATTCTTCCTGCGCCGGAAAACAGCTTTTACTGTATCGACGAGGCGCACCACCTGCCGAAAAAAGCCCTCAGCCAGTTTGCCGCCGAGCATTCGTGGAACACGGCGGTATGGGCATTGGAAAAATTGCCGCAGCTTACTGGCAAAATCGCCGGCGTAACCGACAAAGCCGAGCTGGCGAATCTGGCTGACGAAGCTGCCGTCTCGCTGCTCGACAGTCTGCACGAATGGCAGTTCAACTTGGCAGAAGAGCCGGATTTGAGCGGCAGGTCGTCTGAAAACGATAGCGAGTTCAACCGCAAAAACAGCGAACCCATTTGGCTGTGGCAGGACGGCAAAATTCCCGAAGATTTGGAATTACTGGTATCCAATACCGCCGTATCCGCCCGCAGTCTGCTCAAACAGGTGTACGGCCTCAACGACGCACTCTCCGCCGTACGCCGCGACAAAGACCAAGACGGCGCTTTGCTTGACCGCATCAGCAGCGAATTCGGCTTATTTGTCGCACGTATCGAGCAAATCAGCGCGGTGTGGGATTTGTTTGCCACCGTCCCCGCAGAGGGCGAAGAGCCGCTGGCCAAGTGGATTACCCGCCGTGTGGACGACAAAAACGACTACGTTTTCAACGCCAGCCCCATCAGCAGCGCCAGCCATTTGGCCAACAGCCTGTGGCGGCGGGCGGCAGGTGCGGTGTTGACCTCCGCCACCCTGCAATCGCTGGGCAATTTCAACCTGCTTTTGCGGCAGACCGGCCTGGTATGGCTGCCCGAAACCACCACGCTGGCGCTGCAAAGCCCGTTTGACTTTGCCGCTCAGGGCGAACTGTATCTGCCGCCGGTGCACGCCAGCCCGAAAGACCCCGCCGCGCACACCGCCGCCATTGTCGAATGGCTGCCCAAGCTGGTTTCCGCCACCGAGCCCATCGGCACGCTGGTCTTGTTTTCCTCGCGCCGCCAAATGCAGGACGTCGCCCTGCGCCTGCCCGACGACTATCTGCCGCTGTTGCTGATACAGGGCGATCTGCCCAAAGCCGTGTTGCTGAAAAAACACCACGAGGCCATTGCCGAAGGCCGCGCCAGCATCATTTTCGGTTTGGACAGCTTTGCCGAAGGCCTGGATTTGCCGGGCGAGGCCTGTGTTCAGGTCATTATCGCCAAACTGCCGTTTGCCATGCCCGACAACCCGATTGAAAAAACGCAAAACCGCTGGATTGAGCAGCGCGGCGGCAATCCCTTTATCGAAATTACCGTACCCGAGGCCAGTATCAAACTGGTGCAGGCCGTCGGCCGCCTTATCCGCACCGAGCAGGATTACGGCCGCGTTACCATCTTGGACAACCGCGTCAAAACCCAACGCTACGGTCAGCAATTATTGGCCTGTCTGCCGCCGTTTAAGCGGATTGGGTAGGGCGTGAAGTCAAACAATGCCGTCTGAAAAATGGGTAATTTTTCAGACGGCATTGTTTTGTGTGCAAAGCATGCTTACGCTATACCGCAATGTATTCAAAAGGTTTTCATGATTTTGGCAGGAATTCCGGCAACCACCGTATTTGGCGGCACGTCCTTGCTGACCACCGCCCCAGCGGCGACCACTGCATTTTCGCCGATCGTTACCCCGGGCAAGATGGTTGCGCTTGCACCAATCCACGCATTGCGACAGATTCTGACGGGATTCAGAATCAGACCGTGTCGTTCAGCAGGATTGAGCGGATGTCCGACCGAAATCAGTTTGACTTGCGAGCCGATAAGCACATCATCTTCAATTACGATGCCGCCCAAATCGGTAAACAATACGCCACTGTTGATAAAGACATTTTTACCGATACGCAAATGGCGACCGAAATCACTGTAAACAGGCAAGTTGACGGTAACGCTGTCATCAATCGGACTTTGGGTAATATCGGCTAATTGCGCACGGATTTCTTGTCGGCTTCGGTATGCACCGCTTAATTCGGCAATTTTCGGCGCATTTTCCAAAACGGTGCGCTGGATTTCTTGGAATGCCATACTGTCGGGCGTAATGGTAAGTCCGATAGGGTAAGAATGGATATTTTGGGTCATTGTTTGCTGCCTTATAAAAATAATCAAGATACCGTATTCACTTGTAAGCCGCTTATGTAAATTTTCATCAAAAGGCTGATTTTTCTGTAAGCAGGTGTAGGCATAAATACATATTT
>NZ_JALJYC010000009.1 GCF_024170405.1 Neisseria perflava | reverse complement strand
GAAGGCGGCCGTTCCTGCCGTGAAAAAATAGGGGGCGAATCCTGCCGAATGCTAAACCCGAAGGCCGTCTGAAACTCAGACGGCCTTCGGGTTTTATTGCTACCTAATGGGAAGCATCTGCCATTTATATGCCTGTATTAGCGCTGGTAAATTGTACTTTATTAAGGCGATACCAGCCATATAAGCGGTATAAACAGAGTAATGATATTAATGGCATACATAAAGATGTAATAAAATAACGAATATTGCTGATATTGAAATGATTTGTGCCTGTTATGAAGGAATAAATGGCCCAAAGCCACTCCCATAGCGAAGGTACGCTGAATGCTAATACGGCCAATAGTCCCAATGTCCGAAAGATACCGATAGGTAGGATTTGTTTGGATAGAACAGTTCGGTTGAGTTGGAGCAGAATGATTAAACCAAATCCAACGATTAAAATCATGCCGCCATTCGAAATGATTTGAAGTCCGCTGAATGCGATGTCAGGTGTGACAATGGATGATGATATGTTTGGCGTTTTTTGGCTTTGAGAAATATTTAAGGCAAAGCCGTAAAGCATATCCGCTAATATGAACCATATGGGAAGAGAAGTCAGCAGACGTTTCATGTGGAAAATAGGCCTTAGTTTTTTGGAAAAATATAAGATATTATAGTCTAAGCCAACACATAGATATATTTCTTCTTGGAGGCAAAGGCTGTTGTTTAAAGATATTTTTAATAGGAAAAGGGGGAGTTTTAAGAGTTGGATAAATGGCGGGTTTGCGGATAAAGTACAAATTTGGTTTAGGTCATAAAATTCTGTAATTTTCCGCCAAATAGCTGACTTTTCAGGTTACAATCAGCTATTAACAACAGAATAGCCTGATTTGAAAGGATGCTCATGAGTACCTCAAAACGTGATGTTACCCGTATTAGTCATAATACTAAAATTGTTGCCACCTTGGGCCCGGGCAGCAATGATGTGCAATTGCTGGAAGATATGATTCGAGTAGGCGGCTTGAATGTCGTGCGTTTTAACTTTAGCCACGGTACCGCTGAATTCCATCAAGAAAATGCCCGTATCGTTCGTGAAGCGGCCAAACGTTCCGGTCAGGAAGTGGCAATTTTGGCGGACTTGCAAGGCCCGAAAATCCGTGTGGGTAAGATTGCCGGTGGCAGTATCCAGCTGAACAAAGGTGAAAAACTGGTTTTGGACGCAGCTTTGGAAGGCGAAGGTACACGTGAAGCCGTTGGTTTGGATTATCGTGATTTGCCGAACGATGTTAAATCCGGCGATGTTTTGTGGTTGGATGACGGTCTGCTGACTTTGACCGTAGATGCCGTAGAAGGCAGTAAAATTATTACAACTGTTGAAAACAGCCATGTGCTGAAAAGCAACAAAGGCATCAACAAACGCGGTGGCGGTTTGTCTGCCGGTGCTTTGACTGAAAAAGACTTCCGGGACCTGAAAACCGCGATTGCCATCGGTTGCGATTACTTGGCTTTGAGTTTTGTCAAATCTGCCGAGGATTTGAATACTGCCCGCGCCAAAGTGGAAGAAGAGATGAAAGGCAGTACAGCCGTTCGTCCGGGTTTGGTATCTAAAATCGAGCGC
This sequence comes from Neisseria perflava, assembly GCF_024170405.1. Taxonomy (GTDB): domain Bacteria; phylum Pseudomonadota; class Gammaproteobacteria; order Burkholderiales; family Neisseriaceae; genus Neisseria; species Neisseria perflava_B. The sequence continues at coordinate 79,942 of NZ_JALJYC010000009.1, read as the reverse complement.
GTTGAAGCGATTGAAAACTTGGATGAAATCATCTTGGCTTCAGACGGCATCATGGTTGCCCGTGGTGACTTGGCCGTAGAAGTGGGTCATGCCGCTGTACCTGCTTTGCAAAAACGCATGATTCGCCGCGCTCGTGAATTGCGCCGTTTCAGCATTACTGCAACCCAGATGATGGAAAGCATGATTACCAACCCCGTACCGACCCGTGCGGAGGTAAGCGACGTCGCCAATGCCGTTTTGGATGGTACCGATGCCGTGATGTGTTCTGCCGAAACTGCAGTAGGTGCTTATCCGTTTGAAACTGTTACCCAAATGGCGACCATTTGTGCCACCGCAGAAAAAGAACAAGATTCTCTAATCGGCGTAGAAGGTTTGATGGAAGATCATGTGGTCAGCACCAATTTGGCAATTGCCGCCGGCGCCGTAGGCGTGGCGCGCGCGATTGATGCCAAAGCGATTGTTGCGCTGACCGAGAGCGGTTCGACTGCATTTGAAATCAGCCGTCATAATATCCAACTGCCGATTTTTGCGCTGACTCCGAGTATTTCTGCCCAACGCCGTATGGCCATGTACCGTGGTGTGCGCCCGATGATTTTGGCAACCAGCACCGACCACGATACTGCTTTGCGTGAAGTGGAAGCCATGTTGGTTGACCGCAAAATCTTGAGCAGCGGTGATCAATACATTATCACCAGCGGTTCGAAAATGCGTGAAACCGGTTCGACCAATACCTTGGAAGTATTCACTGTTCAATAATCAGTGTACCTTGTTTTGCAAAAAGCAGCCTTCGGGCTGCTTTTTTTGTGGCTTTAAAAGTAACGGCTTGTAGTTAATTATGCTTAAAGAGTAAAAAAAGCTATCCGGAATTTTACAAATATTATAGAATTGAGTACCTACACTAAATATTAACCGCCGCCTTTTCAGACGGCCTTTTTGTTATATTATTCATACCACATGAAAACATTTCGTCAAAAATCCCTGTTTCTTCTTTGTATGGCAACTGCTGCCCCTTCGGTTTTGGCTTCCGGCTATCATTTTGGTGCGCAGTCGGTAGGATCACAAAGCACTTCCAACGCCTCTACTGCAGAAGCTTCAGATGCCTCCACCATTTTCTACAATCCGGCCGGCTTGACCCATTTGGAAAAATCGGAAATCACTGTTGGTGCCAATATCGTTGCGCCTTCCCTTAAATACAAAAATGCATCGGCCACTTATTACAACTCCACAACTGCTGCGCCCGGAGCGACCAGCGGTACTTTGGCCGATGGTTTGACCCTTGCGCCGCATGTTTACGGCGCGTATAAGCTGAATGATAAAGTGACTTTGGGTTTTGGCGCCTATGTGCCCTATGGCTCGGAAACCGAATACGATACCGATTCTGTGCTGCGCTACAATTTGAATAAAACCACGCTGAAGACTTTTGCGTTTGAACCGGTTGTGGCCTATAAATTCAATGAGCACCATTCATTTGCCGTGGGCGCGATTGCGCAATATACTACGGCGGAATTGCGCAAGTATTCGGACTGGGGGACGGCAAACCGTAATTATGGCGGTAGCGGTTATGATGCCTCAGCCGCAGCGTGCGCCCAAGCAGGCGCGGCGGCAAATTGTTGGGACGGCCATGCAGTTGCCAAAGGCCACGACTGGGGCTTCGGCTATCAGCTGGCTTGGATGTGGGATATTAACGAGCGCAGCCGTATCGGTATGAACTACCGTTCCAAAATAGAACACAAATTGAAGGGAACGGCCGACTGGACAGCCGATGGCACGCTGGCGCAGGCTTATTATTCTTCCCTGATTACCGGTCGCGGCTATGTGCCGAATGAAAAAGTCAGCCTGAATATCATGACGCCGGAGTCTTTTTCGGTACAGGGAATGTATAAGGCCACGCCGAAATGGAATCTGTTTGGCGACATTACTTGGACGCGCCATTCGCGTTTCAATACGGTTGAGCTGATATTTGAAAATACCAAAAATGTGGCCAACGGCCAATCCAATAAAACGGTGATGAAACCGAATTGGAAAAATACCTATAAATTTGCCGTCGGCGCGTCTTACCAATATAGCGATCCGTTGCAGCTGCGTTTTGGTGTGGCCTACGACCAATCGCCGGTGCGGGATTCGGTCATGCGGTTGTCAACTTTGCCGGATAACGACCGTATCTGGTTTTCGTTTGGCGCAAAATACGATATCAACCGCAAGCATACCCTTCGCGGCGCATACAGCTATATCCACATCAAAAGCTCCAGCGTGGCCAACAGCGACAACAGCCAAGGCGGTACTACCGTGGACAGCGGCGTGTTAGCCAAAGCCGACTTCAAGAGCCATGCGCAGATTTTCGGTTTGCAGTACACTTACCGCTTTGATTAATTGAGGTTTATATAAAAAAGGCCGTCTGAATATTCCGTATCGTATCAGAATATTCAGACGGCCTTTTCGCATTAAAGGATTATGAATCGAACCGCAAAATCAGCGCCCGACAGAAGTATGGCTGCTTTCGATACCGGTGGAGATTTGGCCGTACATTTCGCTACTGCCGTTGCCGGAAAAGCCGCCCGCGCAGGCGGAAAGCAGCAGCGCCAAAGCGGTTAGGGTTATCGTTTTCATCATGATGTTTCTCCTTTCATTTCAATATTTTGCCAATACAAAGGCCGTCTGAAAATCAGATTTTTCAGACGGCCTTCAACATGCTTATTTCGTATCGCAACGGAAATGGTAGGCCATGATTTCAAAGCCGTTTTTGAAATACAGGCGGTGGGCGTCGGCGCGGTCGTTGCTGACGTGGACATTCAGATGGATTTTGGGCACGCCTGCCTCTGCACCGATTTTGCGCACTTCCGTCAACAGGCGGGAGGCGTAGCCCTTCAGACGGCTTTGCGGCATGGTGACGATGTCGTCGATGTGGATATGGTGGCCGCTGGCCAAGTTATAGACCTCGCGGAAGCCGCACACCGCGACCGCATTATGCTTGCCTTCCTCAAAAATACCAATCATGCGGTAACCGGCCGGGCGTTGGCGCTCGTTGACCTGCTCGACGAAACGGTTGATGTCGGTCAGGGTAGAACGCAGCATGCTCAGGGCGGCGAAGGCCGTGGCGGTTTCTTCTGCCGGAATTTCGCGCAATACGAAAGCGACCGGCGCGGCAGGGGCTTCGGTTTGCTTCGTTTCGGCAGAATGCTTCTCTTCGATGGCTTGCGCCAGTAACACGCGCTCGGGCGGAATCTCCGCTTCGGGCTGATCCGCGTGTTCGTCGAGCAGGGTTTTGCAGTCGATGACGCGCAAATCGTTGTCGGCGGCAAAATCCATCAGGAAGCGGAACATCTGCGGATTGATTTCTTCCAGCTTTTTATCAACAGCCACACAGCGGACTTTATCGACTAAAATCGGGCGCACCCATTGCGAATACGACAGGCGGTTGTCTTTGTCGAATGAGGACAAAATGCCGCACAGACGCTCTGCCCAGTCGCTGGGGCGGAAGACTCTGCCTTTGCTGGTGGTGCCGTGGATGACGACTTCATAGGGGTTGCAGACGAGCATGGGATGTTCCCGGAAAGAATAGTGGGCAAATTATACCTGACTCCCCCCGTGCGCTTCAAAGGGTTGCGGCAAAAAATTTCAAATAAATTACAGTTTTTATTGAAAAAGCTGCTTTTTTATGTCGGTTTGTTTCAGAGTGGATTGGTGACGGCGGTAAATATTTTTCAGTAGGCGGACTACACCGTCTGTGCCGCAGTCGGTAGAAAAAAGCAACTTTGGCCAAGCAGGGTTTTAGCCCGTTTTATTTTAGTTTGAATGAAATCAAAGGATATGTTGTTGGGTAAAGATAAATTATTTTGATAAAAAGTGTAAAATTGTCAACAATATATTGTGCAAGGTAGGGTGATCTAGTAATGTTAGAACACGTTAAATTGTCAACAATGTAAAAGAGGTCGGATATGAAGAAAATTACAGCCATGATTAAACCGTTCAAATTGGACGATGTACGCGAGGCGCTCAGCCAAATCGGTATCCACGGCATGACGGTCAGTGAAGTGAAGGGTTTTGGTCGCCAGAAAGGGCATACCGAGGTGTATCGCGGCGCGGAATATGCGGTGGATTTTCTGCCTAAGGTCAAGGTGGAAATTGTGACGGAAGACGAGATGGTCGAGCATATCGTCGAGGTCATTATTGAAACCGCGCGTACCGGAAAAGTCGGCGACGGCAAAATTTTTGTCGAACCGGTGGCGCAGGTTATCCGTATCCGTACCGGCGAAACCGGTAACGAGGCCGTCTGAAAAAACCGTTTGAATGTTGTTATCCCATCAAAAAAAGAAAAGGAAGCAAAAATGAAACCGTCAGGATTCGTGATTTTAACCGCCTTGCTACCCGCTGCGGCCGGTGCGCAGGGCTTGGATTGGTGGAAACCCTATGCTGAAATTAATGCCGGCGATACGGCGTGGGTGATGATTTCGGCGGCGCTGGTATTGTTTATGACCCTGCCCGGGCTGGCGCTGTTTTACGGCGGCATGGTGCGCAAGAAAAACCTACTCTCCACCATGATGCACAGCTTTTCCATTGCCGCGCTGGTGAGCATTTTGTGGGTGGCGGTCGGCTATTCGCTGGCTTTTACGCCCGGCAATGCCTTTATCGGCGGCCTCGACCGCGTGTTTTTAAACGGCATGGGCATTGACGCAGCCAAAGCGCTGGCTACCGTTTCGCCGAACGCAGGCACCGTTCCCGAAACCGTCTTTATGCTGTTTCAGATGACTTTTGCCATCATTTCCACCGCCATCATCACTGGCGCTTTTGCCGAGCGCATGAAATATTCGGCCATGATGTTGTTTTCCGGCATTTGGTTTTTGCTGGTGTATGTGCCGACGGCGCATTGGGTGTGGGGCGGCGGTTTTATGAGCGAAGGCGGCGTGATGGACTATGCGGGCGGTACGGTCGTGCACATCAACGCGGGGATTGCCGGTCTGGTGGCGGCATTGGTGTTGGGACACCGCGTTGGCTACGGCAAAGAGGCCATGCCGCCGCACAATATGGCGCTGACGCTGATTGGCGCGGCGATGTTGTGGTTCGGCTGGTTTGGTTTTAACGCCGGTTCTGCGCTGGCGGCCAACGCAGCGGCAGGGATGGCGATGGCGGTAACGCAGGTTTCCACCGCGTTCGGCGCGATAACCTGGCTGTTGTGCGAAAAATGGGCGGGGCACAAGCCTTCTGCTTTGGGTTTGGCTTCCGGCGCGGTGTCCGGTTTGGTCGGCATTACCCCGGCGGCAGGATTCGTTTCGACCGGCGGCGCGGTGGCCATCGGCATTCTGACTGCCATCGCCTGCTATCTGTCGGTTGCCGTCATCAAGCGCAAGCTGGGTTACGATGATTCGCTGGATGCGTTTGGTATCCACGGTTTTGGCGGCATTGTCGGCGCGGTGTTGACCGGCGTGTTTTTTGATAATCAGATTTTCGGCGGCGACGCCACCGTCGGTGCGCAACTGTTTACCCAAGTGAAAGACGCGCTGACGACTGTGGTGTACAGCGGCGTGATGAGCTTTGTGATTTTGAAAGCGGTGGGTATGGTGTGCGGCGGCCTGCGCGTGGATCGCGACACCGAGTGCGAAGGCTTGGACTTGAATATCCACGGCGAACGGGTGGAATAGTAGAGACAATGTTTGATTGAAACGCAGGCCGTCTGAAAAATCTCCGGTTTTCAGACGGCCTTTCCCTGTGCCGCCCACTTTCAGACGGCCTGCGAATATGCGATAATTCCCCGTCTGCAATATCTACCTGTAACGGCAATACCATGAACCGCCCGACCTTCTCCGGCCGTTTCCCCCGCGCTGCACAAAGCGGCGCGGCTGCTGTTGTTTCAAGCTGAGAGTCCCGCCCGTTGCGGGTTTTTTTTATGGAAAAAGGAAGCCCCATGCCCAATCCGCTTTACCAGCAAAACGTGATTTCCGTCTCCGATTTGTCCACCGAACAGCTCGAGCTGCTGCTGAACACTGCGCTGAAATTGAAAGCCGACCCACGCGACGACCTGCTCAAAGGCAAGCTCATCGGCTCGTGTTTTTTCGAGCCGTCCACGCGCACGCGGCTGTCGTTTGAAACCGCCGTGCAACGCTTGGGCGGCAAGGTGTTTGGTTTTTCAGACGGCGCCAACACCAGTGCCAAAAAAGGCGAAACGCTGGCCGACACTGCGCGCATTATTTCCAGCTACACCGACGCGATTATCCAACGCCACCCCAAAGACGGTGCGGCGCGGATTACTGCCGAATTTTCCGCCGTGCCGGTATTGAACGCGGGCGACGGCACCAACCAACACCCTAGCCAAACCCTGCTGGATTTGGTGACGATACAGGAAACGCAAGGCCGTCTGAATAACCTCAAAATCGCCATGTGCGGCGATTTGAAATACGGCCGCACCGTGCATTCGCTGGCGCAGGCGCTCAAACGCTGGGGCTGCGAATTTGCCTTTGTGTCGCCGCCGAGCCTCGCTATGCCCGAATACATCACCGAAGAGCTGGACGAAGCCGGTTGCGCCTGGCAGATTTTCGACAGCTTGGAAGCGGCGGCGGAATGGGCGGACATCCTCTACATGACCCGCGTGCAGCGCGAGCGTTTTGACGAGCAGGAGTTTGCCAAAATCCAAGGCAAATTCAATCTCGACGCGTCTATGCTGCAAAACGCCAAAGCCAACATGCGCATTCTGCACCCGCTGCCGCGTGTCGATGAAATCCACCCCGATGTCGATGCCACGCCGCACGCCTATTATTTCCAACAGGCGACCAACGGCGTGTATGCGCGTATGGCGATGTTGTCGCTGGTGTTGAACGAAGAAGTATAAGGAGCGAGTGATGGAAAAGAAACAATACAGCGTCGAAGCCATTGAAAACGGTACGGTTATCGACCATATCCCCGCCGGCAAAGGCTTGGCGATTCTGCGCCAATTCAAGCTGCTGCACTACGGTAACGCCGTGACTGTGGGTTTCAACCTGCCGAGCAAAAATTTCGGCAGCAAAGACATCATCAAAATCTCCGGCGTGCAGTTGGATGAAAACGCGGGCAACCGCTTGGCGCTGTTTGCGCCGGAGGCGACCGTTAATGTGATTGAGGACTTCAAAGTGGTGGACAAACGCCACCTGACCCTGCCGGACGAAATCAGCGAAGTGTTCCGCTGCCCCAACAGCAACTGCGCCAGCCACGGCGAGCCGGTGAAAAGCCGCTTTTATGTCAAAACCCACAACGGCCAAACGCGCCTGAAATGCCATTACTGCGAAAAAACCTTCTCGCGCGATTCGGTGACGGAAGCGTAAGGGTACGGCAATGACGGCAGGCCGTCTGAAAGAATCTTTCAGACGGCCTGTTTTGTTTTGATGTCATGCATTCGAGTAAATGTAAAAGACAGTCAGGTGGCTGAGCGTAGTCGAAGCCTTGCTTAACATGACGGTTGTATTAAACGTGAGTCCGGGATAAACCAATAGAATATCTTTTGAGCTTCAGAAGCGTATTTTGGTTAGGCAGATAGAATCCGCGAGGATTCGTCATTAGCTGCGTAAGTCCACCCCCGCGCAGGCGGGAATCCAGAAGCCAAACATTTCTGAAATGTTTTCAAGACATCAGGAATTCAAACGTCTGGATTCCCGCCTGCGCAGCTAATGACGAAAATCTGACGATTTTCTGTCTGCTGAAAATACATACCATTCTGAAAATAATAAATATATTTAAAATGCTTATCCTGAGTTCACGTTATTAGACAAGGCTTCGACTACGCTCAGCCACCTGATGTTTGTTTACGGTTTGTATGTTCCCAACCGATAACCATAAACCACAAGAATGCCGTCAAAATAATCTGTTAAAATAAAGGCCGTCTGAATAGGTTTTCAGACGGCCTTGGGCTGGCGACATACCGCCCAAGCCGCCGCTTTCCTACCCGCCGCCTTGAAAGAACCCCCATGAGCGCAAACCTGCAACGCCGCTTTGCCCCTTTTTTATACATCTTGATTTTTTTCGCCGGCTTCCTTGCCGCCTGCCTGTGGTTTAATCCGCAGGACTATTTGGCCAATCTTGCGCCTGTTGTCACCGCCGTTGCAGCGTTGGCGCTGGTGTGGCTGCTGTATTTGTGGGCTGCGGCGAATGTGCGCGGCAAGCGCGAATGGCTGCGGCGCGAGAAGCTGATTCAGCAGGAAGCGGTACATCCCGTGTTGCATGCGGCGGTGCAGCCGGTGGAGGACAAGCCGGAAATGCTGGTGTTGGCGGTACACAATTACGGCAAGGGTGCGGCGGACAAATTGCGTTTTGAATTGTCCACGCCGTCTGAAACGGCGGCGGTGGTCGCAGTGGTCAATGCTTTGGCGCAGCTGCCGGTATTTGGTGAGGGTTTGGACAAATTGGCCGCCGGCGAAACCTACGGCGGGATTTTCACCGATGTCCGCACCTTGTCCGCCGCTTTGCCGAAACAGAAATTCGGCGGTATTTTGAAGTTGAAGATTACGTGTGAAAACGTATTCGGCGAACCCTGCATATCGGAAACGGCCTTAGACTTGAGCGTGCTGAACAATGCCTTGGGGCAGGCGGCAGGCGAAGCGAAACTGCGTAAGAAATTATTGTATTAATTTTCAGACGGCCTCTATGCCGTCTGAAAATTTAGGAAAATCAAAACGATGATGACATTGACTACCATAGTGATTGCCGTGGCCGTTGCGCTGGCGCTGTTGCTGGTGACATTGGTTGCGCCCAATCCGTTTACCGCAGTGATGGCGCTGGTGGTGGCGGCGCTGACGTATTTTGTGCTGTGGCCGAAATACGAGGGCGGCAGGCAGGCGCAGGCCAACGGAGTGGAGATTCAGGCGGCGGTGCAGGAAGTGCGCCATTGGAACACGGGTTCGCACAACCAGCAGGGCGACAAATATGAAATCATTGCCGTGGCGCCCAATCCGGTAAGCGGCAAAATGCAGCAGTTTGTCAGCCCGCCGATGACCACCGACCCGCAGCCGTATTTGAGCGCAACGGTAAAGGTAAAAGTGGATTGGAATCATCCGAAGGCTTATATTATGGATGTGTCGTTTCTGCCGTTTCGGGTGAATTAAGCGGATGGATAAAAGGCCGTCTGAATATTTGATATTCAGACGACCTTGGTATTTAAGAACCTGTATTCACAATCTTGATAGCGTCTTTTTATTGCCTAATCACACGCCTACTGCGTAACATCAATTTCCACTTCTGCTTCCTGCGCTTTCACTTTCTTCTCACGCGGCAGGGTGGATTCGTCGGCCATATTGTCCAAATCGCGGCCGGGTTCGGAAGCCGTATCGCCGATGTTGATGTTGGTCAGGCTTTCGAGAATGATGGCGGAAGCGAGGTTTTCGCTGGTGCGGTACACCAGTGCCAATCCCACTTCTTCGGCGGGGATGGAGACCTGCTCGACGGTGTCGCGGTTTTTCGGCTTGCGGATGAGGTTGTTTTTATAATTGACTTTAATGACCTTGCCGCGTTTGTACAGGCTCAATACCGTGCCTTTATCCAAGCCGTCCACCTCGCCTTTGTCCAGCGTGATGGTTTGGAACTGTCCGGCTTCGCTCACGCCGTCAAAAATCGACACCACTTTGGCCTGCACCGGCCGCGCCGGCGCATGCGGCATCATTTGGAAGCTGTCGGTACCTTCCGGCATTTTCAGCAGGTAGTCGTCTTTCAAAATTTCCGAAACGGCGTCTTCCACCACCATCGGCTGCGCCGCTTGGGTGCGCAGGCGCAGCAGGGCGTTTTTGCGCGTGTAGTATTCGTTGTCTTTCAGCTCTTCGGCCGAAGCTTGGGTACGGTTTTCCAGCGCGGTATCGGTATAGGGCAGGGTGCTGACAATGCCGCTGAACACCACTTCCTGACCCAAGAATTTTTTGCTGTCGGGATCGACGATGTTTTTATTGATGCGATAGGTCAGGTAGCGGCCGGGCTCGGTAATGCCGTAGGCGTACACGCGGTTGCCCTGGGTATAGAGCATGCGGCTGTCAGGGCCTTCGACTAAACGCGGCGCATTGGCGGTTTCGTCACGCGGGATGATTTGCGGGTGCTGCATAAACAGGCGGTAGAAATTCACGTTGACGGTGGGAATGCCGTAGCCCGAAGTTTCGCGTACACGCGGACGCAGCTTGATGACCGGAATGCCGTCTGAAGTGTGGCTGGCGCCGTCAAAACCCAAACGCGGCTGACCGTTGACATAGCGCAATACCAATACCTGCCCCGGATAAATCAGCTGCGGATTGCGGATTTCGCTGCGGTTGGCACCCCACAGGCGGCTCCATTGCCACGGGCTGTATAAAAATTTGCCCGCAATGCCCCACAAAGTATCGCCCGGTTTGACCACATAACGCTGCGGCGCGTCGGGGCGCACTTTCAATGCCGCCGCCTGCACTTGGGCGGAAATTGCCATGCCTGCCAGACAAAGCAGGGTTATAATACGGTGCTGCATCAGCATTCCCCTTGAAAATATACGGATTGTCTTTAAATTTGAAAGAGATAAGGCGATAGTGTACAGCGGCAATCGCGCCTTGAAAAATAACAATGGGCGTATCCGGCCAGCTTATACTAAAATCAACAAACTATCACATTTTATCATTGAATGTTACCGTCATCACAGGAATTATAGCGATGGCGGCGGATTCTGTATGAAATACACACACCGTCGGCCGCCAACGGCTGCCGCACGGCCTTACCTGAATGAAGAGAGATTAAAAATGGCACTGCTAAACATCCTGCAATACCCCGACGAGCGCCTGCACACCGTTGCCAAGCTCGTGGAAAACATCGACGAGCGCATTCAAACGCTGGTGAAAGACATGTTTGAAACCATGTACGAAGCGCGCGGCATCGGACTGGCCGCCACGCAAATCGACGTGCACGAGCGCATTGTGGTCATGGATTTGACCGAAGACCGAAGCGAGCCGCGCGTGTTTATCAATCCCGTGATTTTGGAAAAAGATGGCGAAACCACCTACGAAGAAGGCTGCTTGTCCGTGCCCGGCATTTACGACACCGTGACCCGCGCCGAGCGCGTGAAAGTAGAAGCGCTGAATGAACAAGGCGAAAAATACACCCTTGAAGCCGACGGCCTGCTGGCGATTTGCATCCAACACGAAATCGACCACCTCAACGGCATTGTATTTGTCGAACACCTGTCGCAGTTGAAACAAGGCCGTATCCGTACCAAGCTGAAAAAACGCCAAAAACACAATATGTAAGGTAGGGTGGGTTTTAACCCGCCAAGCGCCGACAACTATCCGCAAAATGCCGTCGGAAAATTGGGAAGAATCCGGTTTTCCGACGGCCTGTATCAGGTGTGTGATATTCCCGTGCACACACATTTTCGAATCATGGTGGGTGAAAACCCACCCTACCTGATTTTCCGAAAGACCGCCATGAACGTCATTTTCGCCGGCACGCCCGATTTTGCCGCCGCTGCCCTCAAAGCCATTGCCGCCGCTGGATTCAACATCACGCTGGTGCTGACCCAGCCCGACCGTCCCAAAGGACGCGGCATGCAGCTGCAAGCCACGCCCGTGAAACAGGCCGCTTTAGAACTCGGTTTGCGCGTGGCGCAGCCGGAAAAACTGCGCAACAACGCGGAAGCCCTGCAAATGCTTCAAGACGCGCAGGCCGATGTGATGGTGGTGGCCGCCTATGGCCTAATTCTGCCGCAAGACGTGCTTGATACGCCGAAATACGGCTGCCTGAATATCCATGCCTCGCTGCTTCCGCGCTGGCGCGGCGCCGCGCCCATCCAACGCGCCATTGAAGCGGGCGACTCCGAAACCGGCGTGTGCATTATGCAGATGGACATCGGCCTCGACACTGGCGCCGTGGTCAGCGAACACCGCTACGCCATCGCCCCGAGCGACACCGCCAACGAAGTGCACGACGCGCTGATGGCGCTGGGTGCGCAAGCCATTGTTGCTGATTTGCAACAGTTGCAGCGCGAAGGCCGTCTGAACGCCGTGGCGCAACCCGAAACGGGCGTAAGTTACGCGCAAAAACTGAGCAAAGAAGAAGCGCGTATCGACTGGCGCGAACCCGCCGCCGTCATCGAACGCAAAATCCGTGCCTTCAACCCCGTCCCCGCCGCGTGGACGGAATATCAGGGCAAGCCGCTGAAAATCTGGCGCGCCGAAGTGGTAAACCAAAGCGGCAAAGCGGGCGAAGTCTTAGCCTGCAATTCAGACGGCCTCGTCGTTGCCTGCGGCGAAGGCGCGGTCAAAATTACCGAGCTGCAACCGGCCGGCAGCAAGCGTATGGCAGTTGCGGCGTTTGTGGCCGGGCATGATATTGCGGCGGGAACGGTATTGGTATGATTTTCAGACGGCCTTTTCGGTGATGGAAAGGCCGTTTGTTGTTAGGTAGGTTGGGTTGTCAGCCCAACGTATTTTTTGGCACGACAATGTTGGGTTTACAATCCAACCTACCCGTTTGCAAAGTCGGCAACCCAATCTGTTAAAATAGGCCGTCTGAAAACCAATAAAAATCCCCAAAGAAAGAATCACACCATGAGCATGGCTCTCGCCCAAAAACTCGCCGCCGAATCCGTTGCCGCTGTTGCCGCCGGGCAAAACCTGCAAGACGTGTTGGCGAATATCCGCGCCAAATATCCCGATTTGAGTGCGCAGGAAAACGGTGCGCTGCAAGATATTGCCTACGGTTGCCAGCGTTATCTGGGCAGCCTGAAATATATGCTGGCGCAGATGTTGAACAAGCCCATCGACAATCCGCAGTTGGAAAGCCTGCTGCTGGCGGCCTTGTACCAATTACACTACACCCGCAATGTGCCGCATGCGGTGGTGAATGAGGCGGTGGAGGCCGTTGCTAAAATCGGGCGCGGGCAGTACCGCTCGTTTGCCAATGCGATTTTGCGCCGCTTTTTGCGCGAGCGCGACAAGCTGGCGGCGGTGTGTAAAAAAGACGAGGTGGCGCGTTACAATCTGCCGCAGTGGTGGACGGCCTATCTGCAAAACCATTATCCGAAATATTGGCACAACATCGCCGCTGCGCTGCAACTGCACCCGCCGATGACCTTGCGCGTCAACCGCCGCCACGGGAATGCCGAAGGCTATGTGGCGAAGCTGGCCGAAGCGGGCATCGCGGCGAAAGCCTTGGACGATTATGCGGTCACGCTGGAAGAAGCCGTGCCGGTAAACAAACTGCCGGGTTTTTCAGACGGCCTCGTGTCGGTGCAGGACTTTGGTGCGCAACAGGCGGGCTATCTTTTGAATCCGCAAAACGGCGAGCGTATTCTCGATGCCTGCGCCGCACCGGGCGGAAAAACGGGGCATCTGCTGGAGCTGGCCGACTGCCATGTAACCGCGCTGGATATTGCGCCCGACCGTCTTGCGCGGGTGCAAAGCAATGTGGAACGCTTGGGCTTTGGCAATGTCGCGCTGCATTGCGCCGATGCGCAGGATTTGGCGGCGTGGTATGATGGGAAACCGTTTGACGCGGTGCTGGCCGATGTGCCGTGTACCGCCTCGGGCGTGGTGCGGCGCAATCCCGACATCAAATGGCTGCGTCGCCCGACCGACGCGCTGAAAACCGCACGCCAGCAGGAAGCCCTGCTGGACGCGTTGTGGCAGACCCTGACGCAAAACGGCAGAATGCTGCTGGCGACCTGCTCGATTTTCGAGGAGGAAAACGCGCAGCAGTTAAACAAATTCCTTAACCGCCATGCCGATGCAAAATTGATTGATTCGCATGTGCTCTTACCGAACAAACACCAAGATGGCTTTTATTACGCGCTTATCCAGAAACTGTAAAACCGGTTTTCAGACGGCCTTGGCCGCGCTGTCGCTCGCCGTTCTGCTGTTTGCACCTTTTCAGACGGCACGGGCGGAGGGCATCAGCCCGACCCGCGCCGAAGCGCGCCTGACCGATACGGGGCAGCTTGCCATTAGCAGCCGTTTCCAAACCGAACTGCCCGACCAGCTCAAGCAGGCGCTCAGGCAGGGCGTGCCTTTGCAGTTTACGCTGGTGTGGCAGCTTTCCGCGCCCAAAGTGGCGGCTTATAAATTCAAGCTGGCGCAACTGGTAAACGACGGCAACAACATCCAATACAAGCTGAGCTACCATCCGCTGACCAACCGCTACCGCGTGACCGTGGGCACGTTTTCCAGCGAATACGACACGCTGGAGGCGGCCTTGCGCGGCGTGGGCGCGGTGGCCAATTGGAAGGTGTTGGACAAGGGTGAGTTGAAAGGCGTGAAGCCTAGGGAAACCAAAGCTGAAATCCGTTTGCAGCTTTCCATCGATAAACTGCCCAAACCGTTCCAAATCAATGCCCTGACCTCGAAAAACTGGCACTTGGATTCGGGCTGGAAATCACTTTCGATTACGAAGGAATAAACCGTGCGCCGCTTTTTGATGGTTGCCGCGTTTTTGGCGGTAATCCTGCTCTACGGCCTGACCGTCGCCACCGGCAGCAACAGCAATCTGTCGGACTATTTCTGGTGGATTATCGCCCTGTGCGTCATGCTGATGACGGTGTTGGCGGTGGTGTTGGTGCGCTATGTATTATTGCTCATGCGCGACAGCAGCAACGGCTTGTTCGGCTCGCAAATCGCGCGGCGGCTGTCGGGCATGTTTACGCTGGTGGCGGTATTGCCGGGGGCGTTTCTGTTTGGTATTTCGGCGCAGTTTATCAGCGGCACGATTAATTCCTGGTTTGGCAACGATACCAGCGAAGCGCTGGAGCGCAGCCTTAATCTAAGCAAATCCGCGCTGAATCTGGCGGTGGATAACGCCGTCAGCAACGCCACGCCGATACAGATTGATTTAATCAGTGCCTCTTCGCTCGACAACGATTTGGGCGAAGCGCTGGCAAGTACCACCAATGCGGGCGAGTTTGCGCAGTTGGCGCTGTACAACCTCAGCAGCAGCAAAATCGAAAAAAGCATTAATCCGCGCGGTTTGGATCAGCCGCTTTTGGACAACGCCGCCCGCGAGCAGCTGCAAAAAGCCGGTTCGGTGCGCAGCCTGACCGGTATCGGCAATGTGTTGTACGCGCAGGGCTGGCTGGCGGTGGGGATGGACAAAGGGCAGGAATACGCGCTGTTTTTCCGCCAGCCGATACCGGCGGAAGTGGCGCGTGACGCCACCCTGATTGAAGCCGCCCGCGCAAAATACGCCGAGTTGGATTATTCCAAAAAAGGCCTGCAAACCTTCTTTTTGGCGACCTTGCTGGTGGCCGCGCTGTTGGCGATTTTGCTGGCGCTGGTGATGGCACTGTATTTCGCCCGCCGCTTTGTCGAGCCGGTGTTGTCGCTGGCTGAGGGTGCGCGTGCGGTGGCCTTGGGCGATTTCAGCCAGAAACGCCCCGTGTTCCGCAACGACGAGTTCGGCCGCCTCACCCAACTTTTCAATCACATGACCGAACAGCTGGCGATTGCCAAAGAAGCCGACGAGCGTAACCGCATCCAGCAGGAAGCGGCACGGCATTATCTAGAATGCGTGTTGGAAAGCCTGACCACCGGCGTGATTACTTTAGACGCGCAAGACCGTCTGAAAACCTTTAACAAAGCCGCCGAGAATATTTTGGGCGTGCCGCTGGTGCCGCTGTGGGGCAGCAACTGGCACGACTGGAGCGGCCAATCGCCGCAGCATACGCTGTTAGCGGAGGTGTTTGCCGCGATTGGGGCGACTGCCGAGAGCGACAAGCCGGTTCAGGTGGAATACGCCGCACCCAACGACGCGCGGATTTTGCTGGGCAAGGTGACCGTTTTGCCCGAAGACAACGACAACGGCGTGGTGATGGTGATAGACGACATTACCGTGCTGATGCGGGCGCAGAAAGAAGCAGCGTGGGGCGAAGTCGCCCGCCGTCTGGCGCACGAAATCCGCAACCCGCTCACTCCCATCCAGCTTTCCGCCGAAAGACTGGCATGGAAATTGCATGATAAATTGGACGAGCAGCACGCCAATATCCTGACCCGCTCCACCGATACCATCATCAAACAGGTGGCGGCCTTGAAAGAAATGGTGGAGGCTTTCCGCAATTACGCCCGCGCCCCGTCGCTGAATTTCGAGCGCCACGATTTGAACGTATTGGCCGAAGAGGTTTTATTGCTGTATGAGGCGGGTACTTGTACATTTCGCGCCAAATTCAGTAATATACCCCTATGGATTGCCGCCGACGCGACCGCCATGCGCCAAGTGTTGCACAATCTGTTTAAAAATGCGGCAGAAGCGGCCGAAGGCGGCGAAGCGCCGCAGGTGTGGGTGGAAACGCAGAGTGGCAGCGACAATCAGGCGGTTTTGACCGTCTGCAACAGCGGCAAAGGTTTCAGCAAAGAAATGCTGCACAACGCTTTCGAGCCGTATGTGACCGACAAGCCGACCGGCACGGGATTGGGTTTGCCCGTGGTGAAAAAAATCATTGAAGAACACGGCGGACGCATCAGCCTGAGCAATCGGGCAGAGGGCGGTGCCTGTGTCAAAATCACATTACCGTATTCATAAAAGCCGTCTGGCTGCGTTGGCTCGCCTTGCCGTACTACCGTACTGTCTGCGGCTCGCCGCCTTGCCAGCCGACTTTTCTGAATACTCCTTACCCCAAATGGTAGAATCTTATGCGCAGCAGTGATATTTTAATTGTCGATGACGAAGTGGGCATTCGCGACCTGCTTTCCGAAATCCTCCAAGACGAAGGATATACCGTAACCTTGGCCGAAAACGCCGAAGAAGCGCGCCAGTTGCGTTATCAGACGCGGCCGGCGATGGTGTTGCTGGATATTTGGATGCCCGACTGCGACGGGATTACCCTCTTGAAAGAATGGGCGAAAAACGGCCAGCTCAATATGCCGGTGGTGATGATGAGCGGCCACGCCAGCATTGATACCGCCGTGGAAGCCACCAAAATCGGCGCCTTGGATTTTCTGGAAAAACCGATTGCCCTGCAAAAACTGCTGGCCACCGTCGATCGTGCCCTCAAACACGGCGAAATGCAGGCAGCGGCCGGTTTGTCGTTTGACAAGCTGGGCAACAGCCCCGTGATTCAGGAGTTGAACCAAAAACTCGAAGCGGCGGGCAAAAACAGCCAGCCGGTGTTGCTGACCGGCGAAGCCGGTGCGCCGTTTGATTTGGTGGCGCGTTATTTCCGCAAAAGCGGTATGCCGTGGGTCGAGCCGGCCAAAGTGGAGCACATTGTCGGTACACCCTTGGAGCTGCTGCAAAAAGCGACCGGCGGGATTCTGTATGTCGGCGACATCGCCCAATACAGCAAAAATGTCCAAAACGGCATCGTGTTCCTGCTGGGTAAGGCCGACCGCTACAATGTGCGCGTGGTGGCCGCATGCAGCCGCAGTTTGGAAGAGTTGGCCGAGTCTGCCGCTGCCGACAACAAACTGCCCGAATTGTTGTCCAAAAACGTGATTGCCATTCCGCCGTTGCGCAGCCAGCCCGACGACATCGCTTTTTTGGTCAACCAGATTCTGACTGACTTGGCCGACAGCCAAAAAATCCCCCACGTCAAATTCGGCAGCGGCGCTTTGAACGTGTTGCGCCAATACGAATGGCCGGGCAATTACGAGCAGCTGCGCAGCGTGGTGAAAAATCTGGCGTTGGAAGCCGACGGCGCGGAAGTGTCCGAGCAGGCCGTGGCCGCCGCCTTGGGTCAGGCCGCGCCTTTGGGCGCATCGGAAATGGTGGGCGGTTTCAATTTCAATATGCCGTTGCGCGAATTGCGTGAGGAATTGGAACGGCGCTATTTCGAATACCACATCGCGCAAGAAGGCCAAAACATGAGCCGCGTGGCGCAAAAAGTCGGCTTGGAGCGCACCCACCTCTACCGCAAACTCAAGCAGCTCGGTATCAGCGTATCGCGTAAGGCGGGCGAGAAAAACGAAGAATAAGAGAACATGCAGGGCGGCAAGGCCGTCTGAAAAGCGGACGAAACCGCCGTCTTTTCAGACGGCCTTGTCCTACCCTGAAACTCGTGCAGTTTTAAAAAGGCAAAGACGATGAAACCCGATATTGTGATGATGCACGGCTATATGAATACCGGACGGGTATGGTCGCAGTGGCAGGTGTTTTTTAAGAAGCTGGGCTACCGCGTGCATTGCCCCTCATGGCCGTATGCCGATGGCGGGATTGCCGACTTGCAGAAAAATCCCGCGCCGCAGCTGGCGGATCTGACGTTTGACGATGTCGTCGCGCATTACCGTGATTTTATTGCGGCCTTAGACGGTAAACCCATTTTGTTCGGGCATTCCTTGGGCGGCGTGGTGGTGCAGAAACTGGTGGAAACTGGGTGTGCGCATATGGCCGTCTGCATTTGCTCCGGCCCGCCCAAAGGCATTGCGGCGTGGAACAAAGATTTTATTCTGTCGAACCTGCAACTGCTCAACCCCTTTTCGCGTTCGCCGACCGTGTGGATGTCCGCGCGTTGGTATCACCGTTATGTCACCAATGATTTGACACCGGCGCAAACCGCAGCGTTCCGGCTGGCGGCCACCGTCCCCGCCGGACGCAAAGTGGCCGCGACCATAGGCCGCATTGATTTTGCCAAACCGCATGTACCGCTGCTGTTTATCGCCGGTGCAAGCGACAAATCGCAGCCTGCCGTCATCAGCCAAAAAACGGCTGCCGCTTATACCGACCGCAGCAGTCAAACAGATTTTCATGTTTTTCCATTGCGCACGCACAATATTTTGAACCAGCACAACTGGCAGGAAGTGGCGGCGTATATTGCCGAGTGGCTGGCGCAGCAAAGTGCGGGCAATATGGCTGCAACACAATAAAAATCATGCGGAAAACCAATGTTCAGACGGCCTTGAGCCCAAAAACAAAAGGGGAAACATTATGGACGACAAAGAACGCTTTGCCTGGCTGCAACTGGCGCTCACGCCCTACATCGGCGCGGAAAGTTTTCTGATACTGCTGCAACGCTACGGCACGGCGGCCGCCGCTTTAGACGCGCCCGCCGATGAAATCGCGCAGCTCGTGCCCTACAAGCAGGCGGCGAATGCGTGGCGCGATGCGGAAAAACGTGCCTTGGCGCAGGCTTCGGCCGCCGCTGCCCTGCAATGGGCGCAGCAGGACGGCTGCCGCTTAATGCTGCTGGCAGATGATGATTTTCCCGCCATGTTGTCCGAAGGCATTACCCCGCCGCCCCTGCTGTTTTTACGCGGCAATGCGGAATTGCTGCACCGCCAATCCGTCGCCATCGTCGGTAGCCGCCATGCCACGCCGCAGGCCATGCGTATTGCGCAGGATTTCGGGCGGGTGTTGTCGGAGCAGGGCATACCCGTCGTCTCCGGCATGGCTGCCGGGATTGATACCGCCGCCCATCAGGGCGCGTTGCAGGGCAAGGGCGGCACGGTGGCGGTATGGGGTACGGGCATTAACCGCATTTATCCGCCGTCGAACAAACAACTTGCCTACCAAATCGCCGAAAGCGGCCTGATTGTCAGCGAGTTTCCCTTAGACACGCGCCCACTGGCGGGCAATTTCCCGCGCCGCAACCGCCTGATTGCCGCCCTGTCCCGCGCCACCTTGGTGGTGGAAGCCGCTTTGGAATCCGGCTCGCTGATTACCGCACGGCTGGCGGCGGAGATGGGGCGCGAGGTCATGGCGGTGCCCGGTTCTATCGACAATCCGCACAGCAAAGGCTGCCACAAGCTGATTAAAGACGGCGCAAAACTGGTGGAATGTTTGGACGATATTGTGCAAGAATGCCCGCTGCTCTTGCAAAATACCCCGATACCGTCATATGCTATAAATAGTGATACGCCGCCGCCGAGCCAAATGCCCGAAACCGACGGCGTCAGGCCGTCTGAAAAAAACGCTACGGCGGACGCAACACCCGTATCCGAACCCGTGCCGTCTATGTCCGAGACAAGGCCGTCTGAACCGCAGGCAAAGCGTGCCGGACATACCGAAGACGCGCTGCTGGCCGCGATGGGTTACGATCCCGTCCATCCCGATATGCTGGCGCAGCAGCTGGGCTGGGCGGCTGCCGATGTGTACGCTAAGCTGCTGGAATATGAAATGGACGGCGCAGTGGCGGCGTTGGCGGGCGGGCGTTACCAAAGAATAAAGTAGGGTGGGTCTCGACCCGCCGTCTGAACGGAAAACCAAATAATCGCGGCAGCTCTGCTGCCAAATTACCCGACAAGGAACACGCATGGCAGAAGTCATCGCATTTTTAATTGAACATTTTCAAGATTTCGACCGTTGCCCGCCGCCGGAAGACTTAGGCCAGCTGCTGGAAGATGCCGGTTTTGATGTCAACGAAATCAGCAACACGCTGATGATGATGGAAGTGTTGCTGACCAGCTCTGAATTTGCCGTCGAGCCTGCCGACAGCCGCGCTTTCCGCATTTATTGCGCGGAAGAGGCCGACAACCTGCCGGTGGAAGTTATCGGCCTGCTGCAATATCTGATTGAAGAACACGGCATCAATTACGAGCAGCGCGAAATCGTGATTCACGCGCTGATGCACATCCCGCCGGAAGAAATTACCGTGGACATTGCCAAGGTGCTGACGCTGCTGGTGTTGTGGGCGCACAAAAGCGAACTGCCGGTGTTAATCGGCGACGATTTGATGGATGCGCTCAGCGGCAAAGCGGTAATGCATTAAGCCATATCTGCGTAGGTTGGGTTGTAAACCCAACAATCATATAAATTAAACCCAGACAAGGGCGGCATGATGTTGGGTTTCGTAACCCAAGCTACATCATTATTTTCAGACGGCCTAAAATTCCGCAAGGCCGTCTGAAAACACACCGGCACACCATAAAACCAATACATTAAAGAGAACCACGATGGCAAAAAACCTATTAATCGTCGAATCTCCCTCTAAGGCCAAAACCTTAAAAAAATACTTGGGCGGCGATTTTGAAATTCTGGCCTCCTACGGCCACGTGCGCGATTTGGTGCCGAAAAACGGCGCGGTCGATCCCGACAACAATTTTGCCATGAAATACCAGCTCGTATCGCGCAACAGCAAACACGTCGATGCGATTGTTTCCGCCGCCAAAGAAGCAGAAAACCTCTATCTGGCCACCGACCCGGATAGGGAAGGCGAGGCCATTTCCTGGCACTTGCAGGAAATCCTCAAATCCAAACGCGGCCTGAAAAACATCAAGCCGCAGCGCGTGGTGTTCCACGAAATTACCAAAAACGCCGTACTCGACGCCATCGCCCACCCGCGCGAACTGGAAGTAAACTTGGTCGATGCGCAGCAAGCCCGCCGCGCCTTAGATTATCTGGTCGGTTTTAATCTGTCGCCGCTGTTGTGGAAAAAAATCCGTCGCGGCCTCTCCGCCGGCCGCGTGCAAAGCCCCGCCCTGCGCCTGATTTGCGAGCGCGAAAACGAAATCCGCGCCTTTGAAACGCAGGAATACTGGACGATCCACCTCGACAGCCACAAAGGGCGCAGCAAATTTACCGCCAAGCTGGTGCAATACCAAGGCGAAAAGCTGGAGCAGTTCGCCCTGCCGTCTGAAAGCGCGCAAGCCGACGTATTGGCGGCCTTAAACGGCAAACCGGCGCAAGTCGTGGCGGTGGAAAAGAAAAAACGCAGCCGCAATCCCGCCGCGCCGTTTACCACCTCCACCATGCAGCAGGATGCCGTGCGCAAACTGGGCATGACCACCGACCGCACCATGCGTACCGCGCAACAGCTCTACGAGGGCATAGACGTGGGGCAGGGCGCCATCGGTCTGATTACCTATATGCGTACCGACAGCGTAACGCTGGCCGACGAAGCGCTGACCGAAATCCGCCACTATATCGAAAACAAAATCGGCAAAGAATACCTGCCGGGCAGCGCGAAACAATACAAAACCAAGTCCAAAAACGCCCAAGAAGCGCACGAGGCCATCCGCCCGACGTCCGTGTACCGCACCCCCGAAAGCGTGAAGCCGTTTCTGACCGCCGACCAGTTCAAGCTGTACCAAATGATTTGGCAGCGCACTGTCGCCTGCCAAATGACTCCGGCCAAATTTGACCAGACCACCGTCGATATCGGCGTGGGCGAAGGCGTGTTCCGCGTGACCGGCCAAGTGCAGACCTTTGCCGGCTTCCTGAGCGTGTACGAAGAAGGCACTGACGACAGCGACGAAGGCGAAGACAACAAAAAACTGCCCGAAATGGCCGAAGGCGATGCCCTGCCGGTGGACAAACTCTACGGCGAGCAACACTTCACCAGCCCGCCGCCGCGCTTTAACGAAGCCACTTTGGTGAAAGCGCTGGAAGAATACGGCATCGGCCGCCCTTCGACCTACGCCAGCATTATTTCCACGCTCAAAGACCGCGAATACGTGACCCTTGAGCAAAAACGCTTTATGCCCACCGACACCGGTGAAATCGTCAACAAATTCCTGACCGAGCATTTCGCCCAATACGTCGATTACCACTTTACCGCCAAACTGGAAGACCAGCTCGACGACATCGCCAACGGCAAACGCCAATGGGTGCCGGTGATGAGCCAATTTTGGAAAGGCTTCAGCAAACAAGTGGAAGAAAAAGAAGGCATCGAGCGTGCCAAATTCACCACCGAAGAGCTGGACGAAACCTGCCCGCAATGCGGACAGCACAAGCTGCAAATCAAATTCGGCAAAATGGGACGCTTTATCGCCTGCGCCGGCTATCCTGAGTGCAACTACACCCGCAACGTCAACGAAACCGCCGAAGAAGCCGCCGAGCGTATCGCCAAACAAGCCGCAGAGCAGGCCGAGCTTGACGGCCGCCAATGCTCTAAATGCGGCGGACAGCTGGTGTACAAATACAGCCGCACCGGCAGCAAATTCATCGGCTGCGCCAACTATCCCAAGTGCAAACACGTCGAGCCTTTGGAAAAACCGAAAGACACCGGCGTAGAATGCCCGCAATGTAAAAAAGGCCACTTGGTCGAGCGCAAATCGCGTTACGGCAAACTGTTTTACAGCTGCGAAACCTATCCCGACTGCAACTACGCCACTTGGAATCCGCCGGTTGCCGAAGAATGTCCGAAGTGCCATTGGCCGGTATTGACCATCAAAACCACCAAACGCTGGGGCGTGGAACAAGTCTGCCCGCAAAAAGAATGCGGCTGGAAAGAGCAGATCGAACCGCCTGCGGCCAAGGGGAGCGGTGGGGAAGAGTAGGATTTAGCTTTGAACCATCATGCCGTCTGAAAAATAGTAAATTTTTGCATTGCAAAAACTTAGGTTTCAGACGGCATTTGTTTGTGGATAAACATGAAGCAGAGTAAAAACAGCAAACACAGCAATCAGGTGCGCATTATCGGCGGTACGCACCGGGGCAGAAAATTGACTTTTGCCGCCGCAGAAGGCTTGCGCCCCACGCCGGATATGGTGCGCGAAAAATTATTCAACTGGCTGGGGCAGGACTTGACCGGTAAGACGGTATTGGATTTGTTTGCCGGCAGCGGCGCCTTGGGCTTGGAGGCCGCATCGCGCCACGCGCAGCAGGTGGTGTTGGTGGAAAGCAACCGCCAAACGGCGCAGAACCTGCGCCGCAATATTGGCGAATTGGGTTTGACCCGGGCGGAAACGCAGGTTTCAGACGGCCTGATTTATCTGAAAAACGGCGGCAGCCGTTTTGATGTGGTGCTGCTCGACCCGCCGTTTGCCTGGCAGCAGTGGTCGGATTTGTTTGCCGCGCTGCAAGGCCGTCTGAAGGAGGGTGCGTTTGTTTATATTGAAGCGGGTGTCTTGCCCGAGTATCCGCAGTGGCTGTTTCCCTACCGCGAAGGCAAATCGGGCATGAGCCGCTTCGCTTTACTGCAATATGCGCAAGCAGTTGAATAGATTGTCATTTGAGAATCATTTCCGTGGTGTAAACATTCGTTTGCCGCCGTTTTCACGCAACAGTATGTGCTATAATCCGCGCCCGTCGGTTTTGAAAATTTAATGAAAAAGGAAAAATAATGTCGCTCTTTATTACGGACGAGTGCATCAACTGCGATGTCTGCGAGCCGGAGTGCCCGAATGATGCGATTTCTCAAGGTGAAGAAATTTACGAAATCAATCCGAATCTGTGTACCCAATGCGTCGGCCATTATGACGAACCGCAATGCCAGCAGGTGTGTCCGGTAGACTGTATTCTGATTGATGAAGAACATCCGGAAAGCCAAGAAGAACTGCAAGCTAAGTATATCCGCATTATTTCTGAAAAATAAATCCAATAATAATCATTGTGTTGAGATGTTTTTAAAAAAATAATGAAAAAAGTTCTTGACCGTTGGAAGTGATTTAAATAAACTAGCGTTCTCTTTTGGAGGGATTCCCGAGCGGTCAAAGGGGGCAGACTGTAAATCTGTTGCGTGAGCTTCGAAGGTTCGAATCCTTCTCCCTCCACCAAAAATATCTTACTTGGAGTAAGAGTAAGTAGCGGGTGTAGCTCAATGGTAGAGCAGAAGCCTTCCAAGCTTACGGTGAGGGTTCGATTCCCTTCACCCGCTCCAAGCACAATTTAGCCCATGTAGCTCAGGGGTAGAGCACTCCCTTGGTAAGGGAGAGGTCGGCAGTTCAAATCTGCCCATGGGCACCATCTTCGTTTTTACTCTTATATTTTTGTACAGCTATTAGGATAGGAAATTGCCATGGCTAAGGAAAAATTTGAACGTAGCAAACCGCACGTAAACGTTGGCACCATCGGTCACGTTGACCATGGTAAAACCACTCTGACTGCTGCTTTGACTACTATTTTGTCTAAAAAATTCGGTGGTGCGGCCAAAGCCTACGACCAAATCGACAATGCGCCGGAAGAAAAAGCCCGCGGTATTACCATTAATACTTCTCACGTAGAATACGAAACCGAAACCCGCCACTACGCTCACGTAGACTGCCCGGGACACGCCGACTATGTGAAAAATATGATTACCGGTGCCGCTCAGATGGACGGTGCAATTTTGGTGGTATCTGCTGCTGACGGTCCTATGCCGCAAACCCGCGAACACATCCTGTTGGCCCGCCAAGTAGGCGTACCGTACATTTTGGTGTTTATGAATAAATGCGACATGGTTGACGACGAAGAGTTGTTGGAACTGGTTGAGATGGAAATTCGCGACCTGCTGAGCAGCTACGATTTCCCGGGTGACGACTGCCCGATCGTTAAAGGTTCTGCCCTGAAAGCATTGGAAGGTGATACTTCTGAAATCGGCGAAACCGCAATCTTTGCATTGGCTGACGCTTTGGATGGCTACATTCCAACTCCGGAACGTGCTGTTGACAAACCGTTCCTGCTGCCGATCGAAGACGTATTCTCGATCTCTGGTCGTGGTACCGTAGTAACCGGTCGTGTAGAACGCGGTGTGATCCATGTGGGTGACGAGATTGAAATCGTTGGTCTGAAAGACACCCAAAAAACCACTTGTACCGGTGTGGAAATGTTCCGCAAACTGCTGGACGAAGGTCAAGCCGGTGACAACGTAGGTGTACTGCTGCGCGGTACCAAACGTGAAGAAGTGGAACGCGGTCAAGTATTGGCTAAACCGGGTTCTATCACTCCGCACACCAAATTTGAAGCAGAAGTTTACGTATTGAGCAAAGAAGAGGGTGGTCGTCACACTCCGTTCTTCGCGAACTACCGTCCGCAATTCTACTTCCGTACAACAGACGTGACCGGTGCGGTTACCTTGTCTGAGGGTGTGGAAATGGTAATGCCTGGTGAGAACGTAAAAATCACCGTAGAGCTGATTGCTCCGATTGCGATGGAAAACGGTTTGCGTTTTGCGATTCGTGAAGGTGGCCGTACCGTAGGTGCTGGCGTTGTTTCTAATGTAATCGCTTAAGTTTAGAGGCCAATAGCTCAATTGGTAGAGTATCGGTCTCCAAAACCGAGGGTTGGGGGTTCGAGACCCTCTTGGCCTGCCAAATAAAAAATTAACCGGCCTTGTGCCGGTTAATTTTTTTGTATCTGTTGGTTTGTATATATTCGGGCTAACAGTATTTATTTTAATGAATTGCCGCTTTATTCGAGTGTGTGAGCTGCCGGTCAGCTTGTACGAGGGGCGGTAAGCGAGTTTAAGATGACTGAACATACATCTGAAGATACTGCGAAAAAGCAGGGTCAACTTGTGAAGTCCGGCGGAAAGCCGCCTGCCCAAAAGAGAGAGGGTTTATTTGCCTATTTCCGTAATTCTTGGGTTGAATTTAAGAAGGTTGTATGGCCGTCACACGATGAAGCCGTCAAAATGACAATTTTTGTGGTAATTTTTGTTGCGGTATTGTCGGCATTTATTTATGTGGTTGATACCGGTATTTCCTGGTTATTTTTTGATATCTTGTTGAAGAGGGGATAAAAATGTCAAAACGTTGGTATGTCGTACAGGCTTATTCCGGCTTTGAGAAAAATGTCCAGAAAACGCTGAAAGAGCGTATTGCCCGCGAACAGATGGAAGACTATTTTGGTCAGATTCTGGTGCCGGTAGAAGAAGTTGTGGATATTAAAAATGGTCGTCGTACCATTACTGAGCGCAAATTCTATCCGGGTTATGTGCTGGTAGAAATGGAAATGACCGATGATTCTTGGCACTTGGTAAAAAGTACGCCGCGCGTATCTGGCTTTATTGGTGGTACTGCCAACCGTCCTGCACCGATTTCACAACGAGAAGCTGATGCAATTTTGCAACAAGTTAAAAGTGGTGTGGAAAAACCAAAACCGAAAGTGGAGTTTGAAGTGGGTCAGCAGGTGCGTGTCAACGAAGGTCCGTTTGCTGATTTTAACGGTGTAGTTGAAGAGGTTAATTACGAGCGCAATAAATTGCGCGTTTCCGTACAAATTTTTGGTCGGGAAACACCGGTTGAGTTGGAATTTGGCCAAGTTGAGAAAATTTAAGTAGTTTAATCGTTTGAAACACTTGATAAAAAAGTTTATTGCTTTTATAATTCCAAGTTCTGTTTGGGGAGCGGATATTTTCCGCGTTATACCCGTTTATTTAGGAGTCCTTAAGTGGCAAAGAAAATTATCGGCTACATCAAACTGCAGATTCCTGCAGGTAAAGCCAATCCATCTCCTCCGGTCGGCCCTGCGTTGGGTCAGCGCGGTCTGAATATCATGGAATTCTGTAAAGCATTTAATGCTGCAACCCAAGGCATGGAGCCGGGTTTGCCGATTCCTGTGGTGATTACTGCGTTTGCAGACAAATCATTCACTTTTGTGATGAAAACTCCTCCGGCTTCTATTTTATTGAAAAAAGCTGCCGGTATTCAAAAAGGTAGTTCTAATCCGCTGACTAATAAAGTGGGTAAAGTAACTCGTGCACAGTTGGAAGAGATTGCGACAACTAAAGAACCTGATTTGACTGGCGCAGATTTGGATGCACGTGTCCGTATTATTGCTGGTTCTGCCCGTTCTATGGGTTTGGATGTGGAGGGTGTATAATGGCTAAAGTATCTAAACGCTTGAAAGCATTGCGCTCTTCTGTTGAAGCCAATAAATTGTATGCCATCGATGAAGCCATTGCTTTGGTAAAAAATACGGCAACTGCTAAATTTGACGAGTCTGTTGACGTGTCTTTCAATTTGGGTGTCGATCCGCGTAAATCTGACCAAGTAATTCGTGGTTCTGTAGTATTGCCTAAGGGTACCGGTAAAACTACCCGCGTTGCTGTGTTTGCGCAAGGTGCAAATGCTGATGCCGCCAAGGAAGCCGGTGCAGATGTGGTCGGTTTTGAAGATTTGGCTGCCGAGATTAAAGGTGGTAATCTGAATTTTGACGTTGTGATTGCTTCTCCTGATGCAATGCGCATTGTCGGTCAGTTGGGTACTATTTTGGGTCCGCGTGGTTTGATGCCGAACCCGAAAGTAGGTACTGTAACCCCGAATGTTGCAGAGGCTGTGAAAAACGCCAAAGCTGGTCAGGTTCAATACCGTACTGATAAAGCCGGTATCATTCACGCTACTATTGGTCGTGCTTCTTTTGCTGAAGCTGACTTGAAAGAAAACTTTGATGCACTGCTGGACGCTTTGGTTAAAGCCAAACCGGCTGCGGCCAAAGGTCAGTATCTGCGTAAAATTGCCGTATCCAGCACCATGGGTTTAGGCGTACGTGTTGATACTTCAAGTGTTAGCAACTAAGAATTTCAGACGGCCTCGAGCTTTTCAAGAGGTTGTCTGGTTGGGCTACTTAGACAATAAGTAGATGTCCAAGACCGTAGGGATCGCGAGATTTAATCCGTAAGGCCCTACGCAGACGGTAGTCCTTGAAACAAATTACAAATCCTTTTGTAAGATGTCTTTTTAGGTTACCGCGCTGGTGGGGTAGGCCGTCCGGCTTGTCCTATTGATAAACAGTGGGAGGTAGACCTTGAGTCTCAATATTGAAACCAAGAAAGTAGCCGTCGAAGAGATTAGCGCAGCAATTGCTAATGCGCAAACTCTGGTGGTTGCCGAATATCGCGGTATCAGTGTTGCCAGCATGACCGAGTTGCGTGCGAATGCGCGTAAAGAAGGCGTATATCTGCGCGTTCTGAAAAATACTTTGGCTCGTCGTGCAGTAGAAGGTACTTCATTTGCAGGCTTAGCTGACCGTATGGTTGGCCCGTTGGTTTATGCTGCTTCTGAAGATGCTGTTGCTGCTGCGAAAGTGCTGCATCAATTCGCGAAAAAAGATGACAAAATCGTAGTTAAAGCCGGTTCTTACAATGGTGATGTGCTGGATGCTGCTCAGGTTGCTGAGTTGGCTTCTATCCCGAGCCGCGAAGAGCTGTTGTCCAAACTGTTGTTCGTTATGCAAGCGCCTGTATCGGGTTTTGCACGCGGTTTGGCTGCTTTGGCAGAGAAAAAAGCTGGCGAAGAAGCCGCTTAATCGATTTTGTTTCATTTAAACAGTTATTTTTAATACAATATTTGGAGTTTGAATAGCATGGCTATCACTAAAGAAGACATCTTGAGCGCAGTTGAGCAATTGACTGTAATGGAATTGAACGAGTTGGTTAAAGCGTTCGAAGAAAAATTCGGCGTTTCTGCTGCTGCTGTTGCCGTAGCTGGCCCGGCTGCTGGTGGTGCTGCCGCTGCAGAAGAAAAAACTGAATTTGACGTTATCTTGGCTGCTGCCGGTGACCAGAAAGTTGGCGTGATTAAAGTCGTTCGTGCCATCACTGGTTTGGGTCTGAAAGAAGCTAAAGACATCGTTGACGGTGCGCCTAAAACTATTAAAGAAGGTGTGTCTAAAGCTGAAGCTGAAGACATCCAAAAACAACTGGAAGAAGCCGGCGCTAAAGTCGAAATCAAATAATTATTTGATGCTTTCAGTCGAGGCTGGCAGAGTTTCTGCCAGCCTTATTTTGCTTCCCAGTAAATGGAAATTAACTTATTTACATTTATTTGCATTTAACTCTTTAGATAAATATAAATAAATGTAAATAACATCACAAGGCCGAACGGTTTCAGACGGCATCTTATTCAAAATCACCCTTCGGAGTACATATGAGCTATTCGTTTACCGAAAAAAAACGTATCCGTAAGAGTTTTGCTAAACGGGAAAATGTGTTGGAAGTCCCGTTCCTGCTGGCAACCCAGTTGGATTCTTACGCTAAATTCCTACAGTTGGAAAATCCTTTCGATCAGCGTACCGATGATGGTCTGCAAGCTGCATTCAATTCTATTTTTCCCATTGTGAGCCACAATGGTTATGCCCGTTTGGAGTTTGTACACTACACATTGGGTGATCCGTTATTTGATATTCCTGAGTGCCAACTGCGCGGTATTACTTATGCGGCGCCGCTGCGTGCACGTATCCGTTTGGTCATTTTGGATAAAGAAGCGTCCAAGCCAACCGTGAAAGAAGTGCGCGAAAATGAAGTGTACATGGGGGAAATTCCGCTGATGACACCAAGTGGTTCGTTTGTCATCAATGGTACCGAGCGTGTGATTGTGTCCCAGTTGCACCGTTCTCCGGGTGTGTTCTTCGAGCACGACAAGGGTAAAACCCACTCATCCGGCAAACTGCTGTTTTCTGCCCGTATCATTCCTTACCGTGGTTCATGGTTGGATTTTGAATTTGACCCGAAAGATCTGCTGTATTTCCGTATCGACCGCCGTCGTAAAATGCCGGTTACCATCTTGTTGAAAGCATTGGGCTACAACAACGAGCAGATTTTGGACACCTTCTATGACAAAGAGACTTTCTATTTGTCTAAAAACGGTGTACAGACTGACCTGATTGCAGGCCGTCTGAAAGGCGAAACTGCCAAAATGGACATCGTGGATAACGACGGTAACATTTTGGTTGCTAAAGGTAAACGCATTACCGCTAAAAACGTGCGTGATATTACCAATGCCGGTTTGACCCGTTTGGATGTGGAGCCGGAAAGCCTGTTGGGTAAAGCGCTGGCGACTGATTTGATAGTGCCGGATACCGGAGAAGTATTGGCTGTGGCCAATGATGAAATCACCGAAGAACTGTTGGCGAAGATGGATATCCATGGTATTGGTGAGATTACTACTCTGTATATCAATGAGTTGGGTCAGGGCGGCTATATTTCTAATACTCTGCGCACCGATGAAACAGCCGACCAACAGGCTGCGCGTGTGGCGATTTACCGCATGATGCGCCCGGGCGAGCCGCCGACAGAAGAAGCGGTTGAATTGCTGTTCAACCGCCTGTTCTTCAATGAAGATAGCTACGATTTGTCGCGTGTAGGCCGTATGAAATTTAATACCCGCACCTACGAGCAGAAACTGTCTGACACCCAGCAACATTCTTGGTATGGCCGTTTGTTGAACGAAACCTTTGCCGGTGCTGCCGACAAAGGCGGTTATGTATTGAGCATTGAAGACATTGTGGCTTCTATTGCTACTTTGGTGGAATTGCGTAACGGTCACGGCGAAGTGGACGATATCGACCACTTGGGTAACCGCCGCGTACGTTCGGTAGGCGAGTTGACTGAAAACCAATTCCGTAGCGGCTTGTCGCGTGTGGAACGCGCAGTCAAAGAGCGTCTGAACCAGGCCGAATCCGAAAACCTGATGCCGACCGATTTGATTAATGCCAAACCGGTGTCTGCTGCGATTAAAGAATTTTTTGGCTCCAGCCAGCTGAGCCAGTTTATGGATCAGACCAACCCGTTGTCCGAAGTTACCCACAAACGCCGTGTATCAGCCTTGGGCCCGGGTGGTTTGACCCGAGAACGCGCCGGCTTTGAGGTACGCGACGTACACCCGACCCACTATGGCCGTGTGTGTCCGATTGAAACGCCTGAAGGCCCGAACATCGGTCTGATTAACTCTCTGTCTGTTTATGCGCGTACCAACGACTACGGTTTCTTGGAAACTCCGTACCGCCGTGTGATTGATGGTAAAGTGACTACCGAAATCGACTATCTGTCCGCCATTGAAGAAGGCCGTTATGTGATTGCGCAAGCGAATGCCGAATTGGATGCGGAAGGCCGTCTGATTGACGAATTGGTTACCTGTCGCGAAAAAGGCGAAACCATTATGGCTACGCCAGACCGCGTGCAGTATATGGACGTGGCGACCGGTCAGGTAGTGTCTGTGGCTGCTTCGTTGATTCCGTTCTTGGAACACGATGACGCCAACCGCGCATTGATGGGTGCCAACATGCAACGTCAGGCCGTACCGTGTCTGCGTGCTGAAAAACCGATGGTCGGTACCGGTATCGAACGCTCCGTAGCCGTTGACTCGGCCACTGCCATTGTTGCCCGTCGCGGCGGCGTGGTGGAATACGTGGATGCCAACCGCGTGGTGGTGCGCGTACACGACGATGAAGCGACTGCAGGCGAAGTGGGTGTGGACATCTACAATCTGGTGAAATTTACCCGCTCCAACCAATCAACCAATATCAACCAACGTCCGGCCGTCAAAGCGGGCGATGTGTTGCAGCGCGGCGATCTGATTGCCGACGGTGCTTCTACCGATTTGGGCGAGTTGGCCTTGGGTCAGAACATGACCATCGCTTTCATGCCGTGGAATGGTTACAACTACGAAGACTCAATTCTGATTTCCGAAAAAGTGGCTGCCGACGACCGCTATACGTCTATCCACATTGAAGAATTGAACGTTGTGGCGCGTGACACCAAGCTGGGTGCGGAAGACATTACCCGCGATATTCCGAACTTGTCCGAGCGTATGCAAAACCGCCTGGACGAATCCGGTATCGTGTACATCGGTGCGGAAGTGGAAGCCGGCGACGTGTTGGTGGGTAAAGTAACACCGAAAGGTGAAACCCAGCTGACGCCGGAAGAGAAACTGCTGCGTGCGATTTTCGGTGAAAAAGCGTCTGATGTGAAAGACACTTCGCTGCGTATGCCGACCGGCATGAGCGGTACGGTGATTGACGTGCAGGTATTTACCCGCGAAGGCATCCAACGCGACAAGCGTGCGCAATCCATTATTGATTCCGAGCTCAAGCGCTACCGTCAGGATCTGAGCGACCAGCTGCGCATTTTCGACAATGACGCATTCGACCGTATCGAGCGCATGATTGTCGGCGCGACCGCCAACGGCGGCCCGCAACGCTTGGCCAAAGGCAGCGAAATTACCCGCGAATACTTGGCTTCAACCGCCAGCAAACACGACTGGTTTGACATCCGTCTGGCCGACGAAGATCTGGCCAAACAGTTGGAACTGATTAAACTGAGCCTGCAACAAAAACGCGAAGAAGCGGACGAGTTGTATGAAGTTAAGAAGAAAAAACTGACCCAAGGCGACGAACTGCAACCGGGCGTACAAAAAATGGTGAAAGTATTTATCGCCATCAAACGCCGCCTGCAAGCCGGTGACAAAATGGCCGGCCGTCACGGTAACAAAGGTGTGGTATCGCGCATTCTGCCGGTAGAAGACATGCCGTATATGGCCGACGGCCGTCCGGTCGATATCGTGTTGAACCCGTTGGGCGTACCGTCGCGTATGAACATCGGTCAGATTTTGGAAGTGCATTTGGGCTGGGCTGCCAAAGGTATCGGCGAACGTATCGACCGTATGCTCAAAGAGCAGCGTCAAGTGGGCGAATTGCGTGCCTTCCTCGACAAGCTGTACAACAGCAGCGGTAAAAAAGAGGATTTGGACAGCCTCTCCGACGATGAAATCATCGAATTGGCTTCCAATCTGCGCAAAGGCGCATCTTTTGCTTCCCCGGTATTCGATGGTGCGAAAGAAGCAGAAATCCGCGAAATGCTGAATCTGGCTTATCCGAGCGAAGATCCGGAAGTGCAGAAACTGGGCTTTAACGACAGCAAAACCCAGATTACCCTGTACGACGGCCGTTCGGGTGAAGCTTTCGACCGCCGCGTGACTGTCGGTGTGATGCACTACCTGAAACTGCACCACTTGGTTGATGAAAAAATGCACGCCCGTTCGACCGGTCCGTACTCTCTGGTAACGCAACAGCCGTTGGGCGGTAAAGCCCAATTCGGTGGCCAGCGTTTCGGTGAGATGGAGGTATGGGCACTAGAAGCCTACGGTGCCGCCTACACCCTGCAAGAAATGCTGACCGTGAAGTCCGACGACGTCAACGGCCGTACCAAAATGTACGAAAACATCGTCAAAGGCGAACACAAAATCGACGCCGGTATGCCGGAATCTTTCAATGTGTTGGTGAAAGAAATCCGCTCACTGGGCTTGGATATTGATTTGGAGCGTTACTAAACCTGTTTTCAAGACGGCCTTGCTGCCGTGAGGTCGTCTGAAAAATGCTTTGGTAAATAAATATGTATTGAAACCGGCCGAAGCCGCGTAACCCCGATTTCTTATCCGCCCAGCGGTCAAAAATACTTCCTCCTAGGAGCAAAAATGAATTTGTCGAACTTATTTAATCCGTTGCAAACCGCCAGCATGGAAGAAGAGTTTGATGCCATCAAAATCGGCATTGCCTCTCCCGAAACCATCCGCTCGTGGTCTTACGGCGAAGTAAAAAAGCCTGAAACCATCAACTACCGCACCTTTAAACCGGAACGCGATGGCCTGTTCTGCGCCAAAATTTTCGGCCCGGTCAAAGACTACGAATGTTTATGCGGCAAATACAAACGCCTGAAATTCAAAGGTGTAACCTGTGAAAAATGCGGCGTGGAAGTGACCTTGTCCAAAGTGCGCCGTGAACGCATGGGTCATATCGAACTGGCTGCGCCGGTTGCACATATCTGGTTTTTGAAATCACTGCCGTCCCGCTTGGGTATGGTATTGG
This sequence comes from Neisseria perflava, assembly GCF_024170405.1. Lineage (GTDB taxonomy): Bacteria > Pseudomonadota > Gammaproteobacteria > Burkholderiales > Neisseriaceae > Neisseria > Neisseria perflava_B. The sequence goes on along the minus strand of NZ_JALJYC010000009.1, from coordinate 45,847 downwards.
ACATGACCCTGCGCGACATTGAGCGTGTGTTGTACTTTGAAGCCTTTGTGGTTACCGACCCGGGCATGACTCCGCTGCAACGCCGCCAACTGCTGACCGAAGACGACTATTACAACAAACTCGACGAATACGGCGACGATTTCGACGCGAAAATGGGTGCGGAAGGCATCCGCGAGCTGCTGCGCACCTTGGATGTGGCCGGCGAAATCGAAGTATTGCGTCAGGAATTGGAATCCACCGGCTCCGACACCAAAATCAAAAAAATCGCCAAACGCCTGAAAGTATTGGAAGCCTTCCACCGCTCCGGCATGAAGCTGGAATGGATGATTATGGACGTGCTGCCGGTGCTGCCGCCGGATCTGCGCCCGCTGGTACCGCTGGACGGCGGCCGTTTCGCCACTTCCGACCTGAACGACCTGTACCGCCGCGTCATCAACCGCAACAACCGTCTGAAACGCCTGTTGGAGTTGCACGCGCCCGACATCATTGTGCGCAACGAAAAACGCATGCTGCAGGAAGCGGTGGATTCGCTGCTGGACAACGGCCGTCGCGGCAAAGCCATGACCGGTGCCAACAAACGCCCGCTCAAATCGCTGGCCGACATGATTAAAGGTAAAGGCGGCCGTTTCCGTCAAAACCTGTTGGGTAAACGCGTTGACTACTCCGGCCGTTCCGTGATTACCGTCGGCCCCTACCTGCGCCTGCACCAATGCGGTCTGCCGAAAAAAATGGCTCTGGAGCTGTTCAAGCCGTTTATTTTCCACAAGCTGGAAAAACAAGGCTTGGCCTCTACCGTGAAAGCGGCGAAAAAACTGGTTGAGCAGGAAGTGCCGGAAGTATGGGACATCTTGGAAGAAGTCATCCGCGAACATCCGATTATGCTCAACCGTGCGCCGACTCTGCACCGTTTGGGTATCCAAGCGTTTGAGCCGATTCTGATTGAAGGCAAAGCGATTCAGCTTCATCCGCTGGTTTGTGCCGCGTTCAACGCCGACTTCGACGGTGACCAAATGGCCGTCCACGTACCGCTGAGTCTGGAAGCGCAAATGGAAGCGCGCACGCTGATGCTGGCTTCCAACAATGTATTGTCGCCCGCCAACGGCGAGCCGATTATCGTGCCGTCGCAAGACATCGTATTGGGTCTGTATTACATGACCCGCGACAAAATCAATGCGCCGGGCGAAGGCAGCCTGTTTGCCGACGTGAAAGAAGTGCACCGCGCCTACCACACCAAACAAGTGGAATTGGGCACCAAAATCACCGTGCGCCTGCGCGAGTGGGTGAAAAACGAAGCGGGCGAATTCGAGCCGGTGGTCAACCGCTACGAAACCACCGTCGGCCGCGCGCTGTTGAGCGAAATCCTGCCCAAAGGCCTGCCGTTTGAATACATCAACAAGGCTTTGAAAAAGAAAGAAATTTCCAAGCTGATTAATGCCTCGTTCCGCTTGTGCGGCCTGCGCGACACCGTGATTTTCGCCGACCACCTGATGTATACCGGTTTCGGTTTTGCGGCCAAAGGCGGCATCTCGATTGCCGTGGACGACATGGAAATCCCGAAAGAGAAAGCCGCATTGCTGGCCGAAGCCAACGCCGAAGTGAAAGAAATCGAAGACCAATACCGCCAAGGTTTGGTGACCAACGGCGAGCGCTACAACAAAGTGGTGGATATTTGGGGTCGTGCCGGCGATAAAATCGCCAAAGCGATGATGGACAACCTGTCCAAACAAAAAGTTATCGACCGCGAAGGCAAAGAAGTAGACCAAGAGTCGTTCAACTCCATCTACATGATGGCCGATTCCGGTGCGCGTGGTTCGGCGGCGCAAATCAAACAGCTTTCCGGCATGCGCGGCCTGATGGCCAAACCGGACGGCTCGATTATCGAAACGCCGATTACTTCCAACTTCCGCGAAGGTCTGACCGTATTGCAATACTTTATTGCCACCCACGGTGCGCGTAAAGGTCTGGCCGATACCGCCTTGAAAACCGCCAACTCCGGTTATCTGACCCGCCGTCTGGTGGATGTAACCCAAGACTTGGTGGTGGTGGAAGACGACTGCGGCACTTCAGACGGCTTCGTCATGAAAGCCGTGGTGCAGGGCGGTGATGTTATCGAGCCCCTGCGCGACCGCATCCTCGGCCGCGTTACCGCCTCCGACGTGGTAGACCCCTCCAGCGGCGAAACGCTGGTGGAAGCCGGTACCTTGTTGAACGAACAATTGGTGGACAAAATCGACCAATCCGGTGTCGATGAAGTCAAAGTACGCACCCCGATTACCTGTAAAACCCGCCACGGTTTGTGCGCCCACTGCTACGGCCGCGACTTGGCGCGCGGTAAGTTGGTCAATGCGGGCGAGGCCGTCGGCGTGATTGCTGCCCAATCCATCGGCGAACCGGGTACCCAGCTGACCATGCGTACCTTCCACATCGGTGGTGCGGCATCACGTGCCGCCGCCGCCAGCCAAGTGGAAGCCAAATCCAACGGTACCGCCCGTTTCAGCAGCCAAATGCGTTATGTGGCCAACAACAAAGGCGAGCTGGTGGTCATCGGCCGCTCTTGCGAAGTGGTCATTCATGACGACATCGGCCGCGAACGCGAACGCCACAAAGTACCTTACGGCGCGATTTTGCTGGTGCAAGACGGCGAAGCCGTCAAAGCCGGTCAGACTTTGGCCACTTGGGATCCGCATACCCGTCCGATGATTACCGAACACGCCGGTTTGGTGAAATTCGAAAACGTGGAAGAGGGCGTAACCGTAGCCAAACAAACCGACGATGTGACCGGTTTGTCCACTTTGGTGGTAATCGACAGCAAACGCCGCTCCGCAGGCGCATCCAAACTGCTGCGTCCGACCGTGAAACTCTTGGACGAAAACGGCTTGGAAATCTGCATTCCAGGTACCTCTACCCCAGTATCTATGGCCTTCCCGGTAGGCGCGGTGATTACCGTGCGCGAAGGTCAGGAAATCGGCAAAGGCGACGTATTGGCGCGTATCCCGCAAGCCTCGTCCAAAACCCGCGACATTACCGGTGGTCTGCCGCGTGTGGCCGAGCTGTTTGAAGCGCGTATCCCGAAAGATGCCGGCATGTTGGCCGAAGTCACCGGTACCGTATCCTTTGGTAAAGAAACTAAAGGCAAACAGCGCATGATCATCACCGATGTGGACGGCGTGGCCTACGAAACCCTGATTTCCAAAGAGAAACAGATTCTGGTACACGACGGCCAAGTGGTGAACCGTGGTGAAACCATCGTCGACGGCGCGGTCGATCCGCACGACATCCTGCGTCTGCAAGGCATTGAAGCGCTGGCGCGTTATATCGTGCAAGAAGTGCAAGAGGTTTACCGTCTGCAAGGTGTGAAGATTTCCGACAAACACATCGAAGTCATCATCCGTCAAATGCTGCGCCGTGTGAACATCGCCGATTCCGGCGACACCTCGTTCATTACCGGCGAGCAGGTAGAGCGTGGCGAAGTGATGTTGGAAAACGAAAAAATGATGGCCGAAGGCAAAGAGCCGGCACGCTTTGAAAACGTGTTGCTGGGTATTACCAAAGCCTCATTGTCCACCGACAGCTTCATTTCTGCCGCATCGTTCCAAGAAACCACCCGCGTCCTCACCGAGGCCGCGATTATGGGCAAACAGGACGAACTGCGCGGCCTGAAAGAAAATGTCATCGTCGGCCGCCTGATTCCGGCCGGTACCGGCTTGAGCTACCACCGCAGCCGCCGTCTGCAAAGCCGGCCGGTTGAAGTGGAAACCGTGGAAACATCAGGCGAAGACGCTGCCGAGTAATCTTGTAGCGTTGTCTGCCAAGCAAACGCCGTACCTGAAAAGGTACGGCGTTTTTGTATATGATTCAGGTCGTCTGAAAAAGACCAATGTTTTCAGACGGCATATTCTGCTTTTGCTACAATACCGCCAAACACCTACATCGGGAAACGAAACATGTCATTCTTCCAGCAAACCGTTGTCAGCCAATACCTCAAGCAGCAGGATGCCGCAGTCATCCGCCGCCAGTGGGCGATCTTCCAAGCCATCTTCCATGATGCCGCCAAACAGCAAAACATCAGAAACTCCAAAGAAGAGCAATATCAGGAAGGCTTTTTGCGCGACCTGTTTGTCGCCGTATTGGGGCATACCATCAATCCCGAGCCCGATTGGAACCTGATTACCGAGCAGAAAAACCAAACCGACGGCAAAAAAGCCGATGCCGCCGTCCATCACGGCGGAAAAGTTATCGCCGTCATCGAGCTCAAAGGCACCGATACCACCGCCCTCGACAAAATCCAGGCTCAAGCCTTCGGCTATAAAAACAACCAAAGCGGTTGCCGCTACGTGGTTGTGTCCAATTTTCAAAAATTGCGCTTTTATATCGACAACGCCGTCGAATACCTCGAATGGGATTTGTTTGCCCTGACCGAAGCGCAATTCGGCCTGCTGTGGCTGTGCCTGCAACGGCATAATTTGGAAAGCGGTCTGCCCGCGCGTCTCAAAAGCGAAACCGTGTCCCGCGAAGAGGCCATTACCGCCCGGCTCTACCGCGACTACTCCGCCTTCAAGCGCGAACTGTTTGCCGATATGGTGGCCAACAACCCCCAATACGGCGAACTCGAACTCTTCAAAAAATCGCAAAAGCTGCTCGACCGCTTCCTGTTTATCCTCTTCGCCGAAGACCGCCACCTGCTGCCTGCCAACGAAATCAACACCATTATCGGCCAATGGCAGCAGCTCAAAGAGCTGGACGAAGACAAACCCCTGTATGAAAAAATCAAGCAGTATTTCAACCATCTGAATACCGGCCATCAGGCCAAGCGCGGCGAAATCTTCGCCTACAACGGCGGCCTGTTCAAGCCCGACGCGCTGCTCGACAGTCTTATCATCAGCGACAGCGTATTGCTTGCCCATCTGACGCGTTTGGCCGAATATGACTTCAACAGCGATGTCGACGTCAACATCCTCGGCCATATCTTTGAAAACTCATTAAACGAAATCGACGAAATCAAAGCCCGTATCAACGGCGAAACCATCGACAAAAAGCAAAGCAAGCGCAAAAAAGACGGCGTGTTTTATACCCCGCGCTATATCACCCGATACATCGTAGACCAGACCGTCGGCGCACTTTGCCGTGCCAAGAAAACCGAGCTGGCGATTGATGATGAAGATTACGCCTACACCAAACCCACCGCCAAAAACCGCCCCATTCTCGAAGGCCGTCTGAAAACCCTCGAAACCTACCGCGACTGGCTGTTGCAGCTCACCATCTGCGACCCCGCCTGCGGCAGCGGTGCTTTCCTCAACGAAGCCCTCAATTTCCTGATTGCCGAACACCGCTATATCGACGAACTTTCCGCCCGACTCGGCGGCGGCGAGTTGGTGTACCAAAACATCGAAAACAGCATTCTCGAGCGCAATCTCTACGGCGTAGACATCAACGAAGAAAGCGTGGAAATCGCCAAGCTGTCATTGTGGCTGCGCACCGCCCAGCCCCACCGCAAACTGTCCAGCTTAAGCAGCAACATCAAATGCGGCAATAGCCTCATCAGCGACCCTGCAATCGCAGGCGAGGCCGCCTTTGATTGGGAGAAAGAATTCCCTAATGTATTCAAGCAATTATCCCCCCCCGATAAATCGGGAAATACCGCATCAAAACAAGGCTTTGATGTCATTATCGGCAATCCGCCGTATGGGGCAAAGATTCAGAAGCAAGAGCAGAAATTTTATTTAGAGAATTATGAGACCCCTGCATATAAATTAGATAGTTATTCAATTTTTATTGAAAAATCAATGGATTTGGTTAAGCAAAATGGTTCGGTTGGTTTGATTGTGCCATATACTTGTTTGACTATCGAACAACATTTTAAGCTCAGACAGTTTCTTTTAAATTATGACTTTGAATCAATCATTAATTTACCGCAAAAGGTATTTACTGATGCTGATTTGGATACAATTATCATAAAAATTAACAAATGCTCTCCAAAGAAAATTATTCATCTGGGTTCAGCAAATGGAACAGAAATTATCAGTAATGAATCCATTATCAGATATGAAACAATTTCAAAAAATGCTGATTATTTGATAAATATGTACCTTTCAGATAATGATGTTCAACTTGTTGACAAGCTAAGGTCGTTTCCCGTTTTGTCCGAACAGTTTGATGTCTCTCAAGGTCTTATCCCTTATGATAAATATCGTGGGCATTCTGAAGAAACAATCAAAAACCGGATTTGGCACGCAGATTACAAAAAAGATGAAACTTATAAGAAGGAATTAAAGGGCGTCGATATTTCAAGATACTTCATCGAATGGAATGGAAATTTATGGGTGAGCTATGGAGACTGGCTTGCTGCTCCGCGTGAGAAAAAATACTTCACCAGCCCGCGAGTATTGGTTATGGAAATTACTCGGGGTGATTTTTATAAAATTAAATCTGTTTATACGGAAGAGGAATTTTATAATACGCCTTCAATTTTAAACATTATTAATAAGGATTTAAGTTCAAAAAATTTGAAGGAGTTGTCGGTAATTTTAAATTCGAGGCTGATAACGTGGTATCACATTAAAGCGCATTCAAAGGCAAATGCTGAAACCTCTATTCCCAAAATCTTGGTTAAAGACTTACGGAATATCCCTATACCGAAGAACTTAGAACAGCTAAAAGGATTAGCAGATAATTTGTTGGGTTTAAATCGCCAATTGTATGACACAATAACCCGTTTCCAACGCCTGATACAGCGGCGTTTCAAGCTCGATACCCTGAGCGGCCGTCTGCAAAGCTGGCACGAGTCCGATTATGCCGCTTTTGCCGCCGAATTGAAAAAAGCGCTTAAAAAAGCCAAACGCCCTGAAGATTTCGGCCTGAAAGCCGAATTGGAATGGGAAACTGTGTTTGAAGACGAACAAGAGGCGGTACGGGCGGTGCAGTCAGAGATTACAGCCGCTGAAGCCGCCACCGACCGCATGGTCTACGCCCTTTACGGCCTGACCGACGAGGAAATCCGTCTGATTGAAGCATAGGGCGGAGCGGCCGCCCGCCTGAATTTTGCGCCAAAGCCAACATGCCGTCTGAACATCCCGCATATTCAGACGGTATTGCTGCGGTACACACTACGGCTGCAGTCCGTTGAATGCCGTTTTCTTGTGGTAAAACAGCAAGGCCGTCTGAAAATTTGCGGTAATACGCCCGTGTTATTCTGTTTTTCAGACGGCCTTGGCCTGAATCTGGGTGTAAAAATGTTGCAAAATAAAAAGTTTAGCCGCTAATGCCTTGACTAAACCCTTGCCGGAAAACTATAATTCCGCTCTTGCCGACATGGTGTCGGTAAGTATTTCACTCAACAGGACGAGAAAATATGCCTACTATTAACCAATTGGTACGCAAAGGCCGTCAAAAGCCTGTGTACGTCAACAAAGTGCCCGCACTGGAAGCCTGCCCGCAAAAACGCGGCGTGTGCACCCGTGTGTACACCACTACTCCGAAAAAACCGAACTCTGCATTGCGTAAAGTATGTAAGGTGCGCCTGACCAACGGTTTCGAGGTGATTTCTTACATCGGTGGTGAAGGCCACAACCTGCAAGAGCACAGCGTGGTGCTGATTCGCGGCGGTCGTGTAAAAGACTTGCCGGGTGTGCGTTACCACACTGTACGCGGTTCTTTGGATACCGCCGGTGTTAAAGACCGTAAACAAGCCCGTTCCAAATACGGTGCGAAACGTCCTAAATAATTATTGGGGCTTTGATAGGCACGTCGGCCGCCTAGTGTGAAACGGCCGAGTAAGTGAATATCCGATGGATATTCATGGGAATGATTCCCGACTGAATAGATTAAAGGAAATTAAAATGCCACGACGTAGAGAAGTCCCCAAGCGCGACATATTGCCGGATCCGAAATTCGGTAGCGTTGAGCTGACCAAATTCATGAACGTGTTGATGATCGACGGTAAAAAATCGGTTGCCGAGCGCATCGTTTACGGTGCTTTGGCGCAAATCGAGAAAAAAACCGGCAAAGTCGCCATCGAAGTGTTCAACGAAGCCATTGCCAATGCCAAACCTATCGTGGAAGTGAAAAGCCGCCGTGTGGGTGGTGCAAACTACCAAGTTCCTGTTGAGGTTCGTCCTTCACGCCGCTTGGCTCTGGCAATGCGCTGGGTGCGCGATGCCGCCCGCAAACGCGGTGAGAAATCAATGGATCTGCGCTTGGCAGGCGAGTTGATTGATGCTTCCGAAGGCCGCGGCGGTGCGTTGAAAAAACGTGAAGAAGTACACCGTATGGCTGAAGCGAACAAAGCGTTCTCTCACTTCCGTTTCTAATTTTGAAAGGCTATTAAAATGGCTCGTAAGACCCCTATCGGCCTGTACCGCAATATCGGTATTTCTGCCCACATTGACGCGGGTAAAACCACCACAACCGAACGTATTTTGTTCTACACCGGCCTGACTCATAAACTGGGTGAAGTGCATGACGGTGCTGCCACTACCGACTGGATGGAGCAAGAACAAGAGCGCGGTATTACCATTACTTCTGCTGCGGTAACTTCTTACTGGGCAGGTATGGCGAAACAATTCCCGCTGCACCGCTTCAACATCATCGATACACCGGGACACGTTGACTTTACCGTAGAGGTAGAGCGTTCTATGCGTGTGTTGGATGGTGCGGTAATGGTTTACTGCGCAGTGGGTGGTGTACAACCTCAGTCTGAAACTGTATGGCGTCAGGCCAACAAATATCAAGTTCCGCGCTTGGCATTTGTAAATAAAATGGACCGTCAAGGTGCTAACTTCTTCCGCGTGGTCGAGCAAATGAAAACCCGTTTGCGCGCCAACCCTGTACCGATCGTGATTCCGGTGGGTGCGGAAGACAACTTCGAAGGCGTGGTTGATCTGCTGAAAATGAAAGCCATTATTTGGAATGAAGCCGACAAAGGTGTAACTTTCGAATATGGTGATATTCCGGCTGACTTGGTTGATACCGCTGAAGAATGGCGTCAAAACATGATTGAAGCCGCTGCAGAAGCCAACGAAGAGCTGATGGACAAATACTTGGGCGGCGAAGAGCTGACTGAGGAAGAAATTATCGGTGCTTTGCGTCAACGTACTTTGGCTGGTGAAATTCAACCGATGTTGTGTGGCTCTGCCTTTAAAAACAAAGGTGTACAACGTATGTTGGATGCGGTAATCGAATTGTTACCTGCGCCGACCGATATTCCGCCGGTACAAGGTGTAAAACCGGGTACTGAAGAACCGGATAGCCGCGAAGCCAGTGATGATGCACCGTTTGCTGCTTTGGCGTTCAAAATGATGAACGACAAATACGTAGGTAACTTGACCTTTATCCGTGTGTACTCAGGTGTGTTGAAATCAGGTGATACTGTGATCAACTCCGTTAAAGGTTCGCGCGAACGTATTGGTCGTTTGGTGCAAATGACTGCTAACGACCGTGACGAAATCGAAGAAGTACGTGCTGGCGATATCGCCGCTGCCATCGGTCTGAAAGACGTGGCAACCGGTGAAACCCTGTGTGCCGAGAATGCACAAATCATCTTGGAGCGCATGGAATTCCCTGAGCCGGTAATTCACGTTGCCGTTGAGCCGAAAACCAAAGCCGACCAAGAGAAAATGGGTATCGCCCTGAATCGTCTGGCTAAAGAAGACCCGTCTTTCCGCGTGCGTACTGACGAAGAATCCGGTCAAACCATTATTTCAGGTATGGGCGAGCTGCACTTGGAAATTATTGTTGACCGTATGAAACGCGAATTCGGTGTGGATGCTAACATTGGTGCGCCGCAAGTGGCTTACCGCGAAACCATCCGCAAAGAAGTCGAGTCTGAATACAAACACGCCAAACAGTCCGGTGGTAAAGGCCAATACGGTCACGTTGTCATCAAAATGGAACCGATGGAACCGGGTGGCGAAGGCTACGAGTTCATCGACGAAATTAAAGGCGGCGTGATTCCGCGTGAATTTATCCCGTCTGTGGACAAAGGTATCCGTGACACCCTGCCGAACGGTGTGGTTGCCGGCTTCCCGGTAGTAGATGTCCGCGTACGTTTGGTATTCGGTTCCTCGCATGATGTAGACTCTTCACAACTGGCGTTTGAATTGGCTGCTTCTCAAGCCTTTAAAGAAGGTATGCGCAAGGCTTCTCCTGCGTTGCTTGAGCCGATTATGGCTGTTGAAGTGGAAACTCCGGAAGAGTACATGGGCGACGTGATGGGCGACTTGAACCGTCGTCGCGGTATCGTACTGGGTATGGATGACGATGGTATCGGCGGTAAAAAAGTACGCGCCGAAGTACCGTTGGCTGAAATGTTCGGTTACTCTACCGACCTGCGCTCTGCCACTCAAGGCCGCGCAACTTACTCAATGGAATTCAAAAAATACGCTGAAGCTCCTGCGAACGTTGCCGCTGCTGTAACTGAAGCCCGCAAAGGCTAATCAGTAAACCAATAGGCCGTCTGAAAATCTGAACATGTTTCAGACGGCCTTAAATGCTCTTTAATCGATCTTTATTGAAAAGGAATTAGCTCATGGCTAAGGAAAAATTTGAACGTAGCAAACCGCACGTAAACGTTGGCACCATCGGTCACGTTGACCATGGTAAAACCACTCTGACTGCTGCTTTGACTACTATTTTGTCTAAAAAATTCGGTGGTGCGGCCAAAGCCTACGACCAAATCGACAATGCGCCGGAAGAAAAAGCCCGCGGTATTACCATTAATACTTCTCACGTAGAATACGAAACCGAAACCCGCCACTACGCTCACGTAGACTGCCCGGGACACGCCGACTATGTGAAAAATATGATTACCGGTGCCGCTCAGATGGACGGTGCAATTTTGGTGGTATCTGCTGCTGACGGTCCTATGCCGCAAACCCGCGAACACATCCTGTTGGCCCGCCAAGTAGGCGTACCGTACATTTTGGTGTTTATGAATAAATGCGACATGGTTGACGACGAAGAGTTGTTGGAACTGGTTGAGATGGAAATTCGCGACCTGCTGAGCAGCTACGATTTCCCGGGTGACGACTGCCCGATCGTTAAAGGTTCTGCCCTGAAAGCATTGGAAGGTGATACTTCTGAAATCGGCGAAACCGCAATCTTTGCATTGGCTGACGCTTTGGATGGCTACATTCCAACTCCGGAACGTGCTGTTGACAAACCGTTCCTGCTGCCGATCGAAGACGTATTCTCGATCTCTGGTCGTGGTACCGTAGTAACCGGTCGTGTAGAACGCGGTGTGATCCATGTGGGTGACGAGATTGAAATCGTTGGTCTGAAAGACACCCAAAAAACCACTTGTACCGGTGTGGAAATGTTCCGCAAACTGCTGGACGAAGGTCAAGCCGGTGACAACGTAGGTGTACTGCTGCGCGGTACCAAACGTGAAGAAGTGGAACGCGGTCAAGTATTGGCTAAACCGGGTTCTATCACTCCGCACACCAAATTTGAAGCAGAAGTTTACGTATTGAGCAAAGAAGAGGGTGGTCGTCACACTCCGTTCTTCGCGAACTACCGTCCGCAATTCTACTTCCGTACAACAGACGTGACCGGTGCGGTTACCTTGTCTGAGGGTGTGGAAATGGTAATGCCTGGTGAGAACGTAAAAATCACCGTAGAGCTGATTGCTCCGATTGCGATGGAAAACGGTTTGCGTTTTGCGATTCGTGAAGGTGGCCGTACCGTAGGTGCTGGCGTTGTTTCTAACGTAATCGCTTAATCAAGGATATAGACATATGGCAAACCAAAAAATCCGTATCCGCCTGAAAGCGTATGATTACAGTCTGATTGACCGTTCTGCGCAAGAAATCGTAGAAACTGCCAAACGTACTGGTGCAGTGGTAAAAGGCCCGATTCCTTTGCCGACTAAAATCGAACGTTTTGACATTCTGCGCTCTCCGCACGTGAACAAAACTTCTCGTGAGCAGTTGGAAATCCGTACGCACTTGCGTCTGATGGACATCGTTGACTGGACTGATAAAACTACCGATGCATTGATGAAGCTGGATCTGCCGGCCGGTGTGGATGTAGAAATTAAAGTCCAATAATCTGGTTTAGATTAGACAAACAAACCGGGCAGCTACGGCTGTTCGGTTTTGTTTTATCGGCTGAAAAGGCGATAATGCCGTCTGAAAAGCAGGTGTATCTGTTTTTAGACGGCATTTTACGCAAAACGCTAAGTTTTTATTGATATTTTTCTGTCTTATGCAGTATAATGGCGGACTTGGTACATTCGTATCAGGTTTTATTTTGTCCGAAGGCAGGCCAATCGTAGCCCGCCCCTTTACTTTAAAAGGAAAATAATCATGACTTTAGGTCTGGTTGGACGCAAAGTTGGCATGACTCGCGTGTTCGATGAACAAGGCGTTTCTATTCCGGTTACTGTGCTGGATATGTCTGCTAACCGCGTTACCCAAGTAAAATCCAAAGATACTGACGGCTATACGGCCGTGCAAGTTACCTTTGGTCAGAAAAAAGCAAACCGTGTCAATAAAACCGAAGCCGGTCATTTTGCGAAAGCAGGTGTTGAAGCCGGTCGTGGTTTGGTCGAGTTTGTTTTGACTGAAGAAAAATTGGCTGAATTGAAAGCAGGTGATGGAATCACTGTTTCCATGTTTGAAGTTGGCCAATTGGTTGATGTGACCGGTACCTCTAAAGGTAAAGGTTTCTCCGGTACAATCAAACGTCATAACTTTGATTCGCAACGTACTTCCCATGGTAACTCCCGTTCTCACCGTGTGCCGGGTTCTATTGGTATGGCACAAGATCCGGGGCGTGTATTCCGTGGTCAACGCATGGCCGGTCAATACGGCAACACTAAAGCAACTGTTCAAAAGCTGGAAGTTGTGCGTGTTGATGCCGAGCGTCAGCTGCTGTTGGTGAAGGGTGCTGTTCCTGGTTCGGTAAACAGTGATGTCGTGGTACGTCCCAGCGTGAAAGTAGGTGCGTAATGGAATTAAAAGTAATTGACGCAAAAGGACAGGTTTCAGGCAGCTTGGCTGTTTCTGATGCACTGTTTGCCCGCGAATACAACGAAGCTCTGGTGCACCAGTTGGTTACTGCGTTCTTGGCTAATGCTCGTTCAGGTAACCGAGCTCAGAAAACCCGTGCGGAAGTAAATCACTCCACTAAAAAACCGTGGCGTCAAAAAGGTACTGGCCGTGCGCGTTCCGGTATGACTTCCTCTCCGCTGTGGCGCAAAGGTGGTCGTGCATTCCCGAACAAGCCTGACGAAAATTTCACTCAAAAAGTGAACCGTAAAATGTATCGTGCAGGTATGGCCTCTATCTTGTCTCAGTTGGTACGTGATGAGCGTTTGTTTGCTATTGAGTCGCTGACTGCTGAAACGCCTAAAACTAAAGTTTTCGCCGAACAAGTGAAAAATTTGGGTTTGGAACAAGTCCTGTTTGTGACTAAACAGCTGGATGAAAATGTTTATTTGGCTTCACGCAACTTACCGAATGTACTGGTTTTGGAAGCCCAGCAAGTTGATCCGTACAGCTTGCTGCGCTACAAAAAAGTCATCATCACCAAAGATGCAGTTGCACAATTAGAGGAGCAATGGGTATGAATCAACAACGTTTGACTCAAGTGATTTTGGCACCTATCGTTTCTGAAAAAAGCAACGTATTGGCTGAACAACGCAATCAAATGACGTTTAAAGTATTGGGAAATGCAACTAAGCCGGAAATCAAAGCTGCTGTTGAGCTGCTGTTCGGTGTTCAGGTTGCCTCTGTGACTACTGTTACCATTAAAGGTAAAACCAAACGCTTTGGTCGCACTCTGGGTCGTCGTAGCGATGTTAAAAAGGCTTATGTGAGCCTGATCGCCGGCCAAGAGTTGGATTTGGATGCCGCTGCTGCAGCTGCAGAATAAGGAATAAGTAAATGGCAATCGTTAAAATGAAGCCTACCTCTGCAGGCCGTCGCGGCATGGTTCGCGTCGTAGCAGAAGGTTTGCATAAAGGTGCGCCTTACGCACCGCTGGTTGAGAAAAAAAATTCTACGGCCGGTCGTAATCATAATGGTCACATCACCATTCGTCATAAAGGTGGTGGCCACAAGCAACACTATCGTGTTGTCGATTTTAAACGTAACAAAGATGGTATTCCGGCAAAAGTTGAGCGTATCGAATACGATCCGAACCGTACTGCATTTATTGCTCTGCTGTGTTATGCGGATGGTGAGCGTCGTTACATTATTGCGCCTCGCGGTATTCAAGCTGGTGCAGTATTGGTTTCCGGTGCTGAGGCTGCGATTAAAGTTGGTAACACCCTGCCGATTCGTAACATTCCTGTTGGTACCACCATCCACTGTATTGAGATGAAACCTGGCAAAGGTGCGCAAATTGCTCGCTCTGCCGGTGCTTCTGCCGTACTGCTGGCTAAAGAAGGTGTATACGCCCAAGTGCGTTTGCGCTCTGGTGAGGTTCGTAAAATCCATGTAGATTGCCGAGCAACCATCGGTGAAGTGGGTAACGAAGAGCAAAGCCTGAAGAAAATCGGTAAAGCCGGTGCCAACCGTTGGCGCGGTATTCGTCCGACCGTACGCGGTGTTGTGATGAACCCTGTCGATCACCCGCATGGTGGTGGTGAAGGCCGTACCGGTGAAGCTCGTGAACCGGTTAGCCCATGGGGTACACCTGCTAAGGGTTACCGTACTCGTAATAACAAACGCACGGATAACATGATTGTCCGCCGTCGTTACTCTAATAAAGGTTGATTGATATGGCTCGTTCATTGAAAAAAGGCCCATACGTAGACCTGCATCTGTTGAAAAAAGTTGATGCGGCTCGTGCCAGCAACGACAAACGTCCGATCAAAACCTGGTCACGTCGTTCTACCATTTTGCCCGATTTTATCGGTCTGACCATCGCTGTGCACAATGGCCGCACTCACGTGCCGGTATTTATCAGCGACAACATGGTTGGTCACAAATTAGGTGAATTCTCATTGACCCGTACCTTTAAAGGCCACTTGGCCGATAAAAAGGCTAAAAAGAAATAAGGTGAATCATGAGAGTAAGTGCACAACATAAAAACGCCCGTATTTCAGCTCAGAAAGCCCGTTTGGTTGCTGATTTGATTCGTGGCAAAGACGTTGCCCAAGCTTTGAATATCTTGACTTTCAGCCCGAAAAAAGGTGCTGAGTTGATTAAAAAAGTTTTGGAATCAGCTATCGCAAATGCCGAGCACAACAACGGTGCTGACATTGACGAACTGAAAGTGGTCACCATTTTCGTTGACAAAGGCCCGAGCTTGAAACGTTTCCAAGCACGCGCTAAAGGTCGCGGTAACCGCATTGAAAAACAAACTTGTCATATCAATGTGACAGTGGGCAACTAAGGAAAAGCTATGGGACAAAAGATTAACCCTACAGGCTTTCGCCTGGCGGTAACCAAAGACTGGTCTTCTAAATGGTTTGCAAAAAGCAGCGAATTTCCGACCGTTCTGAAACAAGATATCGATGTTCGCAATTACTTGCGTACCCGCTTGGCGAATGCCTCTGTTGGTCGTGTAGTCATTGAACGCCCTGCTAAATCTGCACGTATTACTATCCATTCCGCTCGTCCGGGTGTGGTAATCGGTAAAAAAGGTGAGGACATCGAGATTCTGAAACGTGATCTGCAAGCCCTGATGGGTGTGCCGGTGCATGTGAATATTGAAGAAATCCGTAAGCCTGAGCTGGATGCGCAAATCATTGCAGATAGCATTGCTCAGCAATTGGAAAAACGCGTCCAATTCCGTCGTGCGATGAAACGTTCTATGCAGAATGCTATGCGCGCCGGTGCTAAAGGTATTAAGATTATGACCTCAGGCCGTCTGAATGGCGCGGATATTGCGCGCAGTGAGTGGTATCGCGAAGGCCGAGTGCCGTTGCATACTCTGCGTGCTAATGTGGATTACGCAACCAGCGAAGCGCACACGACTTACGGTGTGTTGGGTCTAAAAGTTTGGGTTTACACTGAAGGTGATGTGAAATCTTCAGCTAGACCTGAAGAGAAGAAACAAAGAAAGGCAGGTGGTCGTCATGCTGCAGCCAACTAGACTGAAATACCGCAAACAGCATAAAGGTCGTAATACTGGTATTGCTACCCGTGGTAACAAAGTAAGTTTCGGTGAATTCGGCTTGAAAGCCGTCGGTCGCGGTCGTCTGACTGCCCGTCAAATCGAAGCGGCGCGTCGTACCATGACCCGTCACATCAAACGTGGCGGTCGTATTTGGATTCGCGTATTCCCGGATAAGCCGATTACTGAGAAACCGATTCAGGTTCGTATGGGTGGCGGTAAAGGTAACGTTGAATACTATGTTGCCGAAATCAAACCAGGAAAAGTATTGTACGAAATGGATGGCGTAGCAGAATCATTGGCTCGTGAAGCCTTTGAGTTGGCTGCTGCCAAACTGCCGATTCCTACAACTTTTGTCGTTAGACAGGTAGGTCAATAATGAAAGCAAATGAATTGAAAGACAAATCTGTTGAGCAATTAAATGCTGATCTGCTTGACTTGCTGAAAACACAATTCGGCTTGCGTATGCAAAATGCCACCGGCCAGTTGGGTAAACCCAGCGAGCTCAAACGTGTGCGTCGCGAAATTGCTCGTATTAAAACCGTTTTAACTGAAAAAGGTGCCAAGTAATGAGCGAAGCTAAAAACGTTCGTACTTTGCAAGGCAAAGTCGTAAGTGACAAAATGGACAAAACTGTAACCGTATTGGTGGAACGTAAAGTAAAACATCCGCTGTATGGTAAAATCATCCGCCAATCTACCAAAATTCATGCTCATGACGAAAACAATGAGTTTGGCATTGGTGATGTGGTGGTGATTGCAGAGTCTCGTCCGTTGTCTAAAACCAAATCTTGGGTTGTTAAAGAACTGGTTGAAAAGGCACGTACTGTTTAATTTTTGAGACAGTAATGCATTAATAAGAAACGAAGTATTGCAGCAAATGGAATTTGCGTGTAAACTTCGTTTCTTGTCTTTCAGTGTCTTGCTGAAAGTTTCTTCCCGTCGGGATCCAAGACTGGTTTACTAGAACCGTGATGGTTTCATCTTGTGAACAACAATCGAGTTGTGAGCCTGATGAAAAGGGTAAATTAAGTTGGTTAATTTAAAGGTAATAACATGATTCAAATGCAGACCATCTTAGATGTGGCTGATAACTCTGGTGCGCGCCGTGTAATGTGCATCAAGGTATTGGGCGGATCTAAGCGTCGCTATGCTTCGGTTGGCGATATTATTAAAGTTGCAGTTAAAGATGCCGCACCTCGTGGCCGTGTAAAAAAAGGTGATGTTTATAATGCTGTTGTCGTTCGTACGGCAAAAGGTGTACGTCGCCCGGATGGTGCGTTGATTAAATTCGATAACAATGCAGCCGTTTTGCTGAATAATAAACTTGAACCTATGGGTACCCGCATTTTTGGTCCGGTAACCCGCGAGTTGCGTACTGAACGATTTATGAAAATTGTTTCATTGGCACCTGAAGTTTTGTAAGGAAAATAGCGATGGGCAAAATTATCAAAGGCGATCAAGTAATCGTTATTGCCGGTAAAGATAAAGGTAAGCAAGGTCAAGTGGTTCGTGTATTGGGTAAGAAAATTGTGGTTGAAGGTGTGAATGTTGTAAAACGTCATCAAAAACCAAATCCCATGCGCGGTGTAGAAGGTGGTATCGTTGCAAAAGAAATGCCGTTGGCGATTTCTAATGTGGCAATTCTGAATCCGGAAACCAATAAAGCAGACCGTGTCGGTATTAAACTGATTGAAGGCGAAGGTAAAGTAAAACGTGTTCGCTTCTTCAAATCTAACGGCTCTATCATCGGAGCGTAAGGAGATAATATGGCTCGTTTGAGAGAGTTTTACAAAGACACTGTTGTGCCTGAGTTGGTGAAGCAGTTCGGCTACAAATCTGTAATGGAAGTGCCACGTATTGAAAAAATTACCCTGAATATGGGTGTTGGCGAAGCGGTTGCGGATAAGAAAGTAATGGAACATGCTGTTTCTGATTTGGAAAAAATCGCCGGCCAGAAACCTGTCGTTACCGTTGCACGTAAGTCGATTGCAGGCTTTAAAATCCGCGATAACTATCCGGTCGGTTGTAAAGTAACTTTGCGTCGCGATCAGATGTTTGAATTTTTGGATCGTCTGATTACTATCGCATTGCCCCGTGTGCGTGACTTCCGCGGTGTAAATGGTAAATCATTTGACGGTCGCGGAAACTACAATATGGGTGTGCGCGAACAAATCATTTTCCCGGAAATTGAATACGATAAAATCGATGCTTTGCGTGGTTTAAACATCACTATTACCACTACTGCAAAAACTGACGAAGAAGCCAAGGCTTTGCTGTCTCTGTTCAAATTTCCGTTTAAAGGATAATCAATGGCTAAGAAAGCACTTATTAATCGCGAGCTGAAACGTCAGGCTCTGGCGAAAAAATATGCAGCTAAGCGCGAAGCGATTTTTGCAGTAATTAACGATGCAAACGCTACTGATGAAGAACGTTTTGAAGCGCGTTTGAAATTCCAAGCGATTCCTCGCAATGCAGCACCTGTGCGTCAACGTCGTCGTTGTGCTTTAACAGGTCGTCCTCGTGGCACATTCCGTAAATTCGGTTTGGGTCGTATTAAAATCCGTGAAATCGCAATGCGTGGCGAAATTCCGGGTGTTGTTAAAGCTAGCTGGTAATAGGAGTATTAATAATGAGTATGCATGATCCTATTTCCGATATGTTGACTCGTATCCGCAATGCACAACGTGCAAGCAAAGCTGCGGTTGCTATGCCTTCTTCTAAACTGAAATGCGCAATTGCCAAGGTTTTGAAAGAAGAAGGTTACATCGAGGATTTTGCGGTTTCTGCTGATGCGAAACCGGTATTGGAAATTCAATTGAAATACTATGCAGGTCGTCCTGTAATCGAACAAATCAAACGTGTTTCGCGTCCTGGTTTGCGTATTTACAAAGCGTCTAGCGAGATTCCTAGCGTCATGAACGGTTTGGGTGTTGCTATCGTTAGTACTTCTAAAGGTGTAATGACTGACCGTAAAGCCCGTTCCGAAGGTGTGGGTGGTGAGTTGTTGTGCATCGTAGCCTAGTGGAGAAAAATAAATGTCACGTGTAGCAAAAAACCCAGTGACTGTTCCTGCTGGGGTTGAAGTAAAATTTGGAACTGAGGCATTGGTCATCAAAGGTAAAAATGGCGAATTGTCTTTCCCGCTGCCTGCTGATGTCGCTATTGAGCTGAATGACAGCCAACTGACTTTTGCTGCTAAAAACGGCAGCAAACAGGCAAATGCAATGTCCGGTACTGCCCGTGCATTGGTAAACAATATGGTTAAAGGCGTTTCAGAAGGTTTTGAGAAAAAACTGCAACTGATTGGCGTGGGTTACCGCGCACAGGCTCAAGGTAAGACCTTGAACCTGTCTTTGGGTTTTTCTCATCCTATCGTTTACGAAATGCCTGAAGGTGTAGCCGTTCAAACACCTAGCCAAACAGAGATTGTTTTGACTGGTGCTGATAAACAAGTTGTTGGCCAAGTTGCTGCCGAAATCCGTGCCTTCCGTTCTCCTGAGCCTTACAAAGGTAAAGGTGTTCGTTATGTAGGCGAGGTGGTAGTGATGAAAGAAGCCAAGAAAAAATAATTGAGGTTCACTAATGAATAAACATGCAACCCGACTCCGTCGTGCACGTAAAACCCGTGCACGTATTGCGGACTTGAAAATGGTAAGATTATGCGTGTTCCGCACGAATAATCACATTTATGCTCAAGTAATTAGTGCTGAAGGTGATAAAGTATTGGCTCAAGCCTCTACCTTGGAAGCTGAAGTACGTGGCAGCCTGAAATCTGGCAGCAATGTTGAAGCGGCTGCGGTGGTAGGTAAGCGTATTGCGGAAAAAGCAAAAGCAGCAGGTGTAGAAAAAGTTGCTTTTGACCGTTCAGGTTTTCAATATCACGGTCGTGTGAAAGCTTTGGCTGAAGCTGCACGTGAAAATGGTTTAAGCTTCTAATATTCGGAGACTTTCAGATGGCAAAACATGAAATTGAAGAACGCGGTGACGGCCTGATCGAAAAGATGGTCGCAGTAAACCGTGTAACTAAAGTGGTCAAAGGCGGTCGCATCATGGCTTTCTCTGCGCTGACAGTTGTCGGTGATGGTGATGGTCGTATCGGTATGGGTAAAGGCAAATCTAAAGAAGTGCCAGTAGCCGTACAAAAAGCCATGGATCAAGCACGTCGCTCCATGATTAAAGTACCTTTGAAAAATGGTACTATTCATCATGAAGTGATTGGTCGTCACGGTGCGACCCGTGTCTTTATGCAGCCTGCTAAAGAAGGTAGCGGTGTAAAAGCCGGCGGTCCGATGCGTTTGGTATTTGATGCAATGGGTATCCATAACATCTCTGCTAAAGTACACGGTTCTACCAATCCGTACAATATTGTACGTGCGACTTTGGACGGTCTGTCTAAATTATATACTCCTGCTGATATTGCTGCTAAACGTGGCTTAACAGTAGAGGAAATTTTGGGAGCGAACCATGACTGAGCAAAAGAAAATCAAAGTAACTTTGGTTAAAAGCCTGATTGGTACAATTGAGTCTCATCGTGCTTGTGCACGCGGTTTAGGTTTGCGCCGCCGCGAGCATACTGTCGAAGTTTTGGATACCCCTGAAAATCGCGGTATGATTAACAAAATTAGCTACCTGTTGAAAGTGGAGTCGTAATATGTTTTTGAATACTATTCAACCTGCTGAAGGTGCTACTCATTCTAGTCGCCGTGTAGGTCGCGGTATTGGCAGTGGTTTGGGAAAAACTGGTGGTCGTGGCCATAAAGGTCAAAAAAGTCGCTCAGGTGGTTTCCATAAAGTTGGTTTTGAAGGCGGTCAAATGCCTTTGCAACGCCGCTTGCCAAAACGTGGTTTTAAATCATTGACTGCCGCTGCCAATGCAGAAGTTCGTTTAAGCGAGTTGGCACTGGTTGCGGTTGATGAAATTGATGTGTTGGCTTTGAAACAAGCTGGTTTGGTTTTTGCCAATGCCCAAAATGTTAAAGTAATTTCTTCAGGAGAAATCACTAAAGCCGTTACTTTGAAAGGCATTAAAGCAACTCAAGGCGCTAAGGCTGCAATTGAAGCAGCTGGCGGTAAAGTTGAAGAATAAGGCTTAAATCATAGTGGCTAATCAACAATCTTCATCAGGTCTGTCCAAGTTTGGGGATCTGAAAAAGCGTCTGTTGTTTTTGCTGGGGGCACTGATTGTTTTTCGTATCGGTGCCCACATCCCGGTGCCGGGTGTAGATGCTGTTGCTTTAGCTAAATTGTACGAAAGCGCTGGAAATGGCATCTTGGGAATGTTGAATATGTTCTCAGGTGGTTCATTGGAGCGCTTTAGTATATTTGCAATTGGCATTATGCCGTATATTTCGGCTTCGATTATTGTGCAGCTTGCTTCTGAAATTTTACCTTCTTTAAAAGCGTTGAAGAAGGAAGGTGAAGCTGGGCGTAAAATCATTACGAAATATACACGTTATGGTACGGTATTACTGGCAATTTTACAAAGTCTCGGTGTTGCTACATTTGTCTATCAGCAGGGAATTGTCGTTGCTTCTCCGATTGAGTTTCATATTTCAACGGTAGTGAGTTTGGTCACAGGAACCATGTTTCTAATGTGGTTGGGTGAGCAAATTACGGAAAGAGGCATAGGTAATGGTATTTCCCTTATCATTACAGCAGGTATTGCGGCAGGTATCCCTTCGGGTATTACAAAATTGTTGACCCTAACTAGTCAGGGTTCAATGAGTATGTTAACGGCAGTATCAATTGTCGTGGGTGCATTGTTGCTGATTTATATTGTGGTCTTTTTTGAAAGTGCACAACGTAAAATTCCGATTCATTATGCAAAACGCCAATATGGTAACAGTATGATGCAGGCTCAGAATACGCATATGCCGTTTAAGCTGAATATGGCAGGTGTGATTCCCCCTATTTTTGCTTCCAGTATTATCCTGTTTCCTTCAACACTGCTGAGTTGGTTTGGTTCGAACGATACGAATAGTTGGTTGCATAAGGTTGCTGGGATGTTACAGCACGGTCAGTCACTGTATATACTGTTGTTTGCAGCAACAATTATTTTCTTCTGCTATTTCTATACTGCGCTGGTATTTAGTCCAAAAGAAATGGCTGAAAATTTGAAGAAAAGTGGGGCTTTTGTACCAGGGATTCGGCCCGGTGAACAGACTTCTCGATACTTAGAAAGTGTTGTGTTGCATCTGACGCTTTTTGGTGCGATGTATATCACAATTATTTGTCTGATTCCCGAATTTTTGACAACAGCTTTAAACGTTCCGTTCTATTTGGGTGGTACATCGTTATTGATCTTAGTCGTTGTGACGATGGATTTCAGCACACAGATTAACTCATACCGTATGTCACAACAGTATGAAAATCTGATGAACCGACCAGATATGAAATCTTTATCACGTAAATAAGACTTATGGCTAAAGAAGATACCATACAGATGCAAGGTGAGATTCTCGAAACCTTACCGAATGCAACATTTAAAGTTAAGCTTGAAAACGACCATGTCGTATTAGGTCATATATCCGGTAAAATGCGAATGCACTATATCCGTATTTCTCCGGGTGATAAGGTAACCGTAGAGCTAACGCCTTATGATTTAACCCGTGCTCGTATCGTGTTCCGAGCAAGATAAGACTGAAAAGGAAAAAAAATGCGTGTACAACCTTCTGTAAAGAAAATCTGCCGCAACTGCAAAATTATCCGTCGTAATCGCGTAGTCCGCGTAATTTGTACTGACCCGCGTCACAAGCAACGTCAAGGCTAATAGGGTATATTCCTATAAGCCTGATTTTGTGGTATAGTGACACACTTTGCCCTAAAAAGGAAAAAATATGGCTCGTATTGCAGGGGTGAATATCCCTAATAATGCCCATATCGTAATTGGCCTGCAGGCTATTTACGGTATCGGTGCGACTCGTGCTAAATTGATTTGCGAAGCAGCAAATGTTGCTCCTACTGTAAAAGCAAAAGATTTGGACGAGACTCAGTTGGACGCTTTGCGTGAACAAGTTGCCAAATATGAAGTAGAAGGTGATTTGCGCCGTGAAGTGACAATGAGCATTAAACGACTGATGGACATGGGTTGCTACCGTGGTTTCCGTCATCGTCGTGGTCTGCCTTGTCGTGGTCAACGCACTCGCACTAACGCACGTACCCGTAAAGGTCCGCGTAAGGCGATTGCCGGTAAGAAATAATATTTAAGGAATTTGATTAATGGCTAAAGCAAACACAGCTTCGCGTGTACGTAAAAAAGTACGTAAAACCGTAAGCGAAGGTATTGTGCATGTACATGCTTCTTTTAACAATACCATCATTACAATCACCGACCGTCAAGGCAATGCGTTGTCTTGGGCTACCTCTGGCGGCGCTGGTTTTAAAGGTTCTCGTAAAAGTACACCGTTTGCTGCTCAGGTAGCAGCAGAAGCAGCTGGTAAAGTTGCCCAAGAGTATGGCGTTAAAAATCTAGAAGTACGCATTAAGGGTCCTGGTCCTGGTCGTGAGTCTTCTGTACGTGCGCTCAACGCTCTTGGTTTCAAAATTACCAGCATTACCGACGTTACCCCGTTGCCTCATAACGGATGCCGTCCACCTAAAAAACGTCGTATTTAATATTGGAGTGATTTGAAACATGGCACGTTATATTGGCCCTAAATGTAAATTAGCACGCCGCGAAGGTACGGATCTGTTTTTGAAGAGCGCACGCCGTTCTTTGGATTCAAAATGTAAAATGGATTCTGCACCTGGTCAGCATGGTGCGAAAAAGCCGCGTTTGTCAGACTACGGTTTGCAATTGCGTGAAAAACAAAAAATCCGCCGTATTTATGGCGTATTGGAACGTCAGTTCCGCCGTTATTTTGCAGAAGCTGCACGCCGTAAAGGTTCTACTGGTGAATTGCTGCTGCAATTGTTGGAATCCCGTTTAGATAATGTTGTATATCGTATGGGTTTCGGTTCTACCCGCGCAGAAGCCCGTCAGCTGGTTTCTCATAAAGCGATTACCGTAAACGGTCAAGTAGTCAATATTCCTTCTTTCCAAGTTAAAGCAGGTGATGTGGTTGCTGTTCGCGAAAAAGCGAAAAAACAAGTACGTATTCAAGAAGCGCTGAGTCTGGCTACTCAAATTGGTCTGCCAAGCTGGGTTTCTGTGGATGCAGACAAATTGGAAGGCGTATTTAAAAATATGCCGGATCGCTCAGAATTGACTGGCGATATTAATGAACAGCTGGTGGTAGAGTTCTACTCTAAATAATGCTAGCTCAGTGAGGGACAGTTAAATGCAAAACAGCACAACCGAATTTTTGAAACCTCGTCAAATTGATGTCGATACCTTGTCCACTACCCGTGCTAAAGTATCTATGCAGCCTTTTGAACGTGGTTTTGGCCATACTTTAGGTAATGCTTTGCGTCGTATCTTACTGTCATCCATGAATGGTTTTGCTCCTACCGAAGTTGCAATCAGCGGTGTGTTGCATGAATACTCGACTGTTGACGGTGTTCAGGAAGATGTTGTAGATATCTTGCTGAACATTAAAGGTATTGTATTCAAATTGCACGGCCGTACTGAAGCTCGGTTGACTTTGAAAAAATCAGGTGCCGGTACGGTTACGGCCGGCGATATCGAACTGACACATGATGTGGAAGTTTTGAATCCTGAACATGTTATTTGTCATTTGTCCGACAACGGCCAAATTGAGATGGAAATCAAAGTTGAGCAAGGCCGCGGCTATCAATCAGTTACCGGTCAACGCGTTACCCGCGATGAAAACCGTCAGATTGGTGCTATTCAGTTGGATGCGAGCTTTTCGCCCATCAGCCGTGTTAGCTTTGAAGTTGAACCCGCACGTGTCGAACAGCGTACCGACTTGGATAAATTGGTTTTAGATATTGAAACCAACGGTGCCATTGATCCGGAAGAAGCTGTTCGTAGTGCCGCACGTATCTTAATTGACCAAATGTCTATTTTTGCCGACCTGCAGGGTACACCGGTAGAAGAGGTGGAAGAAAAAGCGCCGCCGATCGATCCGATTCTGTTGCGTCCGGTAGATGATTTGGAATTAACCGTACGTTCAGCTAATTGTCTGAAAGCTGAAGATATTTATTATATTGGCGATTTGATTCAACGTACTGAAACCGAGCTTCTCAAAACTCCGAATTTGGGTCGTAAATCTTTGAATGAAATCAAAGAAGTGTTGGCTTCTAAAGGTCTGACACTGGGTTCTAAATTAGAAGCTTGGCCGCCTGTAGGCTTAGAAAAGCCGTAAGTTTGAAGATTAAAGGATAATGACATGCGTCATCGTAATGGTAACCGCAAATTAAACCGTACCAGCAGCCACCGCGCTGCGATGCTGCGCAATATGGCAAACTCTTTGCTGACTCACGAAACCATCGTGACTACTTTGCCGAAAGCAAAAGAATTGCGCCGCGTAGTAGAGCCCTTGATTACCTTGGGTAAAAAACCTTCTTTGGCTAACCGCCGTTTGGCATTTGACCGCACCCGCGACCGCGATGTTGTAGTTAAACTGTTTGACGAATTAGGTCCGCGCTTTGCAGCCCGTAATGGCGGCTATGTTCGCGTGCTGAAATACGGTTTCCGTAAAGGCGACAATGCTCCTTTGGCATTGGTCGAACTGGTTGACAAGGCTGCGGAAGCAGCCGAGTAATCGGCATAAAGTAAAAACCCCACCTATAAAAATAGGTGGGGTTTTTTTATGCATTTTTGAAAAGCACTATAGTGCTTTTCACTTGCTCTTGACGGAGCAAGTGAAACAATCTCTGCTAAACAAAAATACCTTATGGAGTGCGAGAATGACATCTTATCAGTTGATTAATAGTACAGTACAAAACAAAATAGATAACTTAAAAAATGAACCTGGCGTAACTGAAGAAAATGTGACCATTTTATTGCACTATACCCGCAACAGTCAAATCGGCAATGCAGCGGATTATTGATGAAAACCCTGCTTACCAATTCGATTATGAGCATGGAGCTAATCATTTAATCATCACGATTACAAGAAAATAGGGCGTAGCATGTTAAAAAGATATCGATCCATTGTGATATTGCTTTCGGCTTCTATGGGTTTGCATGGTTGTGCTTCAGGCCTGTACCTTACCCATGATTCTGCCCCGCAAGCTGCAAGATTGGTTTGTGGTGGTCAATTTAAAGGTTATACGCCTACAACGTTGCATTATAGGATTGGTGAAAGAGAGTTGAATCAAGGGTTTGCACCGACTGTTCCCTGTCAGGCTATATGGTTGGGGGGCAGTTGCAACTTACAAGAATCAAATTCCTGTGCAATCTAAAACACATCGCTATACAGCAACTGTGACGAGCCGTAATGTAACCAATGCAGACCTTCAATTTGCCGGACAGCGTCTGCAAGCCGCTATTGCTGCCCAAGAAGCTGCTGATAGAAATCTTGCCATTCAAAATATGAACAGACCGCGTAATATCAATACCTTTTGTAACAAAATCGGCAATTCGACTTTTTGTAACAGCAATGTGTTTTAATCTTAGTTTCTTTAGTTTTAAGAGTAAAATATCCTGATAGAATTGAAATCATATCGGCCATGGTATTGATAGATTAAAAAGCACCATCATTAGATGGTGCTTTTTAATCTTTAATTACTGTATATCAAGTGTTTTAGAAAAACGGATAATCCGTTCCTGATGAATGTGAATCGGTATGCCGTTCGATAATTCCATTTTGGTAATAATTTCTGCTGTGCAGTAAACATGTATTGCACCATACTGCGGATGACGGCAGCAAACACATATGCTTTCCGGCAGTTCGGTTACGCTGATAACGGGACAGAGCGGCGCATCAGTAGTCAGGCTGATGGCGTTTTGCGGGATATAAATCTGCTCGTTGACATTGGGTAAACCCAGCAGCAGGGCGGTTTCCCGACTGCTTGGATGGTGCAGTAACTGGTGCGGTGTACCGTATTGCAGAATCTGCCCATTGTGCATGACTGCGATAGAATCGGCTATACCGAGTGCTTCTTCGGGGCTGTGGGTCACAAGAATAGTAGGAATGGCGTATTTGTGGATTTGGCTGGTTGCCAGTTCGCGCAGCTGCTGGCGAAGATGGCTGTCTAGGCTGGAGAAGGCTTCGTCGAGCAGCAAGGCGTCGGGGCGGGTAACCAGTGCGCGGGCGAGTGCTAAGCGTTGCTGTTCGCCGCCGGAGAGTTTTTCTACGCGACGGTCGGCTTCATGTGCCAAGCCGACTTCGGTCAATAGCTGCATGGCGCGTTGCTTGGCTTCAGCTTTAGTAACGCCACGCATTTTCAGGCCGAAGGCGGCGTTGTCTATGACGTTTAAATGCGGGAATAGGGCGTAATCTTGAAACATCAGCGCGATATTGCGTTTTTCAGACGGCATTGCGGTTATGTCGGTACCGTTTAAACTGATTTTGCCGCTGTCGGGCGTTTCCAGTCCGGCGATCATTTTCAGCAGCGTGGATTTGCCGCAGCCGGATTGCCCTAATACCGCCAAGAGCTTTCCGGCAGCGATGTCCAGATTGATATCGGTGGCAACGGTTTTGTTGCCGAATGATTTATAGAGGTGGGTAAGTTGCAGCATAACGGGCTATTTTTCAGACGGCCTGACGTTGCAAGTCGGTGAGCCAAAGGGATAATGGGTGTTCTTGATACAGCAGACCGTAGCGCAAAAACGCATCCAGCGTGACCAACTGCGCGTCGTCCATCATCTCACCTTGCAGCATGGCCTGCGTTAGTCGGGGAATGTCCAGCAGCTCGAATCCGGCCACTTCGCCGTCTTGATTTTCCGGCTGGATTTCAGACGGCAGCACCACATCAAAGATATACAGAATTTCATTGTGCAGGCCGCGTTTGACCGGGCGCAGACTGTGCACACGGTTGCGCAGCGACAAAGCGCTTAGGTGTTGGGGCAGCAAACCGGCCTCTTCCTCACTTTCGCGCAACATGGCCGTGGTGACGTCTTCGCCGCTGGCGATACCGCCGCCAACCAGATTGTCCAGTTTGTTGGGATCAACCGCTTTATGCGCACTGCGGCGGCCGATCCAAAAGCGCCATTCACCGTCGATACAGGTCAGACCGTTCAAATGCACCGCATGGCTGAGTAAACCGAGCGGACGGAAGGCGGCGCGCTCCAGCGCAAACAGCACCTGACCGCGCTCATCGCAGACATCGAAGCGCTCATCACGCCAGCCGTGCAACAGCCCGAGGCATTTCCATTCAAAGGCCATATGCTGCAAACCGTCGCCCAGCGCCAGCCAGCTGTCGGCAGCCAAGTCGAGGCCGTCTGAAGATTCGTGCAGAATGCCCTGCCAATCTTGTTTGATTCGCGCCGACCAATGCAGGTTAACGCGGCCTAAAGGCAGGCCGTTGAGCCGCAAAGTTTGCCAGTCTCCGTGCAGACCGTAATGCGCTTGCGCCCATTGCCACAAGGCATCGTGAACGGATAAGGGCAGCGGTTCGGCAAAAGAAGGGCACTCGGACATCTCAATATTCTCAAAGCAATAAGGCATGATTGTAACCGCTCCGCGCCGATTTGCAACCGATACGGGCGGGCACAGAATTGCCGCGCCGACAGACCCCGCCACAGAAACAGGCTATAATGCAGGGTTGCACACATCAAAAAAAGAAAGGCCGCGCCATGAGCAGCGAATTGCAAACCATCTTGTCTTACAACCAACAATTTGTCGAATCCGGCGGCTACGGCGAATTTCTCACCGGCAAATACCCCGACCGCAAGCTGGCGGTGTTGTCCTGCATGGACGCGCGCATTATCGAGCTGCTGCCGCACGCGCTCGGTTTGAAAAACGGCGACGCCAAAATCATCAAAAACGCCGGTGCGTTGGTGACCCATCCGTGGGGTTCGGTCATGCGCAGCCTGCTGGTGGCCGTATTGGAATTGAAAGCCGAAGAAATCATGGTCATTGCCCACCACGATTGCGGTATGCAGAAGCTCCACGCCGACAGTTTTCTGAATAAAGCCGTCGCCGCCGGCATTCCGCAAGACCGCATCGACACCCTGCGAAGCGCCGGCATTGATTTGGACAGTTGGCTGACCGGCTTTGACAACGTCGAAGACAGCGTACGCCATACCGTATCCGTTATCCGCCGCCATCCGCTGATGCCCGTGCATATCGCTGTGCACGGTCTGGTCATCCACCCGACCACCGGCAAGCTCAATCTGGTGGTGGACGGCAGCCTGCCGCCTGCCGTTTCAGACGGCCAACCGGCTTAACCCTTAAACCGTTCACCTGATTCGCAAACCTTATGATGTTTCAACACACAGGACTGCACATAAGGCGCAGCCCTATGTGTTGCCCTGATTCAAACGGGGTTACGCTCCGCCTGAATAGACCCTGATCCTACTGCCATAAATGGCGGGGTTTCAACCATTAAGGAATTTTTGATGAAAAACATCGGACTTTTCGGCGGCACATTCGATCCCGTCCACAACGGCCATCTGCACATCGCCCGTGCCTTCGCCGACGAACTCGGCCTTGAGATGGTTGTGTTCCTGCCCGCAGGTGACCCTTACCACAAAGACCAAGCCACCCGAACCGCCGCCAAAGACCGCTTGGCGATGGTAGAGCTGGCGGTAGCGGACGAGCCGCGCTTTGCCGTCAGCAACTGCGATATCGTGCGCGAAGGTGCAACCTATACTTTCGACACCGTACAGATTTTCCGCCAGCAGTTTCCCGGTGCGCAATTATGGTGGCTCTTGGGCAGCGACAGCCTGATGAAGCTGCACACGTGGAAAAAATGGCAGACGCTGGTGCGCCAAGTGAACATCGCCATTGCCATGCGCTGGGGCGACAGCCTCAATCAAGCCCCGCGCGAGCTGCACGCCTGGCTGGGCGAAGGCCTGCAAACCGGCTGCGTCAAGATTTTACAAGCGCCGTTGATGAACATCAGCTCTACCGAACTGCGCGGCCGTCTGAAAAAAGGCGAACGCATTAACGACAGCGTGCCCAAAGCCGTGGCCGACTATATCGGCGCACGCGGTTTGTACCGTTAGGCCGTCTGAAAAACGGCCTTGTATTGGAAATACATCAACTTATCTATATAATCCCCCCTATTCAACAGTATTTATTGGAAACACATGAACGAACAAGAATTGCTCGACCTGCAAAAAATGGTAGAAGTCGCCGTCAACGCGCTGGAAGACATCAAAGCCAAAGACATTTCCGTTTTGGAAACCCAAGAAAAAACCTCGCTGTTTGCGCGCATGATTATCGCCAGCGGCGACTCTACCCGCCAAGTCAAAGCCTTGGCCAATAATGTGGCGGTGGATTTGAAAGAAGCCGGTTTCGAGATTTTGAGCACCGAAGGCGACAGCGGCGAATGGACGCTGGTGGACGCAGGCGATTTGGTGGTACATGTCATGCTGCCCGCCGTGCGCGATTTTTACGACATCGACACCCTGTGGGGCGGCGAAAAACCGAGCTTCCACGCAGGCGCGACCAAGCCGTGGCATGCGGCGGATTAAGTCGGATTGATTCGGAATCATGCAGGCCGTCTGAAAACCACAAGGCTGTTTTCAGACGGCTTTTTCTTAGAAGGAATCATTATGTCGGAAATGGTTATTCGCCCTCTGGTTGCTGCCGATTATCAGGCTTGGCGCGGTTTATGGGTAGCATGTTTGGATTTTTACCAAACAGAATTGGACGACAGCATCAGTCTGCAAACATGGCACAAACTGATGGCGCATCCGTTGCTAAACGGCTGGGGAGCGTTTGCAGATAATGGAGCTATGCTGGGCTTCGTGCATACTGTTCGACACCCAAACACATGGAATACCACGGATTGCTGCTATCTAGAGGATTTGTTTGTTGCTGAAAACGCCCGCCGTCAGGGAGTAGCACGGCGGCTGATTGAAACGGTATATGCGTTTGCTGAAGCGGAAGGGTTGAACCGCGTTTATTGGGTGACTGCTGCCGACAATCAGAGCGCACAAGCGCTGTACCGGAAAATGGCGCGTCAAACTGACATGGTACAATTCCGCCGCGATTTTCCGGCCATCTGAAAAACTTTTATAAGAAAGAGGAATATGAACATCACCGTTTTGGCCGTCGGCACCAAAATGCCGCGTTGGGTGGATGAGGCCGTGGGCGAGTATGCCAAGCGTTTCGGCCGCGACGTGAATTACACCCTCAAAGAAATCAAACCGGAAAAGCGCGGCGCGGGTGTGAATGCGGCGCAGGGCATGGCAGCGGAAGAAAAGCGTATCCTCGAAGCCGTCCCGCCGGGCGCGTATCTGGTGGTGTTGGACGAGCGCGGCAAAGCGCCGACTTCGGTCGAGCTGGCGGAACACCTGAAACAATGGCAGCAAAACGGCGAACACGTCTGCTTTGTTATCGGCGGTGCCGACGGCATGACCGACACCCTCAAGCAGCAGGCGCGCCTGATGTTGCGCCTCTCCAGCCTGACCCTGCCGCACGGCATGGTACGCGTATTGCTGACCGAGCAGCTCTACCGCGCCGTGTCGATTCTGCACAACCATCCGTATCATCGGGAGTAGGTCGGGTTGGTAACGGTTCATTAGATAGAAAATCACTAGATTTTCGTCATTCCCGCGCAGTCGGGAATCCAGACGTTTGGATTCCTGATACCTCAAAACATAACAGAAATATTAAGCTTCTGGATTCCCGACTGCGCGGGAATGACGAATCCTTGAGGATTTTGTCTGCTTATTAACAAAATGCATTGCTGAAATCTAAAAAGAGATACTCTATTGACTTATCTTGAGTGCATACCCCTCAAAGGCCGTCTGAAAAATTAAATGTTCAGACGGCCTTTGCCTGTCTTTATCCATACTACCTAACGCCCGCGCAACAAAACTTGACATTTCCTTGCAGAGAAAACATCATACCGCCTATTCGACAACAACAGCAAAGGCAAAACATGGCACATCATGACCCATACGCCGGATACCGCGAGCTGACGCTGCGCGGCATGATACTCGGCGCGCTGATTACCGTGGTGTTTACCGCGTCCAACGTTTATCTCGGCCTGAAAGTCGGCCTGACTTTCGCCTCGTCGATTCCGGCGGCGGTGATTTCGATGGCGGTATTGAAGTTTTTTAAAGGCAGCAATATTTTAGAAAACAATATGGTGCAGACGCAGGCGTCGTCAGCGGGTACGCTCTCGACGATTATTTTCGTGCTGCCCGGCCTGTTGATGATGGGTTACTGGAGCGGTTTTCCGTTTTGGCAAACCGCTTTGCTGTGTATGTCGGGCGGGATTATGGGCGTGATTTTCACCATTCCGCTGCGTTATGCGATGGTAGTGAAAAGCGATTTGCCGTATCCCGAGGGCGTGGCGGCGGCTGAGATTTTGAAGGTCGGCAGCCATGAAGACGGCGCTGCGCAGCAGGGCGGCAGCGGTATCCGCGAGATTGCGGCGGGCGGTATGCTGGCCGGACTGGTCAGCTTCCTCACCGGCGGCCTGCGCGTGATTGCCGACAGCGCCAGCTATTGGTTTAAAAGCGGCGGTGCGATTTTCCAACTACCGATGGGCTTTTCGCTGGCGCTTTTGGGCGCGGGCTATCTGGTCGGTCTGACCGGCGGCATTGCTATTTTGGTCGGTATTTTGATTGCTTGGGGCGGTGCTGCTCCCTATTTTTCTGCCACACTGCCGCAGCCTGAGGGTGTGGAAATGGCGGCGTTTGCCATGCAGCTGTGGAAAGAAAAAGTGCGCTTTATCGGGGCGGGTACGATTGGTATTGCCTCGGTATGGACGCTGCTGACCCTGCTCAAACCGGTGGCCGAGGGCATGAAAATGTCGCTGCGCACCTTGAAGGGCGGTTCGGAAGCACCGGCCGAGCGGGTGGAACAGGATTTGTCGCCCAAAGCCATGATTTTATGGGCATTGGGCATGATGCTGGTGTTGGGCGTGAGCTTTTACCATTTTATCGACGCCTCGCACATTTCCGGTGGCCTGGCTTGGCTGTTGGTGGTGGTGTGCACGTTACTGGCTTCGGTTATCGGCTTTTTGGTGGCGGCGGCCTGCGGCTATATGGCCGGTTTGGTCGGCTCGTCGTCCAGCCCGATTTCCGGTATCGGCATTGTGTCGATTGTGGTGATTTCGCTGGTATTGCTGGTGGTGGGCGAATCGGCCGGGCTGTTTGCCGACGAAGCCAACCGCTCGTTTTTGCTGGCGCTGGCGCTGTTTTGCGGCTCGGCCGTGATTTGCGTGGCCTCGATTTCCAACGACAATTTGCAGGATTTGAAAACCGGCTATCTGGTCAAAGCCACGCCGTGGCGTCAGCAGGTGGCCTTGATTATCGGCTGCGTAGTCGGTGCGCTGGTGATTTCGCCGGTGTTGGAATTGCTGTATGAAGCCTACGGCTTTACCGGCGCCATGCCGCGCGAAGGCATGGACGCGGCGCAGGCGCTGGCGGCGCCGCAGGCCACGCTGATGACCACCATCGCGTCGGGCATTTTCGCGCACAACCTGCAATGGGACTACATCTTTACCGGCGTTGCCATCGGCGCGGTGTTGATTGCGCTGGATGTGGTGCTGAAAAAATCCTCGGCGGGCAAATACAGCCTGCCGGTGTTGGCGGTCGGCATGGGCATTTACCTGCCGCCATCTGTCAACATGCCGATTGTGGTCGGCGCGGTGTTGGCAGCGGTGTTGAAACACCTGATTAGCCGCAACAAAAACAACGTCGAAGGCCGTCTGAAAAACGCCGAACGCATCGGTACGCTGTTTTCCGCCGGTCTGATTGTCGGCGAAAGTCTGATTGGTGTGGTGATGGCGCTGATTATCGCCGTATCCGTCACCAACGGCGGCTCGGACGCGCCGCTGGCGCTGAATCTAGCCAACTGGGACAGCGCCGCCACCTGGCTGGGCTTGCTCTGTTTTGTAATCGGCGTAATTGCTTTTACCAAGAGCGTATTGAAAGCAGGCCGTTAAACTGCTAGATACGCAAAGGCCGTCTGAAAACCCGCATGATGTCGCGGGTTTTCAGACGGCCTTTTGTGTTAACAAACGCAAAAAAGCAATCTGCGCTTTGCGCCGCGCCCAAGCTCTGTTACATTCCGCGCAACGCCACTACAAAGCGGCCATATTAAAAAATATCACAAGGATACAACCATGAACAAAACCCTGCTGGCTTTGGCCACTCTTTCCGCGCTGCTGTTGGGCGCGTGCGGCGGCCAAGCTGACCAATCCGCTGCCGCCTCGTCCGCACCGGTGGCGCAAATCGCCGCTTCCGACGCGCAGGCTTCCGCCATTTCACCCATCGCCGCCGTTGGCGCGACTGAGGATGTCAACGAGCGCGAGCGCCTGATGAAGCTGTTTAAAGAAAACTTCGGCGTGATGGGCAAAATGGTAAAAGGCGATGTGGATTTCAACGCCGCCGCCTTCCAAACCGCCGCCGGTATTTTGAATGAAAACGCCGACAAACCGTGGGCGCACTACACCGAAGAGAGCGCGACTTTGGAATCCGAAGCCAAGCCGGAAGTGTGGACGAAAGCCGCTGAATTTAAAAAAGAAGCCGACCATTTCGTCATTGCCGTTGCTGCGCTGAACACCGCCGCCAAAGAGGGCACGCTGGAAGCGGTCAAAGCGCCGTTCGGCGAAGTCGGCCAAAGCTGCAAATCCTGCCACAGCACATTCCGCAAGGATTAAGGCGGACTACTCATCGCGCTAAAAATGGAAAATGCCGTCTGAAAACGTAAAGGTTTTCAGACGGCATTTTTGATTGGGAACGCCGCAGGCTGGTGTTCATGCGCTTGCGGTCATTCAAACGCTTAAAATCCTTCCAGCAGCGCCATCACATCTGCTTCGCTCCATTTTGCCCCGTCCTCGTGATCGGCGGACAATACCGATTCGGCCAGCTGCGCTTTTTTCTGTTGCAGCGCGGTAATTTTTTCCTCAATGCTGCGCGCCGTAATCAGCTTATAGACAAACACCGGCTTGTCCTGTCCGATGCGCCAGACACGGTCGGAGGCTTGGCTTTCGGCGGCGGGATTCCACCACGGGTCGTAGTGGATAACGGTATCGGCGGCGGTCAGGTTCAAGCCTGTGCCGCCTGCTTTCAGGCTGATGAGGAACACGGGAATGTCGCCGTGTTGGAACGCTTCAATCACTTCGCTGCGCTTTTTGGTCTGGCCGGTGAGCTTGACCCACGCAATGCCGAGTTTGTCCAACTCGTTGCCAATCAAGCCCAGCATGGTGGTAAATTGCGAGAAAATCAGAATCTTGCGCCCTTCGCCGACCAGACTTTGCACCATTTCGCTCAGTTGCACCAATTTGGCCGACTCAATTTCAGACGGCCTTTTGGCGGATTTTTTGCCCTTTTCCGGCAGGGTTTCGGCTTTTAACAGCGCGGGCGAGCAGCACACTTGGCGCAGTTTCAACAGCGCATCGAGAATCTGAATTTGGCTGCGTTTAAAGCCCTGTTCGGCGATGATTTGGCGGATGTTTTGCTGCATGGCGGCGCGCACGGATTCGTAGAGCTTGGATTGCGCGTCATTCATTTCCACCGATACCTCGATGGTGGTTTTCGGCGGCAGCTCTTTGGCCACTTCGCTTTTCAGACGGCGCAACACAAACGGGCGCACGCGGCGGACAAGCCGCTGGCGCATTTCACTGTCGCCTTTTTTCTCAATCGGATGGCGGTATTTTTTGTTGAAGTCTTCTTGGCTGCCGAGAAAGCCGGGCATAAGAAAGTGAAACAGCGACCACAGTTCGCCCAAATGATTTTCCAGCGGCGTGCCGGTTAAGCATAATCTGTGCGCGGATTTCAGACGGCGTAACACCTGCGCCGCCTTGCTGCGCGGATTTTTGATGTTTTGCGCTTCATCGAGAATGATTTGATGGAACGAATAAGGCAGAAGCGATTCTTCGTCGCGCGGCAGCAGCGGGTAGGTGGTCAATACCATATTGTAATCGGCAATATGGGCCAACGCTTCTTTGCGCTTGTCGCCGTGCAGCAGCAAGACCTTTAAATCGGGGGTGAACTTGGCGGCTTCTTTCTGCCAGTTGCCCATCAGCGAAGTGGGCGCAACAATCAACACCGGCGCGTTTTTCAGACGGCCTGCCTGCTTTTCCAGCAGGATATGAGCCAGCGTTTGCGCGGTTTTACCCAAGCCCATATCGTCGGCCAAAATCCCGCCGTGTTCCGTATCGCGCAGAAATTGCAGCCACGCCAAACCCTGTTGCTGGTAGGGGCGCAGTTTGCCGTTGAATCCTGCCGGTGTGGGCAGACTGGATGAGTAGCCCTGTTTCAGCTTTTCCGCCAGTAAGTTTAGTTTGTCCGGCAGTTGCCAAGTTATGCCTGAATTTTGCGCCTGTTCGGACAGGTTCGCGGCGTCGTAAGCGTCGATACGGCGGTTGCCGCGTTCAAACAGCCCGCGCAAATGTTGCGCCACCGGCAAAATGTCTTGCAGCGGCACGGCCAGCGGCGGACGGTCTGCACCGACGGAAACGGTAAAGTAATGCTCGGGCGGCAGCTTATCGGCGATGTCGGGATCGAGCAGATAGCGGTGTTGCGCCAACAGCTCGGCGACAATATCGAGAAAATCATAGCGCGCGCCGTCAGCGGCAGTTATCGTGGCGCCGATGTCAAACCAGTTTTCACCGCTTTCCTTGAGTACCCACTCCGCAGCCGAGACCGTCAGAACGCGGACAGGGCTGTCGGCGCGGTGTTCAACCTGCCAGCCGTTGTCGGCCAAGCGATTGTGCGGCAGCAGGGCGGCAAAAATATCTTGTTCGCGTACCCATGCACCGCCATTCCGGGTTTGCCAAGCAAGCGACGGCAGTAAGTTTTTCAAGGCGGTTAAAGCGGCGGTTTCGGCAGCTTCATCGCGGTATTGGCGCACGTTTTGCCCGTCGTGCTTGCCGATGAAATAAGCCGTTGTGCTGTGGGCGGCAACTGTGCCGCAGGGATAGCGGAATCCGATGTGCGCATGGATACGCGGATTGGGCGGGCATTTGCCACCCGATCCGGCTTTCCCGCCGGATACCTGTCCGAAACGGATAAACGGCTGCGGCGTGCCATAGACGTTGGCGGTATCGGCCGTAATGCTTTCCGTTGCGTTCAGCTGCGCATGCAGCAGGCGAACCAATGCGGCGGCGTGTTTGCAGCGGTGTCCGACAGTACAGTTGCAGCGGGTTTTGCTGATTTTGCGCAAACGGCGGTTGTAACATACGCTGCATTCATAATTATATGCCTCGTCCACTTCGGCATAAGCCACGATGTTTTGCCCGTCGTCTTGAATGTTGAGCGTGGATAAAACAATCTGCCCCACACAGTCGCGGCTTTGCCGCACCGTGGCGGTGGAGAAAACAGAGAGCAGTTCGCTTAAAGGAGGCAGCGTATGGGACATAATATCGGCGGAAGGGTAAACGCTGCCAGTGTACGGGCAGAGCGCTTGTGTTGACAAGAAAAGGCCGTCTGAAAAACCAGCAGACATGCTGTTTTCAGACGGCCTTTTTCATCAGATTGGGCGGAAGCTTACACTTTCGACAAATCCACGTCTTTGGTTTCGTGGGTGGCCAAGAGCGCGATGATACTCAAGGCCGCGTTGACCGCCAGATAAATGCCCACGCCGATGATGCCGTAGGTACGGTTCAATTCGATGGCCACCAGCGTTGCCACGGAAGCGCCGACAATCGAAGCCAGGTTATACGCCAGCGACGAGCCGGAGTAGCGCACTTCAGTGGGGAACAATTCCGGCAGCAGCGCCGCCATCGGGCCGAAGGTCATGCCCATCAGAATCATGCCGACAATCAGGAAGGCCAAGACCGAAGCAGGCGTACCGCCGGTTAGGAACAGCGGCATACACAGGCCGAAAATCAGAATCGCCGCCGATACGTACAGCAGGAATTTGCGGCGACCGACTTTATCCGCATAAATGCCGGAGAAGCTGACGGCAATGCCGAACACCACCGCCGCAATCAGCAGGAAGCCGGTAAAGGTATTGGCCGGAATACCCAAGCCGAGCGGATGGCCGTTTTCCGATACGCCGGCCGGTGTTTTGGAATACACCTGTACGAATGCGGTCATGATGTAAAACAATACATACGTCGCCGTCATGATGAATGTGCCTTGGATAATCGGTTTCCAGTGTTTGGCAAATACCTCTTTTACCGGCGCGTCTTTGGTGCGGCCTTCCGCTTCTGCTTCCTGATAGACATGGCTTTCGTTCAGCGTCAGGCGCATCCACAGGCCGAGTGCCACCAAAACCACCGACAGCAGGAACGGAATACGCCAGCCCCATTCGACCAGCGCGTCATGGCCAATCACCGAGCTAATCAGGAAAAACACCCCGTTGGCCAAAAACAGGCCGATGGGGGCACCCAGCTGCGGGAACGTGCCAAACCAAGCGCGGCGGCCTTCCGGCGCATTTTCCGTCGCCACCAGCGCCGCGCCGCCCCATTCGCCGCCCAAGCCCAAGCCTTGACCCACACGGCACAAACACAGCAGCAGCGGCGCCCATACGCCGATTTGCTCATATGTCGGCAGCAGGCCGATAAAAATAGTAGAAAGGCCCATGGTCAGCAGCGAAGCGACCAATGTTTTCTTACGGCCGATTTTATCGCCGAAGTGACCGAACAAAGCCGAACCGATGGGGCGGGCAAAAAATGCCAGCGCCAAAGTCGAAAGCGACAGCAAAATCGCCACCGTCGGATTGCTCTTGTCAAAAAATTGGGTGTTAAACACCAATACGGCCGCCGCCGCATAAACATAATAATCGTAAAACTCAATAGCCGTACCCACCATGGAGGCAATCGCCACCTTATAGGGGTTGTTGCGTAACTGGTCTTTCGCGTGTGTTGCAGTCATAAAAATCCCGATTGATATGGTTTTTCATCAGGCGGTAGAAATGCCGTCGTCCTTGTTGCCTTGAGCAGCAGGCAATCGTTTAATATCACAAAAAGACATAATATAACCATCTTTAACACTATCGTCCAGCGGCAGCAGCTAGGCGGATAGAAAAAATGATGGAATATGCGGCGAAAAGGCAGCAAAACGGTGCAATAGAAGAAAAAAGATAAGGAGATGGTGGGCGGGAGGCGGCAAAGAAAAATGGGAACGGCTGTTACGGAAACTGTAAATACAAAAAAGCCCGCTTGCAAGCGGGCTTTCGTCATTTGGTTGCGGGGGCAGGATTCGAACCTACGACCTTCGGGTTATGAGCCCGACGAGCTACCATGCTGCTCCACCCCGCGTCAGAAGAATTAAACTATACCGAATGCAGGAGAAATTGTCAAGCGTTTGGGCGGAAATAATTTTCAGACGGCCTCGGCAGTGGTTAAAAGGCCGTCTGAAAGCGGTTTGCGGGTGGGCAGCGCAGCTGGCGCAGATGGTTTGCGGCCAACGGTTCAGACGGCCTTTTGCTATAATTGCGTTTTATTGATTTTGATTTGAAACGCCGCACCATGTCCCGCCCCGATTTAGCCCAAACCTTATCCAAAGACCGCCATTTCCTTGCCCAAGCCTTTAAAAATCCGCAACGCTACAGCGGTACGGAGGCGGTGCAGAAAAAATACCAAAAATCGCACGAAGCCTATCTGCAACGCTTGGGAAATCTGCCGCAGCCGCAATACAGTGGCGATTTGCCGGTGCACGAGCGTTTGGACGACATTAAAAATGCGGTTCAAAACCATCAGGTAACGATTATCTGCGGCGAAACCGGTTCGGGCAAAACCACACAGTTGCCGAAGATTTGTTTGGAACTCGGGCGCGGTGCGGCGGGTTTAATCGGCCATACCCAGCCGCGCCGTTTGGCGGCGCGTTCGGTGGCGGAGCGGATTGCGGAGGAGCTGCACAGCGAAATCGGCGCGGCGGTAGGCTACAAGGTTCGCTTTACCGACAACACTTCGCGTAACGCTTATGTGAAGCTGATGACCGACGGTATTTTGCTGGCGGAAACGCAGACCGACCGTTATCTGTCGGCCTACGACACGATTATTATCGACGAGGCGCACGAGCGCAGCCTGAACATTGATTTTCTGCTCGGCTACCTGAAAAAACTGCTGCCGCGCCGCCCGGATTTGAAGGTCATCATCACTTCGGCCACCATCGATGCAGAGCGTTTTTCCCAACATTTCAACAATGCGCCGGTATTGGAAGTGAGCGGGCGCACTTATCCGGTGGAGGTGTTGTACCGCCCCTTAAACGAAAAAGACGAAGACGAGGCGGAAATCGACATTCCCGAAGCGGTTGCGGACGCGGCGGATGAGCTGGCGCGTTATGGCGCGGGCGATATTCTGGTGTTTTTGCCGGGCGAGCGCGAAATCCGCGAGGCGGCGGAGGCTTTGCGCAAATCCCCGACGCGGCGCAACGATGAGATTCTGCCGCTGTTTGCGCGGCTGTCGGCGGCGGAGCAGCACAAGATTTTCCGACCCGACGGCAAAAAACGCCGTATCGTCTTGGCGACCAATGTGGCGGAAACTTCGCTCACCGTGCCCGGGATTAAATATGTGATTGATACCGGCTTGGCGCGGGTAAAACGCTACTCGGCGCGGGCGAAGGTGGAGCAGCTGCATGTGGAAAAAATTTCGCAGGCGGCGGCGCGCCAGCGGGCGGGGCGTTGCGGCCGCGTGTCGGCGGGCGTGTGCATCCGCCTGTATGCGGAAGACGATTTTAACCAACGGCCTACGTTTACCGACCCCGAAATCATCCGCAGCAATTTGGCAGCGGTGATTTTGCGCATGGCGGCGCTGCGGCTGGGCGATGTAGCGGCGTTTCCGTTTCTCGAAGCGCCCGACCAGCGCTATATCAACGACGGTTTCCAAGTGTTGCAGGAACTGGGCGCGGTGGATGATAAAAACGAACTCACCAAACTCGGCGAACAAATGTCGCGCCTGCCCATAGATCCGAAAATCTCGCGTATGCTGCTGGCGGCGAAAAAACACGACTGCGTGCAGGAAATGCTGGTGATTGTGGCCGCGCTGTCGATTCAGGATCCGCGCGAACGCCCGTTGGAAGCGCGGGAGGCCGCCGCCAAAGCGCACGAGCGTTTTACCGACAAGCAGTCGGATTTTCTGGCCTATCTGAATATTTGGGACAGCTTCCAGCGCGAGCGCGACAAAGGTTTGTCTAACAAGCAGCTGGTGCAGTGGTGCCATCAATATTTCCTGTCGCATCTGCGCATGCGCGAATGGCGCGAGTTGCACCGTCAACTGGCGGAAATCGCCATCGAACTTGGTTTGGCAAGCAAAGAAAATGCGTTCAGACGGCCTCCGGTGCAGGCGCAGCTAAGCCTGTCTGAAAACACCGGCGATCAAGATTTATCCACCAAACTGAAACAAAAACAGTTGGACAAAAAACAGCACCGCGCCGACATCCGCGCCGCCAAAGAAGCGGGCTACGAGCAAATCCACCGCGCCCTGCTCACCGGCCTGATCGCCAACGTCGGCCTCAAATCGCCCGACGGCAACGACTACACCGGTGCGCGCGGCAGCCGTTTCCATTTGTTCCCCGCTTCCGCGCTGTTTAAGGCCAAACCCAAATGGGTGATGGCCGCTTCGCTGACTGACACCGGCAAACTCTATGCCCGCGATGCCGCCGCCATCCAGCCCGAATGGATAGAGCAGGAAGCGGGGCATTTGGTGCGCTACCACTATTTCGAGCCGCATTGGGAACAGAAGCGCGGCGAAGTGGTGGCGAGTGAGCGCGTAACCCTCTACGGCCTGACCGTGTTGCCGCGTCGCGCCGTTGCCTACGGTAAAGTCGCGCCCGAAGAAGCGCGCGAATTGTTTATTCGCCGCGCATTGGTGGCGCAGGAAGCCGATATTCAGACGGCCTTTTTTGCCCACAACAAAAAACTGATTGCCGAAATCGTCGATTTGGAAAACAAAGCGCGGCGGCAGGATGTGTTGGTGGATGATGAGATTTTGTTTGAATTTTACAACCAACGCTTGCCGCATTTATTGGTAAAAACCGCCGATGGTTGGGCGGACGCGGCGGCAGTGGAACACGCCATGCCGTCTGAAAATGCCGACCATCAACAGCAAGCTGTTCCCTCCCCTCGTGGGGGAGGGTTGGGGAGAGGGCAGTATGACAGTAGGGTGGGTTTTAACTCACCATCTGATGCACTTGTGGAACATGGTGGGTTAAAACCCACCTTACGAAAAGCCGGTCATCAAGTGCCGTCGGCCAAACAAAAAACCTACCCCCTTGCCGACATCCGCACTTTCCTCGCCTGGCTGAAAAGCGCCGGGCAGGACAACCCGCGCCTGCTGTTTCTCAACCGCGACGACCTCATGCAGCACACCGCTGCGCACATTACCGAGGAGCAGTTCCCCAAATTCTGGCCGTCTTCCGACGGCAAATTCAAACTGGCCTACCGCTTCGAGCCGCACCACCCGCTCGACGGCGTGACCCTGACCCTGCCGCTGACCTCGCTCAACCGCCTGCCCGCCGCCGAACTGGAATGGCTGGTACCCGGTATGTTGCGCGAAAAAATCCAGCTTTTAATCAAAGCATTGCCCAAACAAGTGCGGCGCATTTGCGTGCCCGTGCCCGAATTTACCACCAAATTCTTGGAGAGCAACCCCGACCGCCGCGAGCCGATTATCCCGCAGCTGGCGCGGTTTATCGCCAAAACCGCCGGCGATATGCGCGTGTTGGCGCAGATAAACCAAGACGAATGGGCGGCGTTCAAACTGCCCGATTACTGCTACGTCAACATCCGCGTGGTCGATGACGGCGGACAGGAGCTCGCCGGCGAGCGCGTGTTGCACGAATTGCAGCAACAGCTCGGCCAAGCCGCCGCCGTGACCTTCCGCGACAACACCCAAGAATTCGAGCGCGACAAAGTTACCGCATGGGACATCGGCACGCTGCCCGAATCCATCAAGTTCGCCCGCGGCAAACAGCAGTTGCAAGGCTATCTCGCGCTGGCCAAAGAAAAAAACGGCAACATCGCCCTGCGCCTCTTCGATACCCCAGAAGCCGCCGCACAAGCCCACCGGCAGGGCGTTATCGAACTGATGAAACTGCAATTAAAA
Organism: Neisseria perflava; assembly: GCF_024170405.1. GTDB lineage: Bacteria > Pseudomonadota > Gammaproteobacteria > Burkholderiales > Neisseriaceae > Neisseria > Neisseria perflava_B. The sequence goes on along the minus strand of NZ_JALJYC010000009.1, from coordinate 2,816 downwards.
GAGCAGGTTAAGGATTTGAATAAAGGCTTGCAAGGCTTTACCCAAGCCGCCATGCTGCTCAAGCATATCCCCGCCGACACCCTGCGCGAAGACCTCACCCAAGCCGTGTGCGACCGCGCCTTTATCGGCGAGGACGGGCTGCCGCGCAGCGAAAAAGCCTTTAAAGAGCAGCTCAAACGCGCCCGCAGCCGCCTGCCCGCCGTTAAAGAAGCCGTGAGCCGCTACCTGCAAGACACCGCAGCCGCCTACGCCGAGCTGAACGGCAAACTCGGCAAACACCCGCTCACCCACCTTTTGCGCGGCCGCGTAGAAACTCTGCTCTACCTCGGTTTTGCCACCGCAACCCCCTGGAGCCAATGGCCGCGCCTGCCCGTGTACCTCAAAGCCATGACCCTGCGCATGGAAAAATACAGCAGCAACCCTGCCCGCGACGCCACCCGCGAAGCCGATATTCAGGAATTGGAACAGATGTGGCGCAAGAAAACCGATACATTAGTGAAACAAGGTCTGCCGGTTTCAGACGGCCTCGCCGCTTTCCGCTGGGCGATAGAAGAGCTGCGCGTGTCGCTGTTTGCGCAGGAGTTGAAGACGCCTTATCCGGTTTCGGTGAAAAGGTTGTTGAAGGAGTGGGGGAGTATAGAATAATGGGGCACAGATAATTTAATTATTATTAAATTTCGTAAAATTTGGACTGAATATTTTATAGGAGAATTACTTATGTCAAACTCGTATATTAAAAATGTATCTGCAGGGATTGACCATTTACAAAGGCTTTCCAAATCTACAATTGATAAAGCAATTGCTGAGTTAATATGGAATGCACTTGATGCTGATGCTACTGATATAAAAATTAATATTTCTGAAGGAGCTTTTGGCGCAGATAAAATCACCATTTCTGATAATGGTGATGGAATGCCATTGTTAAAAGCTGATAGGGCTTTTTCAAATCTTGGAAACTCATGGAAAAAGGGGTATACGCACACTAGGGGAGGTAAAAGTTTACATGGGGAAAAAGGAGAGGGAAGATTTAAAGCTTTTGCTTTAGGTAGAGTTGTAAATTGGAAAACTATTTATAAAGAAGATAATGAATTTTTTGCATATTCTATTCTAGCAAAATCTAGTAATTTACATGAAGTGGAGTTTTCTGAAAATAATAAATCTTATTTAAAATCAACAAGAACAATAGTTGAAGTAACGGAGTTGTTAGATAGTGTAGCAGGTTATGATTTTTCCTTATTAAAGGAAAAATTGACCGTAATCTTCTCTAGTTATCTTTTTACATATCCAAGTGTAAATATATACATATCCGGGGAAAAAATAGATCCAAATGATGCTGTGGAATCAAATACAACTATAAAAATAGATTGTCCAAGCGTTGCAGGCAGTCATGAGGTTAGATTAATTGAATGGAAAGATATTACAGAAAAAAACTTTTTTTGTGTAAGGAAAATGGATCAGTTCTGGATACCTATGATTCAGGAAGAAAGTTGCGTTCTTTAGGATATTCATTTTCTGCATATTTATGCAGCTCACTTATTGATAGGCTAAATCAGGATGGAAATATTGCATTGATAGAGATGGATGAAGATTGGGGAAAATTAAATATTAAACTATTTGAATCTTTAAATAAGCATTTCAAAGATAAACGTGATAGCGAGAATATGGAACGCGTTCAAAGATGGGTACAGGAAGGAATTTATCCATATGAGTGTAAAGAGGGGAGTGGAAATATTTTGAGTATGGAGCAAGATATTTTTAATATTTTAGCAGTTAATGTAGAAGAAAAACTTCCAAAGTTTAAACAATACGATACTACATCTAAAAGATTTACGTTTAAGCTTTTATCTCAAGCTTTACAAGATAATCCATCAGCGATTCAGAAAATTATTTCAGAGGTTCTAAGTCTAGATAAGAGAGATCAGGAAATTTTAGCAGAGTTGTTAGATAAGACAACTTTATCATCTATAATAAAATCTACAAAGATTGTTGCTGACCGTCTAAATTTTTTAGAAGGGTTAGAGGAGTTAATTTTCGCTCCTGAAAATAAAAAACTCTTTTAGAAAGAGATGAGTTACATAAAATTTTAGAAAAGGAATCTTGGGTCTTTAGTGAACAATATAACTTAACAGGGTCAGAATTAGGTCTCAAGAAAGTATTAGAAAATCACATTTCTCTACTTGGAAAGAGAAAAGATGATATAGATATGGAAACTACGGTTAAAATTGACGGAAAAAGTAGTGGCCGTGTAGATTTAATGTTGCATAAAAAAGTTGAAGTAAGGGAAGGTGAGTTTGACTATTTGGTAGTTGAATTAAAAAGGCCAAGTCAAAGGATTAATCTAGATATTATCGGGCAGCTTAAAAGTTATGCTGTAGCTGTTGCAGAGGATGAAAGGTTTGTAAAAGATAAATGTAGATGGAAATTTATTGCTGTTTCGAACGAGTTTGACAGAATGGCACAGAATGAGGCTAATCAGAAGGATATTCCCAAAGGTAGAGTTTATGCATTAGATAATGTAGAAATTTTTATCATGACTTGGTCGGAAGTGATTAGTAATGCAAAAGTAAGATTAAAACTTTATCGAGAGCAATTGAATTATGCTGCCGATGATGAATCCGCTCGTAAGTATTTGGAAGAAATTCATGCTGAATATCTACCCAATTCATATAAAGATTGTGTAGCATAAGCAAGCGTAGCCAACATGAAACATCAAATTCCTATGTAGCAACTGTGTTGCCAACCCGTCGGTCAGTAACATCAAACACGGTTAATTATGCACATTGCAGGCCGTCTGACTTCAGGTAATCCCTTACCCG
>NZ_JALJYC010000008.1 GCF_024170405.1 Neisseria perflava | reverse complement strand
GAGCGGCTGAAAGACAAGAACAAACCGTTTAAAGTCGCCATTAATGCGTGTATGCACAAACTGCTGCGAATTCTGAATGCGCGGGTAAGGGATTATCTGAAGTCAGACGGCCTGCAATGTGCATAATTAACCGTGTTTGATGTTACTGACCGACGGGTTGGCAACACAGTTGCTACACCTGACTTTTTACTCTTACCTCCCTAAAAGGATTCCAAATGGGCAGCTTTTCTCTCTGGCACTGGATTATCGTCCTGATTATCGTCGTTTTGGTGTTCGGCACCAAAAAACTGCGCAACGTCGGTAAAGACCTTGGCGGCGCGGTACACGACTTCAAACAAGGCTTGAACGAAGGCACCGACAACGCCGCGAAAAAAGACGAAGTCATCGAACACCAAAAAGACGAAGACAAAAAAGCCTAATCCATGTTTGATTTCGGTTTAAGCGAGCTTCTTTTGGTCGGTGTGGTCGCGCTGGTCGTGCTCGGCCCCGAGCGGCTGCCCAAAGCGGCGCGGATGGCGGGCAATCTGGTCGGCAAGCTGCAACGGCTGGTAAGCAACGTCAAGCAGGAATTGAGCGTGCAGGCCGAGCTGGAAGATTTGCGCAAGGCCAAGCAGGAATTTGAAGCCGCCGCCGCGCAGTTTAAAGACGAGTTCAAAGATCTCGGCCAAGAAGCGCAAAGTAATCTGAACCAGATTTCAGACGGCCTCAAACCGTGGGAGCGCCTGCCCGAGCAGCGCACGCCTGCGGATTTCGGCGTGGACGAACAAGGCAACCCCCTGCCCGACGCCACTCCGCGTTTTGACGAAAACGGCCAGCCGGTTACGCCCGTTGCCGCCGATTCAGAATCTTCGCCGGACAAAGCGTGGCAGGATTATCTGACCAACACCGCCATGCCGTCTGAAACCGCGCCCTTCCGTTACAGCGAAACCCCGCCGCCCGTCATCGGTTTGGGGCTGCATACCGCCTCCCTGCACAAGCAGGCCATGTCGCGCAAACGCGATATGCGCCCGAAATTCCGCCCTCAACCGAAACTTCGCGTCCGTAAAAAGTGAGTAGCCGGTGTCTGATTCTTCCGTCGAACAACCCACCCAACCCCTTATTGAGCACCTGCTCGAGCTGCGCCGCCGTATCATGTGGATTATCGGCGGCCTGGTGGTGTGCTTTGTGGCGCTGATGCCGTTTGCGCAGCAGCTGTATTCCTTTGTCGCGCAGCCGCTGATGGCGACGCTGCCCAAAGACACCAGCATGATTGCCACCGATGTGATTGCGCCGTTTTTCGTGCCGGTCAAAGTCACGCTGATGGCGGCGTTTCTGATTTCGCTGCCGCACACGCTGTATCAGATTTGGGCGTTTGTCGCCCCCGCTCTCTATCAAAACGAAAAGCGCTTGGTCGCGCCGCTGGTTTTATCCAGCTTTTTGCTGTTTTTTATCGGCATGGCCTTTGCCTATTATTTGGTGTTTCCGGTAATTTTCCGCTTTTTGGCGGGGGTAACCCCTGTCGGTGTGAACATGGCCACTGATATCGACAAATACCTGTCGTTTATTTTGGGCATGTTTGTCGCTTTCGGCACCACGTTTGAAGTGCCCGTGGTGGTGGTATTGCTGGCGCGCATGGGCATTGTGACCACCGCCCAGCTCAAGCAGGCGCGGCCTTACGTCATCGTTGGCGCATTTATCGTTGCCGCCGTGATTACGCCGCCGGACGTGATTTCACAAGTATTGCTGGCTTTGCCGCTGATTGTGTTATACGAAGCGGGAATTTGGTTCAGCCGCTTGACCAAGCCGGTTACGCGTGATGAAAACGATGACAACGCCCAACCGCCCGCAACCGTTTGATATTAAGGCCGTCTGAATGTGATTCAGACGGCCTGCTCTGCATATATCCTGTTTATGACTGCAAACCCCAAACAACACTGGTCTTATTATGCCGCCTGCGCCAGCCTGATTGCCCTGATTGCCGTCAGTCTGTCGTGGGAGCTGTGGCTTGCTCCTTTGCGCGCCGGCGGATCGTGGCTCGCGCTCAAAGCACTGCCGTTGTGTCTGCCCTTATCCGGCATACTCAAAGGCAAAGTCTACACCTACCAATACAGCTCTATGCTGATTCTGATTTATTTTGCCGAAGCCTTTATGCGCCTGTTTGACGCCGCGCCTGCCAGCCGCTGGTGCGCGGCGGCCGTGACCTTGTGCTGCGTGGTATTTTTTATCGCGTGCCTGGCTTTTATCCAACAACATAAAAAGGCGGTGCACTGATGTATCAGCGTTTTTCAGACGGCCTCAATAGCGAATGGAGCCTGCGCCTGCTGCCGCTGTGGGTATGTTTTCTGTGGATAGCCGTCGGCCCGTTTTTGTCGCTGTACCGCGTCGGCCTGCTCTCCAGCTTTTATCTGGAAGCAGCCTCGCTCACCGGTGCGCTGGTCTTGGCGCTGTGGACAGCCTGCTCAGGGCTGTTAAACGTGCGCCTGCCGTCCGCCGCCATTGCCTTCCTGATTTTGGCCGCATTTTGGTGGATACAGGCGCGGGTCATGAATTTGACCTATCCGGGCATGAGCGACATGGTGGTGTGGACGTTTGTTATCCTCGCCTTGGCAGCATGGGCATGTCGCGGCTGGGTGGCGGAATACGGACAGGAACGCATTGTGACCGTATTGGCATGGGCATTGCTTATCGGCGCTTCCTTACAGGCAGCGGTGGCGGTCATGCAGTTCAGCGGCATCGCCGGTTGGCCGGTATTTAAAGGCATTCTGGCCTACGGCGGCAGCGGCAACATCAGCGGCCAACTCGGTCAGCGCAACCATCTCGGCCACTACATCATGTGGGGCGTATTGGCGGCGGCCTATCTGTGGGCGGTGCGCCGCCTACCGGACTGGGCGGGTGCATTGTGGGTCGTCTTGCTGGCAGTGGCGCTCAGTTTGGTCAATTCGCGCACCATCCTTACCTATCTGATGGGTGTTGGTGTCTTGCTGCCGCTGTGGTACTGGCGTGCAGGGCGCGAATCCCGACGCATGGTGCTGATTATGCTGTTTGCTTTAGCCATCGTTGCCGTGTGCCAATTTTCGGCCGCTACGGCCTTATCGTGGTTCAGCGACAGCCATTACGAAACCGCAGTCGAGCGCACCGCCAACAGCGGTTTCCAAGGTTCCGCCCGCGATGTCGAGTGGCGCAAAGCATGGCTGGCCTTCCAAGCCGCGCCGTGGTTCGGCCACGGCTGGAACGGCTATGCCCTGCAAGGCTTCCTGATTCATGCGCAAACGCATACTTTCTCCAATAACAACCTCGGCGTATTGTTTACCCATGCCCACAATATTGTCTTACAGCTCTTGGCCGAAATGGGCTTGGTCGGCACGCTGCTGGTCGCCGCCTGCTATCTTTGCGCCATATGGCGTATGCTGCTGCGCCCGTATCATGCCGCTTCCTTGCTGCTCATTTCGCTGATGACGGTTTCGCTGTGCCACAGCATGCTGGAATACCCTTTGTGGTACATCTATTTCCTGACACCGTTTGCGCTGATGTTGTCACTCTCCCCTGCCCGTTATGAAGATGTTTCAGACGGCCTCGCGCAAGCCAAGCGCCGCAACTACGCAGGTGGCATACTGGCTTTATGCTTACTCGGCGGTATGGCCTACTTGGGTTGGGCTTATACCGAATTGACCGACTACAACCGCCAGCCGAAAACCGATAGCGCCGCCGATATTGCCCGTAAAACCGCCGGTTTGCGCCGTATTGCCGCCGATGTGCCCATGTTGCGCTACTATGCCGAACTCAGCCTAACCCGCCGCACCGACCCGACCGACGCGCAAGTGCAGCCGTGGGCGGAACAGGCCGCGTTGGATGCGCTGACCTACCGCCCGTATGCCAACGCCCAGCAAGTCGGCCTCTACCTCTACCGCAAAGGCGAAACCGAGCGTGGCACGCAATGGATGCAGGCCATGTATTACTATTATCCCTACCAGATGCCTTTTTACACCGGCAAAGTGCGCAAACAAAGCGCATTCGCGCCGCTGCTGCCCAAGCTGCTGTCCGACTGCCGCGCCTTTGCCAGCGCACCAAACCACCCTTCTGCCAAATCCTGCGACAGCGGCAACTGACGGCCGTCTGAAAAGTCCGCCCCTAGCGCAGGCAAAGGGCGGCGCAGCAATGTAAAGCCCTTTACCCGCATTGCAAAAAAGCGCAAATGCGTAGAAAATTAAGCTATCAACAAGACAGGTTTGCATGTTAAGATTAGCGCATTCTTGTCCGCAAGGCGCAACCCTTGCGCATACAACCACAAATAAAGGAAATAATATGAGCCGCGTATTATTGGTCGATGACGACGCTTTGTTAACCGAACTGCTGACCGAGTACCTCACCGCCGAAGGCCTGAATGTCCACAGCGTACCCGACGGCGAAGCAGGCGTACAAGAGATTCTGTCCGGTCAATACGATGTTGTCGTTTTAGATTCGATGATGCCGAAAATGAACGGCTTGGATGTCTTGAAAAACGTGCGCACGCAAAGCACCGTACCCATCATCATGCTGACCGCCAAAGGCGACGACATCGACCGCATTATCGGTCTGGAAATGGGTGCCGACGACTACGTTCCCAAACCCTGCACACCGCGTGAACTGCTGGCCCGTATCAACGCCATCTTGCGCCGCGCCCAACACAGCGGCGAGCAAAGCAACACACCCAACAGCATTGCCGTCAGCGATGTAGTGCTGTATCCGGCCAAACGCCAAGCCACCATCAAAGACCAGCCGTTGGAGCTGACCAGCACCGAATTCAACCTGCTGGAAGTCTTGATGCGCCACGCCGGTCAGGTTGTCAGCAAAGAAACCCTGTCGGTAGAAGCGCTGGATCGCAAGCTGGCGAAATTTGACCGCAGCATCGACGTGCACATCTCCAGTATCCGCCACAAACTCGGCGACGCTTCGCTGATTCAGACCGTACGCGGCTTGGGCTATCTGTTTGTCAAAAACTAAAGATCAAACAGCATGAAACTGTTTCAACGCATCTTCGCCACATTTTGCGCAGTCATTATCTGCGCAATCTTTGTGGCGAGTTTTTCTTTCTGGCTGGTGCAAAACACTTTGGCCGAAAACCAGTTCAACCAGCGCCGTACCATTGAAACGACGCTGATGAACAGCATTATCTCCGCCTTTCATGCGCGCGGAGACAGCGGTGCGCGCGAATTGCTGGCCGAATGGCGCAACAATCCCGTTTCCAATTCCGTATTCGTGATTCTCGGCGACGATAAAAAAGACATTTTAGGCCGCGACATCGACAACAAAACCGTCGAACGCGCACGCGCCTTTGCCGTCAACAATCCCGACTCCGAGCTGGCGCACATCGAATACGGCCGCTTCGGTGAAGAATACCTGTTTTTCATCCGGGGATGGGACAACCATCAGGCGCAGCGCCTACCCAGCCCGCTGTTTATCCCCGGCCTACCGCTGGCACCGATTTGGCACGAATTTATTATTCTGTCGTTTATCATCCTCGTCGGTCTCTTAATGGCCTATATCTTGGCCAACAACATTACCAAGCCCATCCGCATTCTCGGCAACGGCATGGACAAAATAGCCAACGGCGAGCTGCAAACCCGCATTTCGCAACAGGTTGACGACCGCGACGACGAATTGTCGCACTTAGCCGTACAATTCGACAAAATGGCGGAAAAGCTGGAAAAGCTGGTGGCGAAAGAACGCCATCTATTACACCATGTCTCCCACGAAATGCGCTCGCCCTTGGCGCGTATGCAAGCGATTGTCGGCCTGATTCAGGCACAGCCGCAAAAGCAGGAGCAATACCTCAAACGCTTGGAAGGCGAGCTAACCCGCATGGATTTACTGGTGGACGAGCTCTTGACCCTGTCGCGCTTGGAAACTTCCAACATGCCGTTGGAAAAAGAAAGCCTGCAACTGCTGCCTTTCCTGAGCAATCTGGTAGAAGACAGCCAAACCGTAGCGCAAAAAAACGGCCAAACCGTCACGCTCTCGGTCGATCCGAAAATCCCCGAATCCGCCACACTGACGGCCAACGAGCGTTACCTCTACCGCGCGTTTGACAACATCATCCGCAATGCCATGAATTACAGCCCCGAAGGGAGCCTGATTCAGGTCAGAGTCGCTCAAGACGGCAAACATTGGATTATCGACATCGCTGACAACGGCCCCGGCGTGGACGAAATGCAGCTGCCGCATATCTTCACGGCTTTTTACCGCGCCGATTCCAGCGCGGGCAAACAAGGCACCGGCTTGGGTTTGGCCTTAACCAAACACATCATCGAGCAGCATGACGGTAAAATCATTGCCGAAAACATCAAGCCCACCGGCTTGAACATGCGCTTTATCCTGCCCAAAGTGAAGCCGTCTGAAAAGGCTGTAAAAAAGAAAGCGGCAAAAACGGCTTAATGAGACCGTCTGAGTAAGCTGTTGCGCACATCAGCCGCCCGCTGCCACAACGAATGCCGTCTGAAAACCTGCCCGTTTTCAGACGGCATTTCCCCACCTTTTCCCATTCCCCATAAGGAGAACCCCATGCCCGCCCAACCCATGCCCGGTTACTTCTTTACCCCGCAACACATCATCCTCGTCGGTGCCAGCGAACGGGCGAACAGCTTGGGCGAACGCATTCTGACCGCCCTGCTCGGTTCGGCCTATCAAGGCAAAATCACCCCCGTCAACCTGCGCCACAAAACCGTGGCCGGTCTGCAAGCCTATCCGAATCTGGGCAAAATCAACGAAGCGGCCGACCTCGTCATCGCGGTCACTCCGCCCGAGAGCTACGAAACCCTGTTGCGCGCCTGCAAGAAAAAGCAGTTCCACCACATTATCCTGATTCAAGACTGGCAGACCCTGTCGCCGGAAGAGCGGCAAACCGCCCATACCGCCGTTACCCGTCATCACGGCAGCGAACTCAACATCAGCGTGTGCAACAGCGCCGGTATCCAACTGCCCGCGCAAGGTTTAAATTGCGGCACGCTGCCCGATTTTCCCGCCGGTTACACCGCCCTCTTGACCGGCGAAACCGCCGTCAGCCGTGAAATCGAAACCCTATTGCGCCATATGCGGCAGGGTATCTCACGCCACATCAGCCTGAACTACGCCCTCAGTCTGACTACCGCCGCCGACTGGCTCAACCGCTTCGGCCACAACCACCACACCCGTTTGGCCGTGGTTCACTACAACCCGCTGGAAAACCCGCGCAAGCTGTTTTCCGCCATACGCCACTTTACCCGCCATACGCCGTTGCTGCTGTATTGTTCCCATGCCGCCGATGAAGACGAACAGGCCGTTCTCAACGCCCTTGCCCGACATTGCAATTTCCTACCCGTATTCGGCAGCGGCCAACTGGAAGCCGCGCTGCATGCCGGTTTGTCCAACATCAAACCCGTTTCTACACCGGCCGTTTTATCCGATACGCCCGCCGCTTGGCTGGCCGCACCTGCCCGTGCCGACGGCCTTACCCTGTACCTGCCGTCTGAAAAAAATCTGCCGCAGCAAGGCTATCTCGGCAGCACACCGACCGCCGCCTTTTTCCGCGACCAAGCCGCACAACAGCTGCAACAGCCGCACAACGATGCCCTGCTTACCGTCATTGCCGCGCAAACGCCCGAAGACGAAAGTGCGCTGACCCGCGTATTGAAAAAGCTGGCGCAACAGTCCGACAAACCGCTGCTCATCAGCAGCCGTTTTTCAGACGGCCTGCTGCATTTCAACCGCCCCGAACAAGCCCTGCATACGTTGGCTTTGCGCAACTTTGCCGAACAGCTGAAACAAGCGCAGCTTAATATCGCGCCGCCCAAATCAGGCCGTCTGAAACCGCTGAACCCCGCCAAAATCAAGCGCCTGTCAGAAGCGCAAGACTGGACGGCGCTGGCTGACGCCCTTAATCTGCCCGACTACCGCCACCAGCCGCCGCATCAGGCGACTCAACTGGCGTTCCGCCGCCATCCGCATTTCGGCGCCTATGTGCTGGCGCGTTATCAGGGGCAGACCGCCGCCGTGCTGCCGCCGTTTACCACCCTCGACACCGCCTATCTTGCCGAATTTATCCGGGCAGGCCGCCAAAAAAACGTGATACAGCGTTTTCTAAACAGCCTGAATATCCTTATCCGGCAACAGACCGACTGCGGCGAAATCCTGCTCAATCTTGACGGCAGCGGCTTCAGCAGCGATTTCAGGCCGTCTGAAAAACAACCCGCCTACCGCCAAGCAAGTAAAGCCGCCGCGACTCGGCTGCAAAGCGCGGCGGATTTTATCCGCAGCCGCAACGCCGCAGCCGCCGAATTTCTCCTCAATACCGGCGAAGCGGCCGGACTGTTGGATAAAACCCACACCGCTCCCGCTTACCCCGAAAGCGTACTGGCACCCTATCCCGACGGCTATCCGCAAAGTTTTACCCTGAAAAACGGCGAAAACCTCAGCATACGCCCGTTTGAGCCGGAAGACGCCGAAGCCAAGCAGCAATTCGTGCGCAGCCTGTCGCCGCAAACGCGCTATACCCGTTTCCTCAGCCACACCAACGAGCTGCCGACAACCACCCTCGCCCGTTTCAGCCGTTTGGACTATTTCAGCGAAGGCGCGTTTGTTGCCGAAAATTCAGACGGCCTTATCCTCGGCGTCAGCCGTTTCAGCCGGCTGTCACGCGACGAATGCGAGTTCGGCATTACCCTGGCCGAATCCATACGCGGCAGCGGTTTGGCCGTTTTTCTCATGCAGCAGATTATCGGATTAGCCACACAACAGGGCTACCAAGTCATGAGTGCCGACATCCTGCAAAGCAACGCCGCCATGTGCAAACTTGCTGAAAAATCAGGCTTTACCCTGATTACCTCGGAAGAAGACAAAGATTTATACCGTGCCAAACGCAGCCTGATTCCTCCACCCGCCGCCGAAAAACGCAAATCCAAGCAATAAATACTTGCATAAAAACCACAAATTAGCCTAAAATGAACGGTTTCTATATATCCGATTTTCTCAAAAGGACTCAAAAATGGTAGTTATCCGTTTGGCTCGTGGTGGTTCTAAACACCGCCCGTTCTTCAACATCGTTGTAACCGATTCCCGCAACCGTCGTGACGGCCGTTTCATCGAGCGCGTTGGTTTCTACAACCCCGTTGCCAATGAAAAACAAGAGCGCGTACGCTTGGAAGCCGACCGCCTGAACCACTGGGTTGCCCAAGGCGCGCAAGTGAGCGAAGCCGTTGCCAAACTGGTTAAAGAGCAACAAGCTGCTGCTTAATTTTTACCGCAGATTGCCATGACCGACACTCAACAACGGGTAGCCATGGGCTACATCAAAGGCGTATTCGGCGTCAAAGGCTGGATTAAAATTTCCGCCTCCACCGAATACAGCGACAGCCTGCTGGACTACCCCGAGTGGCAGTTAAGCAAAGACGGTAAAACCTTGACCGTTATTCCCGAAGCCGGCAAAGTCGTCGGCGACGAATTGCAGGTCAAACTTGAAGGTATCGACGACCGCGACCAAGCCTTTGCCTTACGCGGCTACACCATCGAAATCCCGCGCGAAGCCTTCGCGCCGACGGAAAAAGACGAATTCTACTGGGCGGATTTGGTGGGCATGAGCGTTGTCAATAAAGACGGCATCGTGTTGGGCGAAGTCAAAAACCTGCTGAAAACCGGTGCCAACGACGTATTGGTCATTGAAGGCGGATACGGCCAAAAGCTGATTCCCTTCGTGTCGCAATACATCGAAAGCGTTGATAACAACAGCCGCACCATCACTGCCGACTGGGGCTTGGATTACTGATGTTTATCCAAAGCATCACCCTGTTTCCGGAAATGTTCGACAGCATCACAGGATACGGCGTAACCGGACGGGCATTGAAGCAGGATTTGTGGCGCTTTCACGCCATCAACCCGCGCCGCTTTGCCGACAACAAGCTCGGCTACATCGACAACAGGCCGTTTGGCGGCGGTCCCGGCATGATTATGCAGGCACCGCCCTTACAGGCCGCGATTGACGAAGCCAAAGCCAACTGCGGCGGGCAGGGCAAAGTGATTTACCTCAGCCCGCAGGGTCAGCCGCTGACCCACGCCAAAGCGGCACAGCTGGCGCAAACGCGAAACCTGATTTTGCTGTGCGGCCGTTACGAAGGCATAGACGAGCGCCTCTTGCAAAACAGCGTGGATGAAGAAATCAGTATCGGCGATTTTGTCGTCTCCGGCGGCGAGCTGCCCGCCATGATGCTGATGGATGCCGTATTAAGATTAGTACCCGGCGTATTGGGCGATATGCAGTCTGCCCAACAGGATTCGTTTTCAGACGGCCTCTTAGACTGCCCCCACTACACCAAACCTTTGGTTTTTCAAGGCATGGGCGTACCCGAAGTATTGCGCTCGGGCAATCATGCCTTAATCGCCGAGTGGCGTTTGAAACAAGCGCTGCAACGCACTTTGGCGCGCCGACCAGATTTACTGGAAAAGCGCAGTTTGATCCCACAGGAAACCCGCCTCTTGCAGGAAATCATTGCCGAACAAGAGCAACGGGCAATCCAATCATAATCTAGGAAAAACAATGAACCTGATTCAACAATTAGAGCAAGAAGAAATCGCTCGCCTGAACAAAGACATCCCCGAATTCGCACCGGGCGACACCGTAGTCGTATCCGTACGCGTGGTCGAGGGTACCCGCAGCCGTCTGCAAGCCTACGAAGGCGTGGTCATCGCCCGCCGCAACCGCGGTCTGAACAGCAACTTCATCGTGCGCAAAATCTCCAGCGGCGAAGGTGTTGAGCGTACTTTCCAACTGTACTCTCCCAACGTAGAGAAAATCGAAGTGAAACGCCGCGGCGACGTGCGCCGTGCCAAACTGTACTACCTGCGTGGCCTGACCGGTAAAGCTGCCCGTATTAAAGAAAAACTGCCAGCACGCAAAGGCTAATCTTGCTGCATTGGAAAACCCGCTGAATAAGCGGGTTTTTTTGTTTTGATGGCTGCCCGATAATGAATCCAGCTAAGGTAATGGCCATCAAATGCAACAGGCTGCTACTGGATTCCTTCCCATTACTCATATAGAAAAGCGTATAAATTCCCAACTCTCCCCCTGACTAATTTTACAATCCGTTTATTTTTTGTTAACATCAAGCTATCATTTTTCAAACTTAAATTTAAATATTCAATTTAAAAATAGCTTAATCTCTCAAGGCCGTCTGAAAAAGCAGCCTTGTCCAACGATAAAATATGGAGGAATCCCTGAGTATGCTCTCACTAATCCGACAAAAATCGTCGTTCAATCCTACTGTTATCAGTGCAACCCTATTGCTGGTTGCCGCGCTTTTAGCCGCCACGCTGTTCTTACCTGTTCAAACGCAACAGTTGCTAGATACTGCCAAAGCCGCTATTTTTGATTATTTCAGTTGGTTTTACATTCTGACCTTTTCCCTTTTCCTATTGTTTTTACTGCTGATTTCGGTCAGTAATTTCGGCAACATCAAGCTCGGCGTTGACGAAGACGAGCCCGAATTTTCCTTTCTCTCTTGGCTGGCCATGCTGTTTGCCGCAGGCATGGGCGTGGGGCTGATGTTTTTCGGCGTGGCCGAACCACTGTCGCATTACGCCGCGCCCATCACCGGCGGCAATGCGCAACAGGCCATGCTGCATACTGTGTTTCACTGGGGCATCCACGCTTGGGCGGTGTACGGCATTATTTCACTGGCGCTGGCCTATTTCGGCTTCCGCTACAAGCTGCCCTTAGCCTTGCGCTCCTGCTTTTATCCGCTTTTGAAAGACAAAATCAACGGGCGCTTGGGCGATACCGTTGATGTTTTGGCGCTGATTGCCACGCTGTTCGGGATTATCACCACGCTCGGTTTCGGCACGGTACAGCTCGGTTCCGGCCTGCAGCAGCTCGGTTGGATAGGCGAAAGCAGTTTTGCCCACCAGTTGATGGTGATTGTGGTGGTGATGGGCTTGGCGGTCACTTCCGCCGCCTCCGGCGTCGGCAAAGGCGTGAAAATCCTGAGCGAAACCAATCTGATTTTGGCTGCGCTGCTGATGGTATTTGTTTTGTTTACCGGCCCGACCATTCATCTCTTATCTGCTTTTAGCGACAATCTGGGCACTTATCTGGCCAACATCGTCCCGCTAAGTTTCAAAACCTACGCCTATGAGCCGCAAAATACCGGTTGGTTTACCGGCTGGACGATTTTGTATTGGGCTTGGTGGTGTTCGTGGGCACCGTTTGTCGGCCTGTTTATCGCGCGTATTTCCAAAGGCCGCACCATCCGTGAATTTATCTTCGGCGTATTAGCCGTACCCAGCCTGTTTTGCGTCTTATGGTTTACCATTTTCGGCAACAGCGCGATTTGGTTCGATACCCATGCCGCCGGCGGCGCATTGGCGGCCATGTCCGGTACGCCGGAAAAACTGCTGTTTGCCTTTTTGGACTATCTGCCGCTTTCTGCCGTCAGCAGCGTGGTCGCGCTGGTGGTGATTGCCCTGTTTTTCATTACCTCCGCCGACTCGGGCATTTATGTATTGAATAATCTGGCCTCACGCGACAAAAGTCTGGCTGCACCGAAATGGCAGGCGGTGATGTGGGGCGTATTGATGTCGGCGCTGGCGGCGATTTTGCTCAAATCCGGCGGCCTGGGCATTTTGCAGACCATGACCCTGATTACCGCTCTGCCTTTTGCCGTATTGATGATTATCATGGCATTTAGCCTGTGGAAAGCTTTGGAATCCGACCGCAAATACTTCTCTGCCGACGTAACCCCTGCCAGCGTGTATTGGACGGGCAGCCATTGGCGCGAACGCCTGCGTAAAATCATGCACCAAACACAGGAACACGACATCCACGCCTTCCTCAAATACACCGCCCTGCCCGCCATGCGCACTTTGAGTTTGGAAATGGAAAAAACGTACAGCCTGCCCGTGCACATCAACGTCATGCTCGATCAGGAAAATCCGGCGCTGGAATTCGTGGTGGAAAAAGACACCGTGCGTAATTTCGTGTACGGCATCCGCTCCGTGCGCCATGAAATCGCCGGACAACTCATCAACGAGCAAACCCTGCCGCACATCCGCCGCCCCGTAACTTACGCGCCGATGACGTATTTTTCAGACGGCCGCAGCGGATATGATGTGCAATACATGACTCGGGAAGAATTGGTGGCGGATATTCTCAAACAATACGAACGCTATCTGAGCCTGCTGGAAAACGTCGGTCAGGAACTGATGGCGCACGAACAAAGCGAGTTGGCGGAATAAGCGCGGTTTAACGTGAGTTCGAGATAAGCGTTTCCAAAAATATTTTTATGATTTTCAAAATTGTATGGCATTCCAGCAGACAGGAAATCGTTAGATTTTCGTCATTCCCGCGCAGGCGGGAATCCAGAAGCCTAACATTTCTGAAATGTTTTCAAGACAGCAGAAACCCAAACGTCTGGATTCCCGCCTGCGCGGGGGTGACAAATCCTTGCGGTTTTTGTCTGCCTAATAAAATACGGTTCTAAATTTGAAAAAAATATTCTATTAGCTTATCCTGAACCTACGTTATTTGCAGCAAATGCATAAAAGGCCGTCTGAAATTGAATTTTCAGACGGCCTTTCCTACCCACAAGCGCAGCCTTTATGACAAAACCTTGCCCACAATCTCGCCCACGTCTTTAGACAAACCGTCCTGCGCGGCAATGCGTTGCAGTTGCGCCTTCATTAAGGCGCGGCGGTGCGGCTCGAGTTTGTTGCAAAGGTTGAACGCCTGCACCAAACGCGCCGCCACCTGCGGGTTGAAGCGGTCGATTTCCAGCACCTTATCCGCCAAAAAGGCGTAACCGCTGCCGTCTTCAGCATGGAAATGCGGCACGTTGTGGCTGAATGCGCCCAGCAGCGAACGGGCTTTATTCGGGTTTTCCAAGCTGAATTTCGGATGATTCAAGGCCGTCTGAACCTGCGTCAAAGTGTCGCTGCGGTGGCTGCTGCCGATAAGGGTGAAATATTTGTCCATCACCAGCGCATCGTCGGCGAACTTGGCGGCAAAAGCGTCCAACAACGCATTGCGTTTGTCGCTTGCGCTGTGGTTGACTGCGCTCAGCATGCCCCATTCGTGGGTCATGTTTTTCGCCATTTTGTCGTATTCGAGCGCGATAAAGTCCACCGCTTTCGGCTCGGCACGCACGCTCAAGCCGCGCATGGCGTTGCGCAGCGCACGCCAGCCGGCGCGTTGGGGGGCGTATTCGTACACTTCGCCCGCGCCTGCTTCTTCCTGCTGTTGCGCAGTCAGGCGCAGTTCGGCGATTTCGTTGGCATAAGTTTGCGCCATCAAATCCAGCAGTGCTTCGCGTGCCTGATGCACGCGCAGCGGGTGGATATTGTCCTGCTCCGCCCACAGCTCGGCTTCAGACGGCACTTGCAGCAATAAGGTTTTAAACGCCGGATCGATGTCGGCGCGCAAGGCATAGCCGACGGCTTGCAGCAAATCCTGATGAGTTGGCAAGGGCTCGCCCGCCGCCAAAGCGCGTTCATTCGCGGCAACGGCGCGGCGGTACAGCGTTTGCGCCGCTTCCCAACGGGCAAAAGCGTCGGTATCGTGCGACAGCAGCAAGGCTAATTCGGTGTCGGAATAAGGGTAATTCAGAATCACCGGTGCGGAAAAACCGCGCAAGAGCGAGGGCACGACTGCGCCGCCCACGCCGCCCAACACAAATTCCTGCTCGGCTTCGGTGAGCAGCAATACGGCCTCGTTAACGCGTTTGCCCTGATAATCAAAGGCCGTCTGAACGCCGCTTTGCGCGTCCAGCAGCGCCACTTTCAGCGGCATCATCATCGGTTGTTTCTCCGCCATATCCGGTGTAGCGGGAATGCTTTGTTTCACGCGCAGCACATAATCGCCGTTTTCATTCAGACGGCCTGCCGCGTCCAATACCGGCGTACCGGCCTGACTGTACCACAGCGTGAATTGGTCGAGATTGATGCCGTTGGCGTCGGCCATCGCCGCGCGGAAATCGTCGCAGGTCACGGCGTGTCCGTCGTGGCGTTGGAAATACAGTTTCATGCCTTTTTGGAAACCTGCTTCGCCCAGCAGCGTATGGTACATGCGCACCACTTCCGCGCCTTTTTCATACACGGTCATGGTGTAAAAATTGTTCATTTCCACATAGCTGGCGGGGCGCACCGGATGGGCGGTCGGGCCCGCGTCTTCGGGGAACTGGTGCTGACGCAGCAGGCGCACGTTGTCAATGCGGCGCACGTCGCGGCTGGCGCGGTCGCCGGAAAATTCCTGATCGCGGAACACAGTCAGCCCTTCTTTTAAAGAAAGCTGGAACCAGTCGCGGCAGGTAACGCGGTTGCCCGTCCAGTTGTGGAAATATTCGTGACCGATTACCGACTCGATACCTTCAAAATCCGCGTCGGTGGCGCTGCGGCTGTCGGCCAGCACATATTTGGTGTTGAAAATATTGAGGCCTTTGTTTTCCATCGCGCCCATATTGAAATCGCCGACGGCCACGACCATAAACATATCCAAATCGTATTCCAAGCCGAAGCGCGTTTCGTCCCACTTCATCGCATGTTTCAGCGATTCCACCGCAAACGGCACTTTCGGCTTGTCCGCCGCCGTGGTGTAAAACTCAATGGCCACGTTTTTACCGCTCATGGTGGTAAAGCTGTCTTTGGTTACCGCCAAATCGCCCGCCACCAGCGCAAACAGATAGCTCGGTTTGGCAAACGGATCTATCCATTTGACCCAATGGCGGCCGTCTGAAAAATCGCCGCTGTCGGTCTTGTTGCCGTTGGAAAGCAAAACCGGATAGCGCTTTTTGTCGGCGGTAATCGTGGTGGTGAATTTGGCCATCACATCCGGACGATCGGGGTAAAACGTGATTTTGCGGAAACCCTCCGGCTCGCATTGGGTAAACAGATTGCCGCCACTCGCATACAGCCCCATCAGAGATTTGTTTTCCTGCGGCAAAATGCGCGTTTCGATTTCGGCGATAAAGTTTTCAGACGGCACTTGGTTCACCGTCAACTTTTCGTTTTCCTTATCCAGCACATAATCTACTGTTTCGCCGTCAATTTTTACCGACAGCAGCTCGGCCGAACCGTCCAACACCAGCGGCGCACTCGCCTCTTGCGGTTCGACCAACAGCCGCGCCCTTACCCGCGTTTCATCATCGAAAATATCAAACTGTAAATCGGTTTTGCGGATTTGGTACGCCGGTGCGCGGTAGTCTTTCAGGTAATGCACGGTTTTGCTCATGGGAATCGGCCTTTCAAAATAAAATATTCGTTTATATGGTTTCAGACGGCCGGAATATCAAGGTGAAAATCAAAAAGGCCGTCTGAAAACAGCTTTGACAGCGGTTTTTCAGACGGCCTTATCTGTGCATGAGTTTACATGCCCCATACCATCGAGGTCATGCTCAAGGATTTGCCGACGATGTCGTCGTTGAAAATGCGCACATTATCGCCTTGCGCCGCGCCCACGGCATACAGCAGCGGCCAGTAGTGGTCGGGCGTCGGCGCAGCCAGATTGATGTCGGCGGGATAGGCGTTTTCATCAATCAGCGCGGCGGTGTCGTTTTGCTCAACCCATTGGTTGACCAACACGCGCACGTGTTCCGCCCAATCATAGCCCGCACCGGCGGTGTCCATTGAATAGCGATCCATCGTGCGCAGATTGTGCACCACATTGCCGCTGGCAACAATCAACACGCCCTCTTCGCGCAGCGCGGCGAGTTTCTCGCCGATGGCGTAATGTTCCGCCAAATCCAAACGCACGTTCAGGCTCAACTGCACCACGGGAATATCCGCTTGGGGGAAAACGTGGCACAACACGCCCCATGTGCCGTGATCCAAGCCCCATCCGGTATCGGCGGCCACTTTGTCTTCGCCCAATAATCCGCGCACCCGCGCGGTCAGCTCGGGGCTGCCGTCGGCAGGATACTGCATGTCAAACAGGGCTTTGGGGAAACCGCCGAAATCGTGGATGGTGCGCGGTTTTTCCATCGCGGTCACGGCGCTGCCGTCGGTGTACCAGTGGGCGGAAATGGCTAAAATGGCTTTGATTCCGCTGCCGTAGCGGGTGCGCAAATCTTCGCCCAACTGCGTCCAAGCGCGGGAATAAACGGTATCCTCGATGGCATTCATCGGGCTGCCGTGGCCGAGGAACAATACGGGTAATTTCATGGTTTGACTCCTTTGATTCATCTGTATCTTCAATATGGTGCCAGTTTATGATTTTCCTATTGTTTTATCTATACCATTTTTATTAAAGCATCGTTTCAGAATAAGAAAATAAAAAGGCCGTCTGAAAACAGTTTTCAGACGGCCTGATAAACGAAATACATGATAAATCCGGCATTACGCCTGTTTTATCCGATAAACCCCGCCAAATTCAAAATAAACAGCAGCGAAAAACCAATCAGGTAAATCAAACCGATATATACCAGCGCTTTCATGCCTGCCGATACCGGATGCTTTTTATCGTCCTTAACCAAGCTGTAATTCAGCCAGCCAAACACCGGTGCCGACAAAAATGCGCAAATCATGGCAAATTTCAGCAATTCCGCCATGGCGCTGTTGAACCATAAAATCACCGCCAGACCGGACAACGCCACCCACATCATCCATGCGAACAATGCCCGCTCGCCGGTTGGCTCTTTTTTGCCACGCGCCAAACGTACCGATTCGGCCACCGCACGGGCATAGCCGTCCACCACGGTAATGGTCGTGCCGAACATACAGGCAAACGCGATAAACGCCACCAGCGGGCGCGACCATTCGCCGATGGTGACGGCATACATATTAACCAGTTGGACAATATATTTGCCGCCCGCCATCTGCACCGCCTCGCCGTTTCCGTATTGCACATACGCACCGAGAATCAGAAACACCACCGCCAGCACCGCGCTGGTCACAAAGCCGACATCAAAATCAAACATCCCGTCGCGATAGCTGACCGGATCGATTTTCTGACGCGCCGTTACCCACAGCGAATTAATGGCCGACAGCTCAATCGGCGCAGGCATCCAGCCCATCAGCGCGATGATGAAGCCCAGCGCCGCCAAGTTCCACGGCGAAGGCTCGATAAAATCAGGCTGCATCTGCATACCGCGCGACATGGCGATACCGGCGGCAAAAATCGTAGCAAGGGTTAAACTCACCACAATCAGTTTCGACACATGGTCAAGCGCCTTATAGCGTCCGGCAAACAAAATCAGTAAAGTAAACACCATCACGCCCACCGCAATGGCATTATTGGAAAACGGTAATCCCGGCAGAGCGACCTTGACGATAACCGCCGTCACCACCGCCACCGCCGCCGAGTTGACCGTGGCGGAAAGAAAACCCAACACCAGAAAAACCCACAAATACGCCCGGCTTTTTTCAGCGTATCCCTCAATCAGGCTTTTGCCGTTGTCCAAAGTATAGTGCGTACTGAAACGGAAAAACGGGTATTTAAACAAATTGGTTAAGATAATAATCAAAGCCAACTGCCAGCCATACAGCGCCCCCGCCTGCGTAGAAGCCACCAAATGCGAACCGCCGATTGCGGCAGACGCCATCAAAATCCCCGGCCCCAACGCATGCAGACGGCTGCGCCAAGTCGGTTTTGCCACAGAATGTTGTGTCATTTTTATTTTCCTCCCGTTTTCAGACGGCCTCTAATTAATGCAAAGAACGTATTTTAACGTAAGCCAAATTTTTCTTTTTTTAATTTATTAGCATTTTATTCTAAAATATTTGTTTTTATTTTATGTTTTATTTTTAAAAATTTAAATTACGATTCAATGTGCTAAAAATTACCTTTCAAATAGTCTTGTATCGCTTTTCTTCACGCTGCAACATAAAACTACACAACTTAACGATGTAACAAAGCTGTCACAATTTCATGTTAGAATAATTCTGTTTTGCCTCCCTTACAGGCAGTTTTTAAAACTGAGGAAACCCATGGCTACCGCCCCTTCCAGTGCATTCATTAAAAGAATCAATATATTATTCGCCGCCTTGCTCATTGGCATGGTCGGCTATTTCATTGCCTGGGGCATGGATTATACCCACGGCAACCACACGACTTTGTTCCTGCTGGCTACGCTATTCGGCGTGTTTATGGCCTTCAACATCGGCGGCAACGACGTCGCCAACTCCTTCGGCACCTCCGTCGGCGCCGGCACACTGACCGTGCCGCAAGCCTTGATTATTGCGGCAGTATTTGAAGTCAGCGGCGCCGTGATTGCCGGCGGCGAAGTAACCGACACCATCCGTAAGGGCATTATCGACTTAGGTGCGATGAATCTCGACCCCATGCAGTTCGTCTATATCATGATGTCTGCCTTGCTCGCTTCCGCGCTGTGGCTCTTGTTTGCTACCAAAAAAGGCCTGCCGGTGTCCACTACCCATGCCATTGTCGGCGGTATCGTCGGCAGCGCATTATGTTTGGGCTTTGTCAGCGGCAGCGGCGACGACACCTTCAGCCTGATTCAATGGGGCAAGATGGGCGAAATCGCTATTTCTTGGGTATTGTCACCATTGTTGGGCGGCTTGGTCTCCTACATCGTGTTCGGCCAAATCAAAAAGCACGTATTGGACTACAACACCGCTGCCGATATGCGCCTGAAAACCATCAAGCAAGAGAAAAAAGCCTTTAAAGAGCAACACCGCCTGTCTTTTGAAGCGCTCGACGAGCAGGAAAAAGTAACCGTCGCTTCCGCCATGGCACGCGATGCGCAAATTTACGGCGAAGCCGAACTTGACCCGACCGAATTAGAATCCGCCTATTACCGAGGCCTGTATGAAATCGACCTGAAAAAAAGCAATGTCGATAGCTACCACGCCCTGCAATCTTGGGTACCGCTGATTGCCTCCCTCGGCGGCATGATGATTACCGCCATGCTGATTTTCAAAGGATTGAAAAACCTGCACCTCGATATCGGCGAAGTCGGCAGCTACCTGATTATCTTTATGGTCGGCGCCGTCATTTGGGCAGCCACCTTTATCTACGCCAAAACCATGAAACGCAAGGATTTGGGCAAATCCACCTTCCTGATGTTCTCATGGATGCAGGTCTTCACCGCCTGCGGCTTCGCCTTCAGCCACGGCGCCAACGACATCGCCAACGCCATCGGCCCGTTTGCCGCCATTATGGACGTTTTGCGCTTCAGTAACATCGCCGACCAAAACGCCGTACCGCCGGTTGCCATGCTGACCTTCGGTATCGCCCTGATTGTCGGCCTGTGGTTTATCGGTAAAGAAGTGATTCACACCGTCGGCACTAGCTTGGCGGAAATGCACCCCTCATCCGGCTTTGCCGCCGAATTGTCCGCCGCTTCCGTGGTGATGGCCGCCTCCCTGCTGGGCTTGCCGGTATCCAGTACCCACATTTTGGTCGGCGCCGTTTTGGGTATCGGCATCGTCAACCGCAACGCCAACTGGAGCATGATGAAACCCATCGGCTTGGCTTGGGTCATTACCCTGCCCTCCGCCGCGATTTTGTCGGTTATCTGCTTCTTGGTATTGCGCAGCGTGTTCTAAATCCATCCTGATTAGCTAAACAATTAAAAGGCCGTCTGAAACAGTATTCCTGTTTCAGACGGCTTTTTTTGTATGCTGTATCAATGATTTTCTATGTAACTGTTTCGCATAAATAATAACCATTCCCGTCATTTACATAACATAAATCTTATGTTCTTTTACGCCTTTTCACATATTACAACATACTACAAAAGAGCAATATCCATGCAGGAAATACCGGTACTCCCAACCAACCAACCAACCAACCAACCAACCAACAGAGCATTTTGACGCGCTGAATGCCGAACCGCAAGCCGTCGAACCTGCTGCCGACCTCCCCCTCCCCAATCCCGATATGGGCGATATTGCCGAAAGCGCTGAATTTTTCATCCCCATCCTATTCCGAATACCCGCCTTTAGCGGGTGAAACCCCGGTTCATCCCATCTCCCGCCAGCCTGTTATCCCTACCGTTTCCAATATGGAAACCTCCTTACCGGCTGCACGCTCCGTTGAAGCAGCTGAAATGACCGCACCGAAAAGCTACCGCCCGATGAAAATCGTCGGCGGCCTGCTTACCTTAATTGGCGTGCCGTTGGCCTTGGCAGGCGGTGGTGGCGGCGGCGGAAACGCCGCGCAACGATGATACGGCAAACAATCCCACCCCTTCTTCGCCAAACACCCCGTCTTCCGAGACGGCAACAGACTTGCCCGCGCCAAGCGTACAGCAATACATTACCACCCGCATTTACTACGCAAGCGGCGCCGCACTCAGCCTGACTTCGGCCGATAATGTGGATTTATCTAAGCTGGAATACCGCAGCGTTTCTCCCGACCCGCAAGCCGTTTTAGCCAGCTATCAAAATGACAGCGATGGCGACGGTCTGATTGACGCCATCGACAGCCAAGCTGATATGTGGAATGTATCCGAACGCGATTTACGGATGTTTGCCACGTTGTCATACCAAACTCCGATTGTTTTAGCCGACACTTTCAACGATACCGCCAAAGCCCATATCAGCAGCATTGACAAAGAGTTTGAAAACGCAGCTTCCGTTACCGAACTAACGCCCTATTGGACATTATTGAAAGCCGAAAGCCCGGGAGATGGTTTGGATTATGCCATCTTTGCTAACGGGCTAAACGCAGACGGCAGCTATGACAATGTGGTGGTGGCATTCCGAGGTACTGAAAAGTTCAGCTTCTCAGACTGGGTGGCCAATTTCAAATTAGTTTCCGGTAACACACCTGCCCAAATCAGCTATCTGCAAAGCATTGCTGACTATATTGCTACTTTTAAGCCAACCAATCTGTACAGCACCGGCCATTCGCTCGGCGGCTATCTGGCGCAGTTTTTTGCCGCCTATACCGTTCCTAACACTACTGCATTGGCTGACAGTTTCAGTCATAGCAGCCTATTTAATCCTGCCGTACTGACCGTAGATTCGGGTTCTTCCACAGCGTTAAAAACCGCCCGCAGCAATACGGATGAGATGGTAAAAACCGTTATTACCGATAACAGCGATGTTACGGAAGCTGTCAGCCTGTACCGCAGTAATTCCTATGTGATTAAAGGAGAATGGGTTAGTTCTGGACCATCAGCTCTACTAGTCTGGATAAGATTACTCTTCAGCGGCCTCGGTACTTATGAAAACGCCAATATCTACGATGTCAAAAGCGATGAGATTTGGGGCAAACACAATATGTCCAGTTTCTATGAAAACAGCAGCCAACTGGAAAGCGTTTTTTCACGCGGTAGCCGTATCGACAGTTGGTATGCTAACCCCTACACCCTCGACACCGACAACGACGGTTTTTCAGACGGCATAGAAGCCAAGCTGAATACCGCCGCCGATGACCCCGACAGCGTGCCTTATACCGTTGTTGACGACAGCCCGATAAGCGCCGTGGTGCAAACCGTATCCGCCGATGGCACGGTATTGTCCGCGCAAACCGTTGAGCTAGTTGCCGAACGCGATGGCGAAAATGTAGTGTATCGGCCGTCTGAAAGCAGTATCCGCGACATTGCCGCCGATACGGTCGATTGGGAGGCGTTGGCTACGCAAACCCATAGCGGCACGGCTGTTTTAAGCGGCACAAGCGGCGATGACATCATTACCGGCAGCAACGGCAACGACCGCTTGTGGGGCAACCTCGGCAGCAACACCATTGTCAGCGGCGCAGGAGAAGATGTGATTGTCTTTACCGCCAGCGATATTGTCGGCGGCGCAACCGACCACATCACCGATTTTGATACCGCCGCAGACCGCATTGATTTGAGCGGCATGCGCGCGCTATTTAGCGACCATACCGACAATATCGACTGGAGCAGCCTGTTTGTCGCGTCAACCGAGCAAAGCGGTTTGATCTATGACAACTAAGCTTCTACGCTAGCCTACCGCGCAGCGGGTAGTGTAAATACGACCGTTTTTGCTGCTTTTGATAATGGCGCAACTATTGGCGCCGAAAATATTATCGGTTGATTTTGCCTTATTTTTCAGACGGCCTGATGTATCGTCCGTCTTTTCTAACCACAAAGGAAATACTATGAAACTGTTCTTCTCTACCCTATCCGCCGCCGCACTTTTAGCTGTTACCGGTTGCGCCAGCGTCAGCCATGCGCCGCAAGAGGCTGCCGGTCAAGCCAAAACTTTTGCCGCACCCGCAGAAGGCAAAGCCGGTTTGTATGTGTATCGCAGCAACAGTATTAAAGGTTCTGCCTTGAAAAAAGATGTTTGGGTTGACGGCAAATGCTTAGGCGAAACCGCACGCGGCGTATTTTTCTATACCGAAGTTGACGGCGGCAAAAGCCATACGATTGCCACTGAATCTGAATTTTCAGCCAATTCTTTGAATTTATATACAGAAGCCGGTAAGAATTACTTTGTGCGCCAATACATTAAAATGGGCGTATTCGTTGGCGGCGCCAATTTGGAGCAAGTGGCGGAAGCAGAAGGCAAAGCAGCCGTACAAACTTTAAATATGGCCGCTACCGGAAATTGCAGTAAACCTAATCCTTAATCTAAGCTAAAAAGGCCGTCTGAAACAAATCCCTGTTTCAGACGGCCTTTTCTATCCTATCCCATCACTATCAATGGCGGAAATGGCGAATCCCTGTTACCACCATGGCAATGCCGTGCTCGTCGGCAGCGTCGAACACTTCTTGGTCGCGCATGGAACCGGCGGGGTGGATAATGGCTTTAATGCCTTGTTCGGCAATCACGTCCACGCCGTCGCGGAACGGGAAGAAGGCGTCGGAAGCAGCGCAGGCGCCGTTTAAATCCAGATTGGCGTCTTGCGCTTTGCGGGCAGCAATGCGTGTTGAATCTACACGGCTCATCTGGCCGGCGCCGATACCATAGGTTTGGCCGCCTTTACCGAATACAATCGCATTGGATTTCACGTATTTGGCGACTTTCCATACAAACAGCAAGTCCTGCCATTCCTGCTCGGTTGGCTGGCGTTTGCTGACGACTTTCACATCTTCGCGGCGGATTTGGTGGATGTCGGGGGTTTGTACCAGCAGACCGCCGCCGACGCGTTTCAATTCAAAGCGGTTGGCACCGGCTTGCAGCGGCACTTCCAATACGCGCACGTTTTTCTTGGTGGCGGCGATTTCCAGCGCTTCGGCAGTAAATGAAGGCGCCATCAACACTTCCATAAATTGATTGTCGGTAATTTGTTTCACGGTGGCGCCGTCCACTTCGCGGTTGAAGGCGATAATGCCGCCGAAGGCGCTGGTGGTGTCGGTGGCGTAGGCCAGCTTGTAAGCGGTCAGGGTATCGGCGGCCACGCCCACGCCGCACGGGTTCGCGTGTTTCACAATCACGCAGGCGGGTTGCTCGAAGGATTTGACCGCTTCCCAAGCCGCGTCGGAGTCGGCGATGTTGTTGTAAGACAATTCTTTGCCCTGCAACTGTTTATACGCGGCAAGGCTGCCCGCTGCGGGGTAGATGTCGCGGTAGAATGCGGCTTGCTGGTGCGGGTTTTCGCCGTAGCGCATGTCTTGCACTTTCAGCCAGCTTTGGTTGATTTGCTGCGGGAAAGTGTGCACTTCCGGCTCGCCGCTCAATTTGTCGTCGGACAAGGAGGTCAGGTAATTGGAAATCATGCCGTCGTATTGCGCGGTGTGGCTGAAGGCTTTGCGGGAGAGGTTGAAACGGGTTTTGTCGCTCAAGGCTCCGCTGTTGCTTTCCAACTCGGCGGCTACGGCGGGGAAATCGGCGGTATCGGTGACGATGGCGACGTGTTTCCAGTTTTTCGCGGCGGAACGCACCATGGTCGGGCCGCCGATGTCGATGTTTTCAACCGCATCTTCCAGCGTGCAGCCGGGTTTGGCGATGGTGGCGGCGAAGGGATACAAGTTGACCGCTACCAAATCGATATTGCCGATTTGGTATTCTTCCATTTTGGCAACGTGTTCTTTCAAATCGCGGCGGCCAAGGATACCGCCGTGGATTTTCGGGTGCAGCGTTTTTACGCGACCGTCGAGCATTTCGGGGAAGCCGGTGTAATCGGCCACTTCAATCACGGGCACGCCCGCTTCGGCCAGCAGCTTGGCGGTACCGCCGGTGGACAAAATCTCTACGCCCAATTTGGTCAGGGTTTGGGCAAATTCAACCACGCCGGTTTTGTCGGACAGGCTGATTAGGGCACGTTTGACGGTTGCCATTGAAGTTCCTTTTTGATGAAATGAACGCGGCGGCCGTCTGAAAAATCATGCACACGGCCGCTGTTGGAAAAATTTTGATGATGGATAGGCGGTATTATCCGCTATTTTGCGGTTTTCCGCAGTAGAAAATGTTGACAATTCGGCTTATCGAACGTAAAAAAACATGCCGTTTCAAAGCGTGAAGCCCCACGCCTTCAGACGGCCTTTTCCCTCGCCAACCATCTGGGCAATACGCCTGCGCTAAAAGTGGCGGCAATCACCAGCACAATGCCCAAGCCCGACAATAAAGATACCCGCTCGCCCAGCAGCAACACCGCCATCAACACGCCGAATACCGGTTCCAGCGAGGTCAAGAGCCCCGACAAATTAGCGTTGACGCGGTTCATGCCCTTGTTCCACGAGCGGTAGGCCAACCAACTGCATGCAATACCGAGATACAACACCGCCGCCGTACCCGGTACATTCCATTCAATCCGGTAGCTGTCGGCCAGCAATAAAGAAAACGGCAGGCACAACACTGCTGCCGCCGCCAGCGAAACCGAGGTATAAGCCGCCGCGCCAATATCGGCAATCAGCCGTTGCGTCGGGCGCATGGCGGCGCAAAACACCAAACCGCCTGCCAACACCAGCAGGCAGCCGAACAAGTCAATCTCGCCACCCTCTTCGCCGCCGCCCGCAATCAGCAGCGCCACACCCGCAAACGCCGCCGCACCGCACAGCCAGTGATACCATTTGGCTTTGTCGTGAAAAAAGAAATGGCCGACAAACACCATCATCAGCGGCTCTAGGCCGATAATGGTAATGCCGCTGGCGGCGGAAGTGTAACGCACGCCGACAAACTGCAACATCAATACCGCCACATAATTCAAAAAGGCCAGCCACAGCAGCGGTTTCCATTTATCTTTGGGAATTTTACCCAGATAACGGCGGCAGAAAGGCAGCACCAGCAAGGCGGCAATCAGCAGCCGCGCCTGCACCATCAAGGCGGCATCCATCATGGTGAAGCGTATTTGGCGGCGACGAAGGAGCTGCTCCAAATAATCAGGGCAAGGATTTGATAGAGCATAAAACAGCCAAGTCAAAATAATTTCAGACGGCCTTGCCGTCTGTTTGAAAAATAGATACGTCATTCTAACGCAATAAAGGCTTGGCCGGTACACCCGCCACTTTCACGCCGTCTGCAATGTCTCTGACCACCACCGACCCTGCGCCCACAACCACCTCGCGGCCAATACGCAGATTCTGCCGCGTACAAGCGCCGATACCGACCCAACTCAATTGCCCGACCAAAGTATTGCCCGCCAAGCGCACGCCCGGGCAGATGTGCGAAAAGTCTTCCAATAAACAATCGTGATCCACGGCAGCGGCGGTATTCACAATACACCCCCTGCCGATATAAACATCCGCCTGAATCACGGCCGCTGCCAATATCATGCAGCCTGCACCGATTTTCGCACTGCGGCTGATGATGGCGCTGGGGTGGATAATGGCGGGCAAGGCAAAACCCAAGGCCGCAACCTGATCGGTAATGTGTTCGCGGGCGGCATTATTGCCGATGGCCACTGCAATATCGTATTCATCCGCCAAAACGGTGTCGCCCAAGGCATCCCATCCGGCCACAACCGGAAAACCGACCACTTCCCGCAGCGTACCCGCCCTATCGTCTAAAAAAACGATTTCCTGCCAGCAGCCCATCAAAGCCGCCGTCTCCGCCACCACCTTGCCATGCCCGCCCGCGCCAATAATGGCCAGCTTCGGTTTGTTTTGCATCATGAATCATCCCTTTATTTTTTATTGAATTTTGTCGCTAGGCCGTCTGAAAACAAAGTCATGCTTAGACCTAAGCCATGACTCTAAATCGATACGGCTGCAAAATATTACCTTATAATATTATTTTCATCATAATATATTTTTCCAATAGATACTGCCGTAATCAACAGACGGACAAAAAATCCATATAATCGGTAATGAATCGCTTTATTTTTTACGAAATATGAATACCTTAACCTACCTCTCTATCCAACTTCCCCTATGCGGACATAAAAAATACGGCACTTAGTGCCGTATTTTTTATGTCCGCATATTCATCAGCCTTCCAGCAAACCATGTTGCAACAGCTTTTTACGCAACGTATTGCGGTTCAACCCCAATATCGCTGCTGCTTTCGACTGGTTGCCGCCGCATTCCGCCATCACGCATTCGAGCAACGGCTTTTCCACTTGGTTTAAGACCATATCATATACCGCGCACGGCTGCTCGCCATCCAAGTCTTTGAAATATCGTTTGATGTTATATTCGACGCATTGCGCAATATCGGGAATATCATGGTTTTTCATGTCGTTTTCCTAATTATTGAATCTATTTTCAGACGGCCTAACTGCCGCTCATCACTTTCACGCCAAGCAGCGCCAACGCCCCGCCGCACACGCGGTCTATCCAATGGCTGAAACGCTGGAAACGGCGGTTGGTTGACGGCGGGAATCGACAACATCAGTGCCACCAGCGCAAACCACGCAAACAGCATAAACGCCATCCACACGCCGTAAGCCGCCATCTGCCACATCGGTGTGGCGGGCGACATCACCACGGTAAACAGCGACAGCATATACACCACCGCTTTCGGATTGAGCACATTACACAAAAAACCGCGCCATACCGCCTGCCAAGCCGGTTCACGGGCGGCTTTTTCGACGCGGATGTCCACCGTCTCCCCCGCCGCTTTCGCCCGCAGCCCTTTATAGCCGATATACAGCAGATACAGGCCGCCGATGATTTTAATACCGATAAGCAAAGGCTCGGATTGCGCCACAATTTTCACCAAGCCGAACACAGAGTAAGTAATGTGTACGCCGAAACCGAGCGCGATACCCAATGCGGTCAACACGCCGGTCGCCCGCCCCCGGCTCAGCGCCTGTTGTGACACCAGCACAAAATCCGGCCCCGGCGACATGCAGGCCAAAATATGTACGCCAGTGATAATCCAAAAACCGTGCCAGAAGTCCATAGGGTTTCCTTTTTTTGGGTAATGGACGCAGGGTGGGGTGAACCCACCGTTCATCCGCAATATACCGTGTTATGGTAGGTTAAAACCCACTCTGCACGACCTCATCTAGCGGTAACTGCACGCCCAAGTATCGGTATATTGCGGCAGCTTGTCCAAAAATGCCGCTACTGCGTCATATTGCGCCTCTGCGTCGTTTAATTGATTGATTTCTCGCCGCGTGCTTTCGCCGTGTGGCAGCGGGTCGAGATACCAGCCGATGTGTTTGCGCGCAATGCGCATACCGGCAATGTCGCCGTAAAACTCATGCATGGCGCGGATATGCGCCAACACGGTTGCCCCGCATTCGGCCAAAGGCAAAGGCCGCGGCAGTTCGCCCCGTTCCCGATAATATTTCAAATCGCGGAACAGCCACGGCTGTCCCTGCGCACCGCGCCCGACCATCACGCCGTCGGCGCCGGTTTGCGCCTGCACCGCTGCGGCTTTTTGCGGCGAAGTAATGTCGCCGTTGACCCACACGGGAATCTTCAGACGGCCTTTGACCTCGGCAATCAAATCATATTCCGCCTCGCCTTTATACATCTGCGTGCGCGTGCGCCCGTGGATGGCGAGCGCGGCAATGCCCGCGTCTTCGGCGATTCGGGCGATGGCCGGCAGGTTTTTGTGTTCGTCCGCCCAGCCCAAACGGGTTTTCAGGGTCACGGGCACATCCACCGCGCCCACCACTGCCGTCAGGATTTCCGCCACCAGTTTTTCGTTCTGCATTAAGGCGCTGCCCGCCGCAACATTACACACTTTTTTTGCCGGACAGCCCATATTGATGTCGATGACCTGCGCCCCCAGCGACACGTTATAGCGCGCCGCTTCCGCCATCACCGCCGGATCATTGCCCAAAATCTGCACCGCAATAATGCCACCCTCATCGGAAAAATCGCTGCGGAACAAGGATTTTTTGGTGTGGCGCAGCGACGGGTCGCTGGTCAGCATTTCGCCCACCGCCCACCCCACGCCGAACGCGCGGCACAAACGGCGGAAGGGTTTGTCGGTAATACCCGCCATCGGCGCGAGGGCGATGGGTGTGTCGATTGCATAAGCGCCGATGTGCATGGAAAATCCGTTTGAAGAAAGGGCTGCTATTGTACATTTTTTAAGCAATATCTGCCATCGGATTTACCTGCCCGTATCCACGCCATACGCTTTATTCATGCAAAAATGCCGTCTGAAAATGGTTTTCAGACGGCATGGTCATGCAAAGAACTTTACGCTTCCACCAATTTCCCGCGCAGCGAGAAGGTATAAGCCTCGGTGATTTCCAGCTCGACCATTTGGTTAATCAACTCCAGCGGGCCGGTAAAGTTGACCACGCGGTTGTTGGCGGTACGCGCCTGTAATTGGTCGGGGTCTTTTTTGGAAATGCCTTCCACCAAACAGCGTTGCACCGTGCCGACCATAGATTCATTGATACGGCGGGTTTCGGCTTCGATGACTTCGTTCAACGCTTCCAAACGGCGCACTTTTTCCGCTTGCGGCGTGTCGTCGTGCAGGTTGGCGGCAGGCGTGCCCGGGCGCGGGCTGTAAATAAACACAAAGCTCAAATCGAAAGCGATGTCTTTCACCAGTTTCAAAGTCTGCTCGAATTCGCGTTCGGTTTCGCCGGGGAAGCCGACGATAAAGTCGCTGCTCAGGCACAAATCGGGGCGGATGACACGCAGTTTGCGGATGATGGATTTGTATTCCAGCGCGGTGTAGCCGCGTTTCATCGCGCTCAACACGCGGTCGGAACCGCTTTGAATCGGCAGGTGCAAATGCGACACCAGCTTAGGCAAATCGCGGTAACACTCGATAATCGCGTCGGAAAATTCGCGCGGATGGCTGGTGGTAAAGCGCATGCGCTCGATACCCGGGATTTCGTGCACAATGCGCAAGAGGGTCGCAAAATCGCAGATTTCGCCGTCGTCCATCTCGCCGCGATAGGCATTCACGTTTTGACCCAACAGATTGATTTCCTTCACGCCCTGCTGCGCCAAGCCCGCGATTTCGGTCAACACGTCGCTCAAGGGGCGGGAAAATTCTTCGCCACGGGTATAAGGCACGACGCAGAACGAGCAATATTTGGAACAGCCTTCCATAATCGACACAAACGCGCTGCCGCCTTCGACGCGGGCGGGCGGCAGATGGTCGAATTTCTCGATTTCGGGGAAGGAAATATCGACTTGAGAATGGCCGGTGGTTTCTTTATCCACAATCATTTTCGGTAGGCGATGCAGCGTTTGCGGGCCGAACACCACGTCCACATACGGCGCGCGTTTGATAATCGCCTCGCCCTCTTGCGAGGCCACGCAGCCGGCCACGCCGATAATCAGGTCGGGATTTTTCTCTTTCAAGGGGCGCACGCGGCCGAGGTCGGAAAACACTTTTTCCTGCGCTTTTTCACGCACGGAGCAGGTGTTGAACAAGATAATGTCAGCTTCTTCGGCAGAGTTGACCTGCTCGATACCGCCGTGATCTTCGGCCAAAACGGACAGCATTTTTTCGCTGTCGTATTCATTCATCTGGCAGCCGAAGGTACGGATAAAAACTTTTTTCATGGTAGAGGTTCTTTCAGGTTGCCCGTAATTGCGGGGCTGAGTGGTAAAAAAGATTCAGACGGCCTTGTGATACGTCAGGCCGTCTGAACGGTTTGGTTTATATTGTTTTTATGGTTGGCGGCATAATGCCGTCTGAAAAATCAGCGTTATCAGCCGGTAATTGAGTAAGCGTAGGTTGGGATGGAATCCCAACAGAGCCTTTAAGTCATGTTGGGTTTACAACCCAACCTACGCGGTTTGTTTTTACGGATTACGTCAGCCAATTTACGAGCCGCTGTCTGCCGCTTTCTCTTGATAGGCCGCCACTTCGTCATCGGTCAGCAGCCAGATTTCCTGCACCACACCCGCGCTGTTTTGCTGCACGGCGATGGTTTTGCCGGTCTGCACCGTCAACCGCCCCATGACGAGAAAACGGTTGTTTTCATCTTTAATGCGGGCAAAACGCGACACCTGCAAAGTAGCGCTGTTGCCGTCGGCAATGCCGAAGGTCAACAGACGAATCCAAGAAAAGCCGCCGCTGCTGACGGTAATATACGGCAGCTCGACTTTTTTCAAGACCGCCACGTCCATATCGGCAGGGATGGTGCGCTGCGCCCAAGCGCAGGTGCTGAACAGTAAGGCTGCTGCAAGCCATAATCCGCGTAACATGCTGGTTCTTTATATTTTGTTTTCAACAGGGGCGCGATTATAACACAGACCGTCTGAAAATGCTTGTAGCGTTTGTTTTTAAAGAATTATTTTTATTTGCAATGCGCACATACCCGCTAGGGGAATACGGAAATAGGCCGTCTGAAAGATAAATGCTAAAATGACGCTATTTACCGTTTCAGACGGCATTACCCGATTCAAAGGAAATCTCCATGACCAACCGCAACGAACAACTTTTCAACCGCGCCAAAGCCGTGATTCCCGGCGGCGTCAACTCGCCGGTACGCGCCTTCGGCAGCGTCGGCGGCATTCCGCGCTTTATCAAAAAAGCCGAGGGCGCATATGTTTGGGACGAAAACGATATACGCTATATCGATTACGTCGGCTCGTGGGGCCCGGCCATCGTCGGCCACGCCCATCCCGAAGTCATCGAAGCGGTACGCGCCGCCGCGCTGGACGGCTTGTCCTTCGGTGCACCGACCGAGGCGGAAATTACGATTGCCGAAGAAATCGGCAAACTCGTGCCCAGCGTAGAGCAGCTGCGCCTTGTCAGCTCGGGTACAGAGGCAACCATGACCGCCATCCGTTTGGCACGCGGCTACACCGGCCGCGACAAAATTATCAAGTTTGAAGGCTGCTACCACGGCCATTCCGACAGCCTGCTGGTCAAAGCGGGCAGCGGCCTGCTCACTTTCGGCAACCCAAGTTCGGCAGGCGTTCCGGCGGATTTCACCAAGCATACGCTGGTATTGGAATACAACAATGTGGCGCAGTTGGAAGAAACCTTTGCGCAGTTGGGCGGCAAAATTGCTTGCGTGATTATCGAGCCATTTGTCGGCAACATGAACTTGGTAAGGCCGTCTGAAAACTTTGTCAAAGCCCTGCGTGCGCTGACCGAGCAACACGGCGCGGTATTGATTTACGATGAAGTGATGACCGGCTTCCGCGTGGCTTTGGGCGGGGCGCAGTCGCTGCACGGCGTGCCCCCCGATTTAACGACCATGGGCAAGGTCATCGGCGGCGGTATGCCGTTGGCGGCTTTCGGCGGCAAAAAAGAAATCATGGCCTGTATTTCGCCTTTGGGCGGCGTGTATCAGGCAGGCACGCTGTCGGGCAATCCGGTGGCGGTGGCGGCCGGTTTGAAAACGCTGGAAATCATCCAACGTCCGGGTTTCTACGAAAACCTGACCGAGCGCACCGAGCAGTTGGTAAACGGCTTTAAAGCCGCCGCAGCCGACAACGGTATCGACTTCACCGCCGACAGCGTGGGCGGCATGTTCGGCCTGTATTTTGCCGACCACACGCCGCAAAATTATGCGGACATGGCCAAATCCGACACCGAGGCGTTCAAACACTTTTTCCACGGCATGCTCGAGCGCGGCGTGGCTTTCGGCCCGTCGGCGTTTGAAGCGGCCTTTGTGTCGGCAGCGCATACGCCTGAAATCATCGAAGAAACCATCGCCATTGCGCGTGATGTGTTCCAAAGCATGAGCCGCTGATTGGTTTTTTAACTGTCTGAACAAGGCCGTCTGAAATTCTGAAATTTTCAGACGGCCTTTAATACCCGCCATGAATACCGAAGAACTCCGCCAATATTTCGCCCAAACCGAGCAACTGCTGATTCAAAACCGCTACGAAGAAGCGGCCGCCCTGTTGCAGCAACTCGCCCCCCACTGCACCGGACACCCCAAGTTTCTGACGCTGAACGCCAACGCCCTCTTGCAGGCCGGACGGCTTGACGAAGCTGAAGCCGATTTGCGCCAAGCCCTGAAAGCCGCGCCCGAGGATTCGGAAATTTATTTCCAACTCGGCCAGCTGTTTAAAAAACGCCACAATCCGCACGTGGCCGCCGGCTATTTTCACAAAGCCTACAAGCTCAACCCCACCCGCAACACCCATCTTTTCTACTTAGCCGCCCGCGAAGCGGTTGCCGAAACCCGCGAAGATTTTCTTGCGCTCAAAGCCATGTTTGACGGCTATATCGCCCAATATCCGCAAGATTTCAGCGGCTATTTCCACCGTGGGCGCATACTCGGCGAACTCGGCCTGCACCAAGAATCGCTGGCTGATTTGGCGCGTTCGGCCGAACTCGACCCGGAAAACCATTTGACGTGGGTCAGAAAAGCGCTGCAAATGCTGCTGCTGGAGCAATACGAAGAAGGCTGGGCGACTTACGAGCGCCGTTTGCAAATGGGCACGTCTTCCGTGGGCAGTCCCGTACCCGATTTACCGCGTTGGCCGCAAAACGAATTGGGCGACGATAAAACCCTGCTGATTTACACCGAGCAAGGCTTTGGCGACAATATTCAGTTTTTGCGCTACGCCTTTGAAGCGCAAAAACGCGGCATGAAAGTAACCGTATGCAATGCCCAACCGCTGCAACGGCTGCTGGGCTACAATCTGGCGCGTTACGGCATTTCCTCCGTCCAATCGGGCGATCAGTTGTCGAAAAACGATTACTGCCAAGTGTCGATGATGAGCCTGCCGCATTATTTCCATACAACGGTAGATTCCATCCCCAATCCGGGCGCGTATCTGGAAGCCGAACCCGAGTACCAAAAAAAATGGCGCATTAAAATCCCCGTGTCGCACAAACCGAAAATCGGCATTGCCTGGGCTGGCTCGAAAACCAATGCCCGCGACCACCAGCGCAGCGTTGGGTTAAGCACCATCATGCCGCTGTTTGCCGCCGACGCCGATTTCCACTGCCTGCAAAAAGACATCACGCCGCACGACCGTGTCCGCGCCGCAAAAATCCCCAACCTGAGCTTGTGGGATAAGGATTTGGCCGACTTTTCCGACACCGCCGGCCTCTTGTCGAAAATGGATTTAATCATCACCATCGACAGCTCCGTGGCGCATTTGGCGGCGGCGATGGGCAAACCGACTTGGCTGATGATTACCTACCTGCCCGACTTCCGCTGGCTGCTCAAGCGCGAAGACAGCGTCTGGTACGACAGCCTGCGCCTGTTCCGCCAAGACGAAACCCTGTCATGGCAGCCGGTTGTGGAAAAGGTTCAGACGGCCTTGGCAGAATTTATGGCTGAAAAACACGGGTAAGCGCCATGACGTTGATACACAAAATGTATAGTGAAATAAGTAAAAAACCAAACTGCGTAGGTTGGGATGAAATCCCAACGGAAGTTTAGATAAATGTTGGGTTTACAACCCAAGCTACACCGTATCGATGATTTGGTTTTTAAATAATTGCACTATAAATAATTGCACTATGAAAAAAAGGCCGTCTGAAACGAAATATCCGTTTCAGACGGCCTTTTTAACGTATTCAAAAAACCATTAATCGGCAAACACGCCCGCAATCGCCTGCGCAGTTTGGTTGTCGGTATCGCCGTCGGCACCGCTGACCCCGACCGCGCCGACCACCAAACCGTCCCACAGCAGCGGCTCACCGCCTTGCAAGGGCAAGACGTTGGGCGTACTCAACATCGACGTTGCGCCGCTGTTGACAAAATCTTCAAATAATTTGGACGGCGCTTTCAGATAAGCGGCGGCTTTGGCCTTGCCTAAAGCCACTTCGCTGGTAACCAAAGCCGCACCGTCCATACGCGCGAAGGCCACCGGCTGGCCGCTGCTGTCCACCACGGCGATGGCGAGGTTCAGTTGGCGTTGCTCGGCGTAATCTACGCTGAAGGCAATCAACTTTTGCGCTGCCGCCAAAGTCACGTCGGCACGTTCTTTAATGCTTTTCATATCATTTCCTCCTGTTTGTCGGTATCGGTGAGGTTTCATTATAATCTAAATGAAAGGCCGTCTGAAACGGATTTCCGTTTCAGACGGCCTTTCCCCAATACGGTAACACCTTTATTCCGTATCCGTTTCCGGCAATTCCGCCGAACCCATGCGCCGCAAAATGATATTGGTTTTGGCGCGTAAGCGTTTGCTTTTCGGATTGTCGGCGTAAAACAGCGGCGCGGGCACGCGGGCGGCGAGTTTGGCGGCCTGCTGCTTGGTCAGATTGTCGGCCGGTTTTTTGTAGAACTTCTGTGCCGCCGCTTCCGCGCCGAACACGCCGTAATCCCATTCGATGACGTTCAAATACAGCTCGAAAATGCGGTCTTTGTCGGTAACGGCTTCCATCATGGCGGTAATCGCCGCCTCTTCGCCCTTGCGGATGTAGCTGCGGCTGTCGTTCAAAAACAAATTTTTCGCCAACTGCTGGCTGATGGTCGAACCGCCCGCTTTCACTTCGCCGCTTTTTTCATTGCGTTTGATGGCGCTTTGAATGCCGCTCCAGTCGAAACCGGCGTGTTCGGCGAATTTGGCGTCTTCGGAGGCAATCAGGGCTTTTTTCAGGTTGGTGGAAATGCGCTCGTAAGGCACCCAGCGGTAATCCAGCGCCACATCGCGCCCTTCTTCTTGAAACTGCTTCATGCGCATGCCCATAAACGCGGTTTGGTGCGGCGCAATGGCGCGGTAGGTCAGGATGTTGCCGTAAACATAGGCGTTGAAAAAAATAAACACCGCCACAGGCAGGGCTATCAGCCATTTGATGAGACGGAACATCGTTACAAATCTTTCATATACTCAAATACGGATTTGATGTCGGGATCGAAACCGCGCCACAGCCAATAGGAAAAGGCAGCCTGACCGACCAGCATACCCAGCCCATCGGCGGTTTTGGCCGCGCCGGATGTATGCGCAAAATGCAGAAAAGGCTCGAATTCCTTGCCGTACACCATGTCGTAGGCCAACTCGCAGCGGGCAAACACGGCCGGCGCAACGGCAGGCAGTTCGCCACTCAAGCCGCCGGACGAGCCGTTGATGATGATGTCGAAATGCGCGGCGGGCAATTCGTCCATCGGCACAGCCTGAATGCCGAAGCGTTCGGCCACCTGCTGCGCTTTTTCATGCGTGCGGTTGGTGATGGTAATGGAAGCGGGATTTTTGGTCTGCAACACGGGAATCACGCCGCGCACCGCGCCGCCCGCGCCAATCAGCAGCACATGCTTGCCTTCCACCGCCACGCCCTGCGCTTGGATAATGTCGTTGACCAAGCCGACGCCGTCGCTGTTGTCGCCACGGAAGCGGCCGTTGCCCAGCGGGATAATGGTGTTGACCGCGCCCGCCGCCAGCGCGCGCTCGGAGTGTTCGTCCACAAAATTAAAGGCATCCAATTTAAACGGCACGGTCACATTCGCACCCAAGCCGCCTTCGGCAAAAAATTGACGGACAGCCTCGGCAAAACCGCCGATATCCGCGTAAATACGGTCATAGTCAATCGCCACCTGCTCCTGCTTGGCAAACTCCTGATGGATTTGCGGCGATTTGCTGTGGGCGACGGGATTGCCGAAGACGGCATAACGCGGTTTCTGGCTCATGGTTTCTGCTCTTAATGATGTCAATATGAAAACCGTATTATAACGGCGTTTTCGACAAACGGCATTGCTTTGCGCCAAATACCGTCGGGCATGAAATTGTTGACAATTTGGCCGTCTGAAACTATATTCGGGCGGTTCGATTATCCGAATCCGCAGCCCGCGTTTTTCAGACGGCCTCTGCCTATGATAGCCTTGTCAAACCGTGCTAGAATAATGCATTCGTGATTCCCCATCCCACCAGGAGCTGACACCATGTCCATCAAAGACGTTGTAAAACTGATTGAAGAGAGCGAAGCCCGCTTTGTCGATTTGCGCTTTACCGACACCAAGGGAAAGCAACACCACTTTACCATTCCCGCCCGCATTGTGCTGGACGACCCTGAAGACTGGTTTGAAAACGGTCAGGCGTTCGACGGCTCTTCTATGGGCGGCTGGAAAGGCGTGCAGGCTTCCGACATGCAGCTGCGTCCTGACGCTTCTACCGCCTTTATCGACCCGTTTTACGACGACACCACCGTGGTCATTACCTGCGATGTGATTGACCCGGCCGATGGCCAAGGCTACGACCGCGACCCGCGCTCCATCGCCCGCCGTGCCGAAGCCTACCTGAAATCTTCCGGTATCGGCGATACTGCGTTCTTCGGCCCCGAGCCTGAATTTTTCGTGTTTGACGGCGTAGAATTTGAAACCTCTATGCACAAAACCCGTTACGAAATCACTTCCGAAAGCGGCGCCTGGTCCAGCGGCAAACACTACGATGGCCAAAATACAGGCCACCGCCCGATGGTCAAAGGCGGCTACGCACCGGTTGCGCCGGTTGACGGCGGCCAAGACTTGCGTTCGGCCATGGTCAACATCTTGGAAGAAATCGGCATTGAAGTAGAAGTACACCACGGCGAAGTGGGTACCGGCAGCCAGATGGAAATCGGCACCAAATTCGGCACTTTGGTCAAACGCGCCGACCAAACCCAAGACATGAAATACGTCATCCTCAATGTTGCGCACAATTTCGGTAAAACCGCCACCTTTATGCCCAAACCGATTATGGGCGACAACGGCAGCGGCATGCACGTGCACCAATCCATTTGGAAAGACGGCCAAAACCTGTTTGCCGGCGACGGCTATGCCGGTTTGAGCGACACCGCCCTCTACTACATCGGCGGTATCATCAAACACGCCAAAGCCCTGAATGCGATTACCAACCCTTCGACCAACTCCTACAAACGCCTCGTGCCGCACTTTGAAGCGCCGGTCAAATTGGCCTATTCTGCCAAAAACCGTTCTGCGTCTATCCGCATTCCGTCGGTCAACAGCGTCAAAGCCCGCCGTATCGAAGCGCGTTTCCCCGATCCGACCGCCAACCCGTATCTGGCCTTTGCCGCACTGCTGATGGCCGGTCTCGACGGCATTCAAAACAAAATCCATCCGGGCGATCCGGCCACCAAAAACCTGTATGACCTGCCGCCGGAAGAAGACGCTTTGGTACCGACCGTGTGCGCCTCTTTGGGCGAAGCCTTGGCTGCGCTGAAAGCCGACCACGAATTCCTGCTGCGCGGCGGCGTGTTCAGCAAAGACTGGGTGGAAAGCTATATCGCCTTCAAAGAAGAAGACGTGCGCCGTATCCAAATGGCGCCGCACCCGCTGGAATTTGAAATGTATTACAGCCTGTAATACCTGAATCCGCAATCAACCCAAGGCCGTCTGAAACGCTGAAACTTCGGTTTCCTTGTTTCAGACGGCCTTTATTTTGCTAGCAGCAACAAGCCGCAGATAACGCAAGCGCACCGCCCGCAAAAGAAAACTGACGTTTAGCCGCCAAACGGCGTAAAATAGCTGACTCTTCTGACCAGCGGAAAAATCATGAAACCCTCCCGCCATATCCTGATAACCCTGCTGCTGTTGCTGGTTTATTGGGCGTTTATCTACCACATCGCCATCTTCGCCCCGCTGGATTTGGCTGTATTCGCATTCAGCGAAGAAGGCACGATTGAAATTTTAAGCCCGCTGCTGTGGTTTCTGCTGGCGCTGTTCTACCTGTTCGGGCGCATGGCTCTGCCCACACGCTTGGCTTCGGCGGTCATGGCCGTTTTGTTCGGTCTGCGCGAGATGGACATGCACAAATCGTTTTTCCAAGTCGAAGGCCAAAGCACGCATTTTTTGCGCAGTAATTTCTATTTCACCGACATCGAGCCTTTGTCGCACAAAATCATCGGCGGCATATTCGCCCTAGCGATTTTGGCCTTGGCGTTTTACCTGATTAAAACCTTTGTTATCTCGTTCAAACGCAGCCGCAAACCGCGCAACCCCGCCTACGGTTATACGGCTTTGGGTTTTGTTTTGCTGGTTATCAGCAAATTTGCCGACCGCCTGAACTCGGATTTGCAGGAAATCTTCAACATCACGCTCCCGCCCCGCAGCGTTGTGTTGGTGCAGGCGTTTGAAGAATCGACCGAGATGATTCTGCCGGTTATTTTGTGTATCGCCGTCATTCTGTATGAGCGCCAAACCCTGCCGGACAGCAAGCATTAAGCCGACCATTTATCCGCGACACTTTGCAAAGGCCGTCTGAAAATCTATTTCGATTTTCAGACGGCCTTGCTGTATCCGATTTATCCGTATGCCCTCCTCCAATAAACAAATCCCGTACCGATGACCGATACGGGATTTTTCAGACGGCCTTCACGCCTGCACATTCAGCAGCATTTCCCTCCGCCGCTGCCGCTTCTGCGCTTGCTGCAATAGTCTAAAAATTGCAGCTTGCTCATTACCGGCGCATTGGGATTATGTTTGCGCTGCTGCGCGACATAATTGTCATAGTCCGGCACGCCCGCCATCAGGTTGGCGCTCAGGCGTGCCGTTTGCCAAATGCGTTTTAGGCGCTGTTTAAGCCTGTTCATTTTTAACGGCTTCATTGCGGTAAACGGCGGGCACTTCTTTGGCAGTCGGCCAGCCGACTTTGCGCGCTTTGAAGGCGACTTTCAAACCGTACAGGCCGACAAATACCACCACCGACAGGAACAACACGGTCAGGCCGGAGTTGACATAGTCGTTAAAGGCGATTTGGTGCATTTGCGCCACGTCTTTAGCCGGAGCAAGGATTTCGCCGCGTGCGGCTGCGTCTTTGAATTTGGCCGCATGCGCCAAGAAGCTGATTTTGGCATCGCTGTGGAACAGTTTTTGCAAACTGGCATATACGGTCACAAACAAAATCGCCAAGGCCGGAATCAATGATACCCACACATAACGCTCTTTTTTCATTTTCACCAGCACCACGCTGACCATAATCAGCGCGACACCCGCCAGCATTTGGTTGCCGATACCGAAAAGCGGCCACAGCGAGTTGATACCGCCCAGCGGATCGGTCACGCCGGTGTAGAGGAAGTAACCCCACAATGCCACGGCCATCAGGGTAGCCAGCAGGTTGGCGGGCAGCGAGTCGGTGTTGCCGAAAGGTTTGATGAAAATACCGCCCAAGTCCTGAATCATAAAGCGTGCCACGCGGGTACCCGCATCCACGGCGGTCAGAATAAACAGGGCTTCAAACAGCAGCGCGAAGTGATACCAGAAGGCCATCATGTTTTCACCGGCAATCAGCTGGCTCATGATGTTGGCCATACCCACCGCCAGCGTCGGCGCACCGCCGGCACGCGACAGAATGGTGTTTTCGCCCACGTCTTTGGCGGTTTGCAGCAAGGCAGAGGCTTCAACCGGGAAGCCCAGCTGGTTGGTAATCACACCGGCCGCTTGTACGGCATCGGCGCTGATTAAGGCGGTGGGGCTGTTCATGGCGAAATACACGCCCGGATCCAGCGAGCAGGCAGCCGCCAAGGCCATAATCGCCACAAAGCTCTCCATAATCATGCCGCCGTAACCAATCATGCGCACATGGGTTTCGTTTTCCACCATTTTCGGGGTTGTGCCCGAAGAAATCAGCGCGTGGAAACCGGATACCGCGCCGCAGGCGATGGTAATAAACAGGAAGGGGAACAGATTGCCGGAGAACACCGGGCCGGTGCCGTCGATAAAGCGGGTAACGGCAGGCATTTTCAGCTCGGGGCCGACAATAATAATGCCGATGGCCAGCGCCACAATCGTACCGATTTTCAGGAAGGTGGAAAGGTAGTCACGCGGGGTCAGCAGCAACCACACCGGCAACACGGCGGCGACAAAGCCGTAAATCATAATCGCCCAAGTGAGCTGGATACCGGTCAGGTCAAACCAATGGCCGTAGGCGCTTTGCGCCACATCTTCGCCGTAGATAATCGCCAACATCAGCAGGATAAAGCCGACAATGGAAATCTCGCCGATTTTGCCCGGACGGATATAGCGGGTGTAAATACCCATAAACAAGGCTATCGGCATGGTGGCGGCGATGGTGAACGTCCCCCACGGGCTGTGTACCAAGGCTTTGACCACAATCAGCGCCAGCACCGCCATAATGATGACCATAATCATCAGAATGCCGATAGAGGCAATCACGCCCGCAACCGTGCCCAACTCTTGTTTGACAATATCGCCCAGTGACTTACCGTCGCGGCGCATGGACACAAACA
This sequence comes from Neisseria perflava, assembly GCF_024170405.1. Lineage (GTDB taxonomy): Bacteria > Pseudomonadota > Gammaproteobacteria > Burkholderiales > Neisseriaceae > Neisseria > Neisseria perflava_B. The sequence continues at coordinate 49,642 of NZ_JALJYC010000008.1, read as the reverse complement.
ACACCATCATATCCTGCACCGCTCCGGCGAATACCACGCCGAAGATAATCCACAGCGTACCCGGCAGATAGCCCATCTGCGCCGCCAATACGGGGCCGACCAACGGGCCGGCGCCGGCAATCGCGGCAAAATGGTGGCCGAACAACACGCCTTTGTGCGTCGGCACATAGTCCAAGCCGTCATTGTGGCGTTCGGCAGGGGTAAGGCGGTTGGGGTCGAGTTCCATCACCTTGTTGGCGATAAACAAACTGTAAAAGCGGTAGGCAATGCAGTAAACGGAGATGGCGGCCACCACCATCCACACTGCGCTGACCTGCTCGCCGCGATGGATGGCAAGCGTGGTAAAGGCGGCCAAACCCGCCAGCACCACGATGCCCCAGACGATAAATGTCTTGAGTGCTTTCATGATTGATCCTTTATGGGGATGTAAGATGGGAATAAAAGTTGTAAACAATTCTCAAATGCATAGATAAGCGACTCGAAGATTAACATAATTATACGGTTTTTGATATATTATTAACATATTAAGATTTTTCAGACGGCCTTAGCCTTTATTTTTTTGCCAATGAAAAACAAGATATTAAAATAGAATATATTGTTTGAATCAAATTTTCTCCAGTTAAAATAAGCCATTATAAAAATTAAAACAAACCCAAATTACTTAAACAAAAGTTAACATACATCAGATTTTCAAACCATCTGGCACCAAAAAGGCCGTCTGAAACATCCGCATAAAATCGGAATATTTCAGACGGCCTTGCCGTATCCAAATCAGCAGCAGCGGCCGCTGCCGTTGTTTTTCGAATAGCAGTAATTCACAAAATCCACTTTGCTCATCACCGGCGCATTCGGGTTGTGTTTGCGCTGCTGCGCCACATAGCGGTCATAGTCGGGAATCCCGGCCATGTAGTTGGCCGAGATACAGGCGTTTTTATACGCCTTTTTCAGACAGCCTAACCACGCCGCTTTAAGCAGCGGTTTCATTGCGCGCCACCTCGTCACGATAAACGGCAGGCACTTCTTTGGCAGTCGGCCAACCGATTTTGCGGGCTTTGAGCGCCACAATTACACCATAGATGGTTACAAATACCACCACCAGCATAAAGGCGGCACACAAAGTCGAGTTAACGTAGTCGTTCAACACAATCTGACCCATTTGCGCCACGTCTTTAGCCGGAGCCAAAATTTGTCCGGCGGCAGCGGCTTCACGGTATTGCGCAGCGTGCGCCATAAAGCTGACATGCGGATCGGGGTCGAACAGTTTTTGCAGGGAAGCCACGGAAGTGACAATCAGCAGGCCGATGGCCGGAATCATGGGCACCCAAACATAGCATTCGCGTTTCATTTTCACCAATACCACCGATACCATTACCAGCGCGATACCCGCCAGCATTTGGTTACCGATACCGAAGAGCGGCCACAGCGAGTTAATGCCGCCCAGCGGGTCGGTAACGCCAGTATAGAGGAAATAGCCCCAAGAGCCAACGGCCAAGAAAGTGGCCACCACGTTGGAGAACATGCCTCGGCCTGTACCCAAAGGTTTGATAAACGTACCCAGCAAATCTTGGAACATAAAGCGCGAAGTACGGGTACCGGCGTCCACCGCTGTCAGAATAAACATGGCTTCAAACAGCAGCGCGAAGTGATACCAGAAAGCCATCATTGCTTCGCCCGGAATCAGGCGGCTCATGATATGCGCCATGCCCACAGCCAAAGTCGGTGCACCGCCGGCGCGGGACAGAATCGAATGCTCGCCCACTTCTTTTGCAGTTTGCGCCAAGACATCCGCGTCTGCCGCGATATGCAGATGAGTGGTAATGGCTTGCGCCGCAGTGTGGACATCCGTACCAATCAAGGCAGCCGGGCTGTTCATGGCAAAATACACGCCCGGATCCAGCGAGCAGGCAGCCGCCAATGCCATCATCGCCACAAAACTTTCCATCAGCATACCGCCGTAACCGATGGCACGCACATGGGTTTCATTGGCAATCATTTTCGGAGTCGTACCGGAAGAAATCAGCGCATGGAAGCCGGATACCGCGCCGCAGGCAATGGTAATAAACAAGAACGGGAATAGTTTGCCGGAGAACACCGGGCCGGTACCGTCGATAAAGAGGGTCACTGCCGGCATTTTCAATTCAGGGCCGACAATGATGATACCGATGGCCAAAGCCACAATCGTGCCGATTTTCAAGAATGTTGCCAGATAATCGCGCGGGGTCATCATAAACCATACCGGCAGCAGCGAAGAAATACCGCCGTAAAGCATGATACCGACCGCCAGTTGCACACCGTCAAGGTTAAACCACGGGCCGATACTACTGGCCGCCACGCGGTCGCCGAAAATCACCGCGCTCATCAGTGCGATAAAGCCGACAATAGAAATTTCACCCAGTTTGCCCGGACGGATAAAGCGGGCATAGAAACCCATAATCAGGGCAATCGGCACGGTCATGGCAATGGTAAACGTACCCCACGGGCTGTGGGTCAGCGCTTTGACCACAATCAGCGCCAAGACCGAAGTGATGATGACCATAATCATCAGGATACCGATGGAGGCAATCACGCCCGCAGTCGTACCCAATTCCTGTTTGATGATTTCACCCAAAGACTTACCGTCACGCCGCATAGACACAAACAGCACCATCATGTCCTGCACTGCACCGGCCAGCACCACGCCGAAAATAATCCACAGCGTACCCGGCAAATAGCCCATCTGCGAAGCCAACACCGGCCCTACCAGCGGACCCGCGCCCGCGATGGCGGCAAAGTGGTGGCCGAACAAGACTTTTTTATCAGTCGGCACATAGTCCACACCGTTATTGTGGCGCTCCGCCGGTGTCATCCGGCGCTCATCCAGCTGCAAAATGTTTTTACAGATATACAGGCTGTAAAAACGGTAGGCAATGCAATACACCGATACCGCCGCCACCACCAACCAAACCGCGCTGATGTGTTCGCCGCGATTAAGGGCAAGCGTAGCGAAGGCGGCAACCCCCGCCAGCACCACAATGCCCCATATCAGAAACGATTTTATCGCTTTCATAACAGGTCCTTAAATATTAATAAATAAATATAAACAAATAAATCCCAAAAAAATGACAAATCAACAATTATATTTAAAAGAAAATTTTTATATTTTGGCAAATATTAACATATTTATATATAACCGGCAGCAGCTGGCAAAATTTTTATGCCTTAAATCAAACTCTATCTAAAAATACGTATTTCCCCTTGAATTAATACACATATTGTGGCAAGAAAAAAGCCATCAGATACTGAGGTTCAAAACACATACACTCCCAGCCTGCCCCAGTAGCTCTGCTATAATGCCGTCTGAAAAAATTTTACCGAAACTGCAATGACTACCCCCAACCTTCCCGCCCGCCGTTTATCCGTTGCCCCTATGCTCGATTGGACAGACCGTCATTACCGTTACATGGCGCGACAGATTACCCATCATACTTGGCTGTACAGCGAAATGATAAATGCCGGCGCAATTATCCACGGCGACAAAGACCGCTTTTTGATGTTTAACGATGGTGAACAGCCCGTTGCCCTACAACTGGGCGGCAGCGAGCCGGGCGATTTGGCGCAGGCGGCGCGTGCAGCGGTGCAGTACGGTTACAATGAAGTCAATTTAAACTGCGGCTGCCCCAGCCCGCGCGTGCAAAAAGGCGCGTTTGGCGCCTGCCTGATGAATGAAGTAGATTTAGTGGCCGATTGTTTGAATGCCATGCAAGACGCGGTGCAAATTCCCATTACCGTCAAACACCGTATCGGCGTGGACAGACAAACCGATTATCAAGTCGTGGCTGATTTTGTCGGTACATTGCATAAAAAAACCGCCTGCCGTACCTTTATCGTCCACGCCCGCAATGCCTGGTTGGACGGTCTTTCACCGAAAGAAAACCGCGAAGTACCACCGCTGAAATACGATTACGTGTACCGCTTGAAACAGGAATTTCCTGATTTGGAAATCATCATCAACGGCGGTATCACCACTAATGACGAAATTGCTGCCCACTTACAGCATGTGGATGGTGTGATGGTCGGGCGCGAAGCGTATCACAACCCGATGCTTATGCGCGATTGGGACGGACTGTTTTACGGCGATGCCGCCAATCCGATTGAATACGCCGAATTGGTGCAGCGCTTATATGCTTACAGCCTAGCGCAGATACAAGCCAGACGCGGCACGACCTTACGCCACATCGTGCGCCACAGTTTAGGATTAATGCACGGCCTAAGCAAAGCCCGCGTATGGCGACGCATGCTTTCCGACGCTACTTTATTAAAAGACAACGACGGCAGCTTGATTTTAGAAGCATGGCAGGAAGTGGAGCAGGCCAATCGTTGGCAGGAAAACGCAGAGAAATAAACCAATGCCGTCTGAAAACCTATGATTTTCAGACGGCATTGGTTTATTTTACCTAACGTGAGTTCAAGATAAGACAATAAAATATCTTTTTAAATTTCAGAAATGTATTTCTTCAGACAGAATCCTCAAGGATTCGTCATTAGCTTCGCAAGTCCGCTACGCTCCCCCCGCGCAGGCGGGAATCCAGAAGCCTGACATCTCTGCAATGTTTTCAAAACGCCAGAACCCCAAATGTCTGGATTCCCGCCTGCGCGGGGGGAGCGTAGCGGACTTGCGAAGCTAATGACGAAAATCTGGCAATTTTCTGTCTGCTTAAACCCAATACCATACTGGAAACAATACAAATACCTCAAATCCTTATCCCAAACCCACATTACCCAACAAAAAAGACCCACCGAAGCAGGTCTTTTTCTTAAGCAATACTAACCGTTCAGATTAGAATTTGTGGCGCAAGCCAACCAAACCGGCAACGGTTTCCACTTTGTGCGGGCCATCTTCAGCAGATTTCAACCAACCGGCAGAAATCATAGCAGTAGTGCGTTTAGAGAAATCATAGTCAGCACCCAAAACGACTTGGTCGTATTGAGAACCTTTGATTTTATCGCCAGCTACTTTAGCTTTAAAGCCGTGAACGTAAGATACGCGTGGAGTGATGTTACCGAAGCGATAAGCAGCAGTAGCAGCAACTTCAGTAGTTTCCACACCTTTATCATCCATTGCATTGCCGTTCGCGTCAGTAGCACTGCTACCAATTACAGCGTTAGAAATGCTGGTAGTGTTATCATAAGATACCGCGCCATTAGCCAAAGCTTCGGCATATTGGCCATAGGTTTCCCAGTTTTTCGCGTATTGACCAGAAACGGCTACCAGCAAGTTGTTGGCATCGTAACCAGCAGTCAGGCGGTGCAATTGACCGTCTTTAGCAACAGATTGGCTGTTTACAACCAAGTTTTTCTTGTAACCACCGGCATATTGACCAAAGAAACCAGAGTTTTCATAGTTCAAGCCCAGGTAGTAAGTACCTTCGTCACCGATTTCGTGAGTGTATTTGTCGCTTGCATTGACGTTGTCACGCGGTGCGTATTGTACGCTGGCGCTGAAACCGGCAAATACCGGAGTATCGTAGCGTACAGATACTTTGCGTTCTGAGACAGTATCACGAGTATAAACGCCCAAACCCAAAGCAGAGTTGCTGTATTCCCACGGGTCAATCGCGTCATCCATGTTTTTCACGGTAGTGTCCAATTTACCGGCACGGATTTTACCCCAGTCGCCTTCCAAACCGATGAAGGACTCACGAGTACCCCAGCCGGAATCAGTACCGGCTACGGAAGTATTTTGCTCGATTTGCCAAATGGCGTTGAAGTGGTTACCCAAATGCTCATGGCCTTTGAAACCGATACGTGAACCGAAGTCAGCGATTTCAGTAGCAGTTGCAGAGCTGGTGCTGCCATTTACTGCCTCAGCAGTACCGCTACCCAATTTAACATGAGACACTTCAACACCGGCTTTAATTTGACCGTACAGAGTCACATCAGCCATAGCCGCAACAGGCAAGGCTGCCAAAGTCAGAGCAATCAGAGATTTTTTCATTGCTGTATTCCTTTACTTATTCGCTAAAGTCATTTAAACGGATATGGAATTCGTTTAGCCATTATTGCATCTATCGCCCTAATCAGCGATTCCATGTCATTAATATAGCGGTTTAACTCTTAAAAAACAAATTTTCTGCATATTTTCTATCGTCATTCGCCTAAAAGAGTTGTTTTTTACAGACAACTTTGATTATTTAATCTGACGTCTTTTCCTGTTTCATTAAAAATCTGATGTAATATCTCAAAGATAGCTACAAATGCAACTATTACAGACATCAATACCTATTAATGACAAAATATTCTGAACCCGAACATAAGATAAGCCTCAAGCCTGCCTAGTACCACTCTTCCTCCAGCTACAACAACTACGCAAAAAAGACCTGCCCAAAGAGCAGGTCTTTTTTTATACCAATCTATATTAGATTAGAATTTGTGACGCAAACCAACCATACCGGCGTAGTTTTCGATTTTGCTTGCACCAGAACCAGCTTTCAACCAACCGGCAGATACCAAAGCAGTAGTGCGTTTAGAGAAGTCGTAATCGGCACCGACAACAACTTGGTTGTAATCAGAATCGTGTACTTTAGAGCCATCAACTTTGTATTCAAAGCCGTGAGCATAAGAAACACGCGGAGTCACATTACCAAAACGGTAAGCGAGAGTACCGGCAACCTCAGTAGTTTCTACTGCATCAGTCAAAGTGCTATCATCAATTACACCGTTAGACAGAGCTGCTACGTACTGACCTTCAGTTTCCCAGTTTTTACCGTATTGACCAGTAACTGCTACCAACAGGTTATTGGCATCATAACCCAAAGTCAAACGATGTAATTGACCATCTTTAGCAATAGCAGCAGTGTTGTCGCTATTCAGGGTATGCTTACGGTAGCCACCGGCATATTGACCGAAGAAGCCAGAGTTTTCATAGTTTAAACCAGCGTAGTAAGTTTCGCCAGTAGCCACTTCATGAGTGTATTTATCGCTTGAGTTTACGTTGTCACGCGGTGCGTATTGTACGCTGGCGCTGAAACCGGCAAATACCGGAGTATCGTAACGTACAGATACGGCACGCTCTGATACAGAACTACGAGTCAACACGCCCATACCCAAAGCAGTATTACTGTATTCCCATGGGTCGATGGCAGCATCAGTGTTTTTCACTGTGGTATCCAATTTACCTGCGCGGATTTTACCCCAGTCGCCTTCCAAACCGATGAAGGATTCACGATTACCCCAACCGGAATCAGTACCGGCTACGGAAGTGTTTTGTTCAATTTGCCAAATGGCGTTGAAGTGGTCACCCAAATGCTCGTGACCTTTGAAACCGATACGAGAACCGAAGTCAGCGATTTCGGTAGCAGTAGCAGATTTAGTGCTATTACCAGTTGCAGCAGCAATATCGCTACCCAGTTTCACTTTAGAAACTTCAACACCGGCTTTGATTTGGCCGTACAAAGTCACATCAGCCATAGCTGCAACAGGCAAAGCTGCCAAAGTCAGAGCAATCAGAGATTTTTTCATTGCTGTATTCCTTTTTCTATTATGAAGAAATAATTTAAGCAGATTAGACGAATCCGCTTGGGCTTCACGTTTACCGCTAAACTCAGCGATTCCATGACTCCTACTATAATCTTACCTTCCTAAAAAAACAAACTTTATCCCATCCCCATCACCAAGACAGGCTTAACACCTTTCCTAAAAATAGTATTTTTTTTATTATTTTTTTCTTTTAAATCATACATTAGCAATTATACGCTCTTATTTGCATTTTTACAACACTCTACAAATCTGCTCTTTTTTCGTTCTACAACCAAACAGCCGTTTCTTACACGCACATCATAAAAGAGGTTTAAAAATTGCCAAATATTTAAGCATTATTCCGCTTTATAGCCATTCCGGAACAGGACATTTTTGTATCCCAAATTCTTCCAGATAATCCACTCCGGTCAGATACAATCCATCCGGCATAAAAGTGGGCGGCGCTTTCAGACGGCTTTTTTCCTCCATTAAAGCAGAAAAATCTGCTACGGATAACTTACCGCAACCCACATACACCAATGCCCCCATGATATTGCGCACCATATGGTGCAAAAAGGCATTACCGTGCAAATCTAATTTTATCAAACCCTCAGATTCACTGATTTTGGCTTGGTAAATGGTTTTAACCGGAGATTTTGCTTGGCATTGCGAGGCTCTAAAGCTGGAAAAATCGTGTATTCCTTCCAATAAAGCTGCCGCCTGCTGCATGTTTTCCAAATTCAGAGCCAAATGTGTCCACCCTACTTTGCCTATCAGCAAAGGCGAGCGTACCGGCGCAGTTTGCAAAAGATATCGGTAACGCCGCCCGTAAGCATCAAACCGGGCATGAAAATGCGCAGCGACTTTTTGCGCATGAAGCACGGCAATCCCGGGCGGTAATTTCGCATTGACTCCCCTTATCCATGCTTGCTCCGGGCGCACTGCCGATGTATCAAAATGGAGCACTTGCGCCGTCGCGTGGACACCCGTATCGGTACGACCTGCTACGGTAACCGATACGGATTCACCTGCCATTTCGCTGAGCGCATGTTCCAAGGCCGTCTGAACGGTAGGAACGCCACCGGCCTGCTTTTGCCAACCGTAAAATCGGCTGCCATCGTAAGAAACAATCAGCGCCCAACGCTGTAAGGTGTGGTGTTTGGGATTGTGATATTCAGTCATAGAGATAATAAAGGATTGATTAAATTAAAAGATATACGATTATGTTAGTATGGAGAAAAGCTGTCCTACTCGACGTTACTGATTAAGAACATGAGTATTTTACGCTGTTGGCAAATAAAAAAAGAGATACCGTCTTCAGACGGCATCTCTTTAGTTTAAAGCCTTCATTCAACCATCAGGCATCTAATTCTTTCAACATGGCTTTGGCTTTTGTCAAAATGCTGCCATGCGCTTCTTCCAGCAACTCTTGGAGCGTTTCGCGGGCTGCTTCCGGATCGCCGATTTCGACATACATTTTAGCCAATTCGTATTTGGCTTCCAGCGGTGCCGTCATGCCGACGGATTCGGAAATGAAGCCGGATTCGCGGCGGCTTTTTTCTGCATCATCCGCTACGGAGATTTCCTCCCATTTGATAAACTCATCAGCCGTTGCGGTTTCCACCTGATTAGCCGACGCAGCCAAATCCTCATTATCTTGAACAACCAGCGTTTCATCCGGCTGGATATCAAACGGATTTGCTACCGCCTCATCGCTTTCCAAGATGACTTTTTTATCAGCCTCAGCCAGATTATCACTCTGCGGAGCGGTAAACTCCAAAGGCTTGTCGTCTGCTACTGGTCGGGATGAGGTAGTTTGATCCGCAGGTTTATCGGTCGTATTCGCCGCTGTCTCGGCAGTATCTGCAAAGAAATCCCATGCCTCTTGCTCTTGCGCTTTAGTAGCTGTTTTGGTAACAGGTTCGGCAGCAGAGAAGGTCTCAACCACAGGCTCGGCGGTTACGACATCCTGCTTAGCCCCTTGAGCAACCGTAGCAGCTGCAAAAGGTGTTTCAGGATCAGGTTCGTAAACGCTTTCAGTAGATTCGACAGTATCCCAATCAATATCCCGACGTTTTTCGGTTTCCTCATCCCGAGTAACCGCACCGGAAAGAATACCGCTTTGCTGGTTATCCAGCGTACTTAAATCTAAGTTGACGCTGTCTTTTTTCGCTGCGGGAGTTGAATCAACTTCGGTAAAGAAAATATCGTCGCTGAAATCATCTTCCACCGCCAATTCTTCATCAGAAGCAGCGGCTTTTGCCCTATCGGTTTCGGTAGCAACCGGAGCAGCTTTTGCAACGTCAACAGATTCCGCAGCAACAGCAGCATCATCCGGTGTACCGCCCGAGCGTTTGCCCAGCAGTTTTGAAATCAAATACAGAGCCAGCAGCGCAGCACCGCCCAGCAGCAGCCATTTCCACAAGCCGCCCTCTTCTTGGGCAGGTTGCGGCTCGGGTTGCGCGGTTGCCGCAGCGGAAGACACCGCAGTATCCGGTTCGCTTGCTGCCACAGCGGTTTCAGAAGCAGGGGCTTCTGCAGCAGACGCAGCCGTTTCTGCCGCTACACCAGCCGCAGCCGAGCTTGCCGCAGCAGAGGCCTGCTCTTGTTGGGCAGGAACGGTTTGCGCCGCCGTATTTTCAGTTTCAACGGTTGCGGCCGGAGCCGGTTGGACATCAGAAGCGACAACCGGCGGTGTCGCTACGGTAGATTCTCCGGCCTCTTCCGCAGAGCGTTCGGGCAACGGCTGACCGGCCAAGCGTTTCAGCTCGGCGGCAGAAGGGATATTCAATACTTTACCGGCCAACATGCGGTCGGCATCATTGTCGATAAATACAGTCGGGTTGGCATTTACCAGCGCTTGGATGGTCTGCTCTACCGTCAAGCCTTGCGGACGGATATGGCGGGCAATACCGCTGACGGTTTCGCCGGAGCGTACCAAATGACGGCCTGTATTGGCGGCGGGACGTTTGGGCTGGATTGCATTTTTGACAACCGGTTTGCTTGCTTTTTTATCACTGCGCACATCTGATTTGCGCACTTGACCAGTACGGCGCGCCGACTGCTCTTCACGCTCGGCGCGTAATGCGCGGTTAATCCGACCTCGGGCGGCGCGACGGTCATTATCTTGTCCGGCAGAATCGGCAGCATGACGCTCTGCGGCAACTCGGGTTGCTCCGTCTGTTTTGCCGTTATAGCCTGCGGGGTCGATAATGGCGGTATATTCGCGCGATTGCGAACCGACGCCGACTTGGAAAATCAAAATAGGGTCTTGAACCGGCTTGGACGAACGGACGGTCACCACCGCTTTATCGCCGGATTTGCGCACGCCGACGCGCAAATTACTGTTGGAAACGGAGGCCTTGCCGCCGTTTAACAAGGTTTTGGCTTCGTCGCCGGTAACGGTAATGGTACCTGAGAAAGGTTCGCCCAAATGCGATTGGACATTCAAGCCGCCCAAACCGGCCGTTGCGCCAAATGAAGCGGCCAACATCAGAGAAGCGGCAATTAATTTGATTTTATGGTCGTTTTTCAAAACTTATCCCCTACATGAAACGCAGCCGGACAATGACACTGCGACATAATTCGGTATATGTACGTCATGATATATTCTAAAGCCCCTGTCTGCCAAGTAAGTTTGATAAATTAAGTTAAAAACGTCGGATAAAATGCAACATTACCCTTCTGTTTTTTACCATCCGCTTGCAAAAGGCATTTTTTGAACGAGGCCGTCTGAATTTTTTCAGACGGCCTCTGTGTTCCAAACCGGTTTTCCGGTAAAACGCTTTGTCCGGTAACGGCTGTTTTAATGAATGCATGGAAAGTGCAAAAGTCGGTATTTGCATACCGATTAACAGGTGCAAAAGTCGGCTTCAGCCTGTATGATGGCGAATTGTCCGATTTGTTTTATCGTTTGAATATGAAAATTTTAAGTGACTTGTTGGCGGTTATTTTGTTTTTCGCCACCTACACCCTGACCCACAATATCATTACCGCGACGGCGGTGGCGGTGGTCATTGGTGTTTTGCAAGCTGCTTTTACCTATTGGAAACACAAAAAACTCGATACCATGCAGTGGGTGTCTCTCTTGCTGATTGTTGTCTTGGGCGGCGCCACCATTGTCTTGAAAGACAACCGCTTTATCATGTGGAAACCGACTGTTTTGTTTTGGGTCGGTGCGCTGGCTTTGCTCATCAGCCATCTGGCCGGAAAAAACGGGCTCAAAGCAATGATGGGCAAAGAAATCACGTTGCCTGACGGCGTTTGGCGCAACCTGACGTATGCTTGGATTGGATTTTTGGTGTTTATGGGCATTACCAATATCTTGGTTTTCCAAAATTTCAGCGAAGCCCAATGGGTCAACTACAAGCTGTTCGGCTCGACCGGACTGATGGTTCTTTTCTTTATCGGACAAGGTTTTTACTTGAGCCGACATTTACCTCAGGAGGATTGATTAATGGAATACTATATGCTGTTGGCTACCGACCGCGATGATGTACACGAAGCGCGCCAAGCCGCCCGCCCCGACCACTTGAAACGCTTGGAAACGCTGAAAAACGAAGGCCGCCTGATTACCGCCGGCCCAAATCCCCTGCCGGACAACCCTGAGCGCGTATCGGGCAGCCTGATTGTGGCGAAATTCGAATCTTTAGACGCAGCTCAGGAATGGGCGGAGCAAGACCCTTATGTCGATGCCGGTGTCTATGAAGAAGTGTTAATCAAACCCTTTAAAGTCGTATTTTAAACAATGGACATGCGCCAAACCATTGAAGGCCGTCTGAAAACGCTGGATATGCAGCATTTTGAGTTTCGCGACGACAGCCACCTGCATGCCGGACATGCCGGTAATACCGGCGGCGGCCACTACGCCATTGTGGTGGTTAGCTCTGCATTTGCCGATGTCAGCCGTATTGAGCGCCAGCGCATGGTGAAAAACCTGTTGCAGGATTTATTTTCAGACGGCCTGATTCACGCTTTAAGCATTAAAGCGCAAACGCCGGAAGAGTATTTCCATTAAGATTTTTTGTTATTTGTATTATTTCCCAAGTGAGAAAATCATGAAAAAAACCCATATTGCCTCAGCATTGATGTTGGCCGCCCTCTCCGGCAGCCTGTTTGCGCAAACATTGGTGACCGTTAACGGCCAAGCCATCGACAGCAGCGTCATCGACGCCCAAGTCAAAGCCGTGCGCGATGCCAACAGCCAAGTCAAAGACAGCCCAGCGCTGCGTCAAAGCCTGACCGAACGCCAAGTGGTCACCACCGTTGTCGGCCAAGAAGCCAAACGCCTGAAACTGGATCAGAGCGACGCTTACAAACAAGCCTTGGCGCAAAACCGCGAGCAGGCCAAAAAAAGCGGCGCGGATAAAAAACCGGATTTCAAAACCACTTGGGCGGCCTTTGAGGGCGACCTGTTAGCCCAAGCTTATGCCATCCATATCGCCCAACAAAATCCGGTGCAGGAAAAAGACGTTAAAACCGCCTACGACAACTTCAGCAAATTCTACAAAGGCACGCAAGAAGTGCAGCTGGGCGAAATCGTTACCCGCAGCAAAGCCGACGCAGATAAAGCCATTGCCGATTTGCGCGCGAAAAAAAGCTTTGCCAGCGTGTTGAAACAATACTCGATTGACGAGCAGGCCAAACAAGCCGGCGGTATTCCTTCTTCATATGTACCCCTGAAAGACCTGCAACAAGCCAACTCTCCGCTGTATCCGGCGGTTAAAGACCTGAAAAAAGGCGGCTTCACCGCCACGCCGCTGCAAAACGGCGACTACTACGGCGTGTTCTATGTCAACGACCGCCGCGATGTTAAAGTACCGGCATATGATGACGTGAAAAACCAAATCGGCAACGATTTGCAGGCTGCCCGCGTGGACGCTGCCATTCAGTCCCTGCTGGAAAAAGCCAATATCAAACCGGCCAAATAACCGAAAGCCTGATTCATGAAGTACCAAACTGCGATTGCCGCCGGCATCACGGCGGCGGCATTGGCGGGTTTTGCCTTTGCCAAAGCGCCTGAAATCGAGTCTGCCCGTATCGACAGCATGGTGGCCGAAGTCTTGCGCCAAGCGGATTTGAATCCGAACCAAACGCAAAAGCCCGACGGCAAGGCCATCCGCCGCGATGTGATTACCCGTTTGCAAACGCTGGAAGTATTGAAAAACGAAGCGCTGAAAGCCAATCTGGATAAAGACCCTGCGGTTCAAACCCAGTTGAAAACCGTCATCGCCCAGTTTTATGCCAACCAATACGTTCAGTATTTGGAGCGCAATACCGAAGTGGACGATGCGCAAGTGCGCCGCCTGTATGACTTGCAAACGCGCATGATTAAGCTGCAACAAGTCAGCTTTGCCAGCGAAGCGGACGCGCACGCGGCTCAAGAGCTGCTGCTCAAAGGTTTGTCGTTTGACGAACTGATGAAGCGTTATCCGAATCCGGAACAGAAATTCGACAATTTCATCATGCCGCAACAGCTCCCGCCAACTTTGGCTGAGGTCATCAATCCGATGAACCGGGGCGATGTGACCGTTGAGCCGGTTAAGGTGCAAAACCGCTATTACCTGTTCAAACTCAGCGCCGTCGAGCGCAATCCCGAAGCGCAACCGTTTGAGCTGGTGCGCAATCAGGTGTTGCAACAGGCCAAGCAGCAGAAAGTGCGCCAGCAAATCGAACAGCTGCTGAAAGCCAACGGTATTACGCCGCAAGCGCAATAAGCGTTATTTGCTTAATCAGGCCGTCTGAAAAGGGGAAAACCACTTTCCGTTTCAGACGGCCTTTATCACGTTTTATCTGATTTCAAGGAGCAATCATGCGTGCCGTTATCCAAAAAGTTACCCACGCGCAAGTCGATGTACTCGAAAACGACAGCCGTGACACCAGCGGCAAAATCGGGCATGGCTTTATGGTTTTATTGGGCGTGACCCACGAAGATACCGAAGCAGACGCCCGCTACATCGCCGACAAAACCGCCAATCTGCGCATTTTTGAAGATGAGGCCGGCAAACTCAATTTTTCTTTGAAAGACGTTGGCGGCAGCGTTTTGCTGGTTTCCCAGTTTACCCTGTATGCCGACGCCCGCAACGGACGACGTCCGTCATTTTCCCACGCCGCCCCTGCCGACCAAGCCGACGCCCTCTACCGCCTGACTGCCGACCTACTGCGCGGCCACGGTCTGCAGGTGGAAACCGGCAAATTCCAAACCCATATGCAGGTATCGTTGTGTAACGACGGACCGGTTACGCTGCTATTAGATTCGCAGAAATTGTTTTAACCCATCAACTTCTGTCTTGCGATTAATGCGAAAAGGCCGTCTGAAAATCCAGTATTTTCAGACGGCCTCCGTTTATTTACGATTCATCAAATCCGCATCGGCATCACAATATATTTGAAATTCGGATTATTCGGCATGGTAAACAAGGTGGAGCGGTTGGCGTCGCCGAAAGCCAGCTGCATATCGTCGGAATGGATATTGCGCAACACGTCCATCAGGTAGCCGATGTTGAAACCGACTTCCAGTTCGCCGCCCTGATAGGCGATTTCCAACTCTTCGCGCGCTTCTTCCTGCTCGTTGTTGCTGCACACCACGCTCAACAAACCCGGCTGCAAAAACAATCTCGCGCCACGGAATTTTTCGTTGGCCAAAATCGAAGCGCGTTCCAATGCGCCCAACAGTTCGCTGCGCGACACCAAGAAAATTTTGTCGTTGTCCAGCGGAATCACGCGGTTGAAATCGGGGAATTTGCCGTCGATAACTTTGCTCACAATCACGGTATTGTTGCAGCGGAAACGCACTTGGTTGTTGAGCAGCTCAACGCTGATTTCTTCACTCGGATGGTTCAGCAGCTTGAAGAGTTCCAATACGGTTTTGCGCGGCAGAATCACTTCGGCTTTGGGCAAATCGGCTTCGATTTGGCAGGCGGCGTAGGCCAAGCGGTGGCCGTCAGTGGCGACTAAGCGCAGCTGACTGCCTTCTACTTGCATTAATAAGCCGTTGAGGTAGTAGCGGATGTCCTGCACCGCCATGCTGTATTGCACTTGCGAGAGCATGTTTTTAAACGCTTCTTGAGTCAGCGAAAACGCCGTACCCACGTCTTCGCCCACGCTCATCAGCGGGAAATCTTCGGCAGGCAGGGTTTGCAGGGCAAAGCGGGATTTGCCTGCTTTCAGGGTCAGGCGGTTGTCCGCCCAATCCAGCGACACAATCGCGCCTTCCGGCAGCGCACGCAGGATGTCTTGGAATTTTTTGGCATTGGTGGTAATGCGGAAATCTCCGGCCGCGCTTTCCGGGCCGGCGGTGTTGATTTGGATTTCCAAGTCGGTAGCCAAGACATTGGTCTGCCCGTCTTTGCTTTCCAGCAATACGTTGGACAAAATCGGCAGGGTGTGGCGGCGCTCAACAATACCGGTCACGGCTTGGAGCGGTTTGAGCAGGCTGTCGCGATCGGCTTGCAAAATCAACATGGTGTATTCCTTGGGATTGGGTTAATCGGGAATTCTTTTATTTTCAGACGGCCTGTGTTGTCATGATTGAAAAGGCCGTCTGAAAATCGGTCATTTTGTAAGTTGGGTTGCAAACCCAACAAAAAATTCGGTAACAGTTATAGAGATAAATGTTGGGATTTCATCCCAACCTACCCCGCCATCAATTTTGTAACATCATCAGCAGTTTTTCATAATCCTGATTCAGCTGCGGGTCTTCCTCGCGCAGCGCGGCGATGGTTTTGATGGCGTGCATGACCGTGGTATGGTCGCGGTTGCCAAATGCCGCGCCGATGGCAGGCAGGCTGAGGTTGGTTAGCTCTTTGGTCAGGCTCATGGCGGTTTGGCGCGGGCGGGCGATGTTGCGGGTACGCTTTTTACCCCAGATTTCGCTGCTCTTAATGCGGTAGTATTTGGCGGTTTCGTCGATAATCATCTCGGCGGTGATGACTTTGTGTTTTACCGCGATGATATCCTGCAAGGCCTCGCGCGCCAAGTCGATGTCAATCGGCTTGTTCATAAAGCGGCTGCTGGCGCTGACGCGGTTGAACGCGCCTTCTAGTTCGCGCACATTCGAACGGATAAGGTTGGCAATGAAAAACGCCGCTTCTTCGGTCAGGTTCACGCCCGACAGCTCGGCTTTTTTCTGCAAAATCGCCACGCGCATTTCCAGTTCGGGTGGTTCCAGCTCCAGCGTCAAGCCCCATGAAAAACGCGATTTGAGTCGGTCGTCCATGTCTTCGATTTTCACCGGCAACACGTCGCAGGTCATAATCAGTTGTTTTTTCTCATTATAAAAATGCTCGTACAGATAGAAAAATTCTTCCATCGTACGTTCTTTGCCTTTGATAAACTGAATGTCGTCGATAATCAGCAAATCGTATTGCTTGTATTGCTGCTTAAACGCCTCGAAACCGTTATTACGCGCCGCCACCATCAGGCTGCGCACATAGTCGTCGGAATGCATATAGCGCACTTTGGCGTCGGGCTTGTGTTTCAACAATTCATTGCCGATGGCCTGCACCAAGTGGGTTTTACCCAAACCGGTGCTGCCATAGAGGAAAAACGGGTTGTAGCTCTGATGACCCGGTTTGTCAGCAATCGCTTGCGCGGCGGCGGCCGCAATGCGGTTGCCCTTACCTTCCACCAGCGTTTCAAACGTATAGTCGGGCGACAGATTGGTCTGGTTGTAACGCTGTTCCGCCGCTTCGCGCTGCGCTTCGCTTTTGGCCTTGCTTGCGGACTTGGTTTCCGCTGCGGCTTGCAGCTGCGGCTCGTGCGGCAGGTTTTTCAGACGCTCGGCCAAAATCTCCTGCGCACTTTTTTTCGGCGCGTGGTATTCGTTTTCAGACGGCATATCCACGGGCAATGCTGCCTGCTGCGGTTCGGCAGCCTGTCCATTATCTGCATTCGCGGAAACAGCCGCTTCATCATCCTCAATGGCTACCGGCGTCGCTGTGCTTTTCTCCGCTTCCGCCGCTACACCCTGCGCCATCGCGTAGCTCTGTCCAACACCCGGCTTAAAAGCAAACGCCGCCTGCTGCGGCGCCAATTCCGCGCGCACGGCTTCGATTTTGGTGGCAAACTGGCTTTTGAGCATATTGCAGGCAAACTGGTTTTTCCCATACACCACCCACGCGCCGCCCTCTTCGCCCACGGTCAGCGGCGCAATCCATTGCTGGAACTGCTGCGCGGGTAAAGTATCATGGAGTCGGCGGAGGCACTGCGGCCAAAATTCAGCTAGCGTCATGGGTAAGGCTCGGAAAATCAAACACAAAGGGCAGACAGGCCGTCTGAAAAAGGAAGATTGCGGTTTTCAGACGGCCTAAATAAAAATAAATCTTTAACAGCTGCCGATTATAACCGATTTTATCCACAGTTACAGCCACCGGTGCAGATTTTTCCACACCGTCTGCTGCATCCTCATCTTCCGGTAAGGTAAAAAATCCAACACCTGCCGCACCCCATCCGGTCGATTTTGGCGCAAAGTTTTTATATTGATTGACAAAAGCGGCAAATTGGGGTGTAATTCACGGTTTAATTCTACCGCTTTTTTAGGAAAAGACATGAAACGCACTTATCAACCTTCTGTTACCAAACGCAAACGCACCCACGGCTTCCTGGTTCGCTCCAAAACCCGTGGCGGTCGCGCAGTATTGGCTGCACGCCGTGCCAAAGGCCGCAAACGCTTGGCCGTGTAAGTTGGACAACCGCTTCGGCAAGCAGTATCGCTTATTAAAAACGGATGAATTTTCATCCGTTTTTGCGTATAGAAACCGCAAAAGCCGCGATTTGCTGCAAGTTTCCCAATCGGGCGACAACGGCCTCGGCCATCCGCGCTTAGGCTTGGTGGTGGGCAAAAAAACCGCCAAACGCGCCAACCGCCGCAATTACATTAAACGTGTGATTCGCGACTGGTTCCGCTGCCACAAGGCCGAGCTGCCGCCGCATGATTATGTGGTACGGGTCAGCCGCGCCTTTACCCGTACAGACGGTGCGCAGGCGCGTGCACAGCTGGCGCAATTAATGCTGAAAAAACAAAAACGCTGATGTCAAAATTAGCTGCCAAACTACTGATAGGCTTGGTAAAATTTTACCAATATTGTATCAGCCCGCTGATTCCGCCGCGCTGCCGCTACACGCCGACCTGTTCGCAATATGCGCTGGAAGCTGTGCGCAAGTACGGCGCGGCCAAAGGCGGCCTGCTGGCGCTCAAACGCATTGCGCGTTGCCATCCGTGGGGCGGACACGGGCATGACCCTGTACCTTAAGGCCGTTTTCAGACGGCCTTTTCGCAGCCATACCGCGCATTTTCCCTGTATTTTCGCTGCATTTTCTATATAATGCCGTCTGAAACACTGTTCACCCATCCCTCCGTACCAGGAATTTGTTATGGATTTTAAAAGACTTTTGGCGTTTTTCGCCATTGCCCTTGTGATTTTGATGGGCTGGGAAAAATTATTCCCCTCCCCAAAACCGACACAGGCGCAACAACAGGCCGCGCAACAGCAGCAAAAAGCCGCGACCACCAACACCGAAGCCGCGCTGACCCTGGCCAAACCGATTACGGTCACCACCGACACGGTTAAAGCCGTCATTGATGAAAACAGCGGCGATTTGCGCCAACTGACTTTGTTGAAATACGAAGCCACAGGCGACGAAAGCAAACCGTTTGTCTTGTTTAACGACAGCAAAACCTACACCTACGTCGCCCAATCCGAATTGCTTGACGCGCAAGGCAATAATGTCTTGAAGGGCGTCAGCTTTACCGCGCCGCAGCAAAACTACACGCTAAACGGCGATAAAGTGGAAGTGCGCCTGAGTGCACCGGAAACCAACGGCCTGAAAATCGACAAAGTTTATACGTTCGACAAAGGCAGCTACGAAATCAACGTCCGTTTTGACGTAACCAACGCCAGCGGCCATCCGGTTAATTTGACCGCTGGTTACCAAATCGTGCGTGACCACAGCGAACCCGAAGGCCAAGGTTATTTCACTAAATCCTATGTCGGCCCGGTGGTGTACACACCGGAAGGAAAATTCCAGAAAGTCTCCTTCTCTGACTTGGATGATGACGCCAAATCCGGCAAAGACGAAGCCGAATACGTGCGCAAAACCCCGACCGGCTGGCTGGGCATGATCCAGCACCACTTTATGTCCACTTGGATTTTGCAACCTAAAGACGGTAAAAGCGTTTGCGCCGCCGGTGATTGCCAAATCAGCGTCAAACGCCGTGGCGACAATTTATACAGCGCCGGCGTGAGCGTGCCTTTAGCTGCCATTCCGAGCAACGGCAAAACCGACATCGCCGTCAACCTCTACGCCGGCCCGCAAACCACCAGCACCTTGGTGAAAGTGGCCGACAAGCTGCAACTGGCCAAAGACTACGGCAAAGTGCATTGGTTTGCCTCTCCGCTGTTTTGGCTCTTGAACAAGCTGCACGATTTAATCGGCAACTGGGGCTGGGCGATTATCGGCCTGACCATTATCGTGAAAGCGATTTTGTTCCCGCTGACCAACGCTTCTTACCGCTCCATGGCGAAAATGCGCGCCGTCGCGCCGAAGCTGCAAGCCATTAAAGACAAATACGGCGATGACCGCATGGCGCAACAACAGGCCATGATGCAGATGTACAAAGACGAGAAAATCAACCCGCTCGGCGGCTGTCTGCCGATGTTGTTGCAGATTCCGGTATTCATCGGTCTGTACTGGGCGATTTTCGCTTCGGTAGAACTGCGCCAGGCGCCGTGGTTAGGCTGGATTCACGATTTGAGCCGCCCCGACCCCTACTTTATCCTGCCGCTGATTATGGCTGCGACGATGTTTATCCAAACTTATTTAAACCCGCCGCCGACCGATCCGATGCAGGCAAAAATGATGAAAATCATGCCTTTGATTTTCTCCATTATGTTCTTCTTCTTCCCTGCCGGTTTGGTGCTGTACTGGGTGGTCAACAACCTGCTGACCATCGCCCAACAGTGGTTTATCAATAAGAGCATTGAGAAACAGCGCACGCAAGGCGAAGTGGTTTCTTAAGCCGCTTTAAATAATAAAGGCCGTCTGAAAATTCGATTTTTCAGACGGCCTTTTTGAATTTTTGTTATGCCCGTTTTATGTCAACGCAGCGTCCAGCCATTCGGTCATGGTCTGCCATGCCGCAGCCTGCAAACGTTGACCTTCACGCTTGGCGTTATTACGGATTTGCTGTAAGTCTACCTCAGCCTGTACCAACTCGCAGGCATGACCGACTAGCCAATATTCGATTTTGTCGGTATCTGCTTCCAAATGAAATTGCAAGCCCAAGACCTTGTTGCCGACCGAAAAAGCCTGTTCGCAGTAAATCTCCGATTCCATAGAAAGCTCCAAACTCAATAATTTGCCACCAAGAGAAAATCCCCGCTCATGGCTGACATTGGTATAAGCCAATGAAGTCGCCCCCTGCGGCAAACCAAAACAGTCACCGTGCCAATGCAATACCGGCACACCCGCCAAATGGCGCAGCGGCGACTGTTTACCCTCGTTGGTCAGCTCCAGCGGTTTAAAACCAATTTCCTTCACGCCCATTGGATTCACCTGCGCCCCCAATACCCGCGCGATAAGCTGTGCGCCCAGGCAAATACCCAACACGGCCTTATCCGAAGCCACACGGCGGCGGATACATTCGGCTTCAGCGCTTAAAAACGGATACAGCGCATCATCAAACGCCCCTATCGGCGCCCCCAACACCACCAGTAAATCCGCCTCCTGCAAAGCGCTATCAGTAAAATTAGCAACCGGCGCGTCAAAATACACCACCGTATCGCCACGCTTGGCAAACAGCGTTTCCAAAATGCCCAAATCCTCAAATGCCACATGACGGACAGCAGCCACTGTAGCCATTGCAATTCCTTTCGTTTTTACACCGTGAAACCGGCAGAGGTTATGCCGCGTACAACACAAAAATCGTCGGACGTTTTTTCAAATCCGGCAAGATCTCCATCTTACGCCAATCGGCCACAGTTTGGCTGACAATCATTTGGCTCGGCAAGGTTAAATCACAAGCGACGCACAAGCGGGTGGCGGGGTACAGTTGCGCCAACGCATCGGCCAACATTGCGTCATTGCGGTACGGCGTTTCAATGAATAATTGCGTTTCGTTGTGTTGGCGCGAACGCTGCTCCAAGGCTTTCAAGGCTTGGATACGCTCGCCTTTTTCAGACGGCAGATAGCCTTTAAAGGCAAAACTTTGGCCGTTAGCACCCGAAGCCATCAGCGCCAGCAGCAGGCTGGAAGGGCCGACCAGCGGGCGCACTTCAAAACCGTGCGCATGCGCCAGCGCCACCAGATTGGCGCCGGGATCGGCCACCGCCGGACAGCCCGCTTCGCTGACAATACCCATGCTGCGCCCTTCCTGCAAAGGTTTGAGCAAGGCGGGCAGGGTTTTCAAATCGGTATGCTCGTTCAGCGTTTGCAGGTTTAATTCGCGTATCGGCGTGGTCACACCCAAATGTTTCAAATGGGCGCGGGCGGTTTTTTCCGCCTCCACCACAAAATCGGTCAAACCGACAATCTGCGCCTGCTCGTGCGGCAGCAGGCAGGGGGTATCGGGCGCACCCAAAGGGGTAGGGATTAAATATAAAATCGGGGTCATATTTGCTTTCGTTAATGTAGGGTAGGTTTTAACCCACCATTTGCACAGATATTCGGTTCATTGGCGGGTCAAGACCCACCCTACAACACTGCCACACCTTCATTCTTTAAAAAATCAATCAGGCGGAACACAGGCAGGCCGATAAGGGCATTCGGATCGCTGCTGTCGATTTTTTCCAACAGCGCCGCGCCCAAGCCTTCGCTCTTGGCCGCACCCGCGCAATACACCGCGTCCGGCTCGCGTTCAAGGTAGCGGCGGATTTGTTCGGCAGACAAAGTGCGCATGGTAACGACGGTTTTATCGACATGCTGCTGCAAATGTCCGCTAACGGTGTTCAAAAGCACGATTGCGCTGCAAAATTCAATGCGCTGTCCCGACAATTCGGCCAGCATTTGTTGCGCCTTCGCCACGCTCATCGGTTTGCCCAACTGCTGATTGTTGCACCAAGCCACTTGATCCGCGCCGATAATGAGCGCGCGCGGAAACTGCGCCGCCAGCGACTGCGCCTTACCGCTTGCCAGGCGTAAAGCCGTCTGCTCGGCACTTTCGCCCGCAACGGGGGTTTCGTCGAAATCCGGCGAGGCCGTCTGAAAGGCCACGCCCAAACGCTCAAGCTGGGCGTGGCGGAAGACCGAGCTCGATCCTAATACCAAAGGCAGTTTTTCACTCATTTTTGCTTAAAAATATTGACGTTAGACTGCCGAAATTATATCATACCCCGTTTATGTCAGACCCTAATTTGATTGACCCCGAAGTATTCGCCGCCGAAAAGCAGAATCTGCAAGGCAGTTTCCGCTTGGAGGAATTGGACGAGCGCGTTTGGTCGCACGAATATTTTGCCGACAAACACAGCGAAATCGCGTTTACCCTGCAAGGCGGGCGCGACCGCTGGCAGCGTTTGTTTTTAGATTTGACGGTCAAGGCCGATGATATGCCGCTGCTGTGCCAGCGCTGTATCCACCCCGTACCGTTTGATTTGGACGAACAAAGCCGTATCGTGCTGTTTGCCGACGAAGCCGCCCTTGACGAGGCCATGCTTGCCGATGAAGAATTGGAAGGCATGCTGTTGGAAAAAGAGCTGGATGTGCGCACCTTGGTTGAAGACCAAATCCTGATGGCTTTGCCGTTTTCACCGCGCCACGAAGACTGCGGCAATGCCGATTTGAAGCAGGTCAATCAGGACAAACCCAACCCCTTTGCTGTTTTAGCGGGCTTAAAAAGCTCCTAAGCAGTGGAATTAGGACACAGTTTTATTTATCTAGGAGCTTGAAATGGCCGTTCAACAAAACAAAAAATCCCCTTCTAAACGCGGTATGCACCGTTCACACGATGCGCTGACTGCGCCGTCTCTGTCTGTTGACAGCACCACCGGCGAAGTACACCGCCCGCACCACATTTCGCCGAACGGTATGTACCGCGGCCGTAAAGTGGTTAAAGCCAAAGACGAATAATTTATCCGTCTGACGAAAAAGCCAGCATATTGCCTTCACGCAATGACTGGCTTTTTTGTATTATCCCTATTATTTTCAGACCCTCACCCGCATAACAATACGGCCGGTTGCGACACGGCTATTTCATCCGAATTACGGAACGCAGTATGAAACAGAAAATCTGGTACACCTACGACGACATCCACCGCGTGATTAAGCAGCTGGCGGAAAAAATCCAACAATCCGGCGTCAAATACGATGCCATGATTGCCATCGGCGGCGGCGGCTTTATCCCTGCCCGTATCCTGCGCTGCTTTTTAGACATCCCGATTTACGCCGTTACCACCGCTTATTACGACAGCGACAACGAAGGCCAAGTCACCGAAGAAGTTAAAAAAGTGCAATGGCTCGATCCCATTCCCGAAGCCATCCGAGGCAAAAACGTATTGGTGGTCGATGAAGTGGACGACAGCCGCGTTACCATGGAATTTTGTCTGAGCGAACTGCAAAAAGAAGATTTCGGCACCATCGGCGTGGCCGTTTTGCACGAAAAAATCAAACCGAAAACCGGCAAACTGCCCGAAGGCATTCCCTACTTCAGCGGCATCACCGTAGAAGACTGGTGGATTAACTACCCTTGGGACGCCGAAGACATCGACGAACACAACCGCTTGGCCGCAGCCAACCGCTAAGGCCGACTGCCGCCTTTCCGTTTTCAGACGGCATAGCCGTATCAGGCCGTCTGAAAAGTACCATAGAGAACCACCATGATTACATTAGCCGTAGATGCCATGGGCGGCGATGCCGGTTTGAACGTGACCGTTCCCGGCGCGGTTGCCTTTTTAAAACAACAGCCCGATGTGCGCCTGCTGATGGTCGGTGACGAAACCGCCCTCAACGAAGCCTTGGCCAAAGCCCATGCGCCGATGGACAGAATCAGCGTCGTCCACGCCACTCAAGTGGTCGGCATGGACGAAGCGCCGCAGCTGGCTTTGAAAAACAAAAAAGATTCGTCCATGCGCGTGGCAATTAACCAAGTCAAAGAGGACAACGCCCAAGCCGCCGTCTCCGCCGGCAATACCGGTGCGCTGATGGCGACGGCACGTTTCGTCTTGAAAACCATCCCCGGTATCGAACGCCCCGCCATCGCCAAATTCCTGCCCGGCAAAGACGGCCACATGACTTTGGTGTTGGACTTGGGCGCCAATGTCGATTGCAATGCCGATTTACTCACCCAATTTGCCGTCATCGGCAGCGAATTGGTGCAGGCCTTGCATCCTGAAAACGGCCAACCTCGCGTCGGCCTCTTAAACGTCGGCAGCGAAGACATCAAAGGTACGGACACCGTCAAGCAAACCTTCAAGCTGCTGCAAAGCAGTAAGCTGAATTTTATCGGCAATGTCGAAGGCGACGATATTTTCGGCAACAAAGCCGACGTGGTGGTGGCAGACGGTTTTGTCGGCAACATCATGCTCAAAACCATCGAAGGCACGGTTAAATTCATGGGTAAAGCCATCAAGCAGGAATTTACCCGCAGCCTGTTCAACAAACTGGCCGCCGCCGTCGCCTTGCCCGCCCTGCGCGGTTTCAAACAAAAGCTCGACCCGCGCAAGTTCAACGGCGCGATTTTCCTCGGCTTGCGCGGCGTGGTGATTAAAAGCCACGGCGGTACTGACGAAGTCGGCTTCATGTATGCCTTGAAAGAGGCTTACCACGAAGCTAAATCTGATATTTTGGAAAAAATCGAACAAGGCGTCGCCGTCCAACTGGCCGCCCTTGCCGAAGTCAAGCAGCAGGAAGCCGACACCAGCGCCGCCAGCCACATCAGCAGCTCGCTGTAAACTTTACAACACAACCTGATGGCGGTATTCAAGTGCAAGGCCGTCTGAAAACATCTCTTTTGTTTTCAGACGGCCTTGCGTTTTTATTCCAAAACCCCTACATTTTCGCTTACAATAATCTTTTCGTACCAACATTTCCCAAAGAAAAGGCTTTCCTATGCAATATGCCAAAATCCTCGGCACCGGCAGCTATCTTCCCGCCAACCGCGTCAGCAACGACGAACTGGCGAAAAAAGTCGATACTTCCGACGAATGGATCACCACCCGCACCGGTATCAAATTCCGCCATATTGCAGACGAAAGCGAAAAAACCAGCGACCTGGCCGCGCAATCGGCTCGCCGTGCGCTGGAAGACGCGGGCGTGGAGGCAGCCGACATTGATTTGATTATCGTCGCCACCGCCACCCCCGACATGCAGTTCCCCTCCACAGCCACCATCGTACAGCAAAAACTCGGCATCACCAACGGCTGCCCCGCCTTTGACGTGCAGGCCGTGTGCGCCGGTTTCATGTATGCGCTGAATACCGCCAATGCCTACATTAAAAGCGGCATGAGCAAAAAAGCCCTCGTCATCGGCGCGGAAACCTTCAGCCGTATTGTCGATTGGAACGACCGTACCACCTGCGTTTTATTTGGCGACGGCGCCGGCGCAGTGGTCTTGGGCGCGTCTGACGAACCCGGTATCATCCATAGCAAATTACAGGCCGACGGCAATTATCTGAATCTGCTCAACGTGCCCGCGCAAATCGCCGACGGTCAAATCTGCGGCACACCTTATGTGAAAATGGACGGCCCGGGCGTATTCAAATTCGCCGTCAAAATGCTGGCCAAAGTCGCCGACGAAGTGATTGCCGAAGCCGGTTACACCGCCGAGCAAATCGACTGGATTGTGCCGCACCAGGCCAACAAGCGCATTATCGAATCCACCGCCAAACATTTGGGCTTGAGCATGGACAAAGTGATTCTGACCGTGCAGGAGCAAGGCAATACCTCCGCCGCCTCCATCCCGCTGGCGCTGGATACCGGCATTAAAAACGGCCAAATCAAGCGCGGCCAAAACCTGCTGCTCGAAGGCATCGGCGGCGGTTTCGCATGGGGCGCGGTATTGGTGAAATACTGATGATGTTATCTGCAAGGCCATCTGAAAGCGCATACCCTTACCGGCGCATGCTTTTCAGACGGCCTTTGCTATGCTGTTTTAATTTTTCTACCCAATATAAATAATAAGCTTATATAATCTGATTTTATCTATTATCAACTGAATTACTATAATTTTGGGATTCGCCTCCCGCATAATAACAATGACCCAGCACAAATATTACGGTACCGTTGTCAACTGGTTTGACGACATGAAACGCTGTTCAATCCGCCCAGACAATTTAGGCAAACGGCTGTTTGCCGACGGGCAAAACCTATCGCCCGATTATCCGTCTCCGCAAGCCGGTGACCGCGTCTGCTTTTTCATCGAAAACCACGCCGACCGTCTGGTGGCCTATAACATCGCACCCATTACCGAAGAGCCGCCCGCCCATTACCACACCACCATTACCTTAACCGAATGGGATTTCATGCAAAACGGTGGCTTCGGCACCGACAACCACAATCCCGAACGCAATGTATTTGTGCTGGGGCAATTTTTAGCCGACCAAGGCCGCGCACCCGCTCCGGGCGACTGTCTCGAAGGCAACCTGCGCCAGCATGACAACGGCCAATGGCTGCTGGTGGACGCCGTTATCCGCGCCCAAGCGCCTGTTACCCTAAAACCCGAGCCGGAGGAAGAAACCGTTCAGACGGCTCAAGCCCCCGCTCCGGTTGAAATGCCTGTCGAACCGGCCGAACCCCATAACCTGCTGCCGCCCCACCAAGTCATGAGCGGCACCGTCGTAAATTGGAACGATGAAAAAGGCTACGGTTTTATCCGTTTCGGCGACCAATTTCAAACCGTCTTTTTCCACATCAGCGCCTTCCATTACGCCACCCGCCGACCGAAAACCGGCCAAAAAGTCAGCTTCTACTGTAACCATGCCACCAGTCAAGACAGCCAGAAAGCCGTTAAAGTCGTCTTGCAAGGCGATGAATGCGCCCTGTTTAATGCCCTGCCGCCAGACTACGACCGCTTAAACATCGACATGCCCAAATTTCTGACCAACATCCTGATTGCTGTCGTCTTTTTGGCTGCCGTTGCCTATTTTTCCGTTAAACTGGCCGTGCTGTATCTACTGTTCAGCCTGATTTCTTTCATTCTCTACCGCAACGATAAGCAAATCGCCCAAAAAAGCAGCAAAAACAGCGGCTATATCGGCCGCGTTCCGGAAAAAAACCTGCATTTGGCCGATATCATCGGCGGCTGGCCGGGCGCACTCATCGCACGTGCCGCTTACAACCACAAGACCAGCAAAACCCGCTTTATCCGTATTTTTTGGCTGAGCGTGGCGATAAATATTGCCATAACCTATGGCCTGCTGATACATTACACCGATAATCCTCTTCTCTCTTTATTGAAAAACTAAAGGAATATCATGTCTTTTGCATTTTTCTTCCCCGGCCAAGGCTCGCAAAGCCTGGGCATGATGAACGGTTTTGCTGATACCCCTGTGGTCAAAGCCACTTTTGACGAAGCTTCCGCCGCACTCGGTCAAGACCTGTGGGCGATGATTAACGGCGACGACGCCGGCATTATCGGCCAAACCGTTAATACCCAGCCGATTATGCTGGCTGCCGGTATCGCCACCTGCCGCGCCTATCTGGAAGCGGGCGGCAAAACCCCGACCGTGGTTGCCGGACACAGCTTGGGCGAATACACCGCCCTCGTTGCCGCCGGTGCGCTGGATTTTGCCGATGCGGTGAAACTGGTGCGCCTGCGTGCCGAACTCATGCAATCGGCCGTGCCGCAAGGCGTGGGCGCGATGGCAGCGATTTTGGGCTTGGAAGACCAACAAATCAAAGACATCTGCGCAGCTGCCCAAGAAGGCGAAGTGGTGGAAGCCGTCAACTTCAACTCGCCCGGCCAAGTGGTGATTGCGGGTAACACCGCCGCCGTCGAACGCGCCATGGCTGCCGCCAAAGAAGCTGGTGCCAAACGCGCTCTGCCGCTGCCGGTATCCGTGCCTTCACATTGCAGCCTGATGAAACCCGCCGCCGACAAATTGGCCGAGGCGCTGCAAAGCGTTAACATTAAGCAGCCGCAAATCCGCGTGATTCACAATGCCGACGTTGCTTCTTACGATGATGCCGACAAAATCAAAGACGCGCTGGTGCGCCAGCTTTACAGCCCCGTGCGCTGGACTGAAACCGTCAATGCTTTGGTTGCAGACGGCATTACCGAGTCAGCCGAATGCGGCCCGGGCAAAGTCTTAGCAGGCTTGGCCAAACGCATTAACAAAGCAGCCGTATGCAGCCCGCTGACCGATGCCGGGCAAGTTGCCGCGTTTGTTGCTGAACATTAAACCTGCGCCGACACCACTACCCGGCAATATTCAGACGGCCTTGACGCTCAAGGCCGTCTGAATAACAATAACGAGATAAAAACACGCCGCCAATACCGTTATGATTAAAAAAACCGTCATTCTGGCCGTGCCTTACATGTACGGGTTTGATCAATATATTGAAAAAAACCTCCGTTTTCATGGTTTTGACGTCATCAACCTGTGCTATGACGACAGGGACTCTTTTTACCCCAACCTTGGCAGCCACCTCATCAGCGCCTATCACAAGCTGGTGACCAAAGATTTAAACTACAAGAAAAAGCTGAAATTTTCCCGCTACCAAGACGATATGCGTGCAAAATTGGCAGCCTTGGGTAAATGCAAGGCTGATTATGCCATTTGCATTAGAGCAAACATCTACCCCAAAGAAATCATCGCCACCATCCGCGAACACAGCGAAATTTGCGTGAATTACCAATGGGACGGTATCGGCCGTTTCCCCGACATTCTGCAATACCTGCCTTATTTCGACCGCTGTTGGGTATTCGACCCGGAAGACGTCAAGCGCTATCCGCAATACCGTCTGAAAGCCACCACCAATTTTTATTTCGATCTGCCAGTAGCGCCCTGCACCGCCAATGCCAACCTGTATTTTCTCGGCGGCTACGAATCGCGCCGCGAAGAGCGTACCAAGCTGTTTATCGAAGAGGCCAAACGCTTGGATCTACCGCTGGATTTTTACATCTACTGCAAAGATGACCGCGCCCGTAAAGCCTTCGGCAACAACAGCGTGACCTATCTGAATCGGGATACGGTATTGAGTTTTGAAGAGAATATGCGCAACGCGCAAAGCTGCAAAGCCTTGGTGGATTTCGCCCAATTCGACCACTATGGACTGTCGTTCCGCGTTTTCGATGCGCTGCGTTTTGATAAAAAACTGATTACCACCAACCAAAGTATCGAAGATACCGATTTTTACCATCCTGACAATATTTTTGTATGGGACAGCAATAATTTGAATGACTTGGCGGATTTTTTCAGACGGCCTTTCCATCCTCTGCCGCCACACATCAAGCAGCGTTACGCCTTTAAAAACTGGCTGACCCGCCTGCTGGATGTCGAATCATAAGCCCTTTGCCGCCCACTTTACCGCCATTGCGTGAAACCATGTCCGATACCGCCCGCCCTACTGTGATTCTCGGCATGCCCGCCGACAACGGTATTTACCGCCTCATTTCAGACGGCCTGCGCCACCACGGTTTTCAGGTGATTAGCGCGGTTATGGACAATCAGGCTTTTCGTTATCCCTCCGCGTTCAGCCGTCTGAAAGTCAAATTCGCCCAAACCGTATTGCGCGACCGCGATGCCAAGCGCAAGCTCAAATCCAAGCTGCTACTGGCCGATGTCCGGCGCCAAATCGCCGAAGCAGGTGGCGCCGACTACGCCCTGTTTATCCGTGGCGACATTTATTCAAACGAATTTCTGCGCACCATCAAAAGCCAAGTGCGCCACCAAATGGTGAATTACCAATGGGACGGCTTGGCGCGTCACTCTGAAATCCTTGATTCTGTCGGTCTATTTGACAAATGCTACGTTTTTGACCCCGCCGACTTGAGCGCCGACCGCCGCTTCCTACCGGCGACCAACTTCTATTTCGACCATCTGCCACCGTCTGCCACAAGCAGCAACGGCCTGTATTTTGTCGGCCTGCATATGCCCGGGCGCACCGACACCATCAACCTCTTCGCCGCCACAGCCGGACAAGCCGAGCTGACCCTCGGTTTTCATATTGGCAGCACCGATACCGACAGCGCAGATTTACGCCGCCAATACGCCGATACCATTAACATTTTCCACGGCGTGCGCCCGTTTGCAGACAACCTCCGAGCCGCGCAGCAAGCTACCATACTGGTGGATTTCCGTAACCCGATTCACCACGGCCTGTCGTTCCGCGTCTTCGAAGCACTCGGCTACCGCAAAAAGCTGATTACCGACAATGCCGACATTACCCGCTACGATTTTTACCATACCGACAATATTTTCGTGTGGAACGGCCAAAATTCAGACGGCCTTGCCGCCTTCGCCGCCCGCCCTTATCACGAAATGCCGTCTGAAATTTATACAAAATATGCGTTTGGTAACTGGATACGCTATATGCTGGATATACCGCCGTATCAGGCCATCAGTTTGCCCGAACCATCCCGCCCCGCCTGAGGCCGTCTGAATATGCGCCCTACTGTTATCCTTGCCGTCCCCTACCTCTACGGCCTTGACCGCTGTATCGAAAAAAATCTGCGTTTTCACGGCTTCGATGTCATCAATCTTTGCTATGACGACCGCGACACGCCTTATCCGAACCTGCGCAGCCGTCTGAAAAATCTGTATCACAAACACATTACCCGCGACGGCAATTACAAAAAATCCCTGCGTTTTGCGCCCCATCTGGCCGACATTTCGCTCAAACTGGCGCAACTAAACGGTAAAAAAGCCGATTACGCCCTGTGTATCCGCGCCAATATCTATCCAAAAGAAATCATCGCCGCGATTCGTGCACACAGCAAAATCTGCGTTAATTACCAATGGGACGGCATTGACCGCTTCCCCGATATTCTCGAATATCTGCCGTATTTCGACCGCTTTTTCGTGTTCGACAAACAAGACATCGACCAATACCCGCAATACGCTTTTCAGACGGCCACCAATTTTTATTTCGACTTCCCCTTGCCCAAACCGTCATCCGCTACAAAAGGAGGTATCTATTTTCTCGGCGGTTACGACCCGACCCGCGAAGCCGACACCCGCCGCTTTCTCGACAGCGCACGCCGTCTGAAACTGCCGTTGGACTTTCACATTTACAGCAAAGACGACCGCGCCTGCCAAGCCTTCGGCAGCGACGGCATAAGCTATCTAGACCGCAGCAGCGTGCTGACATTCGATCAAAATCTGCAAAAAATTCAGACGGCCTCAGCCGTGGTTGATTTTGTCAGCGGCGATCATCAAGGGCTGTCGTTCCGCATTTTCGATGCCTTACGGTTTGGCAAAAAACTGATTACCAGCAATACCGCCGTGCAATATTACGATTTTTACCGACCGGAAAACATCCTGGTTTGGAACGAAACCGCTTCCGATAAACTGGCCGATTTCCTAAACACACCATGTCGCGCACTGCCCGAAAACGTGCACCAGAAATACAGCTTCGGCAACTGGATACGCTACGTTTTCGATATGCCGCCGTATCAGGCCATTAGCTTGCCCGACATATCGCATAATTAGATTAAATACCCTATTTATGCTATAAAGAAGCCGTCTGAAAAACCAACCGAAAAGGAAAAAGCATGAGCAACCAAGATTTGACCGGCAAAGTCGCCCTCGTTACCGGCGCTTCACGCGGTATCGGCGCGGCAATCGCCGATACTTTGGCGGCGGCGGGTGCAAAAGTCATCGGCACGGCCACCAGCGAAAGCGGTGCGGCCGCCATCAGCGAGCGTTTGGCGCAATGGGGCGGCGAAGGCCGCGCTTTGAATTCGGCCGAGCCGGAAACCATCGAAAACCTGATTGCCGAAGTGGAAAAAACCTTCGGCAAACTGGATATTTTGGTCAACAATGCCGGCATTACCCGCGATAACCTGTTGATGCGCATGAAAGAGGAAGAGTGGGACGACATCATGCAGGTCAACCTCAAATCCGTGTTCCGCGCCTCTAAAGCCGTATTGCGCGGCATGATGAAGCAACGCAGCGGCCGTATCATCAACATCACATCGGTTGTCGGCGTAATGGGCAATGCGGGTCAGACCAACTACGCAGCCGCCAAAGCCGGCTTAATCGGTTTCTCCAAATCCATGGCGCGCGAGGTCGGCAGCCGGGGTATTACCGTCAACTGCGTGGCACCGGGCTTTATCGACACCGACATGACCCGCGCCCTGCCGGAAGAAACGCGCAAAACCTTTGAAGCGCAAACCGCGCTGGGCAAATTCGGTGAAGCGCAAGACATCGCCGACGCAGTGTTGTTCCTCGCCTCGGAGCAGGCCAAATACATTACCGGCCAAACGCTGCATGTCAACGGCGGTATGTTGATGCCGTAAGCCTGTTGTTTGTATTGCTTCCCAATGCCGTCTGAAAATATTTCTTTTCAGACGGCATTGTTATAAATATGAAACACTTGCCGAGTTTGCTATAATGCAAATCATATTCGGGTAACGCACGGCCAATACTCTTCAAAGGTAATCAACAGCACGCCTACCCACCCATCCACACACCACGCCCAACCCGCCCATGCACGAATTTTCCCTTGCCCCCATCGTTGTCGTTCTGCTTGTTTCGGTTATTACCGTTATCTATTGCCGCAAATTCAATATTCCCTCCATGCTCGGTTATCTGCTGGTCGGCTTTTTGGCCGGGCCGGGCATGTTCAGCCTGATTCCGAAAAGCGACGCCACCGATTATTTGGGCGAAATCGGCATTGTCTTTCTGATGTTCAGTATCGGTTTGGAATTTTCCCTACCCAAGCTCAAAGCCCTGCGCCGCTTGGTATTCGGCTTGGGCGGCTTACAGGTCGTCATCACCATGCTGGCGGTGATGGGCATTTTGATGGTAATGGGCACGCCGTTTAACTGGGCATTTGCGATGGCGGGCGCGTTGGCCATGTCGTCCACCGCCATCGTCAGCCGCATTCTGGCGGAAAAAACCGAACTCAACCAACCGCACGGCATGATGGCGATGGGCGTATTGCTCATGCAAGACATCGCCGTGGTGCCGCTGATGATTTTGATTCCGGCGCTGGCCGGCGGCAGCAGCGGCAACCTGTGGGCGGAACTCGGTTGGGCGGGCGTCAAACTGTTGGTTACGCTGGGGCTGCTGTTTTTTATCGGCAGCAAAGTGATTTCGCCGTGGTTCCGCAAAGTCGCCAAGCGCAAATCGTCCGAACTGTTTATGATTAACGTGCTGCTGGTCACGCTGGGCGTCGCCTACCTGACCGAGCTGGAAGGCTTGTCGATGGCGCTGGGCGCATTTGTTGCCGGTATGCTGCTGTCGGAAACCGAATACCGCTTTCAAGTGGAAGACGACATTCGCCCGTTCCGCGATATTCTACTGGGCTTTTTCTTCATCACCGTCGGCATGAAGCTGGACATCCAATCCTTAATCAGCAACTGGCAGATGATTTTGGTGCTGCTCGTCCTGCTGTTATTCCTGAAAGCCCTAGTGGTATTCCTGATTGCCTTCCGCATGAAACACCCCGTAGCCGACAGCCTGAAAGCCGCGCTGTATCTGGCGCAAGGCGGCGAATTCGGCTTTGTTATGCTGGCCATTTCCAGCAAAATCAATATGGTATCGCCCGAATTGGAGCAGGCCGCCACCGCCGCTATTTTGCTCTCCATGATTGCCGCACCGTTTATTTTGGAAGCCAGCGATAAAATCGTCAGCCGCTTTGTCAAATCCAGCTGGGACATGAAAGCCGTTGATTTGCATACCATGCTGGTGGAAACCATGAACAAATCCGACCACGTCTTGATTATCGGTTTCGGGCGCGGCGGCCAAAGCATCGGCCGCATTCTGGCACAGGAAAACATCCCCTACTACGCGCTGGACTTGGACGTCGAGCGCGTGCAAATCGCCCGCAATGCAGGCGAACCGGTCTCATTCGGCGATGCTAAGCGCAAAGAAATTCTGGAAGCCGCCGGCTTGAACCGCGCCAAAACCGTTGTGATTACGCTCAATAATATGCACGAAACCCAACATGTATTGAACAACATCATGACCCTACACCCTTCCATGCCGGTGTATGCACGCGCCACCAACGATGATTATGTAAAAATCTTTACCGAAATGGGCGCGGAAGAAGCCGTTTCCGACACCAAAGAAACCAGCCTGGCGTTGGCCGGTTACGCGATGTTGGCCAACGGCCAGCCTTACAGCACCGTATCGCAAACCCTGATGGGCATCCGCCGCAGCCGTTATGTTTCGCTGGAAGGCTTGTTTGTCGGCAGCGATGACGAAACCACTTTTGATTCGGAAAGCAATTTCTGCCGCCACGCCTTCCCCTTGGCTGCAGAAGCCTACGCCATCGGCAAAACCGTGGCGGAACTACCGCTGGAGCGCGACCACATCAAGCTACTGTTTATCCGACGTAACACCAGCCGTTTGGAAAACCTGCCGCCCGATTTCACTTTGGCATCCGGCGACATCTTGGTCGTCGCCGGCAAAAAAGAAGAAATTATTTCTTTTGAAAACTGGAGTTTGCAAGGAAATATCTGATTAAATGCAAATATCACTTGCAGCACCTCCGTTTTTTTGATTTAATTACGTCTTCGCAGTTTTGCGACACGGGTGATTAGCTCAGTTGGTAGAGCGTCTGCCTTACAAGCAGAATGTCGGCGGTTCGACTCCGTCATCACCCACCAAGTTTTTTGCAGTCTGATTTTTTCAGGCGGCAATGCGCGGTGGTAGCTCAGTTGGTTAGAGTACCGGCCTGTCACGCCGGGGGTCGCGGGTTCGAGCCCCGTCCGCCGCGCCAAAATTTAAAAATATCTTTGACACGATATTTGATTTTCAATTGCTTGTTCAAAAAAGCAAGATAACAAGGCGGCAAGTCGCGGATCGTACATCAAGTACGACAAGACGAGCCAACGCAGTTAGGTTGTTTTTTGAACAAGCAATAAAGGGTGATTAGCTCAGTTGGTAGAGCGTCTGCCTTACAAGCAGAATGTCGGCGGTTCGACTCCGTCATCACCCACCAAGTTTTTTGCAGTTTGATTTTTTTCAGACGGCAATGCGCGGTGGTAGCTCAGTTGGTTAGAGTACCGGCCTGTCACGCCGGGGGTCGCGGGTTCGAGCCCCGTCCGCCGCGCCAAAGTTTAAAAGCACCGTTTGGCGGTGCTTTTTCAATAAGCTAAAGTAAACGGGTGATTAGCTCAGTTGGTAGAGCGTCTGCCTTACAAGCAGAATGTCGGCGGTTCGACTCCGTCATCACCCACCACATACAACAGCCTGATGTTTGGATACATCAGGCTGTTTTTTCATTGGCTTTCAGACGGCATAGGCCGTCTGAAAGCCATGCTAATAGACAATTGGAGGCAGCAACACCGTCTCACACTAACAGAGATAACTGTCCCATTAAAAAAGCCCGAAACATCTTCGGGCTTTTTTAATGGCTCAATACTATTCCAGCACCACTTCCACGCGGCGGGCTTCGGCATTATCGCCGCTGCCTTCGCTGTCGGCAGGTTTGCGCAGCTCGATTTGCTCTTCAGCCACACCAAACCCCATCAGCGCATTTTTTACCGCCAGCGCACGCTGTTTGGACAACTCTTCATTTTGCGCCTGATTGCCGGTTTCATCATGATAACCGGAAACGATGGCTTTTTTGCCTTCTTTCACACCGGCCAGCACATCCTGCAAAGCTTCTTGCGCACCTTCGGCCAAATCAGCCTTACCGCTGGCAAAATAGAATTTCACAATGCCGTTTTCCACTACCACGGCTGCCGCGTCATCTGCGGGCGCGTCAGCGACAACCGCTTCCGACGGCGCTACATCGGCAGGCGCAGCTGTTTCCAAACCATTGCCTTCAACAGCCGAAACCGCCGCCTCTTCCGCAGCCGTTTCACTCACTTCGGCAGAAGCCGCTTGACCGTATGCAGGCGAACCCTCGATTTTACCGGTTTCCCAGCCCCAGATTGAAAAGAACAAAACCGCAGCCGCAGCCAGACCCGCCGCACCACCGGCCAACCATAAACCGGCGCGTTGCTCTTTGTTATCATCGTTATCAGACATCTTCCATTCCTCTCCATCGGATTAAAGGTAACAAACTGCCGCCATTATACCGAAATCGCCGAATACCCCACAACAAAACTATTCAAACCACGACCAAAACAGTAAAATGAAGCCTTTATTTTATTTCCGATTCCGAACCAAGCCATGCTGACTTTCCAACAAATTATTTTCAAACTGCAAACCTTCTGGGCCGACAAAGGCTGCACTATCCTCCAACCTTTCGATATGGAAGTCGGCGCGGGTACATCCCACCCCGCCACCTGCCTGCGTACGCTCGGCCCGGAGCCGTGGTTTGCCGCTTATGTGCAACCCAGCCGCCGCCCGAAAGACGGCCGCTACGGTGACAACCCCAACCGCCTGCAACACTACTACCAATTCCAAGTCGCGCTCAAACCCGCTCCTGCCGATATTCAGGATTTGTATCTGGGTTCCTTGCGCGAATTGGGTATCGATCCGAAAGTGCACGACATCCGCTTTGTCGAAGACGACTGGGAAAACCCCACCCTCGGCGCATGGGGCTTGGGCTGGGAAGTCTGGCTCAACGGCATGGAAGTCACCCAATTTACCTATTTCCAACAGGTCGGCGGCATCGACTGCTCGCCCGTACTCGGCGAAATTACCTACGGTATCGAGCGCCTGGCCATGTATCTGCAAGGCGTGGAAAACGTTTACGATTTGGTGTGGTCGCGCCGTCCCGACGGCCAGGTAGTGACCTATGGCGATGTGTACCATCAAAACGAAGTGGAGCAATCTACCTACAACTTTGAATACAGCGACGCCGCTTGGTTGCTGGATCAGTTCAACGGCTACGAAGCGCAAGCGAAACGCCTGTTGGCGGTAGAAGACACCAGCCTCGCCTTGCCCGCTTATGAACTGGTATTGAAAGCCGGCCATATGTTCAACCTGTTGGACGCGCGCGGTGCGATTTCCGTAACCGAACGTGCCGCCTACATCGGCCGTATCCGCACCCTCAGCCGCGTAGTGGCGCAAAGATTTGTGGAAAGCCGCGAGAAATTAGGCTTCCCGCTGATTAAAGAAACCAACGCCTGATATTTCAGACGGCCTAAACGCAATTTCATGGATTTAAGATATATCTGTAACCATCTTATTCCTAGCCGCGTCATAAGGCCGTCTGAAAACCGCCCACCACCAAGATAGCGACACCATGATAGAAAAACTCACGTTCGGCCTATTTACCAAAGACGACACCCGCAGCTTTATGCGGCTGATGAATTACGTTAAGCCCTACAAAGCCCGCATTATCTGGGCATTGGTGGCCACCGCCGGCGTTGCCGCTACCGAAAGCTATCTGGCCGCCTTTATCGCCCCGCTGGTCAACCAAGGCTTTGCCGCGCCTGTTGCCGCACCCGTGTTATCCAATACCGGCGCTTGGTATGAACCCCTGCTGCACCTGAAAGAGCAGATGAACTACCTTATCTGGGGTACAGAAAACAAAATCTGGGCGGTTCCCCTGTTTTTCATTTCGCTGATTATCTTCCGCGGGCTCTGCCGTTTTGCCAGCACCTACCTGATGACTTGGGCCAGCGTGGTCGCCACCAGCCATTTGCGTATCGACCTCTTCAACAAAATGCTGTCGCTCTCATCGCAAACGCTGCAACACGAAACCGCCGGCGCGATTACCAACCGTTTCATTACCCAAGCCAACGCCGCCATCAGCAACGCGGCCAATGTATTTATTACCCTGACCCGCGACACCCTGACCGTTATCGGTTTGGTATGCGTTTTGCTGTATCTTAACTGGCAGCTGTGCCTGGTGGTTTTGCTGATGTTCCCCGCCCTTTCCTGGCTGTCCCGCTATTACCGAGACCGTCTGAAAGAAGTCTTGCGCAGCTCTCAAGCCGGTATTGCCGAAATCAACAACATGGTTAACGAAACCCACGCCGGTCACCGCGTGGTGCAAATGTTCGGCGGTTACAAAGCTGCCGATAAAAAATACCGCTTTATCGACAACCAACTGGTGCGCGTCAGCAAAAAAATCACCCAAGCCACATCCGCCCGCTCCCCCATCAGCGAGTTGATTGCCTCCATCGCGCTGGCGGTGGTGATTTTCGTTGCCCTCTGGCAAAGCCAAAGCGGAGTCACCACCATCGGCGAATTTATGGCTTTTATCGTTGCCATGTTGCAAATTGTCAGCCCGATTAAAAACCTCTCCAACATCAGCATTCCCATGCAGGGTATGTTTTTGGCGTCTGACGATATCTGCTATTTCCTTGATCTGCCCAAAGAGGCCGATACCGGCACACAAACCATAGACCGAGCCCAAGGCCGTCTGAAATTTGAATACATCGACGTTTTGTATGAAGGCCAAAGCCACAAAGCCCTGGATGATTTTAATTTGTCTATCCGTCCTGGCGAAAAAATCGCCCTGGTCGGACGCTCCGGCAGCGGTAAAACCACCGCCGTCAACCTGTTGCCACGCTTCGTAACCGCTACTTCCGGCCACATCTATCTGGACGACACCGACATCAACGACTTAACCCTGAAAAGCCTGCGCCAACAGTTTGCCCTCGTTTCCCAAGACGTTTTCCTGTTTGACGACAGCCTGTACAACAACGTCTTATACAGCCGCCCCGAAGCTACACCCGAAGAAATCGAAAACGCCTTGCGCGCCGCCAATCTTTGGGATTTTGTGCAAGAACAACCGCAAGGCTGGGATATGCCCATCGGTGCCAACGGCAGCCACCTCTCCGGCGGCCAGCGCCAACGCGTATCCATCGCCCGAGCCATCCTCAAAGACGCGCCTATTCTGCTCCTTGACGAAGCCACCAGCGCACTCGACAACGAATCCGAACGCCTTGTACAACAAGCCCTTGAGCGCCTAATGCACGGCCGCACCAGCATCATCGTCGCCCACCGCTTAAGCACCATCGAAGAAGCCGACCGCATTATCGTGATGGACGGCGGCAAAATCATCGAAGAAGGCACGCACGCCGAACTTCTAGCCAAAAACGGCTACTATGCTGCCTTGCAAAATATGCCGAAGCTGGCCGAATAATTCATTTTCAGACGGCATTAAGGCCGTCTGAAAACCAAGCCTGAAACAGACAATGAATACTACCGCCAACCCACTTGTTTCCGTCATGATTCCTTACTACAACTGTAAGGACTACATCGCCGAAGCCGTTGAATCGGTTGAGCAGCAAACCTATGCCCCCATCGAAATCATCATCGTGGACGACGGTTCTGCGCCAGAACATGCTGATTACCTGCGCCAATATCTAGCCAATAAACCGCATATCCGTTATGCCGTGCAAAATAATCAGGGCGTATCAGCCGCCCGCAACCATGCCGCACGGCTAGCGCAAGGCAGCTATTTTCTGTTTTTAGACGCTGACGATATTATTCTGCCCGATTATGTTGCCAAAGGAGTGGCCGTTTTAGAAGCTAATCCAAACTACGTATTAACCTACCCGCAGGCGG
This sequence comes from Neisseria perflava, assembly GCF_024170405.1. Taxonomy (GTDB): domain Bacteria; phylum Pseudomonadota; class Gammaproteobacteria; order Burkholderiales; family Neisseriaceae; genus Neisseria; species Neisseria perflava_B. The sequence goes on along the minus strand of NZ_JALJYC010000008.1, from coordinate 9,633 downwards.
AATTATTCGGCGCACAAAGCGGCCTTTGGGAAATTCCCCCTTATGAAGGCTTTAAAAGCCTGCTAATGGGCAATAAATTTCCTTCCTCTATTTCTATGCACCGTGCTGCTTCTTATCAGGCAATCGGTGGATTTGATGAAAACCTAAATACTCACGAAGATTGGGATTATTGGATTCGGATGCTGCAAAACGGTGGTGAAGCCTACCAGATTCCAGAAGTATTGTTCCGCTACCGTAAGCGTGAAGACCAATCCTCCTTGAGCGACCAATTTACCCAGAACCGCCAAATTGCTCAACGCGACTGGCAGCGTGTCTATGAGAAAAATCGTACCATTTTCCTGCAACACAACTTGGGGTATCTAGATTGCGTTACTGCCCTGCTGCACATGGATTTACTACAACAACATGCCAATAACCTTGAGCAAATCAACCTGAATTTGACCCAAAACCACAATAATATCCTGCAAGATAACAGCTCATTACAACAACAAAACCAAGAATTAACTTCTAAAATTCACTTACTACGAGAAAACATCATGTCGTTTGAACAACAGAATCAAGCATTGCAAGACGTATTGTCTAAGCTGCTGCAACAATCGGAACATTCAGCCAAGCAGACCGAATCACTCCAACAGCAAATTGACGCCATTAATCAACGGATAACGCAAAACAACAATGCCCAACACCAGCTTGCCGAAGCGCAGCAAACCATCCAAGCATTGCAAGCGCAAATCCAAGTGCTGACCCAAGAAAAAGAACACCATGCGCATACCGCGCACAATCTATATCTAAACCATAATGCGTTGCAACAACGCCTGACTGACTATAAATCCCTGATGACTGTTAAAACCTTCAAACCGTTTGTTAAAATCGAACAAGGCCTCAGATCCGCCAACCGCTGCCGCAAAGGTTTCCGCCAGCTGGTACGTGAAAAAGGCAGTATCGGCAAGGCCTACCAGCATATCCGCCATATGTACTTGGATAACGACTTGCGCACCGTCAAGCAGTTCCTGCGCTCTAACGCATACAGTCATTTAACTGGCATACCGCAGCATTCGTCCGACCACTTTGACATTGGCAATAAAGCAGCCTATCAAACTTGGATTGCCCATAATGATGTCTATACCGCAGATGATTTGGCTCAGATGGATAAGCAAGTCAGCAGTTTTGCTTACCGTCCTAAGATTTCCGTCCTGATGCCAGTCTATAATGTTGACACTAAATGGCTTAAATTAGCCATTGATTCAGTACGCGAACAAGTTTATGAAAACTGGGAATTATGTATTGCCGATGATGCGTCTCCTAATGCCGACATCCGCCCGCTGCTTGAACAATATATGAAAATCGACGCACGGATTAAAGTCGTCTTTCGCGAAAAAAACGGTCACATCTCAGAAAATTCCAACAGCGCACTAGCGCTGGCAGAGGGTGAATGGCTGGCATTAATGGATCACGACGACGTATTGCCCGCACATGCCTTGTTTGAAATCGTCAAAGCTCTGCAAAGCCATCCAGACGCTTCAATGATTTATACAGACGAAGACAAAATCGACGAAAACGGCGTGCGTTTTATGCCGCACTTCAAATCCGATTTCAACCTTGATTTGCTCTATGGGCAAAACTATATTTCCCATTTGGGTGTGTATAAAACAGATGTTGCCAAAGCAATCGGCGGTTTCCGCAAAGGCTTGGAAGGCAGCCAAGACTATGATTTTCTATTGCGCTATCTGTTGGAAATGGGTGGCAACAATGTGGTACATATTCCGAAAATCCTTTACCATTGGCGCGCGATTGAAGGCTCGACTGCATTAGCCTCAGGTGAGAAATCCTATACGACCGAAGCGGGTATCAAAGCGCTGCAACATTATTTTTCTCAACTTGAGCAAGATGTTACCGTTACACGCGGCAAGGCTGACAACCTCTACCGCGTGCAATGGCATTGGTCGGAGCAACCGTTGGTTAGCCTGATTATCCCGACCCGCAACGGTTATGCCATTACCAAGCAAGCCATCGATTCGATTTTGGATAAAACAGAATATCAGAATTACGAAATCCTGCTGGTAGACAATAATTCAGACGACCCTCAAACGCTGGCCTATTTCGATGAAATTGCCAAACATCCGAAAGTAACGCTGCTACGCTATCCGCAACCGTTTAACTACTCCGCCATTAACAATTTTGCCGCTAAACATGCCAATGGCAGCATTATTGGCTTGATTAACAATGACATCGAAGTGATTAATCCTGAATGGCTAACAGAGATGGTATCACAGGTGCAACGACCGTCTATCGGCTGCGTCGGCGCTATGCTGTATTATCCAAACGATACAATCCAGCATGCAGGTGTATTTATCGGTATCAACGGCGTTGCAGCTCATTCACATAAACACTATATTAAAAAACATCCAGGTTATTTCTCCCGTTTGTATGTCGCTCAAGATTTGCTGGCCGTAACCGCTGCTTGCCTGCTGGTACGCAAAGAAGTTTTCGACGAAGTCGGTGGCTTAAACGAACAAGATTTAACTGTTGCTTTCAATGATGTCGATTTCTGCTTGAAAGTCCATGCTGCTGGCTACCGCAACTTATGGACACCATATGCAGAGCTGTACCACCACGAATCTATCAGTCGCGGCCATGAAGATAATCCAGAGAAGCAAGCCCGCTTTAAACGGGAAATTGACTACATGATCCGTACTTGGCATACCGACAACTTACAAGACCCGTATTACAATCCAAACTTAACCATCAGGCATGAAGACTTTTCTATTCCAGTAATATCACGGGTAAAGCGCTAATTTCAGACGGCCTAAGATAGCCCAAGGCCGTCTGAAAACAGCTATTGCACGCTACGTTAATAAAAACTAAACTAACAAAACTTAGTCCGATAAAACAAGGCTGATATCTCTTATGCAAACCGTCAATATCCATGAAGCCAAAACCAACCTGTCCCGCCTGCTGGATGGCGCGGTGCACGGCGAGCCGTTTATTATTGCCAAGGCGGGTAAGCCGATGGTGCGTGTGGTACCGTATCTAGCGCAAAAGCCGCAAATCAAACGAATTGGGTTTATGCCTGCATTGCAAATTCCCGATGATTTTGACGATTTGAGCGCTACCGACGTTGAGGCGCTGTTTACCGGGGCTGACGAATGAAATATCTGCTGGATACGCATATTCTGTTGTGGGCGGCAGCCGACCATCCGAAACTAAGCCGGACCGCACGCGACATCATCAGTAATCCCGACAACGAGTTGATGTTTAGCGCAGCCAGTATTTGGGAAATTTCCATTAAATCAGCGCAGAGGCGTGCCGACTTTTCGGTCAATGCCGGACAATTCCGCCGCGCTTTAGCGGATAACGGTTATTTGGAGCTACCCATTACAGGCCAACACGCAGCAGCAACCGCCAATCTGCCGGATATCCATAAAGACCCTTTTGACCGCATGTTGGTTGCGCAATCCCAAACGGAAGGGATTATCTTACTCAGCGCTAACAGCAAAGTAGCTGCTTACGGGCAGACAGTATTGGCCGTCTGAATTTAAAACATACATGAAAACAGCGGCTTGCCGCATTTTGAAAACCGAAAGTAAAACATGACCCAAACCCTGTTAATCGAACTCCTAACCGAAGAACTACCCCCAAAAGCCCTCAACAACTTGGGCAATGCCTTTGCCGCCGCCATTGCCGAAGGCTTGGAAAAAGCGCAGCTGCTTGACGGCGCAGCCGAATACACCGCTTATGCCTCGCCGCGCCGTTTGGCCGTACAGGTGAAAAATGTTAAAGCGGTGCAGGCCGACCAGCAGATTGTGAAAAAAGGCCCGGCCGTTGCCAATGCCATGAAGGATGGCGTGCCGACCAAGGCTTTGGAAGGTTTTGCCCGTGGCGCGGGTGCGAAAATCGAAGATTTGACCATGATTCACGACGGCAAACAAGACGTATATGCCTACGCATACACCCAAACCGGCAAGCCGCTGGACGAATTACTGGAAGACATCATCAATCAGGCGGTGAAAAAACTGCCGATTCCGAAAGTAATGCGCTGGGGCAGCAGTAGTTTTACCTTTGTGCGTCCGGTGCACGCGCTGACCGTGTTGCACGGCGATAAAATCGTCAATGCCAACGTATTGGGTCTGCAAAGCGGCAACACCACTTTGGGACACCGCTTCCTTTCCGAAGGCGAAATTACCATCCGCAACGCCGACAGCTATGCCGAACAACTGAAAAACGAAGGCAAAGTCATTGCTTCGTTTGCCGAGCGCAAAATTGCGATTCAGACGGCCTTAAACGCGCAGGCAGGCCGTCTGAATGCGACCGTTGCCGCCGACGAAGCGCTGCTGGACGAAGTGACCGCGCTGGTGGAATGGCCGGTGGTATTGGAAGGCGGCTTTGAAGCGCATTTCTTGGCGGTGCCGCAGGAGTGTCTGATTCTGACCATGCAGCAAAACCAAAAATATTTCCCGCTGCTCGATGGCACCGGCAAGCTGATGAACCGTTTTTTGCTGGTTTCCAACTTGGAAGCGGACGACCCGTCGCATATCATTCGCGGCAACGAGCGCGTGTTGCGCGCGCGCCTGTCTGACGCGGAGTTTTTCTACAAGCAAGACCAAAAAGCCACATTGGAGAGCCGTTTACCGAAATTGGCGCAGGTGGTGTACCACAACAAACTGGGCAGTCAGGCCGAACGTCTCGACCGCCTGATGAGCATTAGCGGCCACATTGCCCGCGCATTAGGTGCAGACGCTGCCGTTGCCGAACGTGCTACCCGCCTCTCTAAGGCCGACTTAGTGACCGAAATGGTGGGCGAGTTCCCCGAGCTGCAAGGCACGATGGGCAAATATTATGCGCGTCTGGACGGCGAAAGCGAAGAAGTCGCCAACGCCATCGAGCAGCATTACCGCCCGCGCTTTGCCGGTGATGATTTGCCCGAAGGCAAAATCGCTACCGCTGCGGCGCTGGCCGATAAATTGGAAACGCTGGTCGGCATTTGGGGCATAGGCCTGATTCCGACCGGCGACAAAGACCCTTACGCGCTGCGCCGCTCGGCTTTGGGCATTCTGCGTATGCTGATGAATAGCGATTTGAGTATCAGCGATGTGTTGCAAACCGCTTATGCGACTTTCCCTGCCAGTAAATTGGCGGACAATACCGTCGCCGAAGTCGCCGACTTTATGCAGGCACGTTTGGCTGTGTTGCTGCAAAATGATTATCCGCACGACATCGTTGCAGCGGTATTGGCGCAACGCCCCGACCGTTTGAACGACCTGACCGCCAAGCTCGATGCCGTGGCCGCGTTCAAACAGCTGCCCGAAGCCGCCGCCCTTGCCGCCGCCAACAAACGCGTGCAAAACCTGCTGAAAAAAGCCGACGCGGATTTGGGCAAGGTTGACGAAAGCCTGTTGCAACAAGATGAAGAAAAAGCCCTCTATGCCGCTGCGCAAGCGCTGCAACCGAAAATCGCCGCAGCCGTGGCAAACAACGATTTTCAGACGGCCTTGACCGAGCTGGCAGCCATCAAACCGCAGGTAGACGCTTTCTTCGACGGCGTGATGGTGATGGCAGAAGATCCGGCGGTAAAACAAAACCGCCTGAATCTGCTGAACCAACTGGCGCAACAGATGAATGCGGTGGCGGATATTTCCTTGTTAAGTGAATAAACTTTATATTTGAATCGCTAAACATGAAAGGCCGTCTGAAACATCAGCTTGAATGATTGCTGATGTTTCAGACGGCCTTTGGTTTCAAGATACTTGCAAGAATCCCGTCAGACAAAATCACCCCATAAAGTCTGCATGGCGGCGATTGCTGCTAAAGCGGCTGTTTCCGTGCGTAAAACCCGTTTACCCAGCGTTACCGCTTGGAATCCGGCAGCGAAAGCCTGCTGCTCTTCCTGAGCCGTCCAACCGCCTTCCGGCCCGACCATAAAAATCAGGCCGTCTGAAGAGGGGGTAATTTGATTCAGCTTCTGCGCCCGATTCAGGTTCATCAGTAATTTTGTTTTTTCAGACGGCATTTGCTGCAAAGCCTGCTGATACGAAATCAACGGCAACACCTGCGGCACAATATTGCGCCCGCTCTGCTCGCAGGCAGCAATCACAATTTCCTGCCAGCGTACCACCCGCTTATCCGCGCGCTCTCCGTTTAAGCGCACCACGCAGCGTTCACTGATCACCGGCTGAATCGCGGTCACACCCAGTTCTACGCTCTTTTGTAACGTAAAATCCATGCGCTCGCCGCTGGAAACGGATTGTATCAGGGTAATGTTTAACGGCGATTCGTTATTGGCAATGTCTGCCCGCAAAATTTCAGCCTCGGCACGGCGCTTTTCCAAGGTAGTCAGACGAGCCGGATAAGCCTTACCGTCACCATTAAACAAAACGATTTCTTTCTCCGCTCTGACACGCAGTACATTCAAATGGCGGACGACATTATCGGGCAACTCAATCCGCTGTCCGGCATTCAGGGGAGTATTCAGATAAAAACGGGGCATAAAAACAGGTTGATTAGCGTATAATGCGCACATTATCAGTATATTTACGCCGAAATAGCAAGCTTTAAGGATAAAAGTGTTACACCAACTGCAAAACGTCGTGCGCCATATCGCACAAACCGAAGTGATGCCGCGCTTTTTAAATACGCCCTCTTACCGCAAAGACGATGGCAGCATGCTCAGCGATGCGGATTTGGCCGCGCAAACTGCATTTGCCGCCGCACTGCCGCTACTGGCCGACAGCCCCATGCTCGGCGAAGAGATGACAGCCCAAGAGCAACAGGCTTTATGGCTGCAACATTCAGACGGCCTGTGGGTCGTCGATCCGATTGACGGCACCAATAATTTTGTCAACGGCTTGCCACATTTTGCTATTTCCGTGGCTTATGTTCAAAACGGCCGCTCGCAATTCGGCGTGATTTACAATCCTGTCAGCGGCGAATGTTTTTACGCGGAGCGCGGCAAAGGCGCGTTTCTCAATGGGACAAAATTACCTTTACGCTTAGTCAGTAAAAAACTTAAAGAAGCCATCGCCGGTGTGGAAATCAAATACCTCCGATCCGGCAAGCTCTCCAGCCGTCTGAATACGCTAGCGCCGTTTGGCACTATACGCAGCATGGGGTGCAGCACATTAGACTGGTGCTATCTGGCCAGCGGTCGCTATGATGTTTATGTTCACGGCGGTCAGAAATTATGGGATTACGCAGCAGGTGCTTTGATTTTTGAGGAAGCTGGCGGTTGCCTAACAACATTAGAAGGAGATGATTTTTGGAGCGGAGAACACGTCTTCAAGCGCTCGGTTATCGCGGCTCTGGAGCCTGCTTTATTTGAACGATGGGTAGCTTGGATACGGGAAAATCAGTAGTTCCCCGCGAAAGTGTCTTACATAATATTTGCAGATAATGTTGAAAAATACCGTTTATCTGGCAATACAGCCGTATTATCGCGCAATTTACTCAAACAATTTCACTTCTTAACGTCATTTAATACTAAAGCTATTAGAATATGTAGTGCTGAAACACACCGCTCTTTTATCCCTTTTGGGCGGTTCAGCAAGTAAGACGTTTTCCCGCAATGTATTGGCCATTCATACTTCTCCCTTGGTATGAATGGTTTTTTTGCATCCAAACAAGGCGATCCGGTCAGACGAAAAACTGTCCGCAGCATGCTTTAAATTTTTTGCCAGAACCGCAAATACACGGTTGTTTCATGGTCGGTAACGGTACTGTGGGATCAATGAAATACCAGCATTCCTCAATCTTCACAAAAGCCGATAATTCCTGATGTTCCTGCGCAGAGCCATTTTCTTTAAAACGCGCAATAAATGCTACTTGTGCGTGATTTCGACCGATTTTAGGAATATTCTTTAAAATTTCCAATCCCAACCATTCAGTTTCACGGCTCCATGCAGCTATGTCTTCGACATTTAATAGCCCTTGTTGAGCCGGTACCGTAGTCGAAACAATATAATGAATTCGTTGCAAGGCATACGCCGAATAACGCGACCTCATCAACTCTTCTGCGGTTTGAGGCTTTCTCCGGCTAAGGTGAAATAATTCGCAACATTCAGCATACAATTTTGTAGAGCCACAAGGACAAAGCACAGTATCAGACATCATATTCTCGAAAATCATGATTTATGGCAGATTATATAACCAAATCAATAGGTAGAGAAAATCTGTTAAAATAGCGGCTTTCGATTTTGCTGACTCTGAGTTTTTATCATGCCGATTACCGCCGAATGCCTGAATGATTTACTGCCGCAAACACAATGCCGTGAGTGCGGATATGAAGGCTGTCTCCCATATGCTGAAGCTTTGTCTGGGGGCGAAGCGGATATCAATCTCTGCGCACCGGGAGGAGAAACAGTCATTAAGGACATCGCAAGCATACTAGGCAAAGTGCCCGTTCCTCCCGCAAAAATAATAGAAAAAGCGTTGGCATGGATAGATGAAAGCGTTTGTATCGGCTGTACAGCTTGCATACGTGCCTGCCCAGTCGATGCCATTTTTGGTGCCCATAAACTCATGCACACAGTCATTCGCTCTGAATGTACTGGCTGCGGTTTATGCGTAGCCCCTTGTCCAATAGACTGCATCCATATGCAACCAATTCAGGCAGAATTTTTACCCCTAACCTATTCTATTTCTGATGAAAACAAAAAAAATCATCCGCGCTTCGCTGCCGCAACACACGCAAAGCAACGTTACGAGTGGCATAATTATCGCAATATTCGAGATGTAAAAGAAAAAAAAGAGGAATTAGCCAAACGGGAAAACGCCACTAAGAATAAACTATCAGCCACGCAAAAAGCCATCTCGTCACAACCAACAGAAAGCAGTACACCCTTTAACCCAATGGATTTGATTTCCAAAGCCATGGCTAAAGCACAATCTCAACAGACTAACCTTGTAACAGCAGCTAATCGGGAGAACTTCCGTAATAAACAAATAGAAGAAGCTAAGCAACGAGCCATTCACCGCCGAGCACAGCGAGATGCAAAATATGGAAACGAAGAAGAAAAAGAAGCTGCACTAGTCTATCTTCGCCAATACAAAGCTGAACAGGAAGCAATAAAAATCAAACGTAAGCATACTTAAAACGAACAGTAAGTTCTAAAGTGCGATAAATTAATGCAAAATAAAAACCCGAAGGCCGTCTGAGTTTCAGACGGCCTTCGGGTTTAGCATTCGGCAGGATTCGCCCCCTATTTTTTCACGGCAGGAACGGCCGCCTTCTTCACCGGCTGACCCGATACGGTCGCCTCACCTTTGAGCTTGCCGTAAATACCCTCGCCAATTCCCTTCACGTTTTTCAGCTCGTCCACACTCTTGAACTGACCGTGCTGCTGACGGTATGCCACAATCGCCTTCGCTTTGGCCGGGCCGATGCCCGGCAGCGCTTCCAATTCGCTCTGACTGGCGGTATTGATGTTCACCGCCGCCAAACTGAACGCCGAGCACAGCACCGCTAATGCGCCTAACAGGATTTTTTTCATATTGTCTCCGTAATGTGTTTGACCCAGCTATCATCATACCGCAGCGTATTGGAGAGGCACAACGGTTTTCATCATAATCCTGACAGTTTCCTTATTTACCATCACTAACCGTATCCTATCCGCAACACCCCTTCCTACTGCACACACTCTA
>NZ_JALJYC010000007.1 GCF_024170405.1 Neisseria perflava | reverse complement strand
AGCTTGTTTTGCTTATAAGGGCTCAGTCGACTTTTTTTCATGGGATTTATTCTAAATGATTTTGAATAAATCTAGTTATCTAGTACAGCCCCAAAGGTTAAATTGAAACCCGATATTGTAACCATAACCATGCCTTATGTGTAAAACCAAGTAAGACCGCCCTACCCGCGCTTGCCACGCAAGGCGATTCATATAATGATTAACGGTATCCGGCCAGCCGGATTTTTGATAACACATTTTAAGGAGTAACACATGGGCTTGTTTAGTTTTATTAAAGGCGCGGGCGAAAAACTGTTTGGTAAAGACGAAGCGGAAGTGGCGGCACAAGCGGCTTCCAGCGTAGAAGATTTGAATGTCAAAGCGGCCGCTGCGATTCAAACTTATGTTGAAAAACAAAACCTGGGCTTGACCGGCCTGTCTGTCGAATTCGACGGCGCCAGCGGTAAAGTGACCCTGAGCGGTTCTGCTCCTTCGCAAGAAGCGGCGGAAAAAGCGGTATTGGCTGCGGGTAACGTAACCGGCGTTTCCGACGTGCAAAACAACCTGCAATTCCCGCCCGCCGCCGCCGCGCAATATCATGACGTGGTCAAAGGCGACACCTTGTCTGCCATCGCCAAAAAATACTATGGCGACGCCAACAAATACATGAAAATCTTTGAAGCCAACAAACCGATGTTGAGCGACCCCGACCGCATTTACCCGGGTCAAAAACTGCGTATTCCGGAATAATCGTCAAGGTTTGCCCGCACGATAGAAAAGGCCGTCTGAAACCATTTCAGACGGCCTTTCTGCTATAATTGGCGTTCCACTACCTCATCACGGCGATTTCATTATGTTTACCCAAGCTGCCCAAGAACTCTCCACCCTGCGCGACATCCTGCGCTTTGCCGTCAGCCGTTTCAACGATGCCGAGCTGTTTTTCGGCCACGGCTCCGACAATGCCCATGACGAGGCCGCCTACCTGATTCTGCATACCTTAAATCTGCCGCTGGATACGCTTGATCCGTATCTCGATGCCAAGCTGCTGCCGCAGGAAAAAGAAGAGGTTTTGGCACTGATTGAGCGCCGCGTAACCGAGCGCATTCCCGTGGCTTACCTGACCAATCAGGCTTGGCAGGGCGATTTTGACTTTTATGTGGACGAGCGCGTGATTGTGCCGCGTTCGTTTATCTATGAATTACTGGGCGACGCGCTGACACCGTGGATTGAACACCCCGAATTGGTACACCGCGCTTTGGATCTGTGCACCGGCAGCGGCTGCTTGGCGATTCAGATGGCCTACCACTACCCCGCCGCTGAAATTGATGCCGTCGATTTGAGCTTGGACGCGCTGGAAGTAGCCGCCATCAACATTGAAGAATACGGCTTGGAAGAGCGTATCAACCTGATTCACACTGACTTGTTTGAAGGCTTGGACGACACCTATGATTTGATTGTTTCCAACCCGCCTTATGTCGATGCCGAATCTGTGGAAACCCTACCCGATGAGTATCTTCACGAACCGGAGCTGGCCTTGGGCAGCGGCGAAGACGGCTTGGACGTCACCCGCCAGATTATTTTGCAGGCCGCCAAATACCTCAATCCGCGCGGCGTGTTGCTGGTGGAAATCGGCCACAACCGCGAAGTGTTGGAAGCCGCCTATCCCGAGCTGCCGTTTACCTGGCTGGAAACCAGCGGCGGCGACGGCTTTGTCTTCCTGCTGACGCGCGAGCAGCTGTTGGGTGAGGAATAAAACATAAAAGGAACGGCATAACCGTTCCTTTTTAGTGGATTGTTAACAAAAGGCCGTCTGAAAAGTAACAAAATATACTTTTCAGACGGCCTTTCCACGGCGACTATTCAATTTCGTAACCGTCTTCATCCCAATAAGTCCGACTGACGACTTTGCCGTTGGTATAAACCGTTTCCGATTTTTTCGAGCCATCGTCATACCAATCCAACACAATACCGGTACGGTTGCCTTCATTGATGGTCATTTCCGTCAGCAACCGCCCGTCTTCATCCCAACTGACGACTTTGGTCGGCTTGTCGTTTACCATGGTCATCTCGGTTTTCGGGCTGCCGTTTTCATACCATTGTTTCCAATACCCGTTGGCTTTATTGTTTTTAAACTGTACTTCGCTCTCTTTATGGCCGTTGCGGTAATAGCGGTAGCCTACTCCTTCGCTCATGCCGTTATGATACGGCATAACCGCTGATTTTTTACCGTTGGGATACCAGTTGGTCCATTCCCCGTTCGGCTTGCCGTTGCGGTAGCTGCCAACCATTTTTTTCTGGCCGTTGAAATGCCACAAGGTCAGCATACCGTTATTCAATACCGGCACAAATGCCTTAACCTGAGCAGCCGGAATGTGATAAGGGTCGGAATATTTTTTCATCGACGGATAATAAAAATCCTGCACCTCGGCAATCCCCGCATTGATTTTATATTGCCGCACATAAGCCACAGACGACATCGTCGCCGTTATTTTCCCCTGTTGGTTGAAATACACCGAATGGGTTTGTGCCCACGCCGGTGCAGATACACTGTATGCAAAGGCAGCAGCCAAACCCATTTGCCAAAAACGGTTCATTATAATTTACCTGAATGCGGACAATCCGCGTAAAAGATGACGAATAACGAGATAAAATTTTTCAATATTTGCATATTATAAGGCATAACGGCCTTGATTGGTAAATACATTTAACATCTAAATAAAACGGCCTTGCCGCATTCTTCATGCGGCAAGGCCGTTTCAAACCGTTTCAGACGGCCGGATTATTGTTTGACCTCTTTGGCCAAATACAGCCAAGTTTCAATCACGGTATCCGGGTTGAGCGACACGCTTTCGATGCCCTCTTCCACCAGCCATTTGGCGAAATCAGGGTGATCCGACGGGCCTTGGCCGCAAATACCGACGTATTTGTTTTGTTTGCGGCAGGCGGAAATCGCCAAGTGTAGCATTACTTTGACTGCTGGGTTACGTTCGTCGAAGGTTGCCGCAATCGAGCCGCCGCTGTCGCGATCCACACCCAAGGTCAACTGGGTCATGTCGTTGGAGCCGATAGAGAAGCCGTCGAAATATTGCAGGAACTGCTCGGCCAGCAACGCGTTGCTCGGCACTTCGCACATCATAATCAGGCGCAAACCGTTTTTACCGCGTTCCAAACCGTTTTCTTTCAAGACTTTAACCACAGCTTCGGCTTCGGTCAGCGTGCGCACAAACGGAATCATCACTTCCACATTGGTCAAGCCCATTTCATCGCGCACACGTTTGATGGCTTGGCATTCCATTGCAAATGCGTCTTTGAAGCTGTCGGCCACATAACGCGCCGCGCCACGGAAGCCCAACATCGGGTTTTCCTCGTGCGGCTCATACAGGCTGCCGCCGACCAAGTTGGCATATTCGTTGGATTTGAAGTCGGACATGCGCACAATGGTTTTGCGCGGATAAACCGAAGCGGCCAAAGTAGCCACGCCTTCGGCGATTTTGTCCACGTAGAACGCGGTCGGCGAAGCGTAACCGGCAATGCGGCGGCTGATTTCCGCTTTCAATTCGTCATTTTGTTGGTCAAATTCCAGCAAAGCTTGCGGGTGGATACCGATTTGGCGGTTGATGATAAATTCCATACGCGCCAAACCAATGCCTTCGCTCGGCAGGCTGCTGAAGCTGAACGCCAATTCGGGATTGCCCACGTTCATCATGACTTTAGTCGGCGATTTGGGCATATTGTCCAAAGCGATGTCGGTCACATCCACTTGCAGCAAACCGGCGTAAATCATACCGGTATCGCCCTCAGCGCAGGATACGGTCACTTCTTGGCCGTCTGAAAGAAGCTCGGTTGCATTGCCGCAGCCGACCACTGCCGGAATACCCAATTCGCGTGCAATAATCGCGGCATGGCAGGTACGGCCGCCACGGTTGGTCACAATGGCAGAAGCGCGTTTCATTACCGGCTCCCAATCCGGGTCGGTCATGTCCGTTACCAGCACATCGCCTGCTTCCACTTTGTCCATTTCGGAAGCGTGTTTCACCAAGCGCACTTTGCCTTGGCCGACTTTTTGACCGATGGCGCGACCTTCTACCAAAACTTGTTTGTCACCGCTGATGGCATAACGGCGCAAGCTGCGGCTGCCGCTTTCTTGAGATTTCACGGTTTCCGGACGCGCCTGCAGGATGTACAGTTTGCCGTCCACACCGTCGCGACCCCATTCGATGTCCATCGGGCGGCCGTAGTGTTTCTCGATAATCAGGGCGTAATGCGCCAGCTCGGTAATTTCTTCGTCGGTAATGGAGAAGCGGTTACGGTCTTCTTCCGGCACATCAATATTGGTCACCGATTTACCCGCCTGAGCGTTTTCGGTGAAAATCATTTTAATCTGCTTAGAACCCATGGTTTTGCGCAGAATTGCCGGTTTGCCTGCTTTCAGCGTCGGCTTGAACACATAGAATTCATCAGGGTTAACCGCGCCTTGCACCACGTTTTCGCCCAAGCCGTAAGAAGAAGTGATGAACACGACTTGCTCGTAACCGGATTCGGTATCAATGGTAAACATCACGCCGGACGCGCCGCTGTCAGAGCGCACCATGCGCTGCACACCGGCAGACAAGGCCACGACATCGTGGTCGAAACCTTTGTGTACGCGGTAGGAAATCGCGCGGTCGTTATACAGGGAAGCAAACACATGGTGCATGGCTTCTTTGACGTTTTCCAAGCCGTGGATATTCAGGAAAGTTTCCTGCTGACCGGCAAAAGAAGCGTCGGGCAAGTCTTCGGCGGTTGCGGATGAGCGCACGGCCACGGAAATATCCGCGCCGTCGGCATCAGCCACCATTTTGTTCCAAGCCGCTTCGATTTCGGCATTGAGCTGCTCGGGGAACGGCGTATCCAGAATCCATTGGCGGATTTCTTTACCCACCCGCGCCAGCTCGGATACGTCTTCTACGTCCAACTGCGCCAGCGCCGCAGAAATGCGTTCGCTCAGACCTTCATGCGCCAAAAATGCACGGTAGGCTTCGGCAGTGGTGGCAAAACCGCCCGGCACGCGCACGCCTTTTTCCGCCAACTGGCTAATCATCTCGCCCAAAGAAGCGTTTTTACCGCCCACGCTTTCGACATCAGTCATGCGCAGGTTTTCAAACCAAATCACGTAGTTTGCAGCCATTGTTTCTTCCATTCATATTATGTTAAAAGGGAAATGAAAACCTATATTGATAAGGCGTCCGACTTGTTTTCAGCATAAAAATACGGATACAAAGCAAAAAACGCAATCAGGCCAAACACCTGATAAGCATTTCCAAGGCCGTAGGCGTGTTTTTAAGACGAAAAAGCAGCCGTGCGACTTATGAATGCAGGTTCGCAACCCGCATGGTTATTCTAAGTCATTCATTTGGGCGCTGTCATGTATTTTATGCGTTAAAAGCAGCCTTTGCCGTCTGAAAAATTGCGGAATCCTCGGATGTAGTGAAATGAAACCAAGCTTCAAAACCCGTCTTTTAAAACCTTATTTATTTGTAAAATATCATTTTTAGAATGAATTAATGATTTTTTCAATATTGAATTATCCAAAAATTTTAGCATTTAATGCTAAAATTTTTGATTTTCTTTACAGATAATGGGTATTTTGCCTTTTGTGAAATTTTGTTGTAATTTTATGTAGTTTTAGTTGAAAGGCTTTATCCTCAAGGATTCTCTTGCTATGATGTTTGCTCCAAACAGACCAACCGGAAATCTGCCATGACCGCTCCACGCCACGTTTTTTATATCTCCGACCGTACCGGTTTGACTGCCGAAAACATCGGCGAAGCCTTGCTTAACCAATTCGGTAATTTGACCTTCAAACGCTCTACGTTTCCTTTTATTGATACGCCGGAAAAAGCGCAGCTGGTCGTGGATAAAGTCAACCAATGCGCCGCTGACAGCGGCCAGCGCCCGATTGCCTTTGTCAGCGTGGTCAATACCGACATCCGGAAAATAATCAGCAGCGCCAATGCCTTACACATCAATTTCTTTGATACTTTCTTGGGAACGTTGGAGGAGGAGCTCAATACCGAAGCGGTACAGGCCACCCAAGGACACCACAGTATCGGCAATACGCAGCGTTACGACGCGCGTATGGAAGCGGTAAACTTTTCATTAAACCACGACGACGGCGTCAGCGATAAAAACCTGAAAGAAGCCGATGTGATTCTGATGGGCGTGTCGCGTTCGGGCAAAACACCGACCTGCCTGTATCTGGCGCTGCAATACGGTATCCGCGCCGCCAACTATCCGCTGATTCCCGATGATTTGGAATCGTCGGATTTGCCGCGTATGGTCAAACCGTATAAAGACAAACTGTTCGGCCTGACCATCCAGCCCGAGCGTTTGCAAGCCATCCGCCAAGAGCGCCGCCCCAATTCCACTTATGCCCGAATCGACACCTGCCGCAGCGAAGTCGCCGACGCGCAGGCCATGTTCAAACGCCACGGCATTCCGTTTACCAATACCACGGATAAATCGGTGGAAGAACTGGCCGTTTATATTATGCAGGCTTGTCATTTGAAACGCCGGTTTTAAATACATTAATGCCCTGATACAGCAAAGGCCGTCTGAAAAATCAAATTTTTCAGACGGCCTTTGCTTGATTGGCACTAATCTTCTGCTTTTATTGACTGCGTTTGAATACAGCTAAAATATTCCGTACAAACTGCGGCTCGCGTTTGGCCAGATACCACATCAGCGGCACATTGCCCACCGCTACAATCAGATACAGCAGCGCAATGCTGTCAAACAACATCAGCAAAACGGCGCTTAATATCGCAGCGGCAACCATAAAAATCCCGTTCACGATATTGTTGGCGGCAACGGCATGAGCGCGGAAAGTTTCGCTGGAGGCCGTCTGAAGCCAGGTATAAAGCGGAACGGAGAAAAAGCCGCCGAAAAAGCCGATGAGCAACATCACCAGCATAACCGGATACGCATGTCCCTGCGACAGAAACCAGCCGATACCGTGCAATTCGGTAAAATGGTTGCTGTGGGTCAGCCACACCAACAGCAGGCCGCACACGGTCAGGCCGGTAGTACCGATGGTAACCAATCCTAAAGTCAGGCGCTCGTGGCTGAGTTTGGCGCACAATACTGAGCCGGCGGCAATGCCGATGGAAAACAGCGCCAACATCAGGTTGAACACATTATCATTGCCACCGAGATGAAGCTGGGTAAACGTCGGCAGTTGGGTGGTATAAACTGAACCGACAAACCAAAACCAAGAAATGCCGATGATGGCGGTAAACACCGGTTTTTCCGCCACGGTTTCGCGCATTAGCGCCAGCGTGCCTTTGGCGATGTTGTATTCGATTTTAACGTCCGGGTCTTTTGCCGGTACGGACGGCATAAACAAGCTGCTCGCCATCCCCGCTGCCGCCACCAGCAGCGTCACCGCGCCGACAAAATGCGGCTCCAAACCCGCCAGCGACGTACCCACAATCTGCCCCAGCAAAATGGCGATAAACGTGCCGGATTCCACCAAGCTGTTGCCCATAATCAGCTCTTTATCGTTGAGATAATCCGGCAAAATGGCGTATTTCAAAGGACCGAACAGGGTCGAATGCGTACCCATGGCAAACAGGCAGAGCAATAAAAGCGGCGCGGATTGGATGTAAAAGCCGAACGCTGCCACCGCCATAATCGCAATTTCCAACAGCTTCACCGCCCGCGCCAGCTTCGCTTTATCGAATTTGTTGCTCAACTGCCCCGATAGTGCGGAAAACAGAAAATACGGCAGGATAAACAACATCGCGCCCAAATTCAGCATTTGGCTGGGCGGCAACAGGTCGTTTTTACCCAAACCGAAAAAGCTAATCATCACAAACAGCGCGGTTTTGAAAATATTGTCATTGAGCGCGCCGAAAAACTGCGTGCCGAAAAGCGGTGCAAAGCGGCGGCTGGTGGGGAAATTCAGGTTGTCTTTTTTAATGCTCATTTACGCGTTTCTTCAGTCTTGGCCTTATCCGCTTCCTGCTCGCGCAGCAAGCCGTCGGTGGAATCGTCGTCCATCAAAATGCGGTAGGCCGGCCCTTCAAGATCGTCAAACTGGCCGTTTTTGCCTGACCACCAGAAAAAATACCCAATCAGGCAGGCCAGCAAAATACTCAGCGGAATCAGGATAAACAGGCTTTCCATTACATGATTCCCGTCAAATCGTTCAAAATCAAGGTCTGGCCTTGCAACGCCAGATATTCGTTGCGCAGCGTGCCGATGTTGTCATCGCCGTCAAACAGCTCGATACGGTCTTTAACCACGCGCCAAGACAACGGCGCTTCTAAAGATTGCAACGGCTGTAAAACGGCAACAGCAGCACGGTCATTCGGTGCGTGTTCGCTTTGCAGCTTTATCGCAAAACGGCCGCTTTGCGGCTGCTCGGCCGATTCGTCGTCGGCCAGCATGATGAAAAAACCCAAGTGTTTGCCCTCTTGGGTATGGAGGCTGAAATAATGCATAAGGATAAAATATCAGATTAATGTTAATTCAGTATTAAGAAATCCAACAGGCCGTCTGAAAATCAGCACAAGCCGGATGAAAGCATGAAGAAAGATAGGCTAATGTAACAGTTTGCCGCACTGTCTGCAAAATAATTCCGTACCGCGCAGATACCTGCCCCGAGTCATGCACATAAAAACAGCGGCTAAATCAAATATTCCCCGTTTAATCCGCACATAGGCATTTTATTTTTGGTAAAATGGGCGATGTTATTTCATTAACTTATTTCAGACGGCCTGAATACCAATAGGCCGTCTGAAAGCTTAGGAGCGTTTCATGACTCAAAAACTGATTTTGGTATTAAACTGCGGCAGCTCGTCTTTAAAAGGCGCGGTATTGGACAACGACAACGGCGATGTTTTGCTGACCTGTTTGGCTGAAAAACTCAACCTGCCCGACGCATTCATCACCTTCAAAGCCAACGGCGAAAAACACCAGGCCGACCTGTCTGCCGAGCCGAACCATACCGGCGCGGTCAAAGCGCTGTTGGAAGAAATGAAAGCGCGCGGCCTTGACAGCAAAATCGGTGCCATCGGCCACCGCGTGGTCAGCGGCGGCGAATTGTACAGCGATTCCATCCTGATTACCGATGAAGTGATTGCCGGTATCGAAAAATGTATCCCGCTCGCTCCTTTGCACAACCCGGCTCACCTGTTGGGTATCCGCGCCGCGCAAAACATTTTCAAAGGCTTGCCGAATGTCGCCGTATTCGATACCGCATTCCACCAAACCATGCCGGAACACGCCTTTACCTACGCCGTTCCGCACGAACTGTATGAAAAATACGGCCTGCGCCGCTACGGTGCGCACGGTACCAGCTACCGCTTCGTTGCCGACGAAACCGCACGTTTCTTGAGCAAAGACAAAAAAGACCTGCGCATGGTCATCGCCCACTTGGGTAACGGCGCTTCCATCGCCGCCGTTGCCAACGGCGTGTGCCAAGACACCAGCATGGGCTTGACCCCGCTGGAAGGCTTGGTGATGGGTACCCGCAGCGGCGACGTCGATCCGAGCATTTTCTCTTTCCTGGCTGAAAACGCCAACATGACCATCAGCCAAATCACCGACATGCTGAACAAAAAATCCGGTCTGCTGGGTGTATCCGGCCTGTCTAACGACTGCCGCGCCATCGAAGAAGGCGCCGCCAACGGTCACAAAGGTGCGCAACTGGCGCTGGAAGTATTCGTGTACCGCTTGGCCAAATACATCGGCAGCATGACTGTTGCCGCCGGCGGTATCGACGCTTTGGTATTCAGCGGCGGTATCGGTGAAAACTCCGAACTCATCCGCAGCAAGGTCCTGTCTTACTTGGGCTTTATGGGCATTTACGAAGACCACGAAGCCAACTTGGCTGCCCGCTTCGGCAATCCGGGTGTCATTACTACTGCCGACAGCCGCGCCAAAGCCGTGGTAATTCCGACCAACGAAGAATTGATGATTGCCCACGATACCGCACGTTTGAGCGGTCTGTAAGGCTTTATTGCAAACAGCCCTGTTGCTTAAAGCAACAGGGCTGTTTTGTATCAATTAAGAAGGCCGTCTGAAAACCCGTTTAAGCCTGTAATTTCTATGCTTACGGTTTTTAGACGGCCTTTTATCGGCAGAAAAATTAATTGCCGCCCATACCCGGGCCGCCTTGTCCGCCTTGGTTGCCGCCCATTTGACCGCCGTTCATCTGCATGCCGCCACGGTCTTGGTTACCGCCGTGATGGCCGCCGTCCGGACCCCACCAAGGGAACACGCATGCATTCAAACTCAATGCGACCAGCGCCAATGCTAGAATTTTTTTCATTTTTACGTCCTTTTCGGAGTGTTGCAAGAGAGTGGCGATTATAGACCCCTAAGTGCGACGGCAAAACCGTTTCAGACGGCTTTAGCCTGTTTTATCCCCACTTAACGCGACAACGGGAAATACCCGCCTTGTGCAAAAAACAGTTTAGCCCAGCCATAATGATACGCAGTAAATCACCAGCCCAACCAAGCCGCCGACCAGCGTACCGTTGATACGGATATACTGTAAATCCTTACCCACGCTCAATTCCAGCTTGTCCGTCATCTGCGCGCTGTCCCAACTTTTAACCTTGTCCGCCACAAATTGCGCCACCTTATCCTTATAGCGGCCGACAAAATCCCGCACCAGCAGCGACAAGCGAACATCCACGCGGCGCATAAACTGCGGATACTGCGCCGCCTGCGCCAGCATATGGTTCAACAGTTTTTCCAACTGCGCCAAACACAGCGAATCCGCTTTCGCCACATCCTGCGCCGACCAAGCCTGCAAACCGCGCCACACATCCGCCAGCTGCTTTTGCAGCGCCGGCGATTCGGCCAGCTTCATTTTCGCCGCTTCCAAACGCCGCTGCCACAGGCGGGAAGCGGCCAGCCTTTCGGCAATCACATCATATTGCGCCTCAAACTGGCGCCGCAGCGCATTGTCTTCCCCCGCCGTGGCCGCCGCCAGATACTCGTCCGCCCAAGAGAGCGCCTTTTCCGCAGCCCAATCGTCTACCTTTTCCACCAGCGTCGATTTCATCGCCGCCTTGAATTTGTCCCAGGTACTCGGCGCGTCACCCTCGATTTTCGCCGCCCAATTACGCAGATTTTGCTCTAATAATTCGCGCGTATCAGGATTTTGCAGCCAACGGCGCAACTGCTTTAATAAATTGTTAAACAGCACCTCATGCAGACCGTGCGCTTTCAACAGCTTCAGGCCGTCTGAAAGCGAACGGCCGATTTTTTCGCCGCTGTATTGCTGCACCAACATCATGCCGGTAAAACGCGCCACCTGCTCCGGTTTGGCCACACCCAGCAACAGCGGCACCTGCTGCGCCAGCCACGGCAACCACTGCTGCCGTACCTTCTCGCTACCCAACCACGCCAACACTTTATCGCCCGGCCGCATTTGATACACGCGCAGCGCAATCGGCTTGCCCTGCAAAAAATTGTTCTCGATAAAACGCGCCAGCTCATCAGCAATCCGCTCCTGATTGCGCGGCAAAATCGCCGTATGCGGAATCGGCAGACCCAAAGGCCGTCTGAAAAGCGCCGTAACCGCAAACCAGTCCGCCAGCCCGCCAACCATCGCAGCCTCGGCAAACGCTTTCACATAGCCCAGCCACGGATAATCGCGCACATACAGCGCCGACACCACAAACAGCGCACACGCCGCTAGCAGCAGCCCTGTCGCCCAACGCCGCCCCTTTCGCAACCTTTCCTGCGCACGCTGCAAGCGCACCTCAGCAGAAAGCGTGTACATCATCCGTTCCTTTTCTTCAAAACCATGCGGGAATTATAGACCAATCCCGGCAGACCGGACTGCCTAAAATTTAAGCAATCATGCTTTTTTTGATAGATCAATCGGATAATCCACTTTTCCACATCCCACCCACACAGCGGCGAACACGGCATGTGATTAATTTTCAATATTGCACAAAATTTAAGCAAATTTATTTTTATATGAAAAATCAAAAGGCAATCCGATTTATACACAAGCCTTGCACACCGTTAACCTGCCCGCTTGTCTATAACACCGGTTCGTACAAACAAAAAAGTGCAAAACCAATTTTTCTTGATATGCCGACATTATTCAGACGGCCTGATTACACCTGCTTATTTTTTAATCAGTAAAATTTTTTCTTGATATTTCAACCATTAATATCATTTTTCCACAGCTTGCTGACATTTTATTTTGATACCAGTGTGTATATCGTGCGAACTCTATGCGCAAAAAGGCCGTCTGAAAAACTAAATTTTCAGACGGCCTTACATCATACTATGCCATTAAGCGATAGACGCGTTCACAAATGCAGTCAATGGGCCTTTAGCCAAAGCGCCGACTTTGGTCGCTACGTTTTCGCCGTTTTTGAACACCATCAAAGTCGGGATACCGCGCACACCGAATTTAGTCGGGGTTTGCTCGTTTTCGTCGATGTTGATTTTAACGACTTTCAGTTTGCCTTGGAATTCGGCGGCCACTTCATCCAAAATCGGGGCAATCATTTTGCAAGGGCCGCACCACGGTGCCCAAAAGTCCAACAATACGGGTACATCGGATTTCAACACGTCTTGCTCGAAGTTCGCGTCGGTAGTGTGGATAATCAATTCGCTGCTCATAGGGATTCCTTTTTTATTGAGGTTGTTTGCTGATGGAATGCAGAATAG
This sequence comes from Neisseria perflava, assembly GCF_024170405.1. Lineage (GTDB taxonomy): Bacteria > Pseudomonadota > Gammaproteobacteria > Burkholderiales > Neisseriaceae > Neisseria > Neisseria perflava_B. The sequence goes on along the minus strand of NZ_JALJYC010000007.1, from coordinate 79,144 downwards.
GGCTTTCGGGACGAAATTTCAAGTACCCGCGTGCTGCAATAGATTTTTTGTATAGTCGGATTTGGGTTTGGCAAACACTGCTTCCAAGCTGCCCTGTTCCACCACGCGGCCGTCTTTCAACACCAACACGCGGTGCGACAGAGCGCGGATAACCGCCAAATCATGGCTGATGATGATGAGGCTGAGACCGTATTGCCGTTGCAAATCAGCGAGTAATTCCAGAATCTGCTGCTGCCATTGCACATCCAAAGCGCTGGTCGGCTCGTCCAACACCAAAATTTCCGGCTTGACAACCACCGCGCGCGCAATCGCCAGCCGCTGCCGCTGCCCGCCGGAAAAGGCGTGCGGATAGCGATACAGCGCGTCTTCCAGCAGGCCGACCCGCTGCAAGACTGCTTTTACCCGCGCCACCACCTCTGCGCGGGGCAAATCCGGCTCGTGCACGCGCAAACCTTCCGATACGATTTCCAACACATTCATGCGCGGATTAAATGCGCCGAAGGGGTCTTGAAACACCATTTGAATATCGTGCCGCATTTTAGGCTGCCACACTTCGCCTTCGATTTTCAGACGGCCTTCAGCCTTGATTAAATGCAGCAGCGCCTTGGCCAGCGTGGTTTTGCCGCTGCCGCTCTCGCCGATAATCCCCAGCGTTTCGCCTGCTTTCAAATCAAAATCCAGCGGCTCGAGCAGCGTTTTTTCGCGTTTGCGGAAGAATCCTGCGTTTTCTTTCACCGACACGCCGATTTGCTCCGCTGCCAATACCTCGGGCGCATGTTCCGCCAGCGGCGCGACCTGCCTCAGCGCACCTGCATTCAACAGCATTTTGGTGTACTCGTGCTGCGGATTGGCGAACACCGCCGCCGTTTCGCCCTGCTCCACCACTTCGCCGTAGCGCATAACCACCACATCATCGGCAAAGCGGCGCACCAGATTCAAATCATGGCTGATATACAGCAGGGTCATATTTTTTTCCGCCTGCAGGCGCGAGAGCAAATCCAAAATTTGCGCCTGAACCGCCACATCCAGCGCGGTAGTCGGCTCGTCTGCAATCAGCAATTTCGGCTCGGCCGCCACCGCCATTGCAATCATCGCCCGCTGCCGCTGTCCGCCGGATAATTGAAAAGGATAGGCGCGCGCTTTTTCTTCCGGCTGATGTATGCCCGTTTGCGCCAACAATTCCACCGCCCGCGCCCATGCCGCTTTTTTGGTCAAACCCAAATGCAGCGTCAGCACTTCAGCAATCTGCGCCCCCACCCGCATTACCGGATTGAGCGCCGTCATCGGCTCTTGAAACACCATACCGATTTCGCGCCCGCGCAGCTTGCGCAATTCGCGCTCCGGCAGCGCCAGCAAATCGCGCCCGTCAAGTTTCAGACGGCCGCTAAACGACACCGCCGGATTAAGCCGCATAATACCCTGCGCCAACACGGTTTTACCGCTGCCGCTCTCACCCACCAGCGCGGTTTTCTTACCCGTGCGGATGTTTAGGGAGATATTATGCAGCACTTCTTTATCGGGGAAGGCGGCGGAGAGGTTTTCGATTTGAAGGAGGTTCATCTTTAATAAATTTAAATATTTTTATTTAATATTTGCCCCATAAAACTTAAGCACTTTTTTCACCCTCTCGTTAACAATAGGCAAATTTTCCTGATTTACCCACCCAATTAGTTCCTCTACACTAGAATCCTTAAATTTTTTAAGTTTATATTTCTCATTATGAACAGCATTATAAATTCTCTCAGTAACAGAGTCCGCACCATATAAAACATAATTAATTGTTTTTCTAATTTGCGCCTCGTCATTTTGTTCAATAAATTCTTTAATAAACTTATCTTTACCTCCAGAAAAACGAGCAACCATTGTACAAATTGCATTCAAATTCAATAATGACGAAACAAGTTTTTCTAATTCAATTTTTTCGATTAACTCTCCACTCGCTAACACAGACAATAATTCTTTATAATCTTGACATCGTTTATTTAATTTATTTTTTTCTCTACCATCAAACAGACACTCGGATTTATAACTTTTTATGTGAAATTTAATCTGTTCTTCATTTGAACTAAGTCCATCTTTTAAATCACTAACCCTCCCCACATAATTGTCCTTTACATAATTAATAAATGCATCCACTTCTAATCGTAGAGGTAATTGTTCATTAGATAATACTCTTCCACCTTCTTTATACCATTCAGAAATTTGATTTACTCCCTGCACGCAGATTTGATAATTTTTTGCTAAATTTTCATAATAAAGCCTATCTTTTGTTTTACTTGGCTTTATTTTTGAATTATTAATAAATTCATGCATTCCTACTTTATTTTCTACCTCAATATCAAAGTCTGAAATTTTCTTACTAACATCAGAATGCTGATTAAATATAGCTTCATATTTTTTTAAAGTCGCTTCATCAAGAGGTTTTGCTTCATCCCAATATCCATTAAATACATCTTTTAAATCTTCAAATATATCAGGATTTCCAATTTCTTCATCGCTTAAAATTTCAAGTACAATTTCCTGATTAGAATTTAAAGCACTATCTGTAAAATTGGCAGAGCCTACAACAGCTTTCCGATTACCAAAAATATATAATTTTGGGTGGAAAGATTTTGATGAAAAATATCTAATTAAAACTTTATTTTTATATTTCCCTGTCAATAATTCATATAAAGCTTTTGGAGAAGTTGGAAACCCTAGCCTTACAACTAAATACAACTTATCACAATTCTGTAATAATCCCTCTACTGCCTTATAATCAGTAAAAAAGCTGAAGCAAAATAGAGTTGTTCACCAATTTCTATATCTTGAAGAGTATTTCTGATAATACGCCCATTTTGATTAGTATAAATTTTCATATTTCTCATCCCTTTTTATTAGTTATTCAAACTGCTTTTTCTTGATAAAAATTTTTCAGACGGCCTTTTCCCCATCCAAAAACTGCTGTTTCAACACCCGTTTCAACACCTTGCCCGTGGCGTTGCGCGGCAGTTTGTCTTGGAAATGGATTTCCTTGGGAATTTTAAAGTTAGCCAGCGTTTTGCGCAGTGCGCTGCGGATTTCGGCCTCGGTCAGGCTCATGCCTTCTTTGAATTGGACAAACGCTACCACATCTTCATCGGCGTATTGATCGGGCACGCCAATCACAGCAGCGGCTTCGATTTCGTCCATTTTATACAGCTCTTCTTCAATCTCGCGCGGGTAGATGTTTTGCCCTTTGGAGATAATCAGGTCTTTTTTGCGGTCAACGATAAAGATAAAGCCGTCATCGTCGATTTTGACCAAATCGCCGGTTTTCAGCCAGCCGTTGATAATTACTTCGGCGGTGTCCACAGGCATATTCAGGTAGCCTTGCATTACCGCATCACATTTGACAATCAACTCGCCTACTTCGCCGCGCTGCACTTCCATCAATTCGTCGTCCACCGCTTTAACCTGATAGCCGGGCAGCGACAGGCCGACGCTGCCGACTTTTTGTTTTTCCAAACGGTTGACCGCGACAACGGGCGAGCATTCGCTCAGGCCGTAGCCTTCGAGCAGGTGGGCAGACGGGAATTTGGCTTTAAAGTCTAAAATGGTTTGCTCTGCCAGTGGTGCGCCGCCGCTGATAAAAATGCGGATGCGGTTGAGCCAGCGGAAATACCAGGGAATTTTGGCTTTGCCCATGGCGGTGTAAATCGCAGGCACACCCAAAAACACGGTGGCGCGTTTATACAGCGCCTGCTTCAACACGGTGAAAAACGGGAACACGGATTTCACCAAAATCATGGAGCTGGCGGCAAATACGGGTAGCAAGACCATAGTCGTCAGGGTAAAGCTGTGGAACATGGGCAGGAACACCAAAAAGCGGTCTTTGGTGCGCACGCCGAAAATTTCCGCCGCGCATTCGATATTGGAAAACAGGTTTTTATAGCTAATCAACGCACCTTTGGGGTGGCCGGTCGTACCCGAGGTGTAGATGATATGTGCCAAATCATTGATTTGCGGCTGGCGGGTAAAATCCGCCTCGCCGACATAGGCCAACGCGTCGGCAAAGCTCAAATGGCGGTCGGTGGACTGCTCGGTACCGCCGATCCAAATGGTTTTTTCTAATTTGGTGGTTTTTCTCAAGCCTTTGAGTTCTTTTCTCTTTTCAAAAGAAGCCACCATAAACCGCACTTGGCAGTCGTTTAAAATATACGCAAATTCGTCGTTTTTCAAAAAGGTATTCAAGGGCACAGCTACCGCGCCGATGGCGGTAATAGCGAAATAGGCAATCACAAATTCGGGCGAATTGGTCACCACCATCGCCACTTTGTCGCCGTATTTAACATCTATGCTTTGCAGGTAGGCTGCCACGGTTTCCACCTGCTGCTTAAACTCGCGGTAGGAAATTTTCAGCTTGTCGTTGAAAATGGCTGTGCCGCGAGGATTTTTTTGCGCAGAGGCGGTCAGCATTTGGTGGAAATTTTGGTAGTGGTAGTTCATGGGTTACAGAGTTCCAATAAATAACTTAAATTCATATAAATACATTATTATTTAATAATGTTAAATTCGTATCTACATCACATCAACTTATCTAATTTTCCTAATATCATATACACTTCATCTGAAAACTTTTTGATTTTGTAAAAATATTCATCAACAAACGGAATTAATTCAATTTCTTTATTTTCTAATATTAATTTCTTCCCCTTTATAATAATATGTGACATATTGGGATTATTTTCCTGACTTATAACCTTATCCTGACTAATATGATAGCTACCCATTTTCCCGAAATCAGTAACTGTACCATTTTGGTCCTCTAAAACAATCCTTTCTCCTTCAACAATCACATTTGAACAATTAATAAACTCAAAAATGGGCATTCCTCCCGTAGAAAGAATCACACTATTTTCATCTTTCTCATGAATATCTATCAATTTTTTATGTTTAACTTGATTAGTAAATTCACACATTAATACTAACCAATTATTATTATCCTTATGTGGTTGTAAACTTTCTAATAGACAGTAAATTTCTGGTATTTCTGCATCTAAATTTCTTAAATTTCTATCGGTACTTTCTTTGAACTTTTTATAACTTTCTCCATAAGGAAAATATAATCTAGCTTCATCTTTTGGCTGAGATAAAGCCATATTAATATCATGTGCCACATATTCCAATATACTTCTCAAATTTTCTAAAATAGATTTGAATTTAACTTTGGAAATTTTATTAAATTTCTTTAAATCAACAATTCCCTCTTCAATCTCCTTAAAAATTTCATAAATATCATTTTTTCTCATTTTATCTCCTAAAATTCAAATATATATTTTCTATATCAATAATGTAATTTAGTTTTTCATTCTAACATCAAACGCCTGCCGCAGCCCCTCGCCTATCATCACCAGCAGCAATAACATCACCGTCAAAGCGCCGACCGCCGACAAGCCTATCCACCAAGCGTCGAGGTTGTCTTTGCCTTGCGCCAAAAGTTCGCCCAAGCTCGCTTGTGAAGCGGGTACGCCCAAGCCGAGGAAATCGAGGCTGGTCAGCGCCAACACCGCGCCGGAAATGCGGAAAGGTAAAAACGCCAATACCGGCGTGAGGCTGTTGGGCAGGATATGCCGCCACATAATGCGGCCGTCTGAAACGCCCATGCTTTTGGCCGCCATTACATAATCAGCCTGACGGTTTTTCAAAAACTCGGCACGCACATAGTCCGACAGCCCCATCCAGCCGAACAGCGACAACAAAGCCAGCAGAATCAGCAGGCCGGGATTGAAAAACGAGGACAGAATAATCAATAAATACAGCTCAGGCAGCCCGCCCCAGATTTCCAAAAAACGCTGCATCACCAAATCCACTTTGCCGCCGAAATAGCCCTGCACCGCGCCTGCCACTACGCCGATAACGGTAGTAATCGCGGTTAAGGCCAGCGCGAACAGCAGCGAATCACGGAAACCATACACCAGTCGCGCCAACACATCTCGGCCTCGGTCGTCCGTACCCCAAAGATGGTTTTCAGACGGCCTTGCTGGGTCGGGCAAGGTATCAAATTCGTTGATGGTATCGGCGGCATAGGGATTGGGCGGATAGACGGCGCGGTTGCCGTTTTCCGTAATATTGCGGCGGATAAGCGGGTCGAAATAATCGGCGGGCGTATCAAAATCGCCGCCAAAATCAGTGTCGTAATAAGTCGTCAGTGCGGGAAAATACGACTCGCCCTGATAGCGTATCCACAAAGGCTTGTCGTTGCTCCACACGGGCGCGATCAGCGACACAGCAAACAATACCGCCAACACGCGCAGCGCCAGCCAGCCGCGCTTGTGCCGCTTGAAGGCTTGCCAGATGGGGTTTGAGGAAAGTTTTTTGTTCATAATGTATGGCATACAATAAAAGCGACATTAATCATGTTCATTTATAAGCCAGCTTTTCTAATTCGTTTTTATGTACGGCAATCGCGCGCTTGGCACTGTGCAGTACCATGCGTTTGCTGGCCGCATTATCTTGCAAGGCAATATCGACCACCTTATTGGCTTCGCTTTTATAATTCAGACGGCCTGATTCTTTAATATCTTTCAAACGTTTCATCACATTATCCTCAAATGGTTTCAGACGGCCTATTTTCCGCCGAAATTTATCCTCGGATCGACCCAAGAATACGAAATATCCGACAGCAGTTTCGCCAGCAGCCCCATCAGGGTAAACACATACAGCGTGCCCATCACCACCGGATAATCGCGCTTCATCACCGCTTCATAAGAGAGCAGCCCCAAGCCGTCGAGGGAAAACAGGGTTTCAATCAGCAGGCTGCCGGTAAAAAACGCGCCGATAAAGGCGGCAGGAAAGCCGGTAATCAGCGGAATCATGGCGTTGCGGAAAATATGTTTGAATAAAATCTGCTTTTCGGGCAAGCCCTTGGCGCGGGCGGTATAGACATATTGGCGGCGGATTTCTTCGAGAAACACGTTTTTCGTCAACACCGTCATTACCGCCAGATTACCCGCCACCGAAGCGGTAACCGGCAAAGCCATATGCCACAGGTAATCCTTGATTTTGCCCGCCCATGAGAGCTGCTCGAAATCATCGCCGACCAGCCCGCCCTGCGGAAACCAGGCAAAAAAGCTGCCGCCGCCGAACAATACCAGCAACACCAGCCCCAACACAAACGGCGGAATGGTATAGCCGACTAAAATCACCACACCCGTCAGCGTATCAAAACGGCTGCCGTCCCGCACCGCCTTAGCAATGCCCAGCGGAATACAAATCAGATAAGTCAGGAAAAACGTCCACAGCCCCAAACTCATCGACACCGGCATTTTTTCTTTCACCAACTCAAACACGGTTTGATGGTGGAAAAAACTCTCGCCCAAATCAAAACGGGCAAAACGCACCACCATATCGGCAAAGCGTTGCAGCGGCGGCTTGTCGAAACCGTAGAGCGCGTTTAGCGCGGCCATATCGTCCGCGCTCAATTGGTTGCCCGTTTTCATCATGCTGCCGCCGCCCGCCGCCGCTTCGCCCGCCGCCGCGCCCTGCGTAAGCTGCTGCACCATCTGCTCCACCGGTCCGCCGGGCACAAATTGGATGATGGCAAAGGTCACGGCGAGTATGCCCAACAGCGTGGGAATCAGGAGAAACAAGCGTTTTAGGATATAACGCCACATGGTTGGTTTTACCTTCTTGGTTTGGGAAAGGCCGTCTGAAAACATCAGGCAGAATAAAATACGGTAGGAAACACGTTATCCACCCATATTTTACACCGCCGAAAAATACCGCTTCAGACACCTACTCCAACGCTTCCGTCAATTTCTTCTCAATCATATCAGCATCAAACGCTTTGGCAATCAGCTCAAAACGTGAATCGCGCCGCCAGGATACCTGCGTGGCGCCCCATTGTCCGTCCACCCAGTTGAGCCATACCCATGTGCCCAATACCTGAAACACGCCTTTGGCGCGCACGAGGCCTTCGGTCATTTTGGGCAGGTCGTTGAAGAATTTGGTCAGGCGTTCTCCGTCGAAATCTTGGCCGGCGGAGAAGGTGAAGCCTTCGGATTGGAAGCCCATGGTATTGTCCGGCAGGGCTTCGGATTTGAGGCGGTAGCGCGGTTTTTCGATAACGGGAATGTCCAGCCATTGAATGTCGAGCTGCGCGTTTTGCACCTCCACTACTTTGGCCTTCGGCGGGAACAATTTGGCGGCTTTATCGTGAAATTCGGCCATGATTTCCGGGCTGCACAAATCGGTTTTGCTCGCCACCAATACATCGCATACGCCGACTTGGTCTTTATACAACGCCTGCTGCGCGTAATCGGGATTGATAAACTGGCGCGGATCGACCACGGTAAACACGGCGGCGATTTCCAATTCGTCACCCAGCGGTTTGATTTTTAATTCGTCAATCACGCTGGCGGCGTGCGCCAGGCCGCTGGCTTCAATCATCAGGCGGTCGGGTTTGGCGTCGCGCAGCATTTTTTGCACCGTGCCGCCCAGTTGCGGGCCGGCGGTGCAGCAGAGGCAGCCGCCGGAAATTTCGGCCACGGGTATGCCGTTGTCGCTCAATACCGCGCCATCAATGCCGATTTCGCCGAATTCGTTGACGATAATCACCCATTTTTCATTCGGGTCTTTTTGCGCCATCAAGCTTTTGAGGGCGGTGGTTTTGCCGGTGCCCAAAAAGCCGGAAATCAGGTGGACTTTGGTTTTGTTTACTGACATTTTTTGCATACTCCGGTTAACACGACATGTTCTTCTTTTAAGGCAAAGCCGCTGGCGGCCACGCCTGCGCGTAAGGCCGTCCATTCTTGGCTGAGGGTTTGCTCGTCAACGGCGCCGCATTCGGTGCAGACCAAAATAAACGCGCTGTGGTGGGCGGCTTCGTCTTCATGGGCGTAGCAGTGGTCTGCACATTCGTGCTGCGCGTGGCTGCACAAAACGTAGCCGTTGACCGCCGCCACTTTGTGCAACACGCCCTGCTCCGCCCAGAAATCCAGGGCGCGGTAAGCGGTGGGCGGGGCAACCGCGCCTTCGCTCTGCTGCTGCATCAGCGATAAGACGTTGTAAGCTTTAATCACGCCGGACTGCTGCAAAATGATGTCCAGCACCTGTTCGCGCAGGGCGGTGACCTGCGCCCCGTCGCGGCGGGCTTGGTCGAGTATGGTTTGTTTGATGGGATTGTTCATAAATCGCTGGCTTTCAGACGGCCATAGGGTTTGTTCCTGCGGCACTTCGATTTTCAATTAAAGTGCTACATTATAACGTGTTTGCCGCATTTGAAACACACGTGCAAAGGCCGTCTGAAAAACCCATAGCGCAACGGCTTTTCAGACGGCCTTGCCGCTTTCCCATACCTGTTTGTCAAACTCATTTCCGGTAAACAAGGCTTTCTTATTCGGAGAAAATCAGGGATAATTGCCGCCTTTTCATTGCAATATTATTTTAAGGATAACCATGTCTGCTTCCCACGACGGCTACGCCAATCCCGCGCCTTTGGGCTTGTGCGGCTTTGCCCTGACCACTTGGCTGTTGAGCCTGATTAACGGCGGTTTCTACACCGCACCCGAAGGCGTCGGCCTGGTGTTGGCGATGGCGTTTGCCTTCGGCGGCACGGCGCAAATGATTGCCGGTATGTTTGAATTTAAAAAAGGCAACACCTTCGGCTTTACCGCCTTTATCAGCTATGGCGCGTTTTGGTGGTCGTGGGCGCTGTTTACCATGTTTTTCAAGGGAGAAACCGCCGCGCCGTTTGTCGGCTGGTATCTGGGCGCATGGGGTACGTTTACCCTGATGATGTTTGTCGGCACGCTGACCAAGCCCCGCGCCCTGAGCGCCGTTTTCTTTTTCCTGACCCTGACCTTCTACGCGCTGGCCATCGGCGATGGCAGCGGCAACCACGGTATCGTGCATATCGGCGGCTGCTTGGGTCTGATTACTGCCCTGTGCGCCTTCTATCTGGCGGCGGCTGACGTGATTAACGAATCTTTCGGCCGTACCGTTTTACCGATCGGTGCGCCGAAACAATAAGTGCTTTTAGCGGTAAAAAAACAAAATGCCGTCTGAAAAATACTTGGTTATTTTTCAGACGGCATTTTGTTTTCAGACGGCCTTATTTGAACCAGCCTTTGATTTTAGCAAACAGCGAGGTACTTTGTTTTTCAAAGGTTTGCGGCTCCTGCACCACCGGCGGCGTGACATCTTTCACCACCGGCAGCGGGCCGAAGCTTTGCGCCACGGGCATGATTTCAATGGCATTGACATTCATGTGCGCCGGACGCTGATACAGCCACAACGCCGTATCTGCAATATCCTGAGGGCGGATAAACTGCACGTTTTCATACAGTTTCGCCGCGCGTTCGTCATCGCCTTTAAAGCGCACATTGGAAAATTCCGTGCCACCGCACAAACCCGGCTCGATATTGGTGACGCGGATATTCGTTCCCGCCAAATCCGCGCGCAAATTCAAGCTAAACTGGCGCACAAACGCTTTGCTTGCGCCATATACATTACCGCCCGGGTAGGGGTAAGTGCCCGCAATCGAACCCATATTCATAATGTAGCCGCTTTTGCGCGCTACCATCTGCGGCAGGATTTGGCGGGTCAGGAAAGTCAGGCCGATGATATTGGTTTGAATCATGGTTTCCCAATCGTCAAAGTCCGCCTTGTCCGCACTTTCCAAACCCAAAGCCAAACCCGCGTTGTTAATCAGGCAGTCGATTTCGGCAAAATCAGACGGAATGCTGGCTAAGGCCGTCTGAATATCGTCGATGCGCGACACGTCCATTGCCAACGGATAAAATGCCGCACCCAATTCGTCCGCCAATATCTGCAACTTGTCCACGCGCCGCGCCGCGCCGACCACGCGGTAGCCCGCCCCCACAAATGCGCGGCACATCGCTTCGCCGAAACCCGCCGATGCGCCGGTAATCAAAATCGCCATGCTGTTTCCTTTCGTTTCTTCAATAGGGTCTGTTGACATTTCATCCGCGAAGCAGATTTTCGAGTGAAAAAACGCGGATGCAAGGCGCAAAGCACAGCAAGGTTGAACACCTTGCGAGCATTTGCAACGCAGCAGGTGCGTATTTGCGCCGAAAAAATGCCGCGAGATGAAATGTCAACAGACCCTAAGGTTTGAGGTATCATACGGATTCTTTCAGGGCGTGTCCTCATTCAGCCTGCGTAGCAGATTTTGAGCAGAAAAGCGAGAATACAAGGCAAAAAGCACAGCAAGGTTGTACACCTTGCGAGCATTTTTAACGAAGTAGGCGAGCTTTTATGCTCAAAATCTGCCGCACGGCAGAATGAAGACACGCCCAATGACATCAATCATATTACCATTATTTTAGGAAACTAAACCATGAACATCAAAACAAAATGTCTGCTGACCGCCCTAGCCGCCGCGCTGACGCTTTCCGCCTGTGGCAGCGGAGAACCCGCCCAACCCAAAGGCCCGATTTCGGAAGACCGTTCTGCCGCGTTCAAATCCATGATGCCCGAATTTATGAGCATGGGTAAAATGGTTAAAGGCGACGAAGCCTACGAAGTGGAAAAATTCAAACAAGAAGCTGCCAAATTTGCCGAGAGCAGTAAAAAACCATTTACTTTGTTTGAATCCGACCCGCAAGGCAACGGCGAAGCGCTGCCTGCCGTGTGGCAGAATCCGGAAAAATTCAAAGCGGCGGAAGAACATTTCCGCGCTGCCGTGGATAAATTAAACGCCGCCGCGCAAAGTGCCAATCTGGAAGAAATTAAAGCCGCCTATGGCGAAGTGGGCGCCAGCTGCAAATCCTGTCATGATAGTTTCCGCATGCCGGAATAAGCGCTGCTCACTGCATTTTTGACAATAAGGCCGTCTGAAAAAGTAAGCGAAATCTTTGATTTCGCGTTTGTACTTTTCAGACGGCCTTATTTAATTTCAGCGCCGTATCACTTTACCAATAAGCACGTAAACCAACAACGGTGGTGTAATTACGCTCTTTGGTGCGCAACTCACCCCTGCGGTAAGACTTGGTATTCGTGGTTTGCACTTCGGCAAACGTCTTTACACTTAAAGGTTTTCCCTTCGGAATAAGATAATATTCTGTGCCCAACATGAATTGGTGCTGCTTCTCTTTACGGTTGGCGCTATCAGTATATTCGCGCTTCTCTTTCTTATAGGCATACATGCCATAGGCGCGCCAATCGTTGGTCAGCTTTTGGTACACAACCGTGCGCAGTTCATCGTTGGTGCGTTTGTAGCCCTGTTCTTCCTCATCTTTGCGGATGCGGCGTTCCAAATCCAAGCCGAAGGTGGTATCGCGATAGGTATAGGCGCTGCCGAAAGCGTAGGCAGTACGGGTGTAATCAAAATCTTCCGACTGATTGAAACGCTCGCGGGTCGTGCCCAAAGCCAAAACAAGCTCGTTATCATCGTTAATTTTAAAATTCTTAATCGCGCCGACACCCCAAATATCCTTACGATCTTCACTCAAGCCATTATTGCCGCGCGGACTGTGCCCGCCATAAAACACACCGGCTTTCAACCCTAAATCTTTGTTGTCGTATTTATATTGGATAGATCGGCGAGCACCTGATGCCAACAAACCGTCGCTCAAACTTAAGCTATTGGCCAAGTCAGTTTGCTTTACCTCATCCGTAATGACTGTTTGATTACCATAGGTCAGCTCGCCGTATTTTTTATGACCGACACCGGCATACAACTGGCGGGCATACAGATGGTCAAAATCATGGTTCGAGGGGCTGTCATTGCCATTACTGTCTTTGCCTCGAAAACGCCATTCCACACGCCCAATACCGTAAAAATCCTTACTTAACGATTGGTTTAGTTTAAACCCAAAACGTGAACCGTCATTGGTTAGTGGATGATTTTTACTTTCTTTGGTAATACTGCCTGAGCGCACGTCTGTCGTCTTGTCGGCCGTCGTTTCCCATTTGATACGTGCTGAGCCAACAAAATCAAGTTTGGTTCCGGTCGATTCACTCTCAAACAGCGTGACAGAAAACGCCGGTGCCGCCGTCATAGCGGTTAGCAATAAAAAAACGGATTTATTCTGCTTCATATCGGTTTGATTCCGCTTCGATAATGTGATTGAAAAAATAAAACCGCAGTTTATCCTGAGTGAAGTTTCTAATCAACGCCTGCCCCCGCCTGATAATCATCTCTACCAAACCAACCGCATATTCCATGCCATTCGACTTAAAGCACCTATCTTTTTTCAAATACGCTGTTTAAATTTTTCCTAACATTCCAAAAACGAACGGAAAAAAACAAAGATAGACGCGATTAATCTTATTTAACAGAAAAAGTTGCCCCTAATTACATTAAAAATTATCAATTCTAAATGAATTTCTTTAAATTTATTTAGTTTTATTAAATTTTCGTAATAGAAAAAAGATTTTTCACCGCAGTATAATCAATCTTTCAAACTTCCTTCGATTATTTAAGAACATAGGCATAAATCAGACGTTTTCCCCAACCCTCGAAAGTCTGAAAATGCGCTGCCAGGTCAGAAAGATACCGCTGTGACACTCCCATCAGAAGACCAAAACATCCCCCCCAGAATTGCTTTTTACTCACATGACACAATGGGGCTGGGGCACATCCGCCGCAACATGCTGCTGGCGCAATCCGTTTTAGAAAATTTCCCTAATGCCGAAGTCTTATTGCTTTCCGGCGTACGCGAGTCCGGCGCTTTCAAATTACCCAAAGGTGCCGATAGCGTTACCTTGCCGACTTATTTCAAGACTTCTGATGGCAAATATCTTCCCCGCTCTCTCGGTAAAGACGTCAAACGTCTGGTCAACATCCGTAAAAATATCTTGCATGCGGCTTTGGAAGCCTTTGAACCAGATATTGTGGTGATTGATAACGTACCTCGCGGCGCGATGAATGAACTGGATAATATCCTGCCCGAACTGGCCAGCCGAGGTACACACATTGTCTTAGGTGTTCGCGATATTATCGATGAACCGGAAGCAGTGTTAAACCAATGGAAAAAACTCAAAAATATTGAAATTATCCGCTTGTATTTTTCTACCATCTGGGTCTATGGCGATTCTAATCTCTATGATTTTGCTAAAGAATACCAATTACCCAGCGACATTGTCGAAAAAATCCGCTATGTCGGCTACCTTGACCAAAGCCGCCGCAAAGAAGAAAACGGTCTGGATACCATTCTAATGGAAATCGCTTCCCCGTATGCACTCTGCGTTGTCGGCGGCGGTCAAGACGGTTTCGCCTTGGCGCAAGCCTTTGTGCAATCCACTTTGCCCGAAAATTGGAACGGCCTACTGATTACCGGTGCTTTAATGCCGGAAGACCAACGCAAACAGCTGCATGCAATGGCAGCAGTACGTCAAAAAATTAAAGTAGTGGATTTTGTACCAGAGCCGTTAAAAATCATGCAAGGGGCCGAATGTATTATGGCCATGGGCGGTTACAACACTACTACTGAAATTTTATCGTTTCACAAACGTGCGCTGATTGTACCGCGTATTAAACCACGAACCGAACAATGGATTCGCGCGTCTCGTCTGGCGCAAATGGGGCTAATTGACTGCTTGCATCCAGATAAGCTAACACCAGAAGCCTTAAGCGCTTGGATACAGCAAACGCCCCAACAACCTAATGCTCGCGAGGTATTATGCTTTGACGGCTTATCTCGCGTCGTTGGCGAAATAGCGCAAATAATCGGCAGCATGACGACCTAACAGCTCAATACGTGCCTTTATACTCATCAATCAATACCTAACCTAATTATCCATCAAAGAAAACATGATGAACCCTACTTCAACGCAACCTTATATCGGCTATATCCTAAAACGTTATCCCCGCTTCTCCGAAACCTTTGTGGTCAACGAAATTCTGGCGCATGAGCGCGCCGGAACCAAAATTGATATTTTCGCTTTAGGCCCAGTAGAAGAAACCCATTTCCAAGACGGTATTTCCCAAGTACGCGCACCCGTTACGCGTTTAAATCACAAGCAGCACAAACCGGAAGCTGTATGGCAGCTGATTCAACAAGGCTTTGCTAAGTTGCCTGGCTTTTCTGAAAAACTGGCATGTGCCAAATGTACGGTGCATGAATTGGCACAAAGTATTTCCATTGCCCTCATCATCCGAGAACGCAGCATTCAACACCTGCATGCACATTTTGGCACGCAAGCAACAACGGTTGCCCGCTTAGCCGCGCTGTTTGCCGAAATTACCTATACATTTACTGCGCATGCCAAAGATATTTATTTCCAATATGAAGAATCCACCGGTTTGGCACAAAAAATGCGCGATGCTTTCGCGACGGTAACTGTATCCGATTACAACTTGGCTTATTTAAAACAGGAATACGGCCAAGATGCCGATAAAGCCGTCCGTATTTACAATGGCATGGATTTAAGTAAATTTCCCTACGAATCATTTAGTAAACGCGAACCACATATTTTGGCCGTCGGCCGTTTGGTCATCAAAAAAGGTTTCGATGTTTTGCTTGAAGCGCTGGCATTGTTGAAACAGCAAAACCTCGTTGTGCATTGTACGCTGGTTGGCGGCGGCTCCCTTCAAGCTGAATTAGAGGCACAAATCCAACGCTTAAACATTAGCGACATCGTCAAGATGGTTGGCCCGATGCCGCAACCAGACATTATCAATATGATGAAACACGCCAATATGGTAGTTGCGCCTTGCGTCATCAGTGAAGATGGCGACCGCGATGGTTTGCCTACTGTATTACTCGAATCCATGGCTTTGGGCACGCCGGTTATTTCCACTCAAGTAGCAGGGATTCCTGAATTGGTTAAAGACGGAGAAACGGGTCTGTGTGTACCAGAACGCAATCCGCAAGCCTTAGCCGCAGCCATGCAACGCCTGTTGCAAGATTCTGCACTCTGCGCGACCTTCTCCCGCAACGGCCGAGCCTTAATCAAACGTGAATTTGACGAAGACCGCAATGCATCTCTGCTGCGCCAAATTTTCACTGCCGCCGTTACCAGTCAGAAATAAGGAGCCTGCCATGCGAGTAGCCTATATTTGCGCCGATCCCGGCATTCCTGTATTCGGTACCAAAGGTGCGTCCGTCCATGTGCAGGAAGTCATCAAAGGCATGTTGCAAAAAGGATTAGACGTTACCCTGTTTGCCCAACGCTTGGGCGGTGAGGTACCGGAAGCGTTGCAAAGCGTCAAAATCGTGAAATTAGACAAATTGCCGAAAAATTCTGCAGAAGTTCGCGCGCAAGCGGCTTTAGCAGCCAATGAAAAATTACTTCAGCGTTTAGCGGAAGAAGCGCCGTTTGATTGGGTTTATGAACGTTATTCCCTATGGAGTAACGCGGGCATGCGTTTTGCCCGCGAAAACGGTTGTACAGGCATATTGGAAGTCAATGCACCGTTGATTGAAGAGCAGAAAAAACACCGCGAACTGCCTTTAGAAGCAGAAGCGCAGAAGATTGCCGCAACCGTTTTCGGCTTGGCTGATGCCATGATTGCCGTCTCTCCTGGTGTCAAACAGTATTTGGAAACATTCGAGCAGGCTAAAGGCCGGGTACACGTGATTGCCAACGGCGTATCGCTTGAGCGTTTTGCGGTGGCAGCGGAAGGCAACGCGCAACGCTTAGGCCGTCTGGAAGCAGGAGACAATATTACTGTCGGTTTCTTGGGAACTTTGAAACCGTGGCACGGCTTGGCAACGTTGGTTGACGCTTGGACATTGCTGCGCCAACGCGGTCAAAACGTGCGTCTGCTGATTGTCGGTGACGGTCCCGAATATGAATCAATCCACAGCAACATTGCCTCCAACAGCCTATTGGATGCCGTTACCTTTGCCGGCGCAGTACAACCTGAAGACGTACCGCATTGGCTGGGACAAATGGATATTGCCGTCGCGCCTTATCCGCAGATGGACAATTTCTATTTTTCACCTCTGAAAATCTATGAATACATGGCAGCAGGCATTCCCGTGGTGGCTACACGCGTCGGCCATCTTGAAAATGTGGTTTCAGACGGCATCAACGGCATTTTGGTTGAAGCGGAAAATCCGACTGCGATGGCAGACTGTATCCAAACACTGATTAACCAACCCAACTGTTTACAAGCATTGGGTTTGGCTGCGCGCCAAACTGCCGAGCAAGAACACAGCTGGCTTTCGGTCGTCGAACGTATCCAAGATATTGCCGGTCAATGCCGTCTGAAAAAGCAGTAATAGGAAATGTGCATGGATAAAGACACAAGCCGGAATTTTTTCAGCCGTTTTTCCATCAAAAACAGCTCTTGGGGCAAAGTCGCCTACCGCCTCAAAGATTATATCAAACCGGAGCGTTGGCTGATTACAGGCTCTTTGGTGTCGTTGCTGTCGGCAACATTTGTCCGCCTGCTCAAACCGCTGCCACTGGCATTTGCGGTGGATCATATCTTGGTAGAAGTCGTTGAGCATGTGGATAAACTAGATGGCGGTATCGGAACAAAACCAGCTGTCACCAATATCCAATTTAATACCAGTCTGTTCAACGTATCGCTTGGCACTATTGACAACGAGTACCTGTTGATGGCCTGTGCCATTGCAGTTGTGGTTATTGCCTTGCTGATGGCGGCGGGTAATTTTTTCAGTACCGTTGGCCTCTCTATGGCCGGCAGCCGCATTTTATCCCGCGTTCGCAGTGATTTATTCACGCATCTACTTGGTCTGTCTATGCGCTTCCACTCGCAAGCTAAGACCGGCGACTTAACCATCCGTTTGGTTAGCGATGTCGGCATGCTGCGTGAAGCGGTCGTCACCGCCCTAATGCCCATGCTGGCCAATATTTTTGTGCTGACAGGCATGCTCAGCGTGATGTTTGTGCTCAACTGGCAGCTGACTTTATTATCCGTCGCTTCCCTGCCCCTGCTGTGGCTGACCACCAGCCGCTCAGGAAAACGCATTCATCAGGTTAGCCGCGAACAACGGAAAAAAGAAGGCAGCTTGGCCTCAAAAGCCTCGGAATACATCGCCTCCATCAAAACCATCCAATCGCTGTCTCTAGAAGATGAGACCATCCGCAGCTTTGAAGGCAACAATAAAAAAAGCCGCAAGCAAGAGGTCAAATCCAAACGGCTGGCTGCTGGTCTGGAACGGCGCGTGGATATTTTGGTGGCATTCGTCACCGCAATCGTCTTGTTTTACGGCTCGAATGTCGTATTGGACGGCAAAATGTCACCGGGTGAATTGATTGTATTTATGTCTTACCTCAATAACTCCTTCCGTCCGGTACGAGAATACGCCAAATATACGGCACGCCTATCTAAAGCCTTGGCTGCCGGTGAACGGATTGTCGATTTGCTGGACGAACAACCTGACATTACCGACAAACCGGATGCCAAGGAACTAACCCAAGTCAAAGGCGACATCTGTTTTGACCATGTCCGTTTCAGTTATCAAGATAGCGGTAGCAATAATATGGCTGTTTTAAAAGGCATAGATTTTCACATTATGCCCGGTGAAAGCGTTGCGATTGTCGGGCCGTCGGGGGCAGGCAAGACCACCATTACCAGCCTGTTGCTGCGTCTTTACGAACCAACCGGCGGCGTCATCCGCATAGATGGTCATGATATTCAGGAATACACCGTAACCAGCATGCGTAAACAAATTACCGTCGTGCCGCAAGAAAACCTGTTGTTTGCATTAAGCGTACACGACAACATCGCATTGGGTGCCCTGCACAACGCAGGCGAAGTAACAGAAGAAGAAGTCGTTGCCGCCGCAAAACTGGCTAATGCACATGATTTTATCAGCGCCCTGCCCGATGGCTACGACACAGTCTTGAGCGAACGCGGCGGCTCGCTCTCCGGTGGCCAACGCCAGCGTATTGCCATCGCGCGTGCGGCCATTAGTCATAGTGCCATTTTGGTGCTGGACGAACCCACCGTCGGACTTGACCGAGAAAGCGAAAGCCATGTCATTAACGCGCTGCACAACCTAATGAAGCAGCGCACCACGGTCATGATTACCCATGATTTGGCCTTTGCCGCCACCACAGACCGCATTATTTTTATGCAAGACGGTATTGTTGCCGAACAGGGCAGCCATGAAGAGTTGCTGCGTAAAAACGGACAATACGCCGCTTGGTGGAAAATACAGATTCAATAAGCAGACAAGGATTCTAATGCTGACTGAAGCAGACCAAAACATTATTGCTAACGATACAGCGCTACC
This sequence comes from Neisseria perflava, assembly GCF_024170405.1. Lineage (GTDB taxonomy): Bacteria > Pseudomonadota > Gammaproteobacteria > Burkholderiales > Neisseriaceae > Neisseria > Neisseria perflava_B. The sequence goes on along the minus strand of NZ_JALJYC010000007.1, from coordinate 60,005 downwards.
GGGTTTAGCCATTTTATTGGATACCGAAAGACTGCTGGCAACGCTCCAAACAATCGAACCGTTTAAACAGGCGGTAAGTGCGCAAATCCAATACCTACGCTACAAACCGGCCACCAGCTGCGCCTGTACCTTGCACATCAAACTGGCTGACGCTAGCGAATACTTTTATTACGCCAAAGCGCTGACGCAAACGCGTTTTAAAGAATCATGGAACCGATCATCAGTGCAAAAAGCATTACAGGTCGGTGGACAGTTTGTGCCTTATGCTCTACCCGACGTCTGTATCATTCTGCAACACCCTATGTATGACCGGGGCATAGGCCATCTGAAATGGCTAACCAGCAAAAAACACCGTCGGCATATTTTAAGAGCCTGCTCGCTCCCAGCAACAGACAGAGATGAACCAGACGTCAAAATCCTCCGCTATAAACCCGAGCGTCGCCTTGTCGCACGGGTCAGCCGTCATGGTCATCCGATTGCCATCCTACGCAGCGCCAGCCCAGATGAATTTACCAAAATGCTGATTGGCAATGCTTTCGGCGTATCTCACGGCGGTGTACTACTGCTGGGCGCAGATGGCACCAGTTGCACATTGGCGACCAAATGGCAAAAAGGCCGTAGTCTGTGCCCCGAACACGGAACGCCGCCTGATGCCGAGCTTACCCGCGAGCTGGCCCGCAAACTCAGCCGTATCCATGCAGCGACCTACCGTCATCCGACTTGCTACGGTATTGCAGAGGAAATTCAAGCGTTACAAGGCGTGGCAAATACGTTTAAACACATCCTGCCGCTTCAGACGGCCTGGTTTGAAAATTTATCTTTCCGCGTCAAACAGAATCTGGCTGAATTACCGGAGCGTTTCACCCTGATTCATAGCGATTTTTCGTTAGATCAAGTTATCCGCCGAGAAAGTCGCCACGGAGAAACCAAGCTGCATATTTTAGACTGGGATCGCTCTGCCTACGGCCACCCGCTGATGGATTTGGCAACCTTCCAGGCTCGATTGGAGTTACAGGTTATCGAAGGTATTTTACCGCGCTGGCAAGCGGACACCATTATCGGCGAACTGCTGACAACCTACCGGCGAAAAAGCGAAAACGATTTGACCGGATTGGTTTGGTTTACCGCTTCAGCCATGTTGCGCTTGGCAACCGAACCCTTCCGCAAACGCCTGCCACGCTGGGATCAATACGTACTGCTGCTGTTGCAACGTGTAGAACTTCTACTCGCTTCATCCGAATGGCCGTCTGAAAAACCATCAAACCAAACGGTGAATTTCGATGCAGACCCCATGCTGGATACGCTGCTGAACAGACATAAAATGCAACATCTTTTAAGTGGGCAGCATATCCTGTCCGAACACGAAAGCGTTGTCTCTGCCTCCTTGCGCCGTTACAAAATCAAACGCCGTGCGTTGGTAAATTACGCCATTGCCAGCCATTCCCAAGACAACCCATATCTGATTGGCAAATACCGTGCCAAAGGTTTGGACAAACGCTCCTACCGCATTCAAAAGCAACTTTGGCAATCTGGCCTAAACGATCAAGCGCAAACAGGCGTGCCCAAAGTAGCCGGAGCGATACCTGAACTCAACACCTGGTTTCAATACCGCATTAGCGGCGAAACCATCGGCGATATGCTGCTGCCGCAAAACGGCCGTCTGAAATTTCTTGGAGAAGCCGTCGCCAATGCGCTGTCCGCTTTACACCAAAGCAATGTTGCCAATCAGCTGGATTTGCCCTTCCATACGCCGCAACACGAATTGGCTATTTTGCAAAAAAGGCTGGCAGACGCGCAAAACAAACTGCCACAACTGGCCGAGCGCATTGCCGCCGTATCCGCCGCTTGCGCCACATTAATTGACCATTTGCCGGAAACAACGCCTGTTTGCATTCACCGCGACTTTTACCAAGACCAAATTCTTGAGCGGCACGGACATCCTGGACACATGGTTCTGTTTGATTTGGATTTAGTCTGCCAAGGCCAGGCTGCCGTAGATGCCGGCAACTATCTTGCGCATATCCAAGAATTTGCGCTACGCCAATATAACGACATCAATGCATTAAAAGTACATGAAGACGCATTTAAAACACAATTCTTGCGTAATCGACCGAATGATGCTGAAGCCGTGGAAATTTACATTACCCTAAGCTTGGCACGACATATTGACATCAGCACATTATTTGAAAACCGTACTCACACAACCGAAACATTATTGGAAATCTGCGAGAGCCGTTTAGCCTCGCATTGTGAAAAGTAAGGAATATTATGAAAATCACCGTTGTGGGCGCCGGATACGTCGGCTTATCCAATGCTGTCCTGTTTGCCCAAAAACACGAAGTTTTGCTGCTGGATGTCAGCGAAGAAAAAACCGCATTGATTAATCAGAAGCAATCGCCGATTCAAGATGAAGAAATCAGTGAATATTTAGCCACCAAGCCATTGAATCTGCGCGCAACCGTTCATGCCGACGAAGTTTATACCGACCCCGACTACATTATTATTGCAACACCAACAGACTATAACCCGGATACCGACTATTTTGACACCAGCTCGGTAGAATCCGTATTATCTGCCGCCCTAGCCCAAAATCAGACGGCATGGATGATTATCAAATCTACCATCCCCGTTGGTTTCGTAATGAAAATGCGTGAAAAATTCCATACTGACCGTATTATTTTTTCACCGGAATTTTTGCGTGAAAGCAAAGCTTTATATGACAATCTACACCCTTCGCGCATTGTAGTCGGTGATACCAACGAAGCGGCACAACACTTTGCCGAGGCTTTGCGCGATTGTAGCTTAAAACCGGATGCGCAAATTATCTTGACCGATCCAACGGAAGCTGAATCCATCAAATTGTTTTCCAACACCTACTTAGCACTACGCGTAGCTTTTTTCAACGAATTAGATTCGTTTGCCGCCGCTTCAGATTTGGATACTCAGCACATCATTGATGGCGTGTCTGCCGATCCGCGCATTGGCAGCCACTATAACAATCCCTCATTCGGTTACGGCGGCTACTGTCTGCCCAAAGATACCAAGCAGCTTTTGGCCAACTACAAAAACATTCCGCAAAACCTGATTGGTGCGGTGGTCGAATCCAATCGTACCCGTAAGGATTTCATCGCCGAAGATGTTTTGAAGCACCATCCCGCCGTTGTCGGCGTGTACCGTCTGACCATGAAATCCGGTTCGGACAACTTCCGCAGCTCCAGCATCCAAGGCGTCATGAAACGTATTAAAGAGCATGGTATTCCCGTTATCGTGTACGAGCCGACTTACGATGGCAGCGAATTTTTTGGTTCTGCCGTTGTTAAAGATTTAACTGAATTCAAACGCCGTGCCGATATTATCGTGGCCAACCGCCTAAGTGAAGATTTGGCCGATGTCGCAGACAAAGTCTATACCCGTGATTTGAAAGGCAGCGACACTTAAACAATCAAAACCACCTAAAAAAAGGCCGTCTGAAAATTTAATTTTTCAGACGGCCTTTGTAACACTTAACCTAAATCATTATTCAGGTTTACAGCTTCATTTCGCTCAATTTTTTTGCATACGCATCCAAATCGGCAATCGGACGGGTTGCCACGCCGCTTTCCATCGCTGCTTTTGCGGTTGCGCTGGCTACGCGCAGCAGCAGGCGGGAGTCGAACGGAGTCGGAATCAGATAATCGGCGCCGAATTCAAATTTATGACCGTAAGCGGCAATCACTTCGTCGGTCACTTCTTCCATTGCCAAGTCTGCCAGCGCGTAAACGCAGGCCAGTTTCATTTCTTCGTTGATGGTGGTTGCACCGCAGTCCAACGCGCCACGGAAGATAAACGGGAAGCACAATACGTTGTTGACCTGGTTCGGGAAGTCAGAACGGCCGGTGCCGATAACCACATCGGGACGCACTTCTTTTGCCAGCGGCGGCAGGATTTCCGGATTCGGGTTGGCCATGGCAAACACAATCGGCTTGGCATTCATGGTTTGCAGCATTTCCGGCGTCAGCAAGTTGGCGCCTGACAGACCCAAGAAGATGTCTTTACCAGCAACCGCGTCGGCCAGATTGCGCTGGCCGTTGTCGTCAACGGCATAGAATTTTTTAGACTCGTCCATGCGGTCTTTGTCTTCGCGGGTTTTGTAAATCACACCTTTAGAATCGCATACGGTTACGTTTTCGCGTTTCAAACCCAAGGCCAAGAGCTGGTTCAGACAGGCAATCGCCGCTGCGCCCGCGCCGGAGCAGACCAAAGTAGCTTCGGCAATGTCGCGGCCGGTAAAGCGCAGCGCATTCAATACGGCAGCGGCGGTAATGATGGCGGTACCGTGTTGGTCGTCATGGAATACGGGAATTTTGCAGCGTTTGCGCAATTCTTGTTCGATATAGAAGCACTCGGGCGCTTTGATGTCTTCCAAGTTGATGCCGCCGAAAGTCGGCTCCAGCGCGGCGATGATGTCCACCAGTTTTTGCGGATCTTTTTCGTCGATTTCAATATCGAATACGTCGATACCGGCGAATTTTTTAAACAATACGCCCTTGCCTTCCATCACCGGTTTGCCGGCCAAAGCGCCGATATTGCCCAAGCCCAAGACGGCCGTACCATTGGAAATCACGCCGACCAGATTGCCTTTGGCGGTGTATTTGTAGGCATCCAGCGGTTTTTCTTGAATTTCCAGGCAGGGGAAGGCCACGCCCGGCGAATAGGCCAACGCCAAATCCTGCTGGGTCGCCAGCGATTTGGTCGGGGTAACGGACACTTTGCCCGGAACAGGGAATTCGTGGAACTGTAATGCAGCTTCTTTCAATGTGTTAGACATGGATACAATCCTGACGTGCGGGGTTGAGCTTAAACAAAAGGCCGTCTGAACGGCGGAAAAGCGTTACAGCGGCAAACGCGAAAAACGGCGTTTCTCTGCTTTTGCCTACTTTGTAACGGGCTGTAATTCTATCATGCAAAACAGCGTGTGCATACCCGTTAAATAACGGTAAGGAGGTAACTGATGTAGTGCGGGATGATTCCCGACGCTCCTCGACCACACCGAATTTTATAATCCCACTCTCCTTGTCACAAAAAGCCGTCTGAAAATACTAGGGTTTACAGCTTGGCAATACGGTCTTGCTTGGGTGAGGTTCCGAAATAGCGCTGATACTCTCGGCTGAATTGGACGGCGCTTTCGTAGCCGACTTGGAAGGCGGCGGTAGTAACTTTCAGACGGCCTTGCTTGAGCAGTTGACGCGCTTCCATCAGGCGCAGGCTTTTTTGATATTCCAATGGGCTGAATCCGGTCATTTCTTTGAAACAGCGGAAAAAATTAGTATGGCTCATGCCGACTTCGGCGGCCAAGATTTCAACATTAAGCGGTTCGGTGAAATGATTTTCCAACCATTGAACAGCTTGGCGGACGGGCTGGAAGCGGCGCCCCTGGTCAAACAACTTTGCCAACTGCCCGCCCAGCGGACTTTTGAGCAAGTAATAGTGGATTTCCCGCCGCAAAAGGGGCAGCAAAATATCGGTATCCTCGGGCATATCCAGCAGATTGAGCACGCGGGAAAAAGCAGAAGTCAATTCGGGAGAAATAGGGATATGGTTAGCCTGCGCAGTTTGTTTTTTCAGACGGCCTTCTGGCATTTGACGCACCAATTTACCTAGTTCTGCTTCATTGAGTTTGAAGCACAGAGCCAAATAGGGTTTGTCAGCGCTAGCGGTTAAGCTGTTGATAATAATCGGCAGGCTGGTATGATGAAGAATGACATCACCCGCACGCAGATGAAAGTGTCGCTGTCCGATACGAAATGCTTTTTCGCCTTGAAATACCGCATATACACCCGCTTGCTGCATATAAATCAAGCTTTCCGTCAGGTAATCCGCACGGTATAAAATTAAATCGCTAATTGCCGATTGCTGGATTTTGTTGTACTCAGCATGACGTTGTATCTGCGTGATAATGGTTTCAATCATGGGTTTAGCTTTCCTTGTATCCGAAAGAGTGTGGCATTTTTGGTAGGAATAGGCAAGTTTAACGTAGGATTGAACAAGTTTCCCCGTATGGGACGGCGTATGATTAACTGGGTTATTTATGGGTATTTACAACATGCTACCTGCCAAGCAGGTTTGGGCGTGGGAAAGGCTAGATACCGCAACTTGGCCTGGATACCGCCATACGATGAATAACCCCCTCCCTCAACATCAAAAGGAGCATTCAATGAGAAACATCCCTGAATTGGTTCAAAAACAACGCGAATTTTTTGCCAGCCAAGCCACCAAACCGCTGGCATTCCGTAAAGCGCAGTTGGAAAACTTTGCCAAAATGATACGCGACAATGAAGACGCGATTTTGGAAGCGCTGCATCAAGATTTAAACAAATCCCGTTTTGAGGCTTATCTCACCGAAATCAACCCGGTCTTGAGCGAAGTCCAATATATGCTGGACAATATCGACCGCCTGGCCGCGCCGCGTGAAGTTGGTGTGCCGGTCTTATTGCAGCCCGGAGAAAGCCATATTCTGCGCGAGCCTTACGGCGTGGTGCTGAATATGTCTCCGTGGAATTACCCGATTAACTTGTCACTCACCCCGGTTGTCGGCGCATTGGCGGCGGGTAATACCGTGGTATTAAAAGCCTCTGCTTATTGCGCCAACACCTCCGCGCTGATGGAAAAAATGGCGGCTGAATACTTTGCACCTGAATATTTCACCGTATTGGGCGGCGGCGGACGCGATGTTAACACCGCTGTTTTGACTGAAAAATTCGACTATATTTTCTTTACCGGTAGCGTGAAAGTCGGCCATGTCGTGATGCATGCCGCCGCCGAACATCTGACCCCGGTAACATTGGAATTGGGCGGCAAAAGCCCATGCGTTGTTGATGAAACTGCCAATGTTGAATTGGCGGCCAAACGCATTTTGTGGGGCAAAGCATTAAATTCCGGCCAGACCTGCATTTCTCCGGATTATGTGTTTGTACACGAGAGCGTGAAAGAGCGCTTTGTGAACGCATTTAAAACGCAACTGACCGAGCTGTACGGCGAAAACCCCAGCCAAAATCCCAAATACCCCAACATCATCAACCAGCGCCAATACGAACGCGTCAAAGCCTTTTTGGATAATGGCAATATCTTGGCCGGTGGCCAGTTCCAAGACGAGACATTGAAAATCTCCCCGACCCTAATGGACGGTGTTACTTGGCAAAGCCCTGTGATGGAAGACGAAATCTTCGGCTCCATCCTGCCTCTGCTGACTTATCAGTCATTAAACGAAGTTATTGCTCAGATTACCGCCCGCCCGAAACCGTTGGCAATGTATGTTTTCACCGAAAATAAAGCCAACGAAACCCGTCTGTTGAGCGAGATTTCCTCCGGTAACGTTACCGTCAACGATACCATGTTGCACATCCTCAACCATGACCTGCCCTTCGGCGGCGTGGGCGATTCCGGCATGGGCGGCTATCACGGTGAACACAGCTTCCGCACCTTCTCGCATGAAAAAGGCGTGTTTACCGGCGCAAGCTGGGTAGATTTACCGCTGCGTTATCCGCCGTTTGAAGACGACAAAGTGGCTGCCATCAAAAGCGTCTCACACTAATTAGTTTGGTTCGTTCAGCCCCTGCCACAGGCAAACAGCTTTAATCGGCTGTTTGCCTTTTATTTTATATATTGCGAACACCGATCATCCCAATACCAGCAAAAGCTAAAAACGGGATGAAAAACCTCCACGGCCAAAACGCTGGTTAGCAGAAACGACGTTTAACCTATAACCTACAAAATATAAAAGGCCGTCTGAAAACACCTTAACAGATGTTTTTCAGACGGCCTTATTTCAAAACCGCTTAACTTACTCGCCGTAATAGGCTTTGGTCAGGATTTCTTCCATATCGGCAATCAGCGGCAGGCGCGGGTTGGCCGGGGCGCATTGGTCTTCGTAGGCGCGCAGGGCGACTTCGTGACGGGCGTCCATATAGGTTTTTTCGTCCAAGCCCTGATCTTTGAAACTCATTTTGATGCCGACTTTGCGGCCGAGTTCGGCGCAGGCTTTGGCAAAGGATTCCACGCCTTCAGCCGGGGTGCTGCACGGCAAATCCAATACGCGGGCGATTTCTTGATAGCGCTCATCGGCACGGTAGAAATTGTATTTCGGCCATACGGATAATTTTTGCGGACGGGTACCGTTGTAGCGGATAACGTGCGGCATCAGGATGGCGTTGGTACGGCCGTGCGGGGTGTGGAAACGGCCGCCGATGGTGTGCGCCAGCGCGTGGTTCAAGCCCAAGAAGGCATTGGAGAAGGCCATGCCTGCGATGGTGGAGGCGTTGTGCATACGCTCGCGCGCTTCGGGGTCGGACGCACCGTTTTTGTAAGAGCGTTCGAGGAATTGGAACACCAGCTTGATGGCTTGCAGCGCGAGGCCGTCTGTAAAGTCGTTGGCCAATACGGACACATAGGCTTCTACCGCGTGGGTCAGCACGTCCATACCGGTATCGGCGGTCACGCTGGCGGGCACGGTCATGGTGAACTCGGGGTCAACGATGGCGATGGTCGGGGTCAGCGCGTAGTCGGCAATCGGGTATTTTTTATCGCCGTCGGTAATCACGGTAAACGGGGTAATTTCCGAACCGGTACCCGAAGTGGTCGGAATACAGATGAATTTGGCTTTTTTGCCCAATTCGGGGAAACGTACCGCGCGTTTGCGGATGTCCATGAATTTTTGCACCAAATCGCGGAAATCCACTTCCGGACGCTCGTAGAACAGCCACATAGCTTTGGCTGCGTCCATGGCAGAACCGCCGCCCAAGGCGATGATGGTGTCCGGCTGGAAGCTGCGCATCAAGTCGGCACCTTTGCGCACGGTATCAATGCTCGGATCGGGTTCGACATCGCAGAAAAGTTGGTAAATCACTTTGTCTTTACGCAGTTGCAGCTGCTCGGTCACGCGGTCAACGAAGCCCAAATCCACCATAGAGCGGTCGGTCACAATCACCACTTTTTCGCATTCTTTCATATCTTGCAGATATTGGATGGAATTGCGTTCAAAGTAGATTTTGGCAGGGACTTTAAACCATTGCATGTTGTTTCTCCGACGACCGATTTTTTTGATGTTGAGCAGGTTGACCGCGCTGACGTTGCCGCCAACGGAGTTTTTACCGTAAGAGCCGCAACCCAGGGTCAATGACGGCAGGAAGGCGTTGTACACGTCGCCGATACCGCCGAAAGTCGAAGGAGAATTGTGAATCACGCGCAGGGCTTTGACGCGGGTGCCGAATTCTTTGGCCAGCTCATTGTTGGCGGTGTGGATGGCGGCGGAGTGACCCAAACCGTCGAATTCCACCATTTGCTCGGCCATTTTCAAGCCTTCTTCGGTGGTATTGGCTTTCAACACTGCCAACACCGGCGACAGTTTTTCGCGGGTCAACGGCTCGACCGGGCCGACTTCGGCGCATTCTGCTGCCAGAATATTGGTATTGGCCGGTACGCTGAAACCGGCTTGCTCGGCAATCCATGCCGCCGGTTTGCCCACCATATTGGCGTTGAGCTTGGCACCACCGCAGTTTTTGCTGTTGGCTTTCACGCCGAAGGCAAATTCTTCCAGCAGGGCTTTTTCTTTTTTGTTGACGAAATACACGCCGTAGCTTTTCATTTCTTTCACGACGTCATCGTAAATTTCTTTGTCGATAATCGCGGCCTGTTCGCTGGCGCAAATCATGCCGTTGTCAAACGATTTGGACAACACGATGTCGTTGGCGGCTTGGCGGATATTAGCGGTTTTTTCCACATAAGCCGGTACGTTGCCCGCCCCGACGCCCAAAGCCGGTTTGCCGCAAGAGTAAGCGGCTTCCACCATCGCGTTACCGCCGGTGGCCAAAATAGTAGCCACGCCCGGGTGTTTCATCAGAGAAGACGTGCCTTCCATCGAAGGGGTTTCAATCCATTGAATACAGTTTTCCGGTGCACCGGCGGCAATCGCCGCATCGCGCACGATTTGCGCGGCGTGAACGGAACATTTCTGCGCAGACGGATGGAACGCAAACACAATCGGGTTGCGCGTTTTCAAAGAAATCAATGCTTTGAAGATAGTAGTGGAAGTCGGGTTGGTAGTCGGCACGATACCGCAAATCACACCCACCGGATCGGCTACTTCGGTAATACCGGTAACGGGATCTTCACTGATGACGCCGACGGTTTTCAAATCGCGCAAGCGGCGCACCACGTTTTCGCAGGCAAACAGGTTTTTGGTGGCTTTGTCTTCAAACACGCCTCTGCCGGTTTCTTCCACCGCGTGCTGCGCCAACACGCCGTGTTGGTCCAAAGCGGCAACGGAAGCTTTGGCGACGATGTAGTCAACCTGCTCTTGGTTCAGCTCGAGGAATTTATCCAAGGCAACCAATGCGCGTTCGACCAAACCGTTAACTTCGGCCTTAGCCGGGCTGATGGTGTTGTCAGTCTGTGCGTTCATGAGGAAATCTCCTGAAAATGTACATAAGGTAAGGGGGATAGGAATTTTATGAGGTAAAGTATAAGTAATTTTAGTACAAATTTTTTTGATGTAAGTCAGGTTTGTATTTTTATTTTAGGGAAATTACACATTTGTTTGATAATAAACGAACTCCATTTTTAGGCATTATCCTGAAATCATAAGGATATTGAACATAACCCCCTCACAAAACGGCTTAAGCGCTTGCTTAAAATAAAACTACATACAATGTAATAAAATACAAAAAAAGCCGTCTGAACATCATTACAAGGGAAAACCCTTAATGATTTTCAGACGGCCTTTGTGTCTATCCAATCAGCAGCCGAAGTGTCGGCTCAATACCTGCTCAATACTGCTTTTGACCTCATCCAGACTGCGGTTGCTGTCAATCACCGCATAGCGCTGCGGCGCTGCGGCGGCGCGTTGCAGATAGACATCGCGCACGCGGGTAAAAAAATCCGCCTGCTCCTGCTCGAAACGATCCTTTTCCCGCGCCCCGGCAATCCGCGCCATCGACACCGCCAGCGGCACGTCCAACAGCAACGTCAAATCCGGCTGAACGCCCTGCTGCACCCAGTTTTCCAAAATTTCAATGTCCGCCAGCGGCACACCGCGCCCGCCGCCCTGATAGGCAAACGTGGCGTCGGTAAAGCGGTCGGACACCACATTCATCCCCGCCGCCAAAGCGGGTAGAATCACGTCTTCCAAATGCTGCTGCCGCGCGGCAAACATCATCAGGGTTTCGGTGCGCAGGCTGACTTGGGTGGCGGGGTTAAGCAGCAGTTCGCGCAAGGCCTCACCCACCGCCGTGCCGCCCGGCTCGCGGGTAAACAATACCGACAGGCCGCGCGTTTCAAACCATTGGCGCATGACCGCCAGATTGGTGGACTTGCCCGCGCCGTCTATGCCGTCGAGCGTGATGAATTGTGCTTTCATATCATTCGGCCTTCCCGAAAGATTTTCAGACGGCCCTTAAAAAAGGGGCCGTCTGAAAAATGTAAACTGCTTATTTTTTCAAAATATATTTGCGCACAGCGGCGTTGTGTTCGTCCAAATTATGGCTAAACTGGCTCAAGCCTGTACCATCCATTTTCGACACGAAATACAGGTATTTTTCGTTTGACGGATGGGCAGCCGCTTCCAGCGCGGCCTTGCCCGGCAAGGCAATCGGCGTCGGCGGCAGGCCGTCGCGGGTGTAGGTGTTATAAGGCGTATCGCGGCGCAAATCGGCTTTGCGGATACGGCCTTTATACGCCGCGCCCATGCCGTAAATCACAGTCGGATCGGTTTGCAGGCGCATGCCCGAAGCCAAGCGGTTGATAAACACGGCCGCTACGTCCGAGCGGTCGTCCGCATGTGCGGTTTCCTTTTCCACCAAGCTGGCCATAATCAGCAATTCATACGGATTCTGATACGGCAGCCCGCTGCGGCGCTCGTCCCATGCCGCTTTTAATTGGCGCTGCATGGCTTGGTAAGCGGTTTTATAGATTTGCACGTCGCTGCTGTCGGCGTCGATTTCATAAGTATCCGGGAAAAACTGCCCTTCCGGATTCTGGCTCAAGGGTTCGCTTGCCACGGCCTGCATAATCTGCGCGTCGCTCCAGTTTTGAGTTTCGTGGCCGATGTCGTTGGTGGCATTGATAATGCGGCGCATATCGGCAAAACGCATGCCTTCGACAATGCGCACGTTTACCGAATCGGGGCGGCCGCTGCGGATTTTCTGCAAGACATCCCATGCGGAGACTTTGGCCGGCAGGCGGTAGTTACCCGTGTGCAGGCGGTTGTGCACGCCCAAGACATAGGCGGCAGCTGTCAAGACATGGCGGTTATATACGATACCGTCTTGCGCCAACTTGCGGCCGACGGAGGAAATGCCCTGATTTTTCACGATTTTGACGCGATAGGTTTTGCCGTTGTCTTTCGGGATAAACAGCAACGCCGCTGCCACCGCCACCAAAGCGACAAAAACCACGGCCAGCCATTTCAACAATTTTTTCAACATGGTAGGATTCGGAATGTGAATTTCGGGCGGTAGTATACCCGAACTCTTAGCATTCTTCCCCTAATTTACAGTAAGGCCGTCTGAAAAAATGAGCAATCCAACTTGGCAGCAGGGCTGGTGGACACCCGCCCGCCGCACCATCTCCCCCAATTTCTGCCCGCGTGAAGCGGGAGAAGCCGTTTCGCTGGTGGTATTGCACAATATTTCCCTGCCGCCGTTTGAATACGGCAGCGGCGCGGTGGAAAAGCTGTTTACCAACCGGATAGACCCCGCCGAACATCCGTTTTTCAGCGTAATACACGAATTGCGTGTGTCCAGCCATTTTTTTATCGACCGCAAGGGCGAAGCCGTACAGTTTGTCTCTTGCGACGACATGGCCTACCACGCAGGTATTTCCTCGTTTCAAGGGCGGGAAAAATGCAACGCGTTTTCCATCGGTATCGAATTGGAAGGCTGCGATTTCGAGTCGTTTGCCGAAGCGCAATATCAAACCTTAGCCGTTTTACTGAAAGCATTGGCAGAACACTACCCGATTCGCGCCGTAACCGGCCATCAGGACATCGCCCCCGACCGCAAAACCGACCCCGGTCACTTTTTCGATTGGGCGCGGTTGGAAGCAGCAGGATTTGCGGTAGTGCGTTAATCCGTTTGCCCCCAAACCTGCCTTTATCGGCATAAACGCCGCATTTTTCAGACGGCCTGCGGCCTTTTCCGGCCGAATGCTGTCAGCCGCGCCGATTTTCGTTATAATTGTCAAAGTTTATCCCAATCGTGCGCTCCGCCGCCTTTTTCCCTTTAGAAAAGTGACAATACCATGGTGATTATCGTTTTGGGCTTGGCCGTTATTTTGGCCGTAATTGCCTACAATATGTATCAGGAAAACCAATACCGCAAGCAGGTGCGCGAGCAGTTCGGCCATTCCGACAAAGACGCGCTGTTGGCCAGCAAAACCAAAAGCGTGCGCGACGGTAAAGAGCAAGGGCAGAGTGGCAAAGGCCTGTTTATGAAAAAGCCGTCCAAAGCGCAGGAAGAAGCGCTGCGCCAACTGCAAGAGCAGGATGAGATTTTCGCCGCCAAAGCGAAACTGGCCAAACCCTCAACCATCAAAACCGATGTCGAACTGGGTATGGTCGATGATTTCAGCCACGAGCCGGTTCAGCATACCGTTATCGGCCTCAACAACCAAATCACCACCCAAACCGCCGAGCCGGTGGCGGCTTCTGCCGCGCCCGCTGCCGCTGCTGCACCGCAACCTTTGGTCAGCCTGGACGAGCTGGCGCAAGTCGAGCTGCCGTGGTTTGACCCGCGTTTCGATTATCTGGCCTACATCGCCTTGGATAAAGCGCAAGAGCTGCATGCCCTGCCCCGCCTCTCCAACCGCCACCGTTTCCAAATCATCGGCTGCACCATGGACGACCACTTCCAAGTGGCCGAACCGATTCCGGGCGTGTACTACCAGGGCTTTGTGATGGGTTTGCAGGCCGTCAGCCGCAACGGTTTGGCTTCTGCGGAAGAATTGGTGCAATTTGACCAGCAAGTGAATGCGTTTGCGCAATTAATCGGCGGCAAAGTGCGCCATACCGACATCAGCGCCTTTACCGAAGTGGCGCAAGCCTTAGACGATTTCTGCGTGCGCGTCGATCAAACCATCGCCATCCACTTGGTTTCCCGCTCCAGCATCAGCGGAACAGAATTGCGCTCTGCCGTGGAAAGCACCGGCTTCCAGTTGGCGGAAAACGGTACGTTCCAATATCCGGGCGAACACAACAACACCATCTTCACCATCGCCGCGCTGGACAATTCCGCCTTTACCGGCGCCCTGCTCGACAATCAGGCCTATCGCGGTTTCAGCATGCTGTTTGATATTCCGCATGTACCGGCCGGTGAAAAAACCTTTGATTTGTTTATGGACTTGGCCGTCAAACTTTCCGGCCAACTCAGCTTGGATTTGGTTAACGACAAATTGGAAGAAGTTTCTACCCAATGGCTGCGCGATGTGCGCCAATATGTGTTGGCGCGTCAGGAAGAGATGCAGAAAGTCGGCATCAAGCCGGGTAGCAAAGCCGCTCTGCGTCTGTTCTCCTAAACCGGTTTGCAATATAAAAAGCGGGTATGTCTTTTCGGCATATCCGCTTTTTTTAGCGATTTTCAGGTACAATCCAAACTGTTTATTTTATTTTCAGACGGCCTTTTTATTTATGTGAATAATATAGTCGTTTCGTTGGTTTGAGACAAGGCAGCAAGCCGCAGACAGTACAAGTAGTACGGGTCGGCGAGACTTGCTGCTTCGGCAGCTTAGTCAAGCCCCCCTTTGAGCAAGGCGCAGCAACGCTGTATCAAGCTAACGGGACGGCTATAACCTATCAAACAGGCCGTCTGAAACATCCCATACATCATGACCCCAAGCGAAAAAATCCAACACCTCACTGCCCTGCTCAACCGCTACGGCTACGAATATTACACCCTAGACGCGCCCAGCGTACCCGATGCCGAATACGACCGTCTGTTCCGCGAATTAGAAGCCTTGGAACGCGAATACCCCGAGCTTAAGCAGCCCGACAGCCCGACCCAACGTGTCGGCGGTGCAGCCTTGAGCGGCTTTACCAGCGTGCGCCACGAAGTGCCGATGTTGTCGCTGACCAATGCCTTTTCGCCGCAAGACGAAAACGGCGTGTTTGACCACAGCGAAATGTATGCGTTTGACGAACGCGTGCGCGGTGGTTTAGGTCCGGAAACGCCCGAATATGTCATCGAGCCGAAGTTTGACGGCCTTGCCATCAGCCTGCTTTACCGCAACGGCGTGTTGGTGCAAGCCGCCACGCGCGGCGATGGAACCAGCGGCGAAGATGTTACGCAAAACGCCAAAACCATCAGCAATATCCCGCTGCGCCTGCATGGTGACGATGTACCCGCATTGATTGAAATGCGCGGCGAAGTGTTGATGTTGAAAGCCGATTTTGCCGCTCTTAACCAACGCCAAGCCGAGCATAATCAAAAGCCGTTTGCCAATCCGCGCAATGCCGCCGCCGGCAGCCTGCGCCAACTGGATTCAAAAATCACCGCGAGGCGCAAACTGCATTTTTTCGCTTACAGCATTGCGCAGCAGCAAGGCGGCCGCACGCTCTCCAGTCATATGGACGAGCTGGCGTATGCGCATGATTTAGGCTTCAGCCTGCCAGACGGTAACTACGCCTGTTTCCCGAATATAGCCGCAGTATTGGCTTTTTACGAGCAAATGCAGCAAAAACGCCCTACCCTGCCTTATGAAATCGACGGCATGGTGGTCAAGGTCAACAGCCTAGCGCAGCAAGAAACGCTGGGCTTTATCTCGCGCGCCCCGCGTTGGGCGATTGCGCACAAATTCCCCGCCGAAGAAGCGCTGACGCTGGTGGAGGCGATTGACGTGCAGGTTGGACGTACCGGCGCAGTGACGCCGGTGGCACGTTTGCAGCCGGTATTTGTCGGCGGCGTGACCGTGACCAACGCCACTTTGCACAACGAAGGCGAAACGCAGCGCAAAGACGTGCGCGTCGGCGATACCGTGGTGGTGTGCCGCGCAGGAGACGTGATTCCCGAAGTGGTGCGCGTGGTATTCGAGCGGCGGCCGATACAAACGATTGACGAAAAAATAGAAATTTCAGACGGCCTGCAAGACGATTTGTTTGCCGAAGCGAGGCCGTCTGAACATGCCCGACAAGTTCCGCTGTATCCGCCCTACCGCCTCCCAGAACACTGCCCTATTTGCCACAGCGCGATCGAAAAAGAAGACGGCGAAGCGGTGGCGCGTTGCAGCGGCGGTATGCTGTGCCAAGCGCAGCGTGCGCAAGGGCTGATTCATTTTGCTTCACGCAAAGCGATGGACATCGACGGTTTGGGTCAGAAGCAAATTGAGCAGTTGGTGGCGCAAGATTTGGTGCGGCATTTCGCCGATTTGTACCGCCTCGATATTCCGACTTTGCAAAAAATGAAGGAACAGGCCGAGGCAATGCCGTCTGAAAACACCGCCGAACACGCCGATGATTTATTGCTGGATAATGTAAAAGACAGCAATAAAAAGCAGCCGACCAAATGGGCGGAAAATATCCTTGCCGGTATTGAAGCGAGCAAACAGCCCGAATTGGCGCGCTTCCTCTTCGCTCTCGGTATCCGGCATGTCGGCGAGCGCACCGCTAAAGTTTTGGCGCAAGCCTTCGGCAGTTTGGAAAACGTGCGCCATGCGCCGGAACCGGTTTTGGCCTGTCTGCCCGACATCGGCGCGGTGGTTGCCCGCTCCATTGCCCATTTCTTCGCTCAAAGCGAGCAGCAGGCGATGATAGACGAATTATTAACCGTTGGCGTTGCGCCCAAAAATCAAACCGTTACCCTACCGCTGGCGCAATATGTCACGCCGGAAAAATGGATCAGCCGTCTGCCCGATTTCAAAATCAGCGAAAACAAGGCCGTTGCGCTGTGGGAGCTGGCGGGAAAAAGCATAGAGGGTTTATTAAACGACAAAGCCCTAAGCGCCGACTGGCAGGCTTGGCGCAGCGTTACCCGCAATTCGTCGCTTTTAAAGACCATGCAGCAATTTTTGGCGCATATGCCGTCTGAAACTGTTACGATAGCCGATATACCGTCCGCTGTTGCCGGTAAAACCTTCGTCTTAACCGGCACATTGCCCACGCTCAAGCGTGATGAAGCGCAAGCCATGATTGAAGCAGCTGGTGGCAAAGTTTCCGGCAGCGTGTCGAAAAAAACCGACTACGTCGTAGCAGGCGAAGCTGCCGGCAGCAAACTGGAAAAAGCCAATACGCTGGGCGTTACCGTTTTAGACGAACAAGCTTTATTGGCGCTGTTACAAGCATAAACACGAACTTTCTATGCTTTAACTGCGCTATTTCTTTTATCCTGTAAAATTGAAAATCCTCTTACCCTACGGAGAAACCATGAAACCGATTAAAAAAGCTGTCTTCCCTGTTGCCGGTATGGGCACACGTTTCCTGCCTGCCACCAAAGCCAGCCCAAAAGAAATGCTGCCGATTGTGGACAAACCGCTGATTCAATATGCAGTGGAAGAAGCCGTAGCCGCCGGTTGTACCGAGATGGTCTTTGTAACCGGCCGCAATAAGCGCAGCATCGAAGACCATTTCGATAAAGCCTATGAGCTGGAAACCGAATTGGAACAACGCCATAAAGAAAAACTGCTGGCTACGGTGAAAGACATTCTGCCGTCTAATATTACCTGCCTGTATATCCGCCAAGCCGAAGCCTTGGGTCTGGGTCACGCCGTATTGTGCGCACGCGCTGCCGTGGGTGATAATCCTTTTGCCGTCATTTTGGCGGATGACCTGATTGATGCGCCGCAAGGTGCGCTGAAACAGATGGTGGATATTTATAACCAAAGCGGCAACAGCGTTTTGGGCGTAGAAACCGTTGATCCTTCGCAAACCGGCTCTTACGGTATCGTCGAAGTCGAACAGCTGAAAAGCTACCAGCGCGTGACCAATATCGTGGAAAAACCAAAACCGGAAGAAGCACCTTCCAATCTTGCCGTCGTCGGCCGCTATATCCTGACCCCGCGCATTTTCGATTTGCTGACCGATCTGCCGCGCGGTGCCGGTAACGAAATCCAACTGACCGACGGTATTTCCCGCCTGCTGGATCACGAATTTGTCTTGGCTCATGCCTTTAAAGGCAAACGCTACGACTGCGGCAGTAAATTGGGCTACTTGGAAGCCACCGTTGCTTATGGTTTGAAACATCCTGAAACGGGTAAAGAATTCAAAGAACTGTTAAAGCAATATGCTAAGTAAGCAACCTCAGTAAGAAACCTAAAAGGCTTTCCATAATAAATGATGGGAAGCCTTTTTTATCAGTTCTGTCTTCATATTCATATTGTCATAAGCCAAAGTTCTGTAAAACGATAAGCCCGTTATTAAAATAAAAATGCCGTCTGAATTTTCAGACGGCATTTGATAAGTTAAGAATGAATCAGCGCTCGCTCATCGCACGTTTCATACGGGTAATCGGTTTGATGAGGTATTGGAATACTGTTTTCTCACCTGTTTTAATATCGACCGTTGCCACCATACCCGGAATAATCTCCATTTTTTTACCGTTTTTATCGGTCAAGGTGTTGCCGGTGGTTTCAACCAAAATTCGATAATACACTTGGCTCGGATCCAATTTCAAATCGTTGGCTCTTGCTTGGTTAGAGTTGCTGATGGTATCCGGGCTGATTAAGGTTACTTTGCCATCTAAACCGCCATACAGTGCATAATCATAAGCACTAACCCGTACCAGAGCAGTTTGTCCCGGACGCAAGAACGCAACGTCCTGCGGACGAACATAGGCTTCAACCAAAAGTTTGTCATTCAACGGCACAATCTGCATGATTTCCTGACCCGCTGTTACTACACCACCTACTGTATTGTTTTTAATGTCTTTCACAATACCATGCATCGGAGCGCGAATCATTGCATGCTCAACAGGGTCGGCACGCATTGCCATGGTTTCTTGAGCTTGAGCCAATTCCGCTTCGGCTTTTACCAATTCGTTATTGGCATCGGTCATGTAGCGGTTTTTCCGCTCGTCAATCTGCAAGGCAAAATCACTAGACTGACGTTGCATGCGCAGCAACTCAACTTCTGATACAACCCCTTGAGCTACCATAGGAGCGGTAATCTGAATCTCTTTATCCAAAGATGCTTTGCTGGCAGTCAAGCTTTGCAGGGCATCCGTTACCGCACGGCGGCGGGCAATGTATGCAGCCTGCTCGCGTTGGCGCAACTCATTACTAACATTTTTAGGAAATGTCAATTCCGTGCCATAAGCTTCAGCTTTCAAGCGTGCAACTGTTGCCTGCAAGTTTTCTACTTTGGCTTCACTCTCCCGAAGAATAGCGGCACTACGAGTATCATCCAATTTAATCAAAATCTGGCCTTTTTCAACAATATCGCCTTCTTTGACCAAGATTTCGCTAACAATGCCCGGATCCAAACTCTGAATAATTTGCTCCCTACTACTTGGAATGACATTACCCTGTCCACGTACAACTTCTTCCAAGGGACTGTTATAAGCCCAGATAACAAATACTACCAAGAAGGCAAAAAACAGCGTAATGACCCAAAGCTGCCCACTATGCTTCTCTTTTTGCAAGGCCGCATTCAAATCATTAATCAGATGTAAATCTTTAGATTTAATGCTTTCCTTGGTTGAATTTACTTTATTTTCGTTGCTCATGATTTCAATAGCTTTCCGAAATGACGAGAGATTCACTCTGCCTTATTGTTGTTTTCCCGCTTCCGCCGCATTCGATTTACGATTCAACTGAATGGTCTGCGAACTAACTTTAGTGGTCGCATTCTGATTTTGTGCCGTATTGCGCTTCGCATTTTCATTTTGCATCAGTTTTTGCAATACCAAATCACGCGGGCCATCCATAACCACTTTACCGTTATCAACAACAACGATACGGTTTACAATCTGCAGAACCTGAGGTCGGTGGGTCACAATGACCATTGTGCGGTCTTTGACCCACTGAGCGATGGCATTCAAAGCTACCCGTTCCGTACCTTGGTCAAGGCTGGTCGTCGGTTCATCCAGCAAAACGACACGCGGATCACGCAAGGTCATACGTGCCAATGCCACAATCTGTTTCTGACCGCCGGACAAGCCCATACCGTCTTCACCCAACGGCATATCTAGACCACGCGGGTGGTTTCGGATAATCCGATCCAAACCAAAACGGTGCAGGGCTTGAATCAACTCTTGGTCGGTAGAATAACTATCGGTACGCGCCAAATCCAAGTTTTCACGCAGCGTACCCAAAAAGAGACGCGGAGACTGACTCAGCAACAATACTTGGCTGCGCAAGAAATTCGGATCGATTTGGCGCATGTCCACGCCATCTAGAGTTACATTACCCTTACCGGTATCATAAAGGCCACTGGCTAATTTCAGCATGGTACTTTTACCGCTACCGATTTTACCTAGAATACCGACTTTCTCACCCGGCTTGATATTCAAGCGGATTCCGCTTAAAGCTTCTGCCCCATCTTCACCATATTTGAAGGATACATCCTCAAAGGCAATCTGACCTTCAACGCGGTCTAAAGTGATGTAAGTACGCTCAGGGTCACGCTCAATGGGACGCTCAACCATTTCATTCACGCCCTGTAACGCCAGTTTCGCTTGCTGGAAGCGGGTTGCCAAACTGGCAACCTGCGTCAATGGCGACAATGCACGACCCGACAAAATAAC
Organism: Neisseria perflava; assembly: GCF_024170405.1. Lineage (GTDB taxonomy): Bacteria > Pseudomonadota > Gammaproteobacteria > Burkholderiales > Neisseriaceae > Neisseria > Neisseria perflava_B. Next base: position 39,309 of record NZ_JALJYC010000007.1, on the reverse strand, counting down.
GGAAGCAATCAATGCACCCATAGTAATGCGGCTATCGACATTCTCTGCATTGACCAGATAGGTACCAACAACCACCAAACCGATGGTATTCAACTGAACCATAGCCGCAGAAAAGAAAATCATAAAATTGCTGGTATCTTTCAGCTTAATGGCCGAGGCAGCTGTTTTAGCCGTATATTCATCCCAGCGTTGTTGAGCCCAGGTAACCGCATTGTTGGTTTTCAGCGTTTCAATACCTTCAACCGCCTCCACAGCTAAACCTGAACGCTGAGAACCTTCTTTCATGGTCTCGTTCATCAAACGGGCAATAGGCCGCTGCATTAAAATGCTAACAACAATAACGATTGGAATAATAGTTAACGGCACCAAGGCCAATTTACCGCCGATAATGCTGATAACAGCCACAAACAGCAGTAAGAAAGGCAAATCCACCAAAGTCAGTAAGCTGGCACTGGTCATGAACTCGCGCACAGCCTCGAACTCGCGCAAGTTGCTGGCATAAGAACCGGAAGAAATCGGACGGTCAATCAAGCGCAAAGCCATCACTCGGCGGAATAAGGCCGAGCTAATAATCAAATCGGATTTTTTACCGGCAATATCGGTTAAATGACCACGAATCATCTTGGCGATAAATTCGAATGTAATCGACAAAATCACGCCAATGGTCAATACCCAAAGGGTTTCATAAGCTTGGTTTGGGACTACCCGGTCATAAACGTTCATCAAATACAGCGACGTCACCAATGCCAAGAAGTTGATGATGAAAGTTGCCAAAATGACTTGGTAGTAATAACCACGGAAACGCCAAATGACTTTCCAAAACCATGATTTCGGCAAATGGTATTCCGGCAATTCCGAACGGTTATCTACCGTCATTTTGGGTTTGATAAACCAACAATAACCCAAGTACAAAACGGATAATTGGGCATGGTCGAGCTCTTGCTCCAAACCGTCAACTTGGCGGATATGGTATTTGCGGTCATTGCCCGAGCCTTCGATTTCGGTAATGACAGCTGCTTCTTCGTTGTGCAGTATGATTAATACCGGCACAGCCAAAGACGGAATATCTTCCAACTTCCGCTTGGACAGCGTATTTTCAAAGCCGTGACTGCGTAAGACTTCTGTGAGCGAATGATAGTTGACGTTGAGCTTCCTGTCCCGCACCACCTCGGCAGAGAGCGCAGCCTCCGACACCGGCGCCCCCAACAGACGGGTTACCAACGCAATATGTTCAATAATAGCTTTCATGATGATAATTTACGTAATGATTATAAATTTTTAATGTTATTGCTGCACACCAGCCCAATTAGCGACTTGTGATTGAGTAATCAAATATTGCAAGGCCGCATCTCGAAAATCGTTGCGTGCTGTCACATTATCTTGCTCGATACCAGACAAGGTCGTATAAGCGCCTAAAACGTCGGTTAATGTACGGCGGGCAATTCTAAATTGCAGCTCATACGTTTTTACTACGTCTTTTTGCGCTTCAATATGCTGGGCGGTAATATTGGCACGCTGCTCGTTTTGCACCATATTGATTTCGGCAGTACGGCTTTTTTCTTCGTTATCTTTCAGGATTTGCTCGGTACGCGCTTCAGCAGCAGCCAAGACTTGAGCATTTTTACTGACATTATGACGCGCCGCAATATCCAATACGTTCCATACGACATTGAAATAAACCTGTTTGTCGGTACGGTTGGCATTACCCTCGATATTAACCGAAGGCAAGCGCTGCTTGCGGGACATATCCAATTCCGCTCCTGCCGCTTTTTGTTCGGCCAATTGCGCCTGATAAGAAGGATTGGTATTTTTATCCGGATTGCGGTAATTCTGGATAAAACTGGCCGCAGTATCACCTGAAAACGGATCGGTCAAATCATTAGCCGTTAACGGCTTGCCCGTATAACGAGACAATCGGCTCAATGCCAATTCCATGGTACGGCGTTGTTGCGCAATGGAAGATTCAACCTGCAACAAGCGTGAACGTGCTTCAATCAGCTCCGAACGGCGACCGCTGTCGTATTTGACGATGACATTCAAATCTTTCATCAAATTATTGTGACGAACCAAGCTCTGCTGATGTACCAGCAAAGTCTCTTTCGCGCGCAAGACGGCAAGGTAAAGTTCACCAATATCTTTACCCAACTGCTCTTGGGTTTCATAATATTTATGTTTGAAATAAGTTTCTTTGAATTTATCGCGTTTGACGGCTGCTTGGATTGCGCCCCAAGAATAGACATTGACACTGCCGCGCACACCCAAGCCATCATCCAAATCATTACTGGAATATTGGTGTTTTTGGGCGATAACTTGCGTACCAGTTAAAGCCAAAACAGGATAATGCTGGGCAAATGTCGCTTTAGTCGTACTTTTGGCAGATTCTTCATCTGCTTTCGCTTCCATGATAATCGGATCAGAAACCAGCGAGCCTTTAAGGATGTCTTTCAACTCCACGGCGGCGTAAGCATGCTGCGATACCATCAAGTACAGCACGGATGCAGCCGACATGCGTTTGATTAAGCGGCACAACAATCTGATGCGCTGCTTTCTTGCCGGAGAATTTTGCATATTTTGCATAGGATTCACAACGAAATATCCGTAATTTGTGTATTTATTTAAAGGCAATCGTTCAGACGGCCTCTTATTTTATCTTTTACAAGCAGGCTGATTCCAGCCCTACCGGTATGTCAGGATACCATTATCCGCCGGATTTCTCACGCATACCGTCATAAAAGATAAAGCAGCCATCGCCAAACTGCTGGGCACATGCATACGGCCGAATTCAAAAAAAGGTTAATTTCCGTATATTTATCACGCTACTACAATAAATCATCGACTGGATATTATTCACTGCAACAGTAACCTAGATAAACAGGTAAGGTGTTGTATATCTGCACAACCCAAAAGGCCGTCTGAACAGGCTTCAGACGGCCTTTTGCCGTCGAATCAGATTAAAGATAAGGAGAAATCACTTTTAACATTTGCGCCAACACTTTCGGATTGCCTGCCACAATATTGCCGCTTTCCAACCAACCTTCATCGCCGCGCATATCGGTCACAATACCGCCGGCTTCCTGAACGATTAACGCACCGGCGGCGATATCCCACGGTTTCAGGTTAAATTCAAAAAAACCGTCAAAACGCCCGGCAGCCACGGCGCACAAATCCAAAGAAGCAGCACCTTCGCGGCGTGCGCCGGCTGTTTTGCCCAAAAAGTCTTTCAAAATTGCCAGATATTTGTCCATCATGCTTTGATCAACCACCGGAAAGCCAGTACCAATCAGGCAACGGTTGAGTTCGATACGGTTGGACACGCGGATACGGCGGTCGTTGAGCAAAGCGCCCTTGCCGCGCGAAGCCATATAGCAATCGTCACGCTCGGGCGCGTACACCAGCGCTTCCTGTAATTTGCCTTTGTGCAGCAAGGCCATCGAAATGGCGTATTGCGGGTGACCGTGTAAAAAATTGGTGGTACCGTCGAGCGGGTCGATAATCCATTCGTATTCGGCATTATCGCTGCCGTGCGAACCGCTTTCTTCGCAGGTAATTTTATGGTGCGGGTACGCGGTTTTCAGCGCTTCGATTAAGATGTTTTCAGATTCGCGGTCAACAGTGGAAACGAAATCGTTGAAGGCTTTGCTGTCGATTTTGACAGTGTCCAAATTGCCGCTGGCGCGGATCATCATTTGACCGGCTTTGCGAGCGGCTTTAAAAGCGGTATTTAAAATCGGGTTCATGGCAGTCTTTCTAATCAGGTACAATACCGCCTGACACGCGGCTTTTCAGACGGCCTCAGGCGCAAGATTCAAACGTTTTCACGTTTCCAGTGTTGTTAAAGAACATTCCAACGGCAAAGGCCGTCTGAAAAAATAAGAATGGCCGCATTATACCTGATTCAGCCTAGAAACCGAAACAAAACATGACTCTTTCCAAACCTACCTTGCCCGATTATTTACACAACATCCGCATTATCCTGAGCCGCACCAGCCATCCGGCCAACATCGGCTCGGCCGCGCGCGCCATGAAAACCATGGGCTTAACCCGTCTGACCTTGGTCGCGCCCAATCTGATGGCCACGCCGATGACGCCAGAGCCGCACACATTTGACGCTGCCAAACCGCAGGATTTTAAGCTGCCGGAAGAAAGTTTTATCCTTGCCTCCGGCGCAGCTGATGTCTTGGAACACGCCGCCATCGTTGCCACGCTTGACGAAGCCTTGGCCGACACTACTCTCAGTTGCGCCCTTACCAGCCGCCGCCGCGAGCTGACCGCGCCGCTGCAAACGCCGCGTGAGCTGGTGCCCGAGCTGTTACAGGCAGCCGCACGCGGCGAACAGGTTGCCCTCGTATTCGGCAATGAAACTTTCGGCCTGAACATCGAAGAAGTGCAGGCCTGCAACCGCCTAATGACCATCAGCGGAAACCCCGATTATTTTTCACTCAATCTGGCACAGGCGGTGCAAGTGGTGTGTTATGAGATTTGCAGCCAAACCGGTATGCAGATGAGCCATTTGCAGCAGGAAGACCACGCCGCCACCCACGAGCAGATTAAAGGCATGGTCGGCCATCTCGAATCGCTGATGCACGATGTGGATTTTTTCAGACGGCGCAACAGCGAGCGCATGATGCGCCGTATGCAGAGCCTGTTTGCCCGCGCCAACACGCAAACGGAGGACATCGACATCCTGCGCGGCTTTTTTAACAAGGTGAAGCAGAATTTGAGAGAAAAAGAATAAGCAGCCATCGCCTGCAACGCATTAAATTAAAATCACAAAACAAAAATAATATTTTTCAGACGGCCTTGGTTTTTCTTAAATTAAGGCCGTCTGAAAACACAATCATCAAGAGAAGAGAAACGAATGACCTGGATTTACTTCACCCTGCTCGCCGCTTTTTCCCAAGCGTGGCGCAATGCGTTTCAAAAGCAACTCAGCACCAGCGTGCCGGTACTCGGCGTCACGCTGGCTCGTTTTATCGCCGCATGGCCGCTGGCATTGCTGTATTTGAGCAGTTTCTATTGGAAAAGCGGCTTTGCACTACCTGATTTTCCAACCGCCTTTTGGCTCTATACCGTCGGCGCGGCGGGTTTTCAGATTCTCGCTACCGCGCTGATGGTACGGCTGTTCCAATGGAAAAACTACGCCGTCGGCGCGGGTCTGGCCAAAAGCGAGGCGGTGATTGCTGCGGTGTTGGGTGTGTTGTTTTTCGGCACCCAAATCAGTCTGACGGCTTGGTTGGGCGTATTAATCGGCGGCGTGGCGGTATTTTTACTATCAGGAGCCACGCGGGTACGCGCCATGCCGCTGCCGACGCTGCTGACCGGCATTGCCAGCGGCACCAGTTTTGCGCTGACTTCGCTGTTTGTGCGCGAAGCAGGACTATGTTTGGATTTGCCGCGCTTACAAGCGGCGGCATGGGTGTTGTTTTTAGTGATTTTTATCCAAGCCGTTGCGCTGACTGCTTATCTCCACCTGCGCCAGCGCGACACCTTGCGCAAGCTGTTCGCGCAGCCCAAATTAATGTGCGCCACCAGCACCGCTTCCGTACTCGGTTCACTCGGCTGGTTCAGCGCCATGAGTTTGAACGATGTGGCTTTTGTGAAAACGCTGGGGCAGGTCGAAGTGATTTTTATGCTGCTGATTTCGCGCCTGTGGTTTAGAGAGCATTTAAAACTCAACGATTTGACCGGTTTGATTTTGATTATGCTGGCCGCGATTCTTGTGGTAAAAAATTGAGGTATTACAGTTATGCTGAAATAAGTAAAAAACCAAACCGCGTAGGTTAGGATGAAATCCCAACGGGCGTTTAGGCAAATGTTGGGTTTACAACCCAACCTACACCGTATCTATATCCATACAAAGGCCGTCTGAAATGTTCAGACGACCTTTGATGATGAAGAAACACTTATTTTAAATGAACCGTTTGGCTCAATCTTCACCCCAAACTTCGGCGGCGATTTCCTCTACCAAGCGCACTTTCGCCCATTGCTCGGCTTCGGTCATGATGTTGCCCTCTTCGGTGGAGGCAAAACCGCATTGCGGGCTGAGTGCTAGCTGATCCAAAGGCACGATTTTGGCGGCCTCGGCAATGCGCGCTTTAATGGCGTCTTTGCTTTCCAATTCGGGGAATTTAGAAGTTACCAAGCCCAATACGATGCGGCCTTTGTGCGGATTGTCGTTGAAATATTTCAAGGGCTCGAAACCGCCGCTGCGCTCGTTGTCGTATTCCAAGAAATAGCCGTCGTAAGCAGTTTGGCCGAACAGCTCGGGTGCAACGGGATCGTATGCGCCGGTCAACAGATAGGTGGATTTGTAATTGCCACGGCAAACGTGGGTAGTGATGGTCATGTCGGCAGGTTTGTCCGCCAAAATCGCCTGGATGTTTTCCACGGCGAATTTTTTGTTTTCGGCAAAATCGGGCTGGTCGTGGTTGTTGCACAGCGTACCCCAATACACGTCGTCAATTTGCAGATAGCGGCAGCCGGCATTGTAGAAGGCTTGGATGGCGTCTTTATAAGTTTGGCGCACATCTTCGCAAAATGCTTGTTTGTCGGCATAAACACCGGTTTGCCAGATAAACGGATACATCAGTTGATTGGGGCTGGGGATGGTGTATTTGACAATGCCTCGGCAGTTCACGATTTTTTCCAGCGCTTTGTAATGCGCAATGAAAGGATGGTTTTCGTTCCAAGACACTTTACCGTTGCAGCGGGTATTGTATTTGCGCACTTCGGCGCCTTTAAAGGCATAAGCCTGCTCGGGGATAAAACCTTCGATACCGTTGAGGTTTTCCAAAAAGTCGATGTGCCACCAAGAACGGCGGAATTCGCCGTCGGTCAAGACTTGCAAACCGGCGGCCAGTTGGTCATCCACCAATTTGGCGATTTCTTGGTCTTCGACGCGGGTCAGCTCGTCGCGGTTGATTTTACCGGCGGCAAAATCAGCGCGGGCTTGTTTCAGGTTGGCGGTACGCAGATAACTGCCGACGGTATCGGCACGCAAAGGCAGGGTTTTGCTCATAATCAATCTCCGTTAGGTAAGTGTCGGCATGCGCCGAGTTGTTTCAGTATAAATGAATTACGTTCATATGAATAAGCTTTATATACAATTATGTTGCATAATAACTAATCCATACAAAAGGCCGTCTGAAAAATAAACAGATTAGTTTATTTTTCAGACAGCCTATCGTTACTTCGCCCGAATCTGTTGCAAGAAGCGTTTGGTGCGCTCGTGTTGCGGATTGTCAAACAAGACTTGCGGTGCGCCCTGTTCGACAATCACACCGCCGTCCATCACCACCACCATATCTGCCACTTCCATGGCAAATTTAATCTCGTGGGTCACGACAATCATCGTCCAGCCGTCTTGCGCCAAGCCTTTCATGGTGTCCAATACATCCTGAACCAACTCGGGGTCGAGCGCGGAAGTCGGTTCATCGAACAACAACAATTCAGGCTGAATCGCCAAGGCGCGGGCAATGCCGACACGTTGCTGCTGGCCGCCGGAAAGCTGGAAGGGATACAAATCGGCCTTATCGCCCAAACCGACTTTTTCCAGCAATGCCTGCGCCTGCGCCTTGGCCTCGGCCACCGGCTTACCCTGAACCGCCACCGACCCTTCCATCACGTTTTCCAACGCGGTTTTATGCGGAAACAGGTTGTATTGCTGAAACACCATGCCGGATTTGCGGCGCAGCGCGAGAATATCAGCCTTGCCCGGTTTTTTAGCAAAATCAATTTTTAAATGTTTAGCGCCATCAAATTCGATTTGCCCCTGTTCCGGCATTTCCAAAGCGTTCAAACAACGCAGAAATGTAGTTTTACCCGAGCCGGACGGCCCCAAAATCACTACCACCTGGCCTTTGTTCACATCCAAATCAATGCCGCGCAAAATGGTATTGTTGCCGAAGGTTTTGTGGATATTGCGGATTTTAATCATGCTTTCTCCTTACTTGGCCACATAACGGTCGAAGCGTTGTTCTAATTTCGCCTGCGCATAAAACAATACCCAGCAGAAACACCAATACACCAAACCGGCCTCGATATATACCGGCAGAAAATCATAGGCTCGGTTGGCCACTTCCATCGCCACGCGGAAAAGCTCGGTCACCGTTACCACCGATGCCAGCGAGGTATTTTTAAACAGGCCGATAAACTCGTTGCTCAGAGGCGGCACGGATACGCGAAATGCCTGCGGCGCGATAATGCGGCGGAAAGTCTGCATATAAGTCATGCCGATGGAAAAACCGGCCTCCCACTGCCCTTTCGGTACGGACAAAATTGCTGCGCGTATGGTTTCCGACGCATAGGCGCCGACATTGAGCGAAAAGCCGATAATGGCGGCGGGAATCGGGTCGATATAAATCCCAACCGCAGGCAGACCGTAAAACACGATGGAAATCTGCACCAGCATGGGCGTGCCGCGAATGGCGGAAATATACACTTTCGCCACCAAAGACAGGATTTTGTGCAGCCAACCGCCCGACGGCATCACGCGGATGACCGCCACCGCCACGGCAATAATCATGCCGATGACAAAAGAAGCCACCGCCAGCGGCACCGATACCAAAAATCCGGCCTTCACCATCGGCCAAAACGCGCTGATGACCAACTCAGCGCGGGTATCGGTCATGAACGGCAAGGATGCCAGAAAATTACTGAACACTGATGTCTTTCCCGAAGAATTGTTCGCCCAATTTTTTCAGCGTACCGTCGGCTTTCAATTCATTAATCGCCGCGCTGAATTTTGCCACCGCCTCATCATTGCCTTTATTCACAATCAGGCCGGAACCGACTTTTTCTTCAGACGGCGCATACCATACGATTTTCACGCCGGCATTCGGATTTTTTTTCAGATAATCCAATACTGCCAATTCGTCGTTGAGCGTCACATCGGCGCGTTTTTGCTCAATCACGGTCAACGATTGCGCCAAACCGTCCACCGGCACGATTTCGGCTTTTGCTTCTTTGGCTTTTTCGCCGTAGTTGCTGGTTAACGACTGCGCCGCTTTCACACCGGCGATGTCTTTAATGTCTTTGATGTTGCTGTCGTTACGCGCCACCAATACCGCGCCGCTCCAGCTATACGGCTCGGATTTGTCGAATGTCGCTTTACGCTCCGGGCTGGTCAGGCCGACTTGGTTGGCCACCACATCAAAACGGCCGGCTTTCAAACCTGCCATCATCGAATCCCATTGGGTTTCTTTGAAATCAACCTTAATGCCCAATTTGTCAGCCACGGCGCGGGTCACTTCTACATCGTAGCCGGTCAGTTTGCCTGATTGGTCGTGATAGGTAAACGGCGCGTAAGTACCTTCCGTGCCGACGGTAATCGTACCTTTATTGTTGATGCGTTCAATCAGGGAGCCGGTTGCAGACTGCTCTGCCGGCGCGGAAGCCGCATTGTGCTCAGCCGAACCGCCTTCGTTGCCGCCGCAAGCGGCCAATACCAATGCGGCCACGCCGCCCAATACGAATTTTTTCAACATAAGAAACTTCCTGACTTTTAGGGTAGGTATAAGAGCCGCATTCTAAAGGATATGCGGCGCAAACACAAAGAATGCTTGCTTCTATGCTTGATTCAAAAAAGTATAAAAGGCCGTCTGAACGCGGCGGATGCGTTCAGACGGCCTTATCCTTGATTTATTTGGGAAACGGCTATCCGCGCCTGAAATCAAAGGCGCTATTTGCCATGATTTTAAACCCGTTAAGCCAGCGAAATTTCCAGATTGTCAATCAGGCGGGTAGTGCCCAAACGGGCGGCAGCCAACACCACCAGTGCCTTATCGCCGGCACGCGCCACCGCCAAATCTTCAGCGTGGCGGATTTCGACATAATCCACCTGCCAACCGGCGGCGGTTAGGTTGGCAACGGCGCGTTGCTCCAAGCCCGCATAATCCAAATTTCCGCTTTTTACCGCCTCGGCCACCGCCTGCAATTCGCGGTACAGGTGCGGCGCTTCGGCGCGTTCGGCTTCGCTCAAATATTGGTTGCGGCTCGACAAGGCCAAACCGTCGGCTGCGCGGCCGGTATTGACCGGCACGATTTCGATGTTGAAGTTCAAATCTTCCACGAAACCCTTGATAATCGCTAGCTGCTGATAATCTTTTTTACCGAAACAGGCCACGTCCGGCTGCACGATATTAAACAATTTCGTTACCACCGTAGCCACGCCGCGAAAATGTCCCGGGCGAAATTTGCCGCACAATTCGTTTTGCAAATGCGGCGGCTCGACGTTGAAACGCTGCTCGACATGCGGATACAGCTCTTTTTCGTCCGGCGCAAACACCGCGGCCACGCCTTCGGCCGCCAGCTTGTCTGCGTCCTGTTGCAAAGTGCGCGGATATTGGTCGAAATCCTCGCCCTGCCCGAATTGCAGGCGGTTGACAAAAATGCTGACCACAACATTATCAGCGCGTTTTTTCGCCTCGCGCACCAAAGCCAGATGGCCTTCGTGCAGATTGCCCATGGTCGGCACAAACGCCACTCTACCCGCCGTTTTGCGCCACTCGCGTAATTCTCTAATGGTATGAATGATTTGCATGATTGGTAATCCTATAAAAATTTCAGACGGCCTCAATATGCGTTGAGATAAGGCCGTCTGAACATATTAACAAACCGGATTATACGCCTGCTTGGGGCAACGGCAAAATGCCGCCGACGCTTGTTACTCCGTCTCTTCAATCCAAGCCTGCTGCACCGCTTCGAGAATGCGCTCGCCGCAGCGGGCGGGGTCGTCGTCAAAATCGGGCAAGGCCATAATCAAATCGCGCAAATGGGTAAAGCGCACGGTTTTCGGGTCGATGTCGTCGCCGTGCAAATCATATAATTCTTCGGCGATGCGTTGGGTATCTGTCCATTTCATATTGTGTTCCTTTGTGTTGTTTTAGGCGGTTGAGGCCGTCTGAAAAATTCAGACGGCCTTTTATCTTTAACCGTGTTCGCGCGCGTGGTTGATGGTGTATTTCGGAATTTCCACCACCAAATCTTCATCGGCAACAACAGCCTGACAGCTCAGACGCGATTCGGGTTCCAAGCCCCAAGCCTGATCGAGCAAGTCTTCTTCCAATTCGGTAGGTTCTTCCATGCTGTCGAAACCCTTGCGGATAACCACGTGGCAGGTGGTGCAGGCGCAGGATTTTTCGCAGGCGTGATCCACTTCGATGTCGTGGTCGAGCAAAACGTCCAAAACGGTTTCGCCTTGCGGCGCGTTTTCGATGACCGCACCTTGCGGGCACAGGGTTTCGTGGGGCAATACGGTGATTTTCGGCATGTGTGTTCTCTTTGCGAATAAAGTTGTTTATAAAGTTTTTTTGTTTTCAGACGGCCTGATGAAGTTTTAAGGCCGTCTGAAATGAAACAGCATAGATACGCCAAGGTATATCTATGCTTGGGTGTTTACTGCGCGGTTTACGCGGCGACAAAACGTAAATATTTTTCGTCCTCGCCTTCCCACAATTCCTCATCGCCCAATTCATAAGCGGTTTGCAAGGCTTCCAGCGCGGCGGCGGCTTCACCCAATTCAAAGCGGCTTTGCCCCAAGCGCAGATAGATAAACGGATTATCCACTGCATGGATACTGGCTAAAGCAGTAGTCAAATCTTTTACGGCAGCCCGGTATTTGCCGTTTAAAAAATGGGCGTCCGCCATCGCCACCAAAATCCATGTGGCCGCTTCCCATTGTTCTTTCGGCTCGGGCAGCAGCTTCCATGCGGCTTTGTATCGCGTTAAAGCTTCATTAAACTGACCTTCATCAGCCAATTCATCGCCTTGTTCGCACAATACGTTGATTTGCTGGTATAAATCTTGACTTAAGGATTGCATAAAGGCTTTCTGTTTTCAGACGGCATATTGCTTAGCCGTAGGGTGGGTTTTAACCCACCACCATAACACGGCTATTCAGGCTGTTTTAGGCTGATGGCGGGTCAAGACCCACCCTACTAAATTCAAATACTGTCCACACTCTGCCCCATCAGCGCGCGCTGGATATTGCGGTTCATGCGTTTGGCGGCGAAAGGGTCGGTAGAATGGCTGAGGGCGGTGGTGGCTGCGCGGACGGTTTCGGCGCTGCCGCTGTCCATCTGCGTTTTCAAAGCGGTAATATCGGTGCGGATGGCGGCGGCTTCGTCGTCGGTGAGCAAATCACCGTCCAAATCCAAGGCCGCTTCCACGGCGGCCACCAGGCTTTCGGCCTCTACCACCGCTTCGGCGCGGGCGCGGGCGGCCATGTCTTCGGCGGCATTGCTCATGCTGTCTTTAAGCATTTGCGTGATAGTGTCGTCGTCCAAGCCGTAAGACGGTTTGACTTCGATTTGCGCCTGCACGCCGGTAGACTGCTCTTGCGCCGACACCGACAACAAACCGTCGGCATCCACTTGGAAGGTCACACGGATACGCGCCGCGCCCGCCACCATCGGCGGAATACCGCGCAGGGTAAATTTCGCCAAGCTGCGGCAATTGGACACCAGCTCGCGCTCGCCCTGCACCACATGAATGGTCATCGCAGTCTGGCCATCTTTAAAAGTGGTAAAGTCTTGCGCACGCGCGGTCGGCAGGGTGGAATTACGCGGAATGATTTTTTCCGCCAAGCCGCCGTAGGTTTCCAAGCCCAGCGACAGCGGCGTAACATCCAGCAGCAGCCAATCGTCGTCGGCTTTGTTGCCCGCCAATACATTGGCCTGAATCGCTGCGCCGAGCGCGACGACTTCGTCGGGATTAAGGTTGTTTAGCGGCGTTTGCCCGAAAAACGAACCCACCGCCTGCTGCACATGCAGCATACGGGTCGAGCCGCCGACCATAATCACGCCTTTAATCTCGCCTTTGGTCACGCCCGCGTCTTTCAGCGCCTGCTTCACCGGCTCAATGGTTTTTTGCACCAAATGCCAAGTCAGATTATGAAACTCTTGACGCGTGATGTCGGTTTGAATCGCGCGGCCGTCTGAAAGCGTGGCGTGAACAGTAGCGCGTTCCGCCGCCGTCAGCGCTTCTTTGGCGGCGCGGGTTTGCGCCAGCAATAATTGGCTGTCCTGCTCGTTGAGCTGCGACAGGCCGTTTTGCTCCAGCAGCCAGCAAAACAGGCGGTGGTCAAAATCGTCGCCGCCCAAAGCGCTGTTGCCGCCGGTGGCTTTGACTTGGAACAGCCCGCGAGTCAGCTGCAACACGGATACGTCAAACGTACCGCCGCCCAAATCGTACACCACAAACGTGCCTTCCGAGCCGTTGTCCAAGCCGTAGGCAATCGCCGCCGCAGTCGGCTCGTTTAAGAGGCGCAATACGTTCAAGCCGGCCAGACGCGCCGCGTCTTTGGTGGCTTGGCGCTGCGCGTCATCAAAATAAGCGGGTACAGTAATCACCGCACCGGTCAGCGCACCGCCCAAGCTCTCTTCGGCACGCGCTTTCAAGGTTTTCAACACTTCCGCCGACACTTCAATCGGCGTTTTCACGCCTTGGCGCGTGTTCAGCTCAATCACGCGCCCGTTATCGCCGAAACGGTAGGGCAGATAATGGCTGTCTTGCTGCAAATCAGACAAAGTCCGCCCAATCAAGCGCTTGGCCGAACTGATGGTGTTAATCGGGTCGGCTTTCTGCGCTTTCAACGCGGCATAGCCGACTTCCACCGCCCCGTCCGGCGCATAGCGCACTACCGAGGGCAGCGTTTTACGCCCCGCTTCATCGGGCAGACAGACTGCGCTGCCGCTTTTGACTGTCGCCACCAGACTGTTGGTCGTACCCAAATCAATGCCGACGGCAAGGCGGTGTTGGTGCGGCGCGGCGGACATGCCGGGTTCGGAAATTTGCAAAAGTGCCATGATTGTGTGCCTTTTGGTTTGATTTTATTCGTTGGCCGCTATTCTAACAGATTTCATGCGGATAGTTGAGTGGATTAGTAGGAAATAATAGCCAATCTCAATCGGCCGTTTTCAGACGGCCTTTGAGCGCCGCAAATGCCGTCTGAAAATCCGTTAATATTTGTTATCCGCCGCATTTGCCGTTACAATCCGCAGATAAAAACCATCTTTCAGGAACCGCCGTGCAAGCCCTAGACTACTGCCGCCAAAAAGCCATAGAGAGCCATTCCAGTTTCCTCTCCGGCTTCCGCTTTCTGCCCGAGAAGCAGCGCGATGCAGTCACGGTGTTGTATGCCTACTGCCGCGAGTTGGACGACATTGTCGATGACTGCTCCGACCCGCATGTGGCGCAAACCACGCTCAACTGGTGGCGCGGCGATTTGGCCAAAGTGTTTAACGGTGAAACGCCGGAACATCCCGTGCAACAGGCCTTAAAAACCATTGCACCGCAGTTCGGCCTGCCCAAAAGCGAACTAGAAGAGCTGATAGACGGTATGCAGATGGACTTGCAGCAGGCGCGTTACCAGCGTTTTGATGATTTAAAATTGTATTGCCGCCGCGTGGCCGGTGCGGTCGGCTGCCTGATTGCGCGGATTTTGGGTTTTAGCAACCCGCAAACGCTGGATTATGCCGACAAAATGGGCTTGGCGCTACAACTGACCAACATCATCCGCGATGTCGGCGAAGACGCGCGCAACGGGCGCATTTACCTGCCGCTAGAAGATTTACAGCAGTTTGACGTGCCGGCCGCCACCATTTTGCGCTACACGCCCACGCCGGAATTTGCCGCGCTGATGGCCTTCCAAATCCAACGCGCCCGTGAAACCTACCGCGAAGCCGTCGCCCTCCTGCCCGCTGCCGACAAAAAAGCGCAGAAAGTCGGGCTGGTGATAGCGGCAATTTATTACGCCCTCTTAAACGAAATCGAGCGCGACGGTGCACAAAACGTGTTGCGCTACAAAATCGCCATTCCTTCGCCGCGCAAAAAACGCATTGCGCTGAAAACATGGCTGTTCGGGTTTAAGCCGTAAAAAGTTGCATAGTATAAGCACCGTTATCCCGCGTAGGTTGGGATAAAATCCCAACGAAAACCTAGGCAATGTTGGGTTTACAACCCAAGTTACCCATTTGCATACCCTAGCCTGCTATATCAAACCCAACAGGCCGTCTGAAAAACATTGAAAGCCGATAATAAAATGAACACCCACTCCCCCCGCCCCAAAATCGCCGTGATTGGCGCAGGCTGGGCCGGTCTTTCCGCCGCCGTGCAGCTGGTGCGCCGCGCCGATGTCACCCTGTTTGAAGCGGGGCGGCAGGCGGGCGGGCGCGCGCGCACCTTCGGCGGCAGCGGCCACGGTTTCAGCTTTCTCGACAACGGCCAGCATATCTGTATCGGCGCGTACCACGGCGTGTTGTCGCTGCTCTCGCATATCGGTGTCAACGAACAAGACGCTTTTTTGCGCCTGCCGCTGCAATGGTATCTGCACGACGGCCTGCAATTTCAGACGGCCTCCCTGCCTTCGCCGTGGCACATCGCCGCCGGTTTGCTGCGTGCCAAAAACCTCTCCGGCGCACTCAAATTCAAGCTCCTGCACGATATGGCCGCGCTGCAACGCCGTCATCAAAAACACCGCCCCGACATCGCCGTCGGAAAATGGTTGCAACAGCGCAGCGTGCCGCGCAAACTCGCCCTGGAATTTTGGCAGCCGCTGGTGTGGGGCGCGCTCAACACCCCGCTGGAAGCCGCCAGCCTGAACACCTTGTGCAACGTGTTGCAAGACGGCGTGTGGGCAGACAAGGCAGGCAGCGATTATCTGATTCCCAAACAGGATTTGGGCAAAATCGCCGCCGAACCTGCGCTGCAATTTTTGGCGCGGCACGGCGCAAGCATCCATATGGAAACGCGCGTGCCGCAGCTTATCACGCTGCCCGACGGCCGCGTGCAGGCCGACGGCACCGCTTTTGACGCGGTCATTTTAGCCGTTGCCCCCTACCACGCCGCCGCGCTGCTGCCGCCCGACACCCCTGCGCAGATTCAGACGGTCTACGCCGCAATGGATTACCACGCCATTACCACCGTTTATCTGCGTTACGCCCAAGCCGTTCCCCTGCCCGCCCCCATGACCGGCTTTTCCGATGGCACGGCGCAATGGCTGATACAGCGCGGCGCACTCGGCCTGAGCGCCAACGAAATCGCCGCCGTCATCAGCCTTTCCGACCGTATCGGCACGTTAAAAAATGACGAATGGGCGGCACGGGTACACGCCGATGTGTTGCGCGTCTGCCCCGATATAGGCAGCCCCGTTGCCGCGCAGGTCATTACCGAAAAACGCGCCACCGCCGCCGCTACCGTCGGCCGCACCCCGCCCGATTCGGCCTGGCTGCACCACCGCCGTATTTACCCCATCGGCGACTACCTGCACCCGCGCTATCCCGCCACGCTGGAAGCTGCGGTACAATCGGGAATCGCGGCGGCAGATGTGTGCTTGAATGACTTAAAGGCCGTCTGAAAATTTCATGTAGGTTGGGTCTTGACCCAACAAGGTACTTTATTAAAATGTTGGGTCAAGACCCAACCTACCCCAAGCCGCCCCAACCGGCTGTTACCCCAAAGGGAAAATCCATGTCTTCACTGCAAAACAAAATCATCATGGTCACCGGCGCGTCGCAAGGCTTGGGCGAACAGGTTGCCAAAGCCTACGCCGCCGCCGGTGCTACCGTCGTCTTGGTTGCCCGCCACCAAAAACGCCTGGAAAAAGTCTATGACGCGATTGTTGCCGAAGGCTGTCCCGAACCCTTTGCCATCTGCTTCGACCTCCTGACCGCCGAAGACAAAGAGTTCGACCAATTCGCCGCCACCATCGCCGAAGCCACGCAAGGCCGCTTGGACGGCATTGTCCACTGCGCCAGCTACTTCAACGCCCTCTCGCCGCTGGATTTCCAAACCGTGGCCGACTGGGTCAAACTCTACCGCATCAACACCGTCGCCCCGATGGGACTGACCCGCGCCATGTTCCCGCTCCTGAAAGAATCGCCCGACGCCTCCGTGATTTTCGTCGGCGAAAGCCACGGCGAAACGCCGCAAGCCTACTGGGGCGGTTTCGGCGCTTCCAAAGCCGCGCTCAACTACCTGTGCAAAGTCGCTGCCGACGAGTGGGAACGCTTCCCCAACCTGCGTGCCAACGTCTTGGTGCCCGGCGCCATCAACTCGCCGCAGCGTATCAAATCCCACCCGGGCGAATCCAAAAGCGAACGCAAAGATTATGAAGATGTCTTGCCGCAGTTTGTCTGGTGGGCAAGCGAAGAGAGCAAAGGGAAAACAGGCGAGATTGTGTATTTGTAGGCATTTTTGTTATCCCTATTTCAATTACAAGCTAAAACCGCATTTCAAACTGCTTTTCTTGTCGGCTATGCGGCGAGATGATAACAGGCTTGCACTGCTCGGAAACTTTTTGATTTTTGACCGCACTTTCTGCCCGTTGCATTGCCGCCTTCATCTGACCGGCAATGGCACGGATAACGGGAACACATACCGAATTGCCGAATTGGCGGTAGGCTTGGGCATCAGAAACAGGAATTTTGTAATCCTGCGGAAAGCCTTGCAAGCGGGAGGCTTCGCGCGGCGTGATTTTTCGCGGATTTTTACCCGCCTGCTCAATCAGAATTTCGCTGCCGTCTTTGTAATAACGGGCGGAAATGGTGTTGGTGTAAGCGGATTCGGCATTGAATAAGCCGTAACCGAAGCCTTTGCCGTTCTGCTTGTTGGTTTCCTTGCGGCGTTGGTGTCCCGCCCACAATTTGTCGGAAATGGTGTACTTGTCGGCAACATCGCTTTCCAAAATATCGCCCACCCGGGTATCAATGCCCGAAGGCTCGGGAAAACAAAAATCGACGCTGTGGTCTAAAAATCCCACCAGATAAATGCGTTCGCGGTTTTGCGGTGCGCCAAAGTCCCTCGCTTTGAGCACGTCATACCAAACTTTATAGCCGGCTTGATCCAAGTGGTCGAGAATGACCTGCAAGGTTCTGCCCCGGTCGTGTCCTTTGAGCTGCTTGACGTTTTCCAGCAAAAAGGCTTGCGGACGTTTTTCCAGCAAAATCCGTTCAATATCAAAAAACAGCGTACCACGGGTATCGCTGAAGCCTTTTTTCAAGCCTGCTTGAGAGAACGGCTGGCAAGGAAAGCCCGCCAATAAAACATCGTGGTCGGGAATGTCTTTTTCATCGATTTGGGTAATGTCGCCGAACACGGGGGCTGCCCCGAAATTTGCCTGATAGGTTTGCACCGCATATTTGTCGATTTCGGAGGTAAACACGCAGTCCACACCGTCAAAGGCTTGCTCAAATCCCAAACGGATGCCGCCGATACCTGCAAATAAATCTATAATTTTCAACATTATGCGTTCCAATATTTCATTACGTTGGGAATTTCGTCCAAAAAATAATTTTCAAAATTGATAATACTGCGTTTGTTTTTCAGGTGTGGCTGCTGCTTTACGCTGTCCAATACCACCAGTACGATATTATGGTTGCCCATCTGCACCGCTTTGCTTTCGGAAATATCGTTGTCCACCGTCAATAAATAAATGCTCGGAATATTGGAACGGCTGACTTCTTCCACCACTTCCTGCCAACGCTCGCGCAGCGTGGTTTTCATCGATCCGATAATGGTTTTGTCGCGCCGTTCGTTAAAAGCTGCCATACTCGGCAAGACGGAATCGACAATCTTGCCCAGCCCCAAATCGGCAAAGGTTTTGCGCCCCACTTGGGCTTGCGAATTGAAAGGATAGCCGTAATGCTCGTAGAGAAAATAGATAATACCTTCAAACACCTTGCCCGCTCGGGAGCGGCGGGATTGGGTATTGCTTAAGCAGAGCTGATAAATATAGGGGCTGATTGCCCCTGCATAGCTGCCGAATACTTCAATCAGCCGTGCGGTAAAATCAGCTTTGGATTTCAGATTTAATTCAAACAGATGGCTGCTCAAATCGGTAATAATTTTATTCGGCGTATCAAACTGCTTACTGATTTCTTTTAAAACCACGCCGTTAAACACGGCTTCTTCCTTTAAAAATTCCTCGTAGGCAAATTCACGCAAACATAAAACCGCTTCGGAAATCTTTTGCGCTTTCAATAAGCCGTCAATTTGCTTTTGATTGTGCTCGGTGGCTTTTTTGGCAGTTTCTTTCGGACTTGAAATCAATAAATCCCGCTGGCGTTTGATAAACTCAGCAAAGACGTTTTCTTCCTGCTCCGGCAGTTTGAACAGCACTTCGATTTGGTCGGTATTCATGATTTTTCCGCAATTTTCTCTTAAAATTAGGGCGTTATTATGCGTTTTTTTACAGGCAAATTCAAGGTGGGCAATGCCGTCTGAAAACCGTTTGTTTTCAGACGGCATTTTCCTAATATAACAAAATCATCTTAACAACAAACAAACCATTCTTTCCCTTTTTCAGACGGCCTGTTTAAAGTAGCAGGCATTATCGAATCACTTGCCGAAGAGAAAAACATGTCTATCCAAAACCACCACCTCGACTGGCTGGAAGCCGAATCCATCTACATCATCCGCGAAGTCATCGCCGAAGCGAAAAATCCCGCGCTGCTGTTTTCCGGCGGCAAGGATTCGGTGGTGCTGCTGTCGCTGGCGGTCAAAGCCTTCCAAATCGAAGGCCGTCCGCTGCACCTGCCGTTTAAATTGTTGCACGTCGATACCGGCCACAACTATCCCGAAGTCATCCAATTCCGCGACGAAACCGTGGCGCGTACCGGCGTTCAGCTGGTGGTCGGCAGCATGGAAGAATCCATCCGCCGGGGCACGGTCGTCTTGCGCCGCGAAACCGATTCGCGCAATGCGGCGCAGGCGGTCACTTTGGTGGAAACCATTGAAGAACAAGGCTTTGACGCATTGATGGGTGGTGCGCGCCGCGATGAGGAAAAAGCGCGCGCAAAAGAGCGTATTTTCTCCTTCCGCGACGAATTCGGCCAATGGGATCCGAAAAACCAACGTCCGGAATTATGGTCGCTGTATAACACCCGCTTATTCCAAGGCGAAAACATGCGCGTGTTCCCAATTTCCAACTGGACCGAGCTGGACATTTGGCAATACATCGCCCGTGAAAAACTGGCGCTGCCGCCGATTTACTATACCCACAAACGCGAAGTGGTTGAGCGCAACGGCCTGTTGGTACCCGTGACCCCGCTGACCCCGAAACGCGAGGGCGATGTTTCCGAAATCCGCGACGTACGCTTCCGTACCGTCGGCGACATTTCCTGCACCTGCCCCGTGGCCAGTACCGCCGCCACGCCGGAAGACATCATCGCCGAAACCGCCGCCGCCACTATTTCCGAACGCAGTGCCACCCGTATGGACGACCGCGTTTCCGAAGCGGCGATGGAAGAGCGTAAAAAAGCGGGTTATTTCTAAAAAACATCATACAATATCGGGCATAGCGTGTGTACCATAAGTACACACGCGTTTTCCCTTATGGCAGAGGCCGTCTGAAAAAGCATTTGAATCCTGCCGATAGCGGTGCAACGGCACGGCATTGAGAGCAAAACAAATCACAGCGGGTCAACGACCTGCCGCGTTCAAACAAAGGAGGCCGAGATGAGCAAACACGTTTTTATCGTTCACGGTTTTGAAGGCAATCCGCACGGCAACTGGTTTGACTGGCTGGTCGGGTAATGCCGCGCCCATGGTGTCCAAGCCGAGGCTCTTGCTATGCCCCATCCCGAACAGCCGACCGCGCAGGCTTGGCAGTTTGCCCTTGACCGGTACATCGGCAAGCCCGATGGCGACACCTTTTTGGTCGGCCACAGCTTAGGCTGCATTACCCTGCTGCATTTTCTCAGCCGCCAACAGCCCGAAGCCGTCGGCGGTTTGGTATTGGCGGCCGGTTTTGCCGACCCGCTGCCGCCGCTGCCCAAGCTTGACGACTATATCCGCGCCTCGCAGCCCGATTTTGATGTGCTCAACGCCATCCGTATGCCCAAGCATTGTCTGGTATCCGACAACGATACCCATGTGCCGCCCGCTTTGACCTTGAGTATGGCCGAACGCCTGCACAGCCCCGTAACCCATATTCCCAAAGGCGGCCATCTGATGGCTTCAGACGGCTTTACCGCCCTGCCGCAGGCATGGGAAGCCTTGAAAACCATGTTGGACAAACCGCCCGCTTAGCCCTTATTCCTGACGCGGCAAGACAAGCCGTCACAACCCTACCCGATAAATGTCAAAGGCCGTCTGAAAACCACAACCGCAATTTGCCATCCTTCGTTTTCAGACGGCCTAACCGTTGCAAAACACCGCCATGCACACCGTCAAGACCCTTGATTTAAACCTGCTCAAAGCGCTTAACGCCTTATTGGACGAGCGCAGTGTGACCCGCGCCGCCGAAAAGCTATCCGTCTCCCAGCCCGCCATGAGCGGCATGCTGACCCGTTTGCGCGACAGTTTCGGCGATCCGCTGTTTATCCGCACCCAACACGGCATTCTGCCCACCGACCGCGCCAAAGCGCTGGCTTCGCCGGTGAAGCAGATTCTGGAGCAGGCCGATGCCCTGTTGCGCGAGCCCGAATTTCATCCTAGCGAAGCCGAGCTGAAAATCGCCATCGCCGGCACGGATTACGCCATGCGCACCGTAGCCGCGCCTTTTCTCGCCGCCCTGCGCCGACAAGCGCCCAATATTCAAGTGGCGATTACCCTCTTAAACGAGCGCACCATGTACGATGATTTAGAGCGCGGTACTTTGGATTTCGCTCTGACCACGCCCGAGCAGGCGCCCGACGGTTTGCATGTACGCTCACTATTTGACGAGCATTATGTTTGCGCCCTGCGCAGTGACCATCCCGCATTAGCCGACGGCACCCCCGATTTGGCGAAATTTTGTGCACTCGAGCATGCGCTGGTGTCGCCTACCGGCAGCGGTTTTTCCGGCATTGCCGACCGCATGCTCGCTGCCAACGGCGTCAGTCGCCGCGTCAGCCTGTCGGTACAAAGCTTTTTAATTCTGCCGGACATTTTGCGCGACAGCGATTTGTGCGCCGTCGTCCCCTACCTCCTGGTGGCCAAGCAGAGCGGCATTACCACGTTTGCACCGCCGGTTGCCATTCCCGGCTTCACCAAAGCCCTCGCCTGGCACGAGCGCACCCACCGTAATCCGGCGCACAAATGGCTGCGCGATTTGATGTTTGAAAGCTGCTGGCGGCAGGTGTAGCCGCGTTCGCTTGATAAATTATGCCTAAAGGCTCAAATAGTTAAGGCCGTCTGAAATCCTATTCCGATTTCAGACGGCCTTACGGTTTATGGCGCTAGTTTTTACGTTTCAACAATCTCAATGCATTCCCCAATACCACCAACGAGCTCAAGCTCATGCCCAGCGCGGCTATCCACGGCGTAACCAAGCCGAACACCGCCAGCGGCACGGCAATCAGGTTGTAGGCGCTGGCCCAACTTAAATTTTGCTGGATAATCCGGCGCGTGCGGCGGGCTTGGCGCACCATCAGCGGCAGCACGCGCATATCGTCGCCCAGCAACACTACATCCGCGCCGTCGCGCGCCACGTCCGCGCCGCCGGCCACGGCTGCCGAAACATCGGCCTGCACCAACACCGGCGCGTCATTAATGCCGTCGCCGACCATCAACACTTTGCGCCCCTGAGCTTGCAGGTTTTTCACATAATCCAGCTTGTCTTCGGGCGTGGCCTCGGCGCGGTAGGCATCCAAACCCAGCATGGCGGACAGATGTTCGACGGCAGCGCGGCGGTCGCCGCTCAACACATGCAGCGTCAAGCCCTGCGCTTTCAACTCGGCCACCATCGCAGCCGTGCCGTCTTTAATGTCGTCTTCCAGCAAAAAGGCCGTCTGAAAACCCTGTTGGTTGCCGAGGAACACCATGCTGCCGCTGTGTTCGATATTGAGATTTTCCGGCAGTTTGCCCGCAATTTCGGCAACAAAATCCGCGTGTCCCAATGCCCAAATCAGGCTTTCGCCGTTTAGGGTAATATTCGCGCTAACGCCGTGGCCGACGCGGTTAACGCGCTGCGCGGTCTGAATATCCGGCAAGAGGCCGTCTGAAAGCGGACAGCGTAAAATGGCTTGCGCAATCGGGTGTTCCGATTGGGCTTCCAATGCCTGCGCCACGGCCAGCGCGTCATCACGATTCAGACGGTCTAACCCGATGATTTTGCTGGCGGACAATTCACCCTTGGTAAGCGTACCCGTTTTATCGAAGACCACATCGTCAATCTGCGCCAGCGTTTCCAAGCTCTGCTTGCCGCTAATCAACACGCCGCTGCCCGCCAACATGCCGGTGGACGCGGCCAGCGCGGTCGGTGTGGCCAAGGATAAGGCGCACGGGCAGGTAATCACCAAGAGCGCCACGGTAATCCATAAGGCCGTCTGAACATCGGCATACAGCGCCCAACCGATAAACACCGGCACCGCCAGCAGCAATTCGCCCGCCACAAAACGCGAAGCGTATTTGTCGGCCAGCTCCGCCATGCGCGGCTTTTGCGCCAAAGCGCGGTCGAGCAGCTTCACAATATGCGACAGGCGCGTGCCGCTGCCGGTTTGCTCGGTGCGGATGACCAGCGGGCCGGAGGTATTGAGCGTACCGGCGGTCACTTTGTCATCGGTATGTTTGGCCACGGGCAGGCTCTCGCCGGTGAGCATGGCTTCGTTAACCTCGCTCTCGCCCGACAACACCACGCCGTCCACCGGTATCACTTCGCCCGGTTTTACCAGAATCACATCGCCGCTTTGCAGCTTCACCACCGCCGCTTCTTCCGCCGCTTCGCTGTCAGGATAAGCATTGAGCTTGTGGCAGAACGCGGGCACCAGTTTCACCAGCCGCTCCGCCGCATCGCCCGCCTTGCGCCGCGCAATCTGCTCCATAAAGCGTCCGCCCAGCAGGAAAAACAGCAGCATGGCGATGGACTCGAAATACATGCCCTGCCCCGCATTGGTCGCCAAGCTGTAAACCCCGGCGGCAAAGGTCATCACAATCGCCAGCGCAATCGGCGTATCCATACCGGCGCGGCGGTTTTTGAAATCGCGCCACGCGCCTTTGTAAAACGGAATGGCGCAGTAAAACACCACCGGCAGCACCATAATAAACGCGCCCCAGTGCAAAATACTCAGATACAGCGGCTCGATTTCGCCCTCGTCATATAAATAAGTCGGAATGGCAAACATCATGGTCTGCATCATGCACATCCCCGCCACCGCCAGCCGCACGATAAACTGTTTGCGCTCTTTTTGGTAACGCTCTTCCACTTTGTGTGCGTCATACGGCGCGGCAGTATAACCGCTGGATTGAATCCGCAGCAGAATATCCGACAGCGCCACGCGGCTGTCATCCCACACCACGCGCACGCGGTGGGTGGTGTAGTTCAAATCCACCCGCTTCACGCCTTGAAGCCGCAATAGTTGCTGCTCAATCAGCCACACGCAGGCGGCGCAGGTAATGCCGCCGAGCATCAATACCGCCTCTTTTTCCTCGCCCGCACCCGTTTCGACAAATTCGGCCTGCACTTCGGGCAAATCATATAATTTCAACTGTGCCAACACTTCATCGGGCGGCAGCGCGGCTTTTTCTGCATCGGCGGTGCGCTGTTTGTAATAATTGCCCAAACCGGCGTCAATAATGCTTTGTGCCACAGCCTGACAACCGGCGCAGCAAGTGTCGCGCGCTTCGTTTTCGTAAATCACAGGCAAATGGAGGTTTTCGGGAACGTCCAGCCCGCAGTGGAAACAGGTTTTCTTCATGATGGTACCGGCGGACATCATCCGCGTAAGTGGTTTATCTCAAATCGGCGCAGTCGCTTTATCCTCATCGGCAAGAAGTGTTTCATTCTTGCAAATAGCCGTTTTGATGCCTTATTTATTCATTTATGAATGAATTTTTCATAATAAACGGATTATTTTATTTATTTCAAAAATATGACCGCTTATCTAAAAACAAACGGTCAATATTTATACCGTTTATCTGAAAAAATATCCGATTATTTTAGTGTAAAAAGGGAACTTTTTTTAAAATTCTATTACATTTTTGATTGACCCGTTTGCAAATCGCTTGCATACTACCCTCACTTTCCGCTGCAACGGAAGCCAAATACAAGCAGAAAAATCTGCAAAATCACATTACCCGCTTACTTTATTACATTCACTTCTCACTTCGGAGTTTATTATGCTTGACCGTATCATGCCTATTTTTGCCGTCATCGGTATCCTGTCCAGCACCGTTTACCTGAGCCTGGCCGTGTGGATGGTGTACGAGCAATTTCAAAAAAAGAAACACACTGCCGCTTAAACCACCTGCCTCATTACGCAGGCAACGCCAAACAACGTTATCCCCATCTTTAATGCAAAGTCAGCACTGACTGCCGTTTTCGGCCGTCTGAACGGATATTGCCAACTGGCCGACAATATCGCGTTCAGACGGCCTTTCTTCATCCGCTCTGCCTGATTTATTGCAAAGCCCGCTCAATCATCGCCTCGCGCAGCGCGTCCAAGCCCAAACCTTTGGCTACCGATATATTGACCGCCACCGCCCTGCCCGCGTTATCACGCAAAATTCCCGCCTCACGCTTGCCTGCCGGCAATAAATCAATTTTGTTGTACACCACCAGTTGCGGAATGTCGTGCGCACCGATTTCTTCCAGCACCACGTTGACATCGTCCATCTGCCGTTCGCAATCGGGATTGGACGCATCCACCACATGCAGCAAAACATCCGCCAGCGCGGTTTCTTCCAGCGTGGCAGAAAACGCCGACACCAGCTTGTGCGGCAAATCGCGCACGAAACCAACGGTATCGGTCAGAATCACGCTTGCCTCATGTGACAAAAACAGGCGGCGGGCGGTGGTGTCAAGCGTGGCGAATAATTGGTCTTGCGCCAACACATCGGCTTTGGTTAAGCGATTGAACAGGCTGGATTTTCCCGCATTGGTATAGCCGACGATAGCAAAGGTTTTCAGACGGCCTCCTTCGCGGGATTTGCGGCGGGTAGCGCGTTGCTTTTTTACCTGCTGAAGCTGCTTTTTCAAGGCGGTGATTTTTTGGTTAATCAGGCGGCGGTCGGTCTCCAGCTGGGTTTCGCCCGGTCCTTTCAGACCAATACCGCCTTTCTGACTCTGCATATGGCCGTAACCGCGCACCAGCCGCCCACTCAAATGCGACAGCTGCGCCAGCTCCACCTGCAATTTGCCTTCTTGCGACTGGGCGCGTTTGGCAAAAATCGCCAAAATCAGCCCCACGCGGTCGAGCACGCGGCATTGCAGCGCTTTTTCCAAATTGCGCTCCTGCGTCGGGCTTAATTCGTGGTTGAATACCGCCAACTTGATGTCGTACGCTTTGACTGCTGCCGCCAGCTCTTCCACCTTGCCCGTACCGACAAAATACGCCGTCTGCGCCTTGTCGCGCTTGGCGGTTTCGGTACACACCAAATCGCCGCCCGCCGCCGACACAAGCTCCGCCGCCTCCGCCAAGGCCGTCTGAAACGCGCGTTCGCGGGTTTCGTTGGCACCGGCATAATCGGCGGTCAGCATCACACCGACCAACATCACGCGTTCGGGCTTTTCCAAAGATTTGTCAACGTGGAAAACAGTGGCTCTGCTCATGGGGATTCCTGTGGAGGGAGATGTAGTGAAACAAGTGAAATCAAACCGGGTAGGTTGGGTTGACAACCCAACCTACGCCGCTGACGGCTGAAAAATACTCGCTATTACACGGCAAAAAAGGTTTTCAGACGGCCTGAAAACCTTTTTTATCGCGAGCGGTTATTTAAGCCTTAAATTCTTTTTCCACTGCCGCCAAGACTTTTTCGGCCGAGGCTTCAATCACTTCTTGGCTGACTTCAACAGACGGCTCAGATGTTTCTGTTGGCGCATTAACCGCCTCTGTATCCGGCGTTACCGGTGCTTGTGGCTGCGCCACAACTTCCGGCGCTACCAGCGGCAGACGTGCCAAAATGGTGCTGACACCGGTCACTTTATCGCCAATCGCCACCTGCGCCTGCGCATCTGTCGGCAGGTAAACATCCACACGCGAACCGAAGAGGATAAAGCCGTAACGCTCGCCGCGTGTCAATTTATCGCCGACTTCGGCATAGCACAAAATGCGGCGTGCCACCAAACCGGCTACTTGTACAAAAGTAATCTCGCGGCCGGATTTAGTCGTCGCCAACACTGCATTGCGTTCGTTTTCGGTACTGGCTTTATCCAAATCGGCGTTTAAAAATTTGCCTTTGTTGTACTCGATTTTGCTAATCATACCGTCCACCGGCGATTTTTGCGAATGAACGTTAAACACGTTCATAAACACGCTGATTTTCAAGGCTTCGGTTTGGCGGTAAGGATCGGTGGCGCGTTCCACCACCACAATACGGCCGTCCACCGGACTCAACACCGCGTCTTCATCTTGCGGAATCGGCCGCGCCGGATCACGGAAAAACTGCAGAGCAAATACGGTAAAAATCCAAAAAGGCAGCGACCACCAGCCACCGCAAATGCTGACCAGCAGGCTGACAACCAAACCGCCGCCGATAATCGGCCAGCCCTCGCGGGCAATAATCGGATGGGGATACAAACGGGGTAATGACATGATTATCCTTAAAATGGGTCGGACAGAATGGCATTTATTATAGCCGATTATCTTATCGGCAGAGAGAATTTACGCAAGAAGGCCGTCTGAAACACTTTGGTTCAGACGGCCTAGGCTAGGTTTCAATCGCTAAAGAGATAAACAGCCTTACAGCGCAGCCAGTGCTGCATTCAATGTGGCGCTCGGGCGCATTACGGCAGCGGCCAAGGCTTCATCGGGGCTGTAATAGCCTCCAATGTCCACTGCTTTGCCTTGCACTTCAGACAGTTCGGCCACGATTCTGGCTTCATTGGCGGCCAACGTCTGTGCCAACGGCGCGAATTTGGCTTGCAATTCGGCATCTTTGTCTTGCGCGGCCAAAGCTTGCGCCCAATACAAGGCGATGTAGAAATGGCTGCCTCGGTTGTCCAACTCGCCCGGTTTGCGTTTGGGCGATTTATTATTGAGCAGCAACTGCTCGGTAGCAGCATCCAGCGTATCGGCCAAAATTTGCGCCTTAACATTACCTGTGGTCTGCGCCAAATGTTCCAACGACACCGCCAAAGCCAAAAATTCACCCAAGGAATCCCAGCGCAAATGATTGGTTTGCAAAGCGTCTTGATACAGCTTCGGCGCCGAACCGCCCGCGCCGGTTTCAAACATGCCGCCGCCGTTCATCAGCGGTACGATAGACAGCATTTTCGCGCTGGTACCCAATTCCAAAATCGGGAACAGGTCGGTAAGGTAGTCGCGCAACACATTGCCGGTGACAGAAATAGTGTCTTGGCCGTCTTTCAGACGGCGTAACGAGAACTTGGCGGCTTCTACCGGCGACAAAATGCGAATATCCAAACCATTGGTGTCCAATTCAGCCAAATACTGATTCACTTTGGCAATCAGGCTCTTGTCGTGCGGACGGTTTTCATCCAGCCAGAACACGGCGGGGGTATTGCTCAAACAGGCGCGGTTAACGGCAAGCTGTACCCAGTCTTTTACCGGCGCGTCTTTGGTTTGGCACATACGCCAGATGTCGCCTGCCTCGACATCGTGCGCCATCAATACTTTACCGCTGCCGTCAATCACTTCCACTTTACCGTCGGCTTCGATTTCAAAGGTTTTGTCATGCGAACCGTATTCTTCCGCCGCCTGCGCCATCAGGCCGACATTGGGCACAGTACCCATCGTGGTCGGGTCGAATGCGCCGTTTTCGCGGCAAAAATCGATGGTGGCTTGGTAAATACCGGCATAGCTGCTGTCGGGAATCACCGCTTTGGTGTCGCGCTGCTTGCCGTCTTTGTCCCACATCTGGCCGGAATTGCGGATCATCGCGGGCATGGAGGCATCGACAATCACATCGCTGGGCACATGCAGATTGGTAATGCCTTTGTCGGAATCCACCATCGCTACATCGGGATTGGCGGCATACACGGCGGCGATTTCCGCTTCTACGGCAGCGCGGGTGTCGGCGGGTAATTTATCCAGATTGGCCAGCAGGTTACCGAAACCGTTGTTGACGTTCACGCCCGCCGCAGCCAGTTCTGCGCCGAATTTTTCAAACACCGGCGCGAAAAACACTTTCACCGCGTGACCGAAGATAATCGGGTCGGACACCTTCATCATGGTGGCTTTCATATGCAGCGAAAACAGCAGGCCTTTGGCTTTGGCCTCTTGCACCTGCTCGGTCAAAAACGCCAGCAGCGCTTTTTTGCTCATCACGGTGGCATCGATGATTTCGCCATCTTTCAGATTCAGCGGTTTGCGCAAATCTTTTTTATTGCCCTGTTTGTCAGTAAAAACAATAGATACCGTAGTGGCGGCGGGGACGGTTACGGATTGCTCGTTGTGGAAGAAATCGCCGCTTGTCATGGTAGCGACATGGGTTTGCGAATCTTTAGACCACGCGCCCATGCTGTGCGGATTTTTCTTGGCGAAGTTTTTTACTGCTTTTGGGGCGCGACGGTCGGAGTTGCCTTCGCGCAAAACGGGGTTGACCGCGCTGCCTTTGATACGGTCGTAGCGCTCACGCACGGCTTTTTCTTCATCGCTCTGCGGGTCGACCGGAAAATCGGGTACGGCAAAGCCTTTGACCTGCAATTCCTTAATCGCGGTAGTCAACTGCGGCACGGAGGCGCTGATGTTCGGCAGCTTGATAACATTGGCTTCGGGCTGCTTGACCAGCTCTCCCAATTCGGCCAATGCGTCCGGTACGCGCTGTTCTTCGCGCAAATAATCGGGGAAGGTCGCCAAAATACGACCGGCCAGCGAAATATCGGCGGTTTGCACATCAATATCGGCAAACTGCGTAAACGCGCGGATAACCGGCAGCAGCGATTCGGTCGCCAGAGCGGGGGCTTCGTCGGTATGGGTATAGATAATGGTGGCTTTGCGGGTCATGATGATTCTCTATGTAGTTTACGGTTTTTCTTGTACATATCCGCTGCGGTATGCACGCGGATACCGTGTCATTATGGCATATTTTGATTTACCGTGGGCAAGCCGGATACGCTTTATAACAATAAAAATAAAAGGCCGTCTGAAATGGGTTTCAGACGGCCTTTAAGTAAGTGTTTTCAAATACAAATATAGAAAAACAAAACCCGCTGAATCATCAGCGGTTTTTGTTTTGATACTGGCGGAGTAAGAGGGATTCGAACCCTCGATGCAGGTTGACCCCACATGCTTCCTTAGCAGGGAAGTGCCTTCAGCCTCTCAGCCATTACTCCTAAGGAAGACCAAACTATACGGGACGACCGATTTTGTGTCAAGCGTGATTTTCAGCTTTGTGGTTAAACTGCTGAATTGATTTAGACAAAATATTGGCAAAGCGGTTTCAGCATTCTGCTACAATACCGCCGACAACAACAAGGCCGTCTGAAACGCCGTTTTGACACAGCTAAAACAGAAAGCTTTGGGAGCCAAGCCGATATGAATGATTTGATTGTATTAAACAAGCCTTACGGCGTGATTTGCCAGTTTTCCGCGCATGAAAAGCATGCCTGCCTGAAAGATTATGTGCAACAGCCGGGCTTCTACCCCGCCGGACGACTGGACACCGACAGCGAAGGACTGCTTTTGCTGACCGACAACGGTAAATTGCAGGCACGGATTGCCGACCCAAAATTCAAACAGAAAAAAACCTACTGGGCGCAGGTTGAAGGTGTGCCTGACGAAACCAAACTGGATATTTTGCGGCGCGGGGTGGATTTGGGCGATTTTATTACCCGTCCGGCCGAAGTGCGTGTTTTGGAGAGCGGAGAGGCGGACAAGCTGTGGCCGCGCAACCCGCCGATACGCGAGCGCAAAACCGTGCCGGATTTTTGGATGGAAATTAAAATTACCGAGGGCAAAAACCGTCAGGTAAGGCGCATGACAGCGAAAGCGGGTTATCCTTGCCTGCGGTTGGTCAGGGTGGCGGTAGGCCGTCTGAATGTATTTGATTTGGGGCTGGATTTGGGCGAATGGCGGTTTGCGCCGCATTTGCCGTAATACCCGCTGCCCCAACACTCTGTTTTATTTAAAACTGCGCAGAAACTTTGTTTTAGCTGCGCAGAAATTCCATTTTCAGACGGCCTGCCCTATCGGTTTATGGCCGAAGCGATTATAATCGTCCCGATTGTTTTCATTTTTTGTCTTTTAGCGCCGTCGATGTATGGGCAAACTCTGCCGCTGCCGTCCGACGGCCTCTGTTTTTCCTACTGCCTGCTATTCGGTTTTCTTTATGCTGCTCGATCTCAACCGCCACTCCTTCCCTATTTTCAAGCAGGAAATCCGCCGCCTGATTGCCTTGGCTGTGCCCATGCTGCTGGCGCAGGTGGCGCAGGTGGGGATTGGTTTTGTGGATACGGTGATGGCGGGCGGCGCAGGTAAGGAAGATTTGGCGGCGGTGGCGTTGGGCAGCAGCGCGTTTTCCACCATTTACATTACCTTTATCGGCATTATGACCGCGCTCAACCCGATGATTGCCCAGCTTAACGGTGCGGAGAAACTGGACGAAGTGGGCGAAACCGGACGGCAAGGAATGTGGTTCGGGCTAGCTTTGGGCGTGTGCGGCATGTTGCTGATGTGGGCGGTGATTGTGCCGTTTCAAAACTGGCTGGATTTGAGCAGCAAGGTCGAAGGCATGATGGCGCAATATATGCTGTTTACCAGCCTGGCCATGCCCGCCGCCATGCTGTACCGCGCTTTGCACGCTTTTGCTTCCAGCTTAAACCGCCCGCGTGTGATTATGCTGGTAAGTTTTGCCGCGTTTTTGCTAAATATTCCGTTGAACTATGCGTTTGTGTACGGCAAACTCGGCCTGCCTACTTTGGGCGGCGCGGGTTGCGGTGTGGCAACGGCGCTGGTGTTTTGGTTCAGCGCGCTGGCTTTGTGGCTGTATGTGGCGAAGCAGCGTTTTTTCCGCCCTTATCGGTTGATGGCGAAATTCAGCAAACCTGACGGCGCGGCGTTTGGGCAAATTTGGAAAATCGGCGCACCCATCGGCCTGTCGTATTTTTTGGAAGCAAGCGCGTTTTCGTTTATCGTGTTTTTGGTGGCGCGGCAGGGCGAGGATTATGTGGCGGCGCAACAGGTTGTGATTAGCCTGACGGGGATTATCTATATGATTCCGCAAAGCGTCGGCTCGGCAGCCACCATACGCGTGGGCTATGCGCTGGGGCAGCGCGACGGGGCGCAGGCGCGGTATATTTCCGGCGTATCGCTGGTACTGGGCTGGCTCTTGGCTGTGATTACCGCGCTGGCTTTGGTATCATTACGCTACCCGCTGGCGGGGATGTACACCCACGATACGGCAGTTTTACAAATCGCTGCCACGGTATTACTGTTTTCCGCCGTGTTCCAACTGGCCGACGCCACCCAATGTATCGCTTCCTACGCCCTGCGCGGCTATAAAGTCACCAAAGCGCCGATGGTGATTCATGCCGTCGCCTTTTGGGGCTGCGGCCTGCTGCCGGGCTACTGGCTGGCGTATCACGCGGATATGGGCATTTACGGCTTTTGGACGGCGCTGATTGTGTCGCTGACCATTGCGGCGGTGGCGCTGGTATGGTGTTTGGAACTGTGCAGCCGTTCGCGGACAGGAAAGGCCGTCTGAAAAATCCGTATGACAACGACACCAATGTGTAGGGTGGGTAATTTATTGTCCACCATGTTTCCAAAAGACGCGGTGGCAACAAGTTGCCCACCCTACATGGCTTATGCGACAAGGCCGTCTGAAAAACCAAACAAGGCACAACCATGCAACTGCAACACCATATTGATTTAACCCCCTACAACACCTTCGGCCTCCGTGCCCGCGCCGCGTCTTTTGTTGCGCTCCATCACGCCGATGAGCTGCGCGACATCGTGTACCTGCCCGAATTTGACCGCAATACGGTATTGTGGCTGGGCGGCGGCAGCAATATCCTGCTGATGGAAGATTATGCGGGGCTGGTGGTGCATATGGAAAACAAAGGCATACGCGAAGTCGGGCGGGAAAACGGCCTCGTGTATATCGAAGCGCAGGCGGGGGAAATCTGGCACGATTTTGTCTTGCACACGCTGAATCTGGGCTTGAGCGGCTTAGAAAACCTCAGCCTGATTCCGGGTACGGTCGGCGCGTCGCCGGTGCAGAATATCGGCGCTTACGGCATTGAAGTGAAAGACGTGATTCACAGCGTGCGCTGCTTTGATTTAGAAAGCGGCGAATTTGTCGAACTCTCCAACGCCGACTGCCGCTTTGCCTACCGCGAAAGCCTGTTTAAGCAGGCGGGCAAAGGGCGCTATGTGATTGTATCCGTGGTTTTTGCCTTGAAAGAACAGTTTGCCGCCGATTTGAAATACGGCGATTTGGCCGCCGCCGTTGCCGAAATTTGCGGGGAACGTGCGCCTACGGCCAAAGATGTTTCTGCCGCCGTGTGCGCCATCCGCATGAGCAAACTGCCCGATCCGGCCGTATTGGGCAATGTCGGCAGTTTCTTTAAAAATCCTGTGATTAGCGCGGAACAAGCCGCCGCACTCTTGGCGCGTTATCCCGCTATGCCGCGTTATCCGCAAGCCGACGGCAGCGTCAAGCTGGCGGCAGGCTGGCTGATTGACCAATGCCGTCTGAAAGGCTTTGCCCTCGGCGGCGCGGCGGTGCACGACAAACAGGCGCTGGTTTTGGTCAACCGAAACCATGCCGCGCCGCAAGACGTTTACCGACTGGCGCAGCATGTGCGCGATACAGTACGCGCGCAATTTCAGGTAGAATTGCACGCCGAACCGAATTGGCTGCCGGCTTCGTACAGCCTGTAACACAAGGAATCCGCCCGTGGCACAATCTTCCAAACCCAACACCTACACCCGTATCGTCAATGCCAGCCTCGCCCTCTTCAACGAAGAAGGCGAGCGCAACATCAGCACCAACCACATCGCCGCCCACTTGGGCATCAGCCCGGGCAACCTCTATTACCATTTCCGCAACAAAGACGAAATCATCATCCAGCTTTTCAAGCGGTACAGCGACGCGCTGCTGCAATACCTGCATGAGGCCGTCTTACCCTCCGACGTGGAAGACTCCATCAACTACATGGCGGGCATTTACAACGTGATGTGGGAATACCGCTTTTTGTTTAGCGACGTCAACACCTTACTCGCCCGCAGCGCCGAGCTTTTGGGCGAACACAATAATTTTACCCAAGCCAAAGTCTCGCCGCTGCTGGTCAACCTGCTGACCCAGCTCAACGGCCTCGGTATCATCAGCGCCGACAAAACCGCCATGAACGACTTGGCCGTGAATATGTGGATTGTGACCAAATACTGGTTCGACTTCGACGGCTCGCTGCGCGGCCGCACCAAACTCACCGAAGACTCCAAAGCACGCGGTATCCAGCGCACCCTCAGCCTGCTGCGCCCGTATCTCTTGCCCGCGCACCGCTTGGAATTTGACCGCAAAATTAATGCGCTGGTGGATGAGCAGGGGTAGATGTAGAGCGGGTTAAAACCCCACCCTACCATTCATACCAATCACACACATCAAAGAAAATAGGAAAACCCATGCACTCCATCGCCGTTTATTGCGGTTCCAACCTCGGTGCGATTCCTGATTACTTCCATGCCGCACAGGAAGTCGGCGCGGCGATTGCCAAACGCGGCAGCCGTCTGATTTACGGCGGCGGCAGAATCGGCCTGATGGGGGCGGTGGCCGATGCGGTGTTGGCCTCCGGCGGCGAAGCCGTCGGCGTGATTCCGACCTTTCTGCGTGAAAAAGAAGTGGCGCACCATGACCTGACCGAACTGGTGGAAACGCCCGATATGCCGGCGCGTAAAAACAAAATGATTGCCCTGGCCGACGCCTTTATCGCCCTGCCCGGCGGGATTGGTACGTATGAAGAGCTGTTTGAAGTGTTGTCGCTGGCGCAACTGCGCCAACACGCTAAGCCGATTGGAATATTAAACGTCAACGGCTTTTTCGACCCGCTGCTTGCCCTGCTGCAACACACCGCCGACAGCGGCTTTATGCCGCAAGCCAATCTGCGCTTGGTGTGCGTGGCCGATAATGCGGCGGAGCTGCTGCAAAAAATGGCCGACTACCGTTTTACCGACGCGCCCAAATGGGTGCAACCGGCCTGGGCAAACGATGACAACAAGGCCGTCTGAAAAATGGCCGAAATGCAAGCTCCAGATTGCGCCGTTTTCGGTCTCGGCTATCTTGGCCGTCCGCTGGCGCAAAAACTTTACGAACACGGCAGCCGGGTAGCTGCCGTCAAGCGCAGCCTGACTTCGGATGACATCAATCTGCCGATTGAATTGGATTGCGCCGATTTGAACCAAGCAGATATTTTTCAGACGGCCGTAGGGTCTGTTGGCGCTTCATCCGCGAAGCAGATTTTCGAGAGTAAAAACGCGGATGCAAGGCGCAAAGCGCAGCAAGGTTGGACACCTTGCGAGCATTTGCAACACAGCAGCCGTGTTTTTTCGCCGAAAAGATGTCGCGTAATGAAGCGCCAACAGACCCTTACCCAACATTGGACAGACAAGCCGACATGGTTCTGCCTGCTGCCGCCCTCGGCTTTACAAGATTATGCCGGTACGCTGCGGCAATGGTTGGCTTTGGCCGAAAGCGCCGGAATCAAACATCTGATTTTCACTTCCAGCACCAGCGTCTATGGCGACCGAGTGCGCGAATGCGACGAAACCTCGCCGCCCGAGCCGCAAAGCGCGGCGGCCAGAAGTATTTTGGCGGTGGAGCAGATGTTGCTGGAGAGCTGCATTCCGAATGTGGACATTCTGCGTTTGGGCGGGCTGTATTCGGCCGAACGCCATCCCGTCAGCTGTTTGATTTTAAAAGATAAAATTGGCGGCGGACGGCAGCCGGTAAATAGCGTGCACCGTGATATTGCCGTTGACGCCTTATTTCAGACGGCCTTGCGGCCGCAGGGCAAGCGCGTGCGCAATATCGTCGAGCCGCACCATCCGAGCCGCGCCGAATTTTATACCGCCGAGGCCGCCAAGCTCGGCCTACCTGCACCCGATTTCGATCCGGACGACCTGCGCGGCGGGAAAATCGTCAATACCGTTTGCAATCACCCGTCAAGCCTGTAAAATCGCCTTATCTTTTCAGACGGCCTCGAGAGCAACCATGTCCGCCCTACTTCCCATCATCAACCACCTGATTCAGCAAAACCCCGAGCAGCAGCACGCGCTTTCGCAGTTTGCCGGAAAAATCCTGCGCGTCAATTTCGCCGGACTGCGCATTCAGGGCTGCATTACCGAGGAAGGCTTCTTGGAAAGCAGCAAAGCCGAACCGGATACCGAACTGAGTTTCCGTACCGGCGCGATTCAAAAGCTGCTGCAAGGCCGCCAGCCGGGTGTGGGCGATTTGTCGGTAAGCGGCGATTTGATGTTGGGCATGTCGCTGCTGCCCGTGTTCGGCAGCCTGCGCTATTATGCCAACGATGATTTGGCGCGGCTTTTCGGCGACACCGCCGCCGGCAGCCTCAGCAGCCGCGCCGAGCAAATCGGCCAAACCGTGCGCCAAATCGGTTTGAGTCTGGCCGAACAAATCGGCGAATTTTCGCACGAACCGGAATCGCCGGTCATTGACGCAGAAACGCTGGAGGCGTGGATGGATGAAGTCGATCGTCTGCGCGACGATGTGGCGCGGCTCAACGCCCGCCTCGACCGCTTGGAACGGGATATTTGGATTGACTAGGGTCTCTCCCGCCCGATAGCCGTGTTCCGCCCCGTTTCCCGTCTGACACCCGCAACCAGGCCGTCTGAAAACCCGTTATCTGCCTGATTTGTTTTCAGTTTCGCTTTCAGACGGCCTTTTAAACTTTACCTTTACCCGCTACTGCCATGAACAGCCCGTTTCAAAATATCGGCATCGTTACCCGCCCGAATACGCCCGAAATCCGCGACACCGTGCATACGCTGGTGGATTTTCTGCAACGTGAGCGTTTTGCCATTTTCATCGACGAAACCAGCGCCGAAGAACACCGCGTCCGCCCCGCCGATATTGCGCAATGCCATGCCGTCGGCAAAGCCGAATTGGGTAAGCATTGCGATTTGGTGGTGGTACTCGGCGGCGACGGCACCTTTCTCTCCGTTGCCCGCGAAGTCGCGCCGTATTCCCGCCCCGTTATCGGTATCAATCAGGGGCATTTGGGTTTCCTCACCCAGATTTCGCGCGAAAACATGGTGGAAGGGCTGCGCCCGGTCTTGGAAGGCAACTACCTGCCGGAAGAGCGGATTTTGTTGGAAATCTCCTTGGTGCGCAACGGCAAAATCTGCCAGCGTTCGCTGGCGTTTAACGACGCCGTGTTATCGCGCGGCGGCGCAGGCCAGATGATTGAATTTGAAGTGTTTATCGACCAGAAATTTGTCTATACCCAACGCTCCGACGGCCTGATTGTCTCTACCCCCACCGGCTCCACCGCCTACGCCCTCGCCGCCGGCGGCCCGATTCTGCAACCCGGCCTGCAG
Organism: Neisseria perflava; assembly: GCF_024170405.1. GTDB lineage: Bacteria > Pseudomonadota > Gammaproteobacteria > Burkholderiales > Neisseriaceae > Neisseria > Neisseria perflava_B. Next base: position 1,936 of record NZ_JALJYC010000007.1, on the reverse strand, counting down.
GCTTTTGCGCTGGTGCCGATTTGTCCGCAATCCATGACCAACCGTCCGGTGGTGATTCCGGCCAGCAGCGAAATTGAAATTGTCGTCACCAAAAGCGGCGACGCACGCGTACACTTCGACGGCCAGTCGTTTATCGACATCCAAAACCTCGACCATATTTTTATCCACCGCTACCACCACCCCCTGCGCATTTTGCACCCGACGGATTACCAATATTACAAAACGCTGCGCCAAAAGCTGCATTGGGGCGAACAGCTCTTATGAGGCCGTCTGAAAAATATGGATAAACCTTTGATTCTGTTTGCCACCGCCTTGCTGCTCGGCGGCTACCTCTACCAAGAAACGCCGTACAGCCGCACGGCCGTGGTCAATCTGCCCGTTGTCAGCCAGACCACGGTCAACAAAACCGTAACCGTCAACGCGCCGCCGGGGACGACCGTGATTTATCAAGAAGCCGCACCCGTCGGTGTGAGCCGTTATCCGCGCCGTTATTACCGTTATAACGGCGATTAACCCGCCTTATGCCTCAGGCCGTCTGAAAACCTTAGCTTAATTCAGGTTTTTAGACGGCCTTTCAGTTAAATCCCCTGTTTTTATTTTCAGACGGCCTTAAAATTCAGGCAACTTCACTATTCAAGATACCTTTTATAGCGGATAACGCCATATCGCTTTTCAATATTCAGTCAAATTTTGTTAAGAATAAGCGTATAATGACAACTTCGTTTATTTTTTAAATTCCTTGTCTGTATGTCTTCTGCAAATCCTTCCCGTCAAACCTGGTCGAGCCGTTTGACCTATATCCTGACCGTGGCCGGGGCAACCGTCGGCTTCGGCGCTACTTGGCGTTTCCCCTATCTGGTCGGTCAAAACGGCGGCGGCGCGTATGTCTTTTTGTTTTGTATCGCCATGTTTGTCATCGGCATTCCCATGATTTTGGTGGAAAACGTCATCGGCCGCCGCAAAGGAGTCAATGCGCTCGATGCCTTCGGCGGCAAAATGAACGGCAAACCCGTTGCTAAAGGCTGGAAACTGGTCGGTTGGATGGGCTTGCTCGGCGCGTTCGGCATTATGGCGTATTACATGGTGTTGGGCGGCTGGGTCATCAGCTACATCGTCAACATCATCGGTGGCGGTTTGGACATTTCCCAGCCCGTCAGCGGCGAATTGACCAAAGCCTTTTTTTACCGAACACATTGAAAATAGCCCGTGGGAAATCGCGTTTTACACGCTGCTGTTTGTGGTTGTGAACCAGTGGATTTTAGTCAAAGGCGTCATCGGCGGGATTGAAAAAGCCGCCAAATACCTGATGCCGCTGCTGTTTCTCTTTTTGATGGCGATGGTTATCCGCACTGTGACCCTGCCGGGCGCGATGGAAGGCATTACTTTTTATCTGAAACCCGATTTCAGCAAGATTACCGCCGAGCTGTTTGTGTTTGTATTGGGGCAGGTATTTTTTGCGCTGAGTCTGGGCTTCGGCGTGATGATTACCCTCTCCAGCTATTTGGATAAAAACGAAAATCTGGTTCAGACGGCCGTGATTACCGCCATCACCAACACCCTGATTGCGGTTTTGGCCGGCTTTATGATTTTCCCGTCGCTGTTCAGCTTCGGCGTCGCCCCCCCCAACTCCGGCCCGACGCTGGTGTTCCAAAGCCTGCCGATTGTGTTCTCCAATATGTGGGCGGGGTCGGTGTTTGCGGTGATTTTCTTTGCCCTGCTGCTGATTGCCGCGCTAACGACTTCGCTGACGATTTACGAAGTGTTGATTACCACCATTAAAGACGAGCTGCTCTATAAAGGCAACTATACGACTGTGAATCTGTGGTTCAACTATGTAAAATATATGGGGCTGTACTAGATAACTAGATTTATTCAAAATCATTTAGAATAAATCCCATGAAAAAAAGTCGACTGAGCCCTTATAAGCAAAACAAGC
>NZ_JALJYC010000006.1 GCF_024170405.1 Neisseria perflava | reverse complement strand
TATACTACGAAACGGATATGGAGATCCAAGGGTGCATTCTGAGGCAGGCAGCCTGTTTGGTTGCTATGATATATTGATTTCAATATACAAGGGTGCATGCCCCAGCATGCACGCGTTGGTTGAGCTTTCGCTTTATTATGCCGTCTGAAAAATATTGGTGTTTTTAGACAGCATGATGTGAGAACCAATAGAACGCGTGCACGCTAGGCGTGCACCCTACATATGGATTTTAGCAAACCGTAGGGGCGGGCAGGTTGCAAACCAACAAAACTTTGAATCGTGTTGGGTTTGCAACCTAACCCGCTATTATGCCACGCGCGAATGGATACATACCGCCCACACAAGGCCGTCTGAAAAATCAATCTTTCAGACGGCCTTTGATTTGGTTATACTGCTGTCTTTACGGTAACGGTCTTGATTGTCGGTGATTTGGATGTAAACGGCGGGTAGGTTGGGTTTGCAACCCAACCTACGCAACTTGCTACCAACGCGTCGGGTAGATGGTTTGCGATGTCACCGCGTGGGCATAAATGCCCACCCTACGCCTGTTGCGCAAGCAATCCGACCGTTTTGCGGGTTCATCTTCCGCCTGATATACCGTCTGCTTTTAACTTTGATACAGGAATCCTAAAATGGCTCGAGCTCCTATGCCCTTTCAGCGTTTGCCGCAGCGCAATATGAAAAACGCCCAAAAACAGTTGGATACGATTTGCAATGTCTTCCGTCAGTTGATGGCGCAGGGGCGCAATGCCGAGGCTTTGCTGGAAATCCGCAAGGCGGTGCAGCTGGCGCCCAAATCGGCGATTGTATTGAGCGACGCGGCGACGGCGGCGGTGTTGGCTTCTCAATATGACGAAGGTGTCCGCTATGCCAAGCAGGGTGCGAAAATCGAGCCGAAGCGGATTAATCTGTATGACGCGATGGCGCACGGCTACGGCGGTTTGCGCGATTGGGAAAACGCGGGCAAGGCGGGTTTGAAGGCTTTGCAGCTGCGCGATGAATTGTATGGCAGCGGCGCATTGCCCGAACTGCCCGATGTGCAGCCCAAAGCGGGCGGCAAGAAGATTATTTCTTTCTCGCTCTTCGGCGGCCGTCCGGAATATTGCGAACCGGCGGTGATGAATGCGCAAATCAGCAAGGATATTTATCCGGATTGGGTGTGCCGCTTCTATGTGGACGACAGTGTGCCGGCCTATACTACTGACCGTTTGAAGCAATACGGCGCGGAAGTGGTGCTGGTGGATGAGGCGGCGAAAAGCTGGCCGGGGACGATGTGGCGCTTTTTGGCGATTAACGACCCGGAAGCGGCCTATGTGGTGTTCCGCGATGCCGACTCGGTAGTGTCGCAGCGCGAGGCGGGCGCGGTAAACGAATGGTTGGCGAGCGGTAAATTGTTCCACACCATGCGCGATTCGGGTTCGCATACCGAGCTGGTGTTGGCCGGTTTGTGGGGCGCGGTGGCCGGTGCGGTGCCGGATATGCGCGGCAAAATCGAGAAATTCTTAAGCGGCAAGGTGGAATCGCGCCATTTTGCCGACCAATATTTCCTGCGCAGCAATATTTGGCCGTATATCAAGCAAAGCCTGCGCGCGCACGACCGCTTGTTCGGCTTTTACGATGCGACGGATTTCCCCAACAGCCAGACGTTTGATTACGACAGCTACCATGTCGGCTGCGATGAAGCGCGTACCACGGCCACGGCGGAGCTGGCGGGCGTGCCGGACGGTACGCCTATGGTGTGGCGCTTATATACCAAAATCCTGCCGCTGATGAATCCGGATTTTTCGGAAAACGTGGCCGATGAGGAGCGCTTGGTGTGCGAATACACGCTGCCGGTGCAGGGCGGCAAGCTGGCGGTAAAAGTGCCGTACCGCTATGCGCGCGGCTTTGCGCGCAATCTGACACGGGTAACGGTGGATAAAGTAAAATAAAAATCGAGCGGATACAGGCGTATCCGCTTTTTTGCGGCTTTTCAGACGGTCTGCAAGCTTTTAAAATAATGCAAGGCCGTCTGAAAAAAGGAGTAAACCATGCAACCCGAAAATACTGTTTGTATCGTCGTCGATATTCAAGAGCGCCTGCTGCCCGCTTTGCACGAGGCGGACAAGCTGGTCGAGCGCAGCCGCATTGTGGTGCAGGGCTTGAAGGCGTTGGGCGTGCCGCTTTTGGTAACCGAGCAATATCCGAAAGGCTTGGGCAAAACCGTGGCGGGGCTGCAATTATTGCTGGATAACGCGACGGTATTTGAAAAAACGCGCTTTTCGGCGGCGTTGCCCGAAGTTGAGGCTTATTTGTCGGAAAATCGTATCCAAAACGTGATTTTAATCGGCGCGGAAGCGCATATCTGCATGCTGCAAAGCGTGGCCGATTTGCGCAGCAAGGACTGGAATGTCGTCGTGCCGTTTGACTGCACCGCCTCGCGCCAGCCCGACAACAAGCGCAATGCCTTGCAGCAAATGCGCGAATTGGGCGCGGTGGTGTCCAACAGCGAAAGCGTGTTGTTCCAATTATTGGGCGACGCCAAACATCCGGCGTTTAAAACCATTTCCAAGCTGATTCAATAGTTCTCATACAAGGCCGTCTGAAAAATGCAATACACCATTAGCGAAGCCACACCCGGCGATTTGCCCGCCATTGTCGAAATTTACAACAGCACCGTGGCCACGCGCCAATCCACCGCCGATCTTGCGCCGGTCAGCGTGGCCGAGCGCCAGCCGTGGTTTGACGCACACGGCGGCACGCGGCCGCTTTTGGTGTTGAAAAACGCGGCGGGTGAAGTGATGGGCTGGGGCAGTTTCAGCGATTATTACCCGCGCCAAGCCTACCACATCAGCGCGGAAATCAGCATTTACGTGCGCCGCGACATGCGCGGGGTGGGTGTGGGCAAGATTCTGTTGCAAGACATGCTGGAGCGTGCGCCGTCTTTGGGCATACGCAATATTTTGGGCGTGATTTTCGGCCACAACCACGCCAGCCTGCGCCTGTTTCACAACTTCGGTTTCCAAGAATGGGGACGCCTGCCACAAGTGTGCGATTTGGACGGCACGTTGGCAGATATTGTGATTTTGGGGAAAAGGGTGGTGGATTGAGTTTTGATTATGTGATGAACGGATAAGGTGGCAAAATGCCGTCTGAAAATGTTTTCAGACGGCATTTTATTTATATAGTGAAATGAATGAGAAACCAAACCGGCAGCACGGGGTAGGTTGGGTTATCAACCCAACATTTACCAAAGAGTTTGTTGGGATTTCATCCCAACTTACGCAGTTTGATTTTTTACTGCACCATATTAGGCAAGCTCACGGCTGGCGCAACGCTGCCAAATGCGCTTTTACCTGTGCTACGGTTTCTTCGTTAAACAGATTGGCGATGTTTTTCCAAATGCTGTGATAACCGTAAGAGCCGTGTATCATTTCCTGTTTGGCGGCTTCGACCGTCCAGCCCTGATAAACAATGCGGTACATCCCCGCAATCAGGCCGGTGCGGTCGGCGCCGTGGTAGCAGTGGATAAGTACCGCGCCGTGTTGCTGCGCTTTTTCGATAAGATAGAGCGTTTGGGCGATGTGTTTGGGCGTGATGTACCAGGATTTGAGCGGTTGGTTAATCAGGTTTAAGCCCAAACCGCCGAGGTGTTGGCGGTCGTCGTTGCGGTCGAAATAGCGCAGGTTGATAACGCTTTGAATGCCGAGCTGTCGGATGGCGGCGACATCGTCGGCAATTGGCTGCTCGCGCGGTAGAGTTTGTCGTCGATACGGAAGAGATTGGCGTCTTGCTTGAGCGGTGTTGCCCAACGGCCGGAGGCGGCGGGCGGATGATTCGGCGGCAGAGCGGAGCAGGCAGCCAAGGGCAGGGCGAGTAGGGCGGTCATCATCAGGCGCACGGCGTGTCCTTTATCGGTTGCATAATTGGGTTTGAACGAAAGGCCGTCTGAAAATATCGGTTTCAGACGGCCTTTAGCTTGGCTGTTTATTGCTTAACGGTGCAAGACCGCCGTATTCAAATATTTTTGAATGCCGGTGCAAATCGACTGGGCGCATTGCTGGCGGAAGGAGGTGCTGGCAAGCAGGCGCTCTTCGGTCGGGTTGGAAATAAACGCGGTTTCCACCAAAATCGACGGAATGTCCGGCGCACGCAAAACGGCGAAGTTGGCGTCATCGACGCGGCCTTTGTGCAGCTGGTTGAGCTTGCTCAATTCGTTTAACACCGATTGGCCGAGCTTGCGGCTGTCGCGCATGGTGGCGGTTTGGGTCATGTCGAGAATGGCGTTATCCACATGGCGGTTGCCGCTGGTGCGCACGCCGCCGATGGCGTCGGCGTTGTTTTGCGTTTGCGCCAGAAATTTCGCCGCCGCGCTGGAAGCACCGCGCAGGTTGAGCACATACACGCCCGTGCCACGCGCGCTGGGGCTGGTAAATGCGTCGGCATGTACCGACACGAATACGTCGGCCTTACGCGCCCGCGCTTTGGCCACGCGCACATTGAGCGGGATAAACACATCTTCGTTGCGGGTCATGTAAACGGTATAACCCATTGCTTCTAAGCGTTTTTTTGCTTCGCGGGAAACGGATAATACCACGTCTTTTTCGCGCAAACCGCTCGGGCCGATGGCGCCCGGGTCTTCGCCGCCGTGACCGGGATCGAGCACGACAATCGGTGTGCGCCGTCCGCCGGAAGTGGTGGTGCTGACGGGCGCTTGCGCCACTTGGGGCGAACGCCGCGCCGGTTGCGGATCGAGCGTACCGTTGAGCAGCGCCATCATCGGGTCGTTGGTGTCCACGCCCTGCGGATACAAGTCCATTACCAAGCGGTGTTTGAAGCCGCCCACCGGTTCGAGCGCGAAGACCTGCGGGTGCACGCTTTGTTTCAAATCAATCACAATGCGCACGGTGGTCGGCGTATACTGCCCCGCGCGTATACTGCGGATAAAGGGGTCGTTGGGCAGCACTTTGCCGGAAATGCCCTGCAATACTTGGTTGATGTTGGCATTTTGAATGTCAATCACCAAGCGGTTGGGGTTTTCCAGCGTGAAATGCTGGTAGCGCAGATTGCGCGTACTTTCCACTGTTACGCGGGTATAGGCGTGCGCAGGCCAAATGCGCACGGCGGTAAATTGCGCAGGGGCGGCTGCTTTGGCGATGGCGGCGGAAATCGGGGTCAGGGTAAAAAACAAACCGGCCGCTTGGCGGACGATTTGCCGTCTTGTCAGTTTAACCATGCTTCTAAATTTTGTCGGCCTCGGGTAGTGTGGGCGGAAACGGTGGCGTTTCGGCCGTGTTCGGAGTGGTTTAATGAAACGGTGATGTCGGCGGCGGGGGTAAAGCCGCCGCCCTGCTGCGGCCATTCGATGAGGGACACGCAGTTGTCGGCAAACAAATCGTCCAAGCCTGCGTCTTCCCATTCTTCGGGAGAGGCGAAGCGGTAGAGGTCGAAATGGTGCAGCGTGAAATCCGCCAAGGGATAGGATTCGACAATGGCGTAAGTCGGGCTTTTGACCGCGCCGCTGTGTCTCAAGCCGCGCAGTAGGCCGCGCGTAAACGTGGTTTTGCCTGCGCCCAAGTCGCCTTGCAGATACACCACCAACGGCGCAGTCAGCGATTTTGCCCAGCTTGCGCCCAGTTGCAGAGTGGCGTCTTCATCGGGTAAAAAACGGGAAACGGTTGCGCCGTCATTCATAAAACAGGCCTTGTTGTGATAAGAAAAGTCTTAATTATGCGGGAATCGGCCGGGTTTGAAAACCTTGGCGAGTTTAAAATCGCATAAAGATTGGCGCTTAAAAGCCATAGGTATCAGGATTTAAGCCGATTGGATTCCCGTTGGGCGAATCAGGCGGGCGCAGCGGCTTCAGACGGCCTGAGGTTCTAAATGCCGTCTGAAAAGGGTAAAATGCGCCCATCCTTTCATTTCTTTTCACGACATCATGAGCACCAGCAAACAACACCCCATCGGGGTATTCGATTCCGGCGTCGGCGGTCTGACCAATGTGCGCGCCCTGATGGAGCGCCTGCCGATGGAAAACATCGTTTATTTTGGCGACACCGCCCGCGTGCCCTACGGCACCAAATCGCGTTCCACCATCGAAACCTTTTCCATGCAGATTGTGGATTTTCTGTTGGAACACGATGTCAAGGCGCTGGTAATTGCGTGCAATACCATCGCCGCTACTGCCGGTGCGAAAATCCGTCAAAAAGCGGGCAATATGCCGGTATTGGATGTCATCAGCGCCGGCGCAGAAGCAGCGCTGGCGACCACCCGCAACAACAAAATCGGTATCATCGCCACCAATACCACGGTCAACAGCAATGCTTACGCCCGTGCCATCCACAGCCAAAACCCCGATACGCTGGTGCGCACCCAAGCCGCGCCGCTGTTGGTGCCGCTGGTGGAAGAAGGCTGGCTCGACCACGAAGTTACCCGCCTGACCGCGCGCGAATACCTCAAGCCGCTGCTGGTGGACGGCATTGATACGCTGGTGCTGGGCTGCACCCATTTCCCGCTGCTCAAGCCCTTAATCAGCCGCGAAGCCCCGGGCGTGACGCTGGTAGATTCCGCCATCACCACCGCCGAAGCCACCGCCAAAGCCTTGGCTGCCGCAGATTTGTTAAACACGGAAAACGCCGCGCCCGATTACCGCTTTTACGTCAGCGATATTCCGCTGCGTTTCCGCACCATCGGTGAGCGTTTTTTAGGTCGCAGCATGGATCAGATTGAAATGGTGCAACTGGGATAAAAAATGGACAAAGGCCGTCTGAATACGGATTCAGACGGCCTTTTGATTACATACACTTTCAGGCAAAAAAGCGCATGCAAAAGCCTTGCAGAGTGCGTATGATAAACCGTAAGCAAAAAACTGCCTCTGCCATCTTTCTCAAATGGAGGAATCTGCCATGAAACATCAAATCTGCCTGACTGTTTTAACCACTGCTCTTTTTGCCGCACCGCTCGCCCATGCCGAGCCGCCATCCGGCAGCGAACCGTTTCAAGTCGCGCCGGTAAGCTTGAGTGATACCGATACTGCGCATATGCTGGCGGCTAACGACACCAGCCTCAGCAAAAAAAATGTCTGATAAGCTGGAAAAAATGCGCCGTACCCGCGAAAGCCGCCAAATGATTCGCGAACAAAAGCGCAAACGCGATGCGGAGCAGCGTAAAGCCAAAGAGCAGCAACAGCCGCAGCGCCAACCGCAAAAAGTGCAACCGCGTCCGAAATCGGTTCAAGAGCCATCAGGTAACCGATAGGGTGAAATAATTTATTAAAATAGATAATTGCATAAAAGGCCGTCTGAAATCTACTCAGGTTTCAGACGGCCTTTTATGCTTTTGTTATATATAACTATTGTTAGTTATCATAACTATAATCATAATATCGTTAAGAATCCAACAACATTAGTTGGATTTTTTTAAGTTGAATTGTCTAAGTATGTAAATTAATTTTCAAAACAGCCGAACTATCAGCACATAAATTAATCCAATCTAACTGTAACCGAATCGGTTTTCATGTTTGAAAATAAAAAAGAGATAGGAATATCTCGGTATTAATTAACCGTAATGATAGTCAGCCTAAGCAGTAATAGGATTTTAAAGGATGCCTGAAACGACAAAATTACAAAACCGTACTATTTTCAATCAAACCGCCGCCAATCATACGCAGCCCAATCCGCAACAGGAGCGAGGCAATAATAAATTTTCAGACGGCAGCGGTAAAACTGGGAGACATGATTTTGATTTCAATAAATTTATCCAAGAAGATTTAATTTTCTATCCGGAGCTTTCCGCAAAATCCGAGAATGAAGACCCGTTGGACACCGAGGGTGAGAACTTACAACCGGGCTATGAGCTGGTTGAAGAGTCTTATGTTTACCCGTATGTGCCCGAACCGTGGATGCCTGCCGCCGCAAACGACAGCTTGCTGGCGGAGGAATTTGTCCGCAGTAACACGGATACGGATGTTCAGCAGACTGACGGCGCTTCTTCTCTCCCCAATCCATTATGGTTGCTGACCCTGCTGCCTTTGGGTGCACTTGCTGCGGCCGGAGGCGGGGGCGGCGGTTCGGGTCATGCCGATTCCGTAGAAAATACTGCTGCGGACGCCGAGCGGGTTTCAACTGACACCGCGCAGGCGAGCAGCGCCTCGACGGAAACATCTGCCGCCGATACGCAGCAGGTGGAAACGACCGCCGCGCAGACGGTTGAAACCGTTGCGGCTGACGAGGAGCAAGTAACAGAAACCGTTAGCGAAGATGTCGAGCAAAATGAAGCGGTTGCTGAGAATGCGGCAACAGTAGAAACGCTTGAAGAAACTGCGACGGCTGATTCGGAAACGGCGGAAACATCTGACGAGGAAGTCGAGCAGACTGCGGATACGGAGGAAACAGCTGAAACCGTTGCGGCTGACGAAGAGCAAGCAGAAGAAGCTGTTAGCGAAGATGTCGAGCAAAATGAAGCGGTTGCCGAAAATACGGCAGCAGTAGAAACGCTTGAAGAAACTGCGACGGCTGATTCGGAAACGGCGGAAACATCTGACGAGGAAGTCGAGCAGACTGCGGATACGGAGGAAACAGCTGAAACCGTTGCGGCTGACGAAGAGCAAGCAGAAGAAGCTGTTAGCGAAGATGTCGAGCAAAATGAAGCGGTTGCCGAAAATACGGCAGCAGTAGAAACGCTTGAAGAAACTGCGGAGGATAATTCGGTAACGGCGGAAACATCTGACGAAGAAGCCGAGCAAACGGCAGACACGGCTGAAACTGCTGTGGCTGACGAAGAGCAAGCAGAAGAAACCGTTAGCGAAGATGCCGAGCAAAATGAATCGGTTGCCGAGAATGCGGCAGCAGTAGAAACGCTTGAAGAAACTGCGACGGCTGATTCGGAAACGGCGGAAACATCTGACGAGGAAGTCGAGCAGACTGCGGACACGGAGGAAACAGCTGAAACCGTTGTGGCTGACGAAGAGCAGGTAACAGGAACCGTTAGAGAAGATAGTGAGCAAAATGAATCGGTTGCCGAGAATGCGGCAGCAGTAGAAACGCTTGAGGAAACTGCGGCGGATGATTTGGTAACGGCGGAAACATCTGACGAGGAAGTCGAGCAGACTGCGGACACGGAGGAAACAGTTGAAACCGTTGTGGCTGATGAAGAGCAGGTAACAGAAACCGTTAGCGAAGATAGTGAGCAAAATGAATCGGTTGCCGAGAATGCGGCAACAGTAGAAACGCTTGAAGAAACTGCGACGGCTGATTCGGAAATGGCGGAAACATCTGACGAGGAAGCTGAGCGGACGGCAGACACGGCTGAAACTGCTGTGGCTGACGAAGAGCAAGTAGTAGAAGCCGCTAGCGAAGATGTCGAGCAAAATGAAACGGTTGCCGATGACGCAGCAGTAGAAACGCTTGAAGAAACAGCGGCGGATGATTCGGAAATGGCGGAAACGTCTGAAGAAGAAGCCGAGCAGACGGCAGACACGGCTGAAACTGCTGCTGCCGAAGAGGAGCAGTCTAAAGAAACCGTTACGGAAGAGGTTGAACAAAGCGAGACTGTCGAAGACACGGCAGAACGGGAGGCGGATAAGAATATCGGTGCAGCGGCAAGTGTGGATACGGAAACGGTTACGGAGGTCACATCTGATACTGATACCGATACCGATACCGAATCTGCGCAGGAGTCTGCTGAAACGGCAACGGCGGAGGAATCGGACGCGACGGCGGAAGAGGTTGAGCAAAGCGAAACCGCAGAAGATACAGCGGATTGGGAAAACGATAAAAATATCGCGGCAGCGGCTCTTGTCGATTCTGATGTTGAAACCGATACAAGCTCCGAGGCGACGGCTGAGACAACGGAAAATCAAGAGGCTGACAATACGGCGGAACAGGCTTTAACGGAAGAAACCGCCGTAGAGGAAACGACGTCCGACGAGACTTCTACCGAGCAGGAAATATCGGAAACGGTAGATACCGACAGCAGCGCCAGTGAATCGGCTGAATCGGACAGCAGCGGGGAAAACGCCGCCAGTGAATCTGATAGCGAAGCCGCAGAAGCCGAAACAGAGGCGGAAGCAACCCAGCTTGCCGAAGAAAGCGTTGAGGGTGGCAGCACCGTTTCAGACGGCCAAACGGTTGCAGAACAAACCTCCGGTTCGGATACGGAAACGGAATCAACCGATTCGGCGGCAAGCGAGCAAACCTACCGCTTGGGCACTTACGGCTACCGGATTTATTCTTCCGATGAATATGGCGATTACATCAGCGTTGAAGATTTCGGCGCAGACCCGACCGGACAGACCGACAGCTGGGCAGCGATTCAGGCGGCGTTGGAAGCGGCGCATTTGGAAGGCGTCATGCTGTATCTGGGCAGCGGCACGTATTACATTTCCCAACAGATTGTGATTGATGATTCCGTATCCGGCGTGCAGGGTATTTTTGGTGCGGGTATGGGCGAAACCATCATCCAGTTTGACTGGGATCAGGACGGAGTCTTCAATTCCAACACCAATGAAGACGATATCCGCGAATATGCTGGTATTCTGATTGACGGACAAAGCAACAAAACCATTGCGTCTCTATCCGTTGAATACACCAACGATGATTTCTACCGCGAAGGCGAAAGCTATTTCGGCAAAGTGTGCGGTATTTTGGTCAATGATGCCGACAATACCTTAATCAGCAAAGTAGAAGTATCGGGTGCCAACCGCGCAGGGGTGTTCTTTACCTCAACCGACGCGCTGACCAAGGAAGAGGGCAGTAGTTCGACCTATAAAGCGCGGGTCAGAAGCGGCGAAATCGACGAGACCTACGAAGATTTGCCTTTGGGCGAAAACAACCGTTTGGAAGACTGCTATCTGCACAACAACCGCGTGGCCGGTGCGATGGTGGCTTATCAGCAGAATTTTGTGGCTGAGGGCAACTATCTGGCTTGGAACGGACACGAGGCCGATGGCGGTACCGGCTACGGCATTACCACCATGGCCGGCAGCTACAACTACGGCATTACCTATCGGGAGAACACCACCGACCACAACTACCGCAAGGGCTTGGACGTACACGACGGTACCGATATCCTGATTGAAAACAACACGCTTAACGGCGACCGCTTATACGGTATTGCCGTGTATAACCGTCAGTTTTCCATGGATAACGTTATCATTACCGGCAACACGATTACCCAAGACGAAACCTTCCGTTTGGAAACCGATGACAACGACGGCTATGTTTACCATATGTATTCAGCCATCCAAGTGCAAACCAATACCCAATTTCAGGATTTGCACACGGCCGACACAGGTTATTTTGAAATCAGCAACAATACCATCAATAACCTGACGCTGTATGACAATAATATCCAAACCTATGCTATTGAGTTCCGCAATCATGAAACTTCGATGGATTACACCCTGAACATTACCGGCAACGTTATCAGCGGCGATTCGACCAAATACCTGATTGCCGTGATTAACGACACGCAAGATAAAACTACGGGTGAAGACGGTATCGGTTCGGGCACGATTAACATCAGCGGCAATGAAATGACCATCGGCACCATCGCCAGCGGCGCAGTGGCAGTGTATGTAGAGGAAAGAAACTCAGACGACATCGCCTTGCACGGCTCGGTAACCATCGACAGCAACACTTTAACCATCACCGAAGCAGCCAACGGCTATGCCGAATTTGCCTACCTGATTGGCAATGCGGAAGAATACAACGTGACCAACAACACCTTAAACCTCTACGCCACGCTGCGGGACGGCTTGGTGGTGGTGTCCGGCACGGGCGATGGCACAGATGAAGTCGATGCCTATGTTGCCAACAATACCATCAACACTGATTTGACCAAGCTGTATGCAACCTGGCTGCGCTATACCGACGCGGAAGTGTATGCCGACGGCAATACCCACAACGGAGACGATTTAACCAGCGTCAACACCCTCGGCACGGATTTGACATTGGAGGAAGTCTTGTCCAACGTCAGCGACACCGTAACCGCCGCCAACAATGCCGTCTATGCCGCGCTGGCCAGCAGTAATATCGTGACCGTCGCAGATAATACGACCGAGAGCATAAGCGTATTGGGGTAAGTGTTTGATAGGCAAAAAAGGCCGTCTGAAAAATCCATTGTGATTTTTCAGACGGCCTTTGTTTTGGCGAACGGTTAAGCTGACGGTTCGGCCATTTGCAGCGCCTGTTGGATGTCCACCGCCACAATCCGCGACACGCCTTTTTCCTGCATGGTCACGCCGACGAGCTGTTCGGCCATTTCCATGGTCAGGCGGTTGTGCGAGATGTAGAGGAACTGCGTTTGCGCACTCATCTCTTTGACCAGATTGCAAAAACGCGAGGTGTTTGCGTCGTCCAGCGGCGCGTCCACTTCGTCCAAGAGGCAGAAGGGCGCGGGGTTGAGGCTGAAGAGGGCAAACACCAAGCTCATGGCGGTCAGCGCTTTTTCGCCGCCGGAGAGCAGGTGGATGGTGGAATTTTTCTTACCGGGCGGCCGCGCCATGATGGACACGCCGGCGGTGAGCAAATCATCGCCTATCATTTTCAGCGTGGCTTCGCCGCCGCCGAAGAGGGTGGGGAAGAAGGTTTGCACTTTTTCGTTGACGGCGCTGAAGGTTTCTTTGAAACGCGCTTTGGTTTTGTCGTCGATTTGCGCGATGGCTTCTTCCAACAAATCAATCGCGGCCTGCACGTCTTCGCTCTGGTTGCGGTAATAGCCGTCGCGTTCGCGCGCTTCTTCCAATTCCTGCAGGGCGGCGAGGTTGACTGCGCCTAAGGCTTGGATTTGCGCGCTCAGGCTGCCGATGTTGCTGTTTAATACGTTCAGACGGCCTGCCTCCTGCGCCAGCTCTGCCAGCGCGTCCAAATCGGCATGGCGTTCGCTCAGGTTTTGGTGGAAACGCTTGGCGTTAATCAGCGCTTCCTGCTGCTGCAACAGCGCGGTTTGCGTGGCGGCTTGCAGCTGCGGCAGTTTGGCCTGCAAAGTTTGCTGGCGGGCGTATTGCTCGCGCCCCTGCGCTTGGGTTTGGTTGAGCTGCTCTTGCAATTCAAGATATTGTTCGTCAAGCAGCACTACCGATTCGGTCAGCTCTTCCAATTGGATATGCTGCTCGTCGCTTTCGGCTTCGCTTTCATAGGCCAAGGCCAATTCCTGCTGACGCTCCTGCCAGTCCAGCGTTTGCTGCTCGAGTTGGTCGATTTGCTGCTGAAAATGCTGCTGTTGCTGTTGCAGTTTGTGTACGGCCACTTCTGCCAAACCGTAGCGGCGGTTGGCTTCCAACAGCGCCAGTTGCGCCTGTTTCAGACGGCCTTGCTGCGCTTGGCGGTCGGCTGCGCTGCTTTGCTGCTGGTGCTCCAATTCGGCGGCGGCTTCGGTCAGCGTGGCGATGTCGTCTTCGAGGCCGTCTGAAGATTGCTCGAGAATGATGTGCTCTTCTTCTAATTGAGCCAATTCCTGCGCGATGTGTTCGCGGCGGATTTGACCTTGATTGGTGCGCAATAAAAGCTCGGCGGCGCGTTGTTGCGCCTGATGGTATTGCTGCGCGTGTTGTTTTTGCTGTTGCAACAGGTTGCGCTGATGGCTTTCGGCGGCTTCCTGCGCGGCGCGGGCAAGGTCGCGCGCCTGCACGGCGGTGGCCAGCTCGGGCGTGAGCGCGGCGAGTTCGGCGGACAGATTGTCCAAACGGGTTTTTTGTGCGATTAAACTTTCCTGCGCGGCTTCGGCGTAGAGCAACACGCCGACTTTGTCGATTTGGTGGCCTTCGGGCGTGAGCCAGATTTGGCCGCCGTTCAAATCGGCTTGGTGCGCCAGCGCGTAATCCAGATTCGGGGCGCATAATATGCCGTCGAGCCAGTGGTGCAAGGCCGTCTGAAACGGTGGCTGCGCGTGGATTTGGTTGAGCAGGGCTTGCGCGGGCAGGGATTTTTTCACGCCGCCGCTGAGTTTTTCGTCGAGCCAGGCGGCGCGGCCTTGCGGCAAGGGATGAGGCGGGGTAAAACCGGCGGGCACGGCGCGGGCGTGCAGCCGTTCGGCCAAGATAATGCCCAGCGCGTGCTGCCATTCCTGCGGCACGGTGATGTGCTGCCACAGCTGCGGCGCGTTTTCACAATCCGTATCGTGCCAAAAACCGTCAGACGGCTGCTGCGCCGACAAAATCTGCGCCAAGGCCTGCTGCTGCGCGGTCAGGGTGATGTGTTGCTGCTGCAAGGTTTGGAAACGCTCGGAGGCCGTCTGAAACGCCTGCCGTGCTTCGGTAAGCTGCGCTTCGGCGGCTGCAATCCGCTCTTCGTAGTGCGCTTGTTGGGTTTGTAACAATTCGGCCTGCTCCTGCGCGGCGGCGGTGTCGGCGTCGTCGGGCAGGTTCAGTGCTTGGCTTTCCTGTTTCAGACGGCCTTGCCGCGCTTGGTTTTGCTGCGCGCTTTGTTGGGCATGGGCAAGCTGCTGCTGTTTCAAAGCCAATTCGCGCTTCAGACGGCCGCTTTCGTCCTGCTGGATTTGGAACGCGGTATTCAGGCTGCTTTGCGCTTCTTCCAATTCGGGCAGACGCTCTTCATGCTCGGCCACCTGCATGGCCAGCTCCGCCAGCTCGATTTGTTTGTCTTCGATTTCGCCGGCCTTGTCGTCCAGCTGGCTGCGCAACTGCTGCTGCTCCTGATGGATACGCTGCAACTGCGCCTGCGCCGCCTGACGGTCGCGCTCGATGCGCTGGCTCAGGTTGCGCTGATGACGCATTTGCTCTTCCAAGCGCGCAATCTGCTCGCGCAATACGCCGCGCCGGTTGCCCAAATCGTGTACGCTTTGCTGCTGCGCCTGCTCCGCCGCCTGAAGCGCATGAATCTCATCGCCCAGCGCCTGCACCTGCGCGGCGGTTTTGTCCTGCTGCGCTTGTAAGGATTGGTGTTGCGCGGTGGCTTTGTCGGCGGTGTTCAAAGAATGTTGCCACTGGCTGTAATCGAGCAAATCCTGCTGCTGGTTGAGTTGGCGGGTCAGATTCTGGTAACGCTCGGCGGTTTCGGCCTGCTTTTCCAGCTTTTCCACCTGCCGCGCCAGCTCGCTCTGCAAATCGGCCAAACGCTGCAAATGCTCGCGGGTGTCTTTCAGACGGCCTTCGGTTTCACGGCGCCGCTCTTTGTATTTGGACACGCCCGCCGCCTCTTCGATATAGGCGCGCAATTCTTCCGGCCGCGCTTCGATAATGCGCGAAATCATGCCCTGCTCGATGACGGCATAACCGCGCGCACCCACGCCCGTGCCCAAAAACAAATCGGTGATGTCGCGTCGGCGGACGACTTGATTATTGATGAAATAAGTCGATTCGCCCTGCCGCGTGAGCTGGCGCTTGATGCTGACCTCGGCATACTGCCCCCACGCGCCCTGCAAGCCGTGGTCGCTGTTGTCAAACACCAATTCCACCGACGCACGCGGCGCGGGGCGGCGGGTGGCGGCGCCGTTGAAAATCACGTCCTGCATACTCTCGCCGCGCAACTGCTTGGCCGAGGCTTCGCCCAACACCCAGCGCACCGCGTCAATCACATTCGATTTGCCGCACCCGTTGGGGCCGATAACAGCCACCAACTGGCCGGGCACATGGATGGTGGTCGGGTCGGTAAAGGATTTGAAGCCGGAAAGTTTGATATGGGTCAGGCGCATGGGGCAGGGCGGTGGGAAAACAAAAGAAGCGTATTTTAACGGAAATTGCGCGGCGGCGGGCGGAAAAGGCCGTCTGAAAAAAGCGCTGCCCAGCGTTGTCTGTTTCTGTGACTGCTATCTGCGCCGATTATTCGATTTCAATTTTTCATACGGCCTAAACGCCGCTTTGTTGACGTGAATCAGGGTGTATGGTTTGAAATTCGGTGTAGTCGCCGTTAATATAAAGATATTAACAAAAGGAGTGTGACAATGAAAAAATTTACCGAGCAAGAGAAGCTGGATTTATTGAAAGACTTGGTGGCGATGAAGTCGGTCAACGACAATGAAATCGAAGTTGCCGAGTATTTGAAAAAACTGTTTGCGCAATATGGCATTGATTCACAAATCATTCCGGTTACCGAAAAACGTGTCAATCTGGTGGCGCAAATCGGTTCGGGCAAACCCGTTATCGGCATTTCCGGCCATATGGACGTGGTGTCGCCGGGCAATCTGGACGACTGGGACACCGATCCTTTCGAGCTGGTGGAAAAAGACGGCAAACTCTTCGGTCGCGGCACCAACGACATGAAAGCCGGCTTGTTGGATTTGGCCATCGCCTTGATTGAATTGAAAGAAAACAATACCCTGCCCAAAGGCACGGTTAAGTTTATGGCGACCACCGGCGAGGAAGTCGGCGCGGCCGGTTCGAAAAAACTGTATGAAGAAGGCTATATGCAGGACGTGGAATGCCTGTGGGTAGCCGAGCCGTCGTGCGACGTGATTATTTATTCTCACAAAGGTTCGCTCAACTTCAAAATCACCTCGCTCGGCGTGGCTGCGCACTCCTCCATGCCGGACAAGGGCTACAACGCCATCAATCCGTTGATGGCCTATTTGTTGGAAGTAGATAAAATCTGCAACGGCGACACTCGCAGCAACGAAATTCTCGGCCGTTTGGTAATGTCCACCACCATCATCGAGGGCGGTACTCAGGTCAACTCTATTCCCGACAAAGCCGTGGCGCAAATCAACTGCCGCACCATTCCTGAGTTTGACAACGACGAAGTTATCCAAATCTTCCAAGATTTGGCGGCTAAATACAACGCCGAGCGCGGTTCGCAAATCCAAGTGGAAGTGACCATGTCGCTGCCGTCGGTCTTTACCACCGGCAAATCGAAAATGGTGGATTTGACCATCGAATTGTCGAAAAAATATTTCGGCAAAGACGTGACCATCCAAGGCTCGACTGGGGTGACCGACGCTTCCAACCTGCTGCGCGGCAAGGGTAAAGACTTCCCATTTATGATGTTCGGCCCGGGCGAAACCTTTATGGCGCACAAGGCCAACGAGTATGTTTGGAAAGAAAACTACCTGAAATTCTCTGATTTTTATCAGGATTTGATTATCGGATTGACTCAGGATTAAGGGTTGTTTTAAAGCGTAAAAGCAAAGGCCGTCTGAACAGGCGTTAAAACGAAATCGTAGATTTCTGTAACGCCTGTTCAGACGGCCTTTTTGCCTTTATTTTATTTAAACCAGTGCGACAAGGCCGGAATACGGGAAATAATCAGTTTGTCCAGCAGCCACACCGCCAAAATCGCCATGATTGCCGTCGGGAAAACCACCGCCACTGCCAAAAGCGGCAGCGCCATCGCCCAAAACGGCGGCAGGTTGAGCTTTTGCGCGGGCGGAACAAGGCCGACGGCAGCGCTGGGGCGGCGTTTCCACCACATTACCCAGCCGCTGACGCAGATAAGGATGACTGCCAAACAAAATACCACATTTGCCGCCACACTCCACCAGCCGAGCATGCCCATATGCAGCGCAATGCTGACCGCCATAAATTTGCCGAAGGTGTTGTAATCATCATAACGGATGTCGGCCAAGAGCTTGCCGCTGTATTGGTCGATGTGCGCCGTGCGGTCGATAAAGGGGCTGTTGCCGTCGTAGCTCATCGAGTCTTGGCTGAGTGTCCACACGCCGGTTTCGCCCTGCGGCAGATTGAGCTGGTAGCGGCCTTTGAAGCCGATTTCGTGGGCGTAGCGGTCAACGGTTTCCAGCGTCATCGGCTCATCGGGGTTGATGCCGTCTGAACCTAAAGTCGTACCCGATTGCGGCATGGGGGTTAATTCCAATACCCACGGCACTTCTTTGGTTTTGCCGTCGTTCAAGAGTTTGCCGTAGGTCACGACATCCGATTCGGGATTGGGTGCCACACCCCATTTGCCCGCCGGAAACTGGCTCCATGCCTGCACCGCCTTGCCGCCCCAAATACCCGCCCATGCGATACCCGATAGGCAAAACAGCAATAAAATCAAGGAGACCCAAGTGCCAAGTGCGCCGTGAATACTGCGCCAGGCGTTGCGGCCTTTGCCGAGGGCGGGCAGCAGCATGGCTTTCAGCGTATTCAGGCCACCCTGCTGACGGCTTTGCTTGTGCCACCAAAGATACCAGCCGCTCAGAATCAGCAAAATTGTCAGCGAAGCGGCGGTTTCCAACAGAAAATCGCCGAACGTGCCCAGCAAAATATCGCTGTGGATTTCATCCATCAGATGATACCAATCGCTGTTGCGCGGATAAGTTTTGACGACTTGGGCGGTATAGGGATCGACCGCCGCCATTACCGCTTTGCCGCCATCATTAACGCGGAATACCGCCACCATATCGTCGGCACGCGGCGCGATGTATTGCACCACTTGCGCCGTGTCGGAATGCAGCGCCGCGCGCGCAGCCTCAGCCTGTACCGACAGCGGCCGGACGGCGGCTTGCGGCGTTACGGCAATCCGTTCGCCCTCGCGCCCGCTGATGTTGGCAAACAGCAGCATGGCGAGGCCGGTGGCCGAGAGCAGTATAAGAAACGGGGTCACAAAAATACCGGCGTAAAAATGCCAGCGCCAAACAGTCAGATAGCGGCGGTGGGCGCGGGTATTCAGGCTGGCAGAAGCGGGCGGGGAAGCGGAATCGGGTGTGTTCATGGCAAATGGTTTTTATAATATGGTTTTCAGATGAATGTTTCGGGCGGGATTGTAGCGGAAAACGGGCGGGCTGTATTGATAAAACGCAAAAAACCTATCTTCGACTGCCTATGCCGTCTGAAAATCTGCCCCATTTTTTCAGACGGCCTTTATAATCCGAATACGTTTTTACCTTTCCTATCCAACGCCATGTCCGAATCCAAATTCTATCTCTATCAATCCAACCGCTTGGAAAACCTTGCCGCCTTGTTTGCCAAAATCCAGCAGGTGCGGCCGCTGTCGCATGCGCTGGCGGCGGAGGAGATTGTGGTGCAGAGTCAGGGTATGCGCCGCTATTTGAGCAGCTTTTTGGCGAAGGAAACAGGCGTGGCGGCGAATCTGCGTTTCAGTCTGCCTGCGGGTCTGACTTGGCGGCTGATGCGTGAATTTATCCCCGGCATTCCCGCGCTCAGCCCGTTTGCGCCGGAAGTCATGCGCTGGCGGCTGTTGGGCTTGTTCCGCAGCGATGAATTTCAGACGGCCTCTGAATTTGCCCACAGCCGCGCCGCGCTGCAAAGCTATTTGGGCAGCGGCGAATCGGCGGATTATCAGTTGGCGGGGCAGTTGGCGGATATTTTCGACCAATATCTGGTGTACCGCCCCGACTGGATAGACGCGTGGCAGGCGGGCAAACTGCTGGATTTGGGCGGAGATGAAGTCTGGCAGGCGCAGCTGTGGCGCTTTCTTGACGACGGCCGCCAATCCGCGCCGCACCGCGTGGCTTTGTGGGAGCAGCTTTTGGCGGCGTTGTCGGCAGACAAACTGCCGGAGCGGTTTTTCGTGTTCGGCATTTCCACGATGGCGCCGATGTATCTGCAACTCTTGCAAAAATTGTCCGAGCATTGCGAAGTGTTTGTGTTTGCGCTCAACCCGAGCGAGCAGTATTGGGGCAATGTGATTGAGGCGGCGCAAATGCTCAAGGGTGCGGACGAGGTGGATTTGAGCGCCGCAGGCCACCCGCTGTTGGCCTTGTTGGGTAAGCAAGGGCGCGATTTTTTTGATTTTCTGTCGGAAATCGAGCTGGAAACGCCGGTGTTTGAAGATTCTTTTGCCGAAAACGGCGGCAGCCTGCTGCACCGCCTGCAATACGACATCCAAACCCTAAATATGCCGTCTGAAAGTTTCAAAGCAACGCCCGACGCAGCCGGACAGCTCAATGACGGCTCAATCCGAATGGTGTCGGTGCACAGCCCTTTGCGCGAGTTGCAGATTTTAAAAGACCAAATCTTGCAGATTCTGCATGAACACCCCGACTGGCAGCCGCACGACATCGCCGTGTTAACGCCCAACATTGAGCCGTACAGCCCGTTTATCCAAGCCGTGTTCGGGCAGGCGCAGGCAGGGGCGCAGGCGCTGCCGTATTCGCTTTCGGACGTGAAACTCAGCCGCCGCCAGCCGCTTTTGTATGCGCTGGAGCAGGTGTTGGATGTATTGGAAAGCCGCTTTGAAGTGGATAAAGTCTTGCCACTTTTAGAAAGCCGCCTGATACTCGACCGCTTTGAATTGACGGCGGACGATTTGCCGCTGCTGCACGACACCATCGCTGATTTGAATGTGCATTGGGGCTTGGACGCGGCCATGCGCGGCGCGGATGACGGCGATACTTTGTTTACCTGGCAGCAGGCGCTGGAGCGCATGATTTTGGGCTGGATGCTGCCGCAGGGCGGTAATCCGGTATGGCACAACATCAGCGCGTGGTACGGCGACATCAACCAAATCGGCGTGTTCAGCCGGTTCGCCGCCTTTATCCGCGCGTTGGCGGACACCGCCGCGCTGTGGCGGCAGAGCGCGGGCGTGGCGGAGTGGACGGAGCGCGTGCGCCATCTCATTAACGCGCTGTTCCTGCCGGGCAACGACGACCAATACGCGCTGCAACAGTTTGAGCAGGCGCTGGCCAAATGGCAGGAAGAGGCGGCGTTGGCGGAATTTGCGGGCGAATTGCCGCAACACACCGTTATCCGGCATATCCGCCGCTTTTTGGAGAGCGAAAGCCAGGCCGGATTCTTGCGCGGCGGGATTACCTTTTGCAGCATGGTGCCCATGCGCAGCCTGCCGTTTAAGGTCTTGTGTTTATTGGGTTTGAACGACGGCGATTTTCCGCGCAACACCAAAGCGGCGGCGTTTGACCTGATTGCGCGACACCCGCAAAAAGGCGACCGCGCCCGCCGCGACGACGACCGCTATCTGTTTCTCGAAGCCCTGATTAGCGCGCGCGAGATTTTGTATTTGTCGTATGTCGGCCGCAGCGTGCGCAACGATGACGAGTTGGCACCTTCCGCGCTGGTGAGTGAATTGGTGGACACCGTAGCAGCGATGACGGGCAGGCGCAGCAAGGATTTGCTGGAACATTGGGTGGTGCAGCACCCCTTGCAGGCGTTTTCCCACCGCTATTTCAGGCCGTCTGAAAAAACGGATGAAGCCGCGCCGCATTTATCCAGTACGCGCCAAGATTATGCCGACGCGCTCAACCGGCTCAGCCCCGCCGCCGAGCCGTTTTTCAGCCGGCCTTTGGCAGAAGAGGGCGAAAGCGCCGCTATTGTGCAGCAAAACGAATTGGTGTCATTTTGGAAAAATCCCGTCAAAGCCTGGCTGCGGCAGACGCTGGCGTGGAAAGCGCCTTATCATGATGAGGCGTGGGAATCGGCCGAACCGTTTGAACCGCAGGAGCGCGAAAAAATCGCCGACGCTTATCTCGACGCGCGCCGCCGGCATGAGGATTTTGCCGCCACCGCCGTCCGCCTCGACGCGGAAAGCCTATTGCCCGCAGGCGAATTGGGACAATTATGGCAGCAGCGTTTTCAGACGGCCGCCAAACACGTCAGCCAAGATTTGCTCGACAGCCCGCAGCGGGCGCCGTATGCCTATGAATTGACTTTGGGCGGACACACCCTGCAAGGCAGCGTCAACGATTTGTATCAGGCGGGGCGGATTGTGTTTCAAAACAAGAAAATCAATGCGCCCGACCAAATCGGCCTGCTGCTGGAACACCTGATTTTCTGCGCCGTGAGGCCGTCTGAATGCGACAGCCTGATCACTTCGCTGGTGTCGGAGGGCGAAACGGCGGTGTACCCAGAAATCCCGCAAAATCAGGCGCAGGAGATGTTGGCAAAATGGCTGGACTATTACCGGCTCGGCCAAAGCCGCCCACTGCCGTTTTTTGCCAAAACCGGTTTGGCGGCGGCGGACGAATACATCAAAAAAGAGGATTGGGAGGCGGCGAAGGCCAAAGCATTTAAGGCTTATCAAGACAGTAAGGGCGCACACGGCAAAACGCTTAAGGGGCAGGGCAGCTATACCGAAGTGGCGCTGGTGTTCGGGCAGGACGAAACTTCGCCGCCGGATACGCTGTTGTTTGCCAATATGGTGAAGGATTTGCTGGTGCCGCTGGTGGCGGCGGTGGGCGGAAACGTGAGGCCGTCTGAAGACAGTGAATGAATTGAATGCGTTGAATGGCTGCATGATATGCCGTCTGAAAAATGATTTTTCAGACGACATGTTATATGATGGGCTATCCGTCTAAAATTCCCACGCCAACTGCTCGGGCTGCTCAGTGGAAAAATCTTCTTCGGCAGACAAGGCGCGGTGGCGGATTTTGCTGCGGCGCATGGCTAAAAGGCGCATAACCTGATGTTTTTGCTCGTCGCTCATGCTTTGCCAGTACAGCCGCTCCTGCCGACTGCGCAGGCAGCCTTTGCAATAGCCCTTGCTGTTGGCGGTGCAAACGCCGATACAGGGGCTGGGGATGGCGAAGAAGTCGGACTGTTGCATAAGGGCATGGCGCAAAACGGATGGATAGGGGTAATCTTATGGATTTTCAGCGAAAAAAGTCAAGAATGTTACAAGCCGATAAACAAACAAGGCCGTCTGAAACAGCGATTTCTGTTTCAGACGGCCTTATTCGTTGCGACGTTATACCGTTTGCGAATATTTCGCCTTGGTTTCTTTATGCCGCAGATGGTAGTCGAACACCATGGCGATGTTGCGGATAAGGAAACGGCCTTTGGGGGTAACGGTCAGCCCGTTTGGGCGCAGGCGGATTAAGCCGAGTACGGCGAGTTTTTCCAAATCGGCCAGTTCTTCATGAAAATATTGCGCAAACGGAATGCCGAACACACTTTCGTAAATCTGGAAATCCAGCGAGAAGCGGCACATCAAATCCTGAATGATGTTGCGGCGCAGCAAATCGTCTTGATTGAGCTGATAGCCGCGCATGACGGGCAGGTGTCCGGCGTCGAGGGCGGCGTAATAAGCGTCGATGTCGCGCTCGTTTTGCGCGTAGGTGCTGCCGATTTTGCCGATGCTGGATACGCCGATGGCCACCAAATCGCAGTCGGCGTAAGTCGAATAGCCTTGGAAATTGCGTTGCAGCCAGCCTTCTTTTAGGGCAATAGCCAGCTCATCGTCGGGTTTGGCGAAGTGATCCATGCCGATGAAGACATAGCCGCGCTCGGTAAGGGTTTGCACGCAGTATTGCAGCATATCGAGTTTTTCTTCGCTGTCGGGTACGGCGGCGGTGTCGATACGGCGTTGCGGCTTGAAAATATGCGGCAGGTGGGCGTAGTGGTACAGCGCCAAGCGGTCGGGATCGAGGCTCAACACGGTATCAATGGTGGTTTTCATGCTCTCAACCGATTGGTGCGGCAGGCCGTAAATCAAATCGACGCTGACGGATTTGAAACCGGCTTCCCGCGCGGCTTCGATGACTTCGCGCGTTTCTTCTAAAGTTTGGATACGGTTGACGGCGGCTTGCACTTTAGGGTCGAAATCCTGAATACCCACACTCATGCGGTTAAAACCGAGTTTGCCCAGTTTCAATACGGTTTCGCGGCTGACTTTGCGCGGGTCGATTTCAATGGAGTATTCGCCGCCGGGAATCAGCTGGAAGTATCGGGCAATCATGCCGAATACGCGTTCGAGCTGTTCGTCGCTTAAAAAGGTCGGCGTGCCGCCGCCGAAGTGAAGCTGGGCTAAGGGATGGCGGCCGTTGAGGTGCGGCGCGAGCAGCGCCATTTCTTTTTCTAAATATTCTATATAAGCGTCGGCGCGGGATTTGTCTTTGGTGATGATTTTGTTGCAGCCGCAGTAGTAGCAGATGGTGTTGCAAAAAGGGATATGGATATACAGCGACAGCGGCTTATTGAGCACACCCATGGTGCGCAGGCTCAGGGCGCGTAAGTATTCGCTTTCGCCGAAACCGCTGTGGAAACGGTCGGCAGTGGGGTAGGAGGTATAGCGCGGGCCGCTAGCGGGCAGGGAGGCGATTAAGGCGCGGTCAAATTCGGGTTTGTCGCTTTGTCCGTTGTTTTGTATGGGAATAATTTTCATGGTGTGGTGGTGTAATGTTTTATATAACAATGAATTAGTAAAATTTTGGATAGTTTGATAGAATGCCACATTATGATAAGCCTGTTTTGACATGAGTCAATACTTATGTTCATCCGTCAGGCCGGAGCTTTGCAGATAAAAGGTTTTTTTATGCCCACACATACCGCCACTCATCCGATGAAAACGCTGTGTTCGACTTGTTCGCTGCGTGAACTTTGCCTTCCGGTAGGGCTGATGCCGAACGAGTTTTCTCAGTTGGACGCCGTTATCCGGCAGAGCCGCCGTCTGAAAAAAGGCGAGTATCTGTTTCGTGCGGGCGAGCCGTTTACTTCTTTGTTTGCGATTCGTGCGGGCTTTTTTAAAACCACAGTCGCCAGTCAAGACGGTCGCGATCAGGTTACCGGCTTTTTTATGTCGGGCGAGTTGATTGGGATGGACGGCATTTGCTCGCATGTCCACAGCTGTGACGCGGTGGCTTTGGAAGACAGCGAAGTGTGCGAACTGCCGTTTGCGCATATGGAAGAGCTGGGGCAGAACATTCCCAGCCTGCAAGCCCACTTTTTCCGCCTGATGAGCCGTGAAATCGTGCGCGATCAGGGCGTGATGTTGCTGCTGGGCAATATGCGTGCGGAAGAGCGCTTGGCGGCGTTTTTGCTGAATCTGTCCAACCGCCTGTATTCACGCGGTTTTGCCGCCAATGATTTTATCCTGCGCATGTCGCGTGAGGAAATCGGCAGCTATTTGGGTTTGAAATTGGAAACCGTCAGCCGTACGCTGTCTAAGTTTCACCATGAAGGTTTGATTTCGGTTGAACACAAACACATCAAAATTTTAGATTCGGCAGCTTTGAAAAAAATGGTCTCCGGCTGCGCTCATGCGATGTAAACGCCAACTCTGATATATAAAGGCCGTCTGAAAAAGTAGGGAAACTGAAAATTCCCTAGCTTTTTCAGACGGCCTTTTGCCTTGCAGACGGTTTCGTTATTAAATAGAAAAGTCTTCCACAATCGGCGCATACAACAATCGGTCAACTGCTTCCCGATTCAATTGCGGCGCAAACAGTTCGATAAAATCATAAGTGTAGCCGCGCAGATAAGTGTCGCTGCGCAAAGCAATCCAAATCGGCGACGGTTCAAACAAATGCGACGCGTCCACCAGCTGCAAATCTTGATCCTGCCGGGTATCGTAAGCCATTTTCGCCATCACGCCGACACCCAAGCCCAATTTGACATAGGTTTTTAAAACATCGGTATCGGCAGCGGACAATGCCACTTCAGGCTGGGGCAGGCGCGCTTTGGCAAAAGCGCGGGCAATGCTGCTGCCCTCGTTAAAGGCAAATTCATAAGTAATCAGCGGGAATGAAGCCAAATCTTCAATACTCAGCGGGTTTTTGCAATCGAGCAAAGGATGGTTTTGCGGCACAATCACTGCGTAATTCCATTCTCCGCAAGGCAGTTTACTCAATTCCGGGTGATCGTCGATTTTTTCCGTAATCACCGCCATATCCGCTTCGCCGGTGCTGACCATCTGCGCAATGGCTGAAGGGCTGCCCTGCTTGATGGTCAGGCGCACTTTGGGATAGCGTTTGACGAATTCCGCCACAATCTGCGGCAGCGCATAACGCGCCTGCGTGTGGCTGGTGGCGATGGTCAGCGTACCACTGTCGTGGTCGGTAAATTCGCTGCCGATATTTTTGATATTCTGCACGTCGCGCATAATCCGCTCCGAAATGTCCAACACCGCTTTACCGGGCTGGGAAACCGAGACCACGCGCTTGCCGCTGCGGATAAAAATCTGGATGCCCAGCTCTTCCTCCAGTAAGCGGATTTGTTTGGAAATACCCGGCTGCGAAGTAAACAACGCTTCGGCCGCTTCGGAAACATTCAGATTGTGGCGGTAAACCTCAAGGGCGTAACGTAATTGTTGTAGTTTCATAAATGAATAGCTCGGTTGTGGATTTTGTGCGACAAACATCGTGTAATTTAACATATTTTGCCAAAACTTGTCGGCTTCTCGGGGAAGTTTTTGTTTTTACGGAAACTATCCGAATAGATTATGAAACGGAGCTTTACCTGTTATAATAGGCATGTTGCTTTTGCGCAACGCAGGGGCAGGCAAGGGGGCAATTTCTTCATAAATAAATGACACAAGATTGATTTTTCGGCATGATTCATAGTTAGGAAGCACGCAGTTCCGTCATGGTTTGAAGGCAGCTTGTGTTGACAGTTTGCCCTTCGCTTCTTTATAGTTCAACCTGATATATCCGATTTGCCGCCGTTTTATTTATATGCAGCGGTCTGTATATTGGTAGTTGCGGCGGCTGCTTCTGTATCCGTTGCATAACAATTTTGATGAGGGAATAAAATGACCAAACAGCTGAAATTAAGCGCATTGTTCGTTGCCTTGGTAGCCAGCGGCACCGCAATGGCCAGCGAAGCGCATACCAAACACGGTTACACCGTAAGCAGCCAATCTCAAGAAATCGTCCGTAACAACTACGGCGAGTGCTGGAAAAACACCTACTTCGACAAAGCCACCCAAGGCCGTGTAGAGTGTGGCGATGCCGTACCGGTAAACGAAGCGCCTGAATACGTTGACGAAACCGTTGCATTGTCTGCTGACGTTCTGTTCGGCTTCGATAAAGAAAACCTGCGTCCGGAAGCTCAAGAAACCCTGAATGCGTTGGGTCGTCGTTTGGGTAATGCCAACGTACAAATCATCCGTGTTGAAGGTCATACCGACTTCATGGGTTCTGAAGAATACAACCAAAAACTGTCTGAACGCCGTGCCAACAGCGTAGCCAACTACTTGGTTGCCCACGGTGCGCCGTCAAGCAAAATCTCTGCTGTCGGCTTGGGCGAATCTCAAGCGCGCATGACTGCGACTTGTCAGGCTGAAGTGGCCAAACTGGGTAAAAAAGTATCCAAAGCCAAACGTCGCGAAGCTCAAATCGCTTGTATCGCTCCTGACCGTCGCGTAGATGTGAAAATTCGCAGCGTGGTAGAGAAAAAAGTATCTGACGGCGTGGTTAAAGGCGAACGTCCTGCTGTAGAAGACGGCTGGATTCCTTCTCCTTACAACGGCGTACACGGCTACGGTAAACCTTAATCCGTTTCGATTAAGCCTATGCCTTAACAAAACCCTGCGAATGCAGGGTTTTGTTTTGTGTGCCAAAAGAGCGGCCTGATGCTGTTTTACCGTCTGAAGTAGGCATTAATCAGATTGATTGCAAGAATTGACCATAAGAAATTGCGTTTCTTTGTCGAATCTTGTATGATTATTTTAATAACGATGTTTACTTTTTCAGGTAAGCATGATGACTGAATTTGATTTCATCCGCCGCTATCTGCAACAGCAATCTCATGATACCGATGTGGTGCTGGGTATTGGTGATGATGCGGCGATTATCCGGCCTCGAGCCGGTTATGATTTGTGTTTCAGTAGCGATATGCTGCTGAAAGACAGGCATTTTTTTGCTGATGTAAAGCCGGAAGATTTGGCGTGGAAAGTCTTGGCCGTCAATATTTCCGATATGGCGGCGATGGGGGCAATCCCGCGCTGGGCGTTGCTGAGCGCGGGTTTGCCTGAACTGGATGAAGATTGGCTGGCGCGTTTTTGCAACAGTTTGTTTGATCTGGCTGCCCGTTTCGGCGTTACTTTAATCGGCGGCGATACCACCAAAGGCGATTTGGTGTTTAATGTCACGATTGCGGGCGAACTGCCGCAAGGCAAGGCGTTGCGGCGTGATAAAGCGCAGGTAGGTGATGATATTTGGGTGTCCGGCCGGATTGGTTTGGCAGCAGCGGCATTGAATTGCCGTCTGAAAAATTGTATCCTGCCGCAGCATGTTTTTGCTGAGTGTGAGGCCGATTTATTGCACCCCATGCCGCGTGTGGCTTTGGGGCAGGCTATTTTACCGTTTGCCCATGCCGCTCAGGATATTTCAGACGGCCTTGCGCAAGACATCGGCCATATACTACGGGCTTCCGGCGTGGGGGCGCAATTATGGACGGATGCGCTGCCGACCTTGCCTACGCTTAAGCAGGCCTTGCCGGACACGCAGTGGTTGTCTTACGCCTTAGCGGGCGGAGATGATTACGAGCTGGTGTTTACGGCACCTTCAGCTTACCGCGAAGCCGTGTTATCGGCTGCGGCAGAAAGTGCCACGCCGGTTACGCGTGTCGGCGTGATTAATGATACAGGCCGTCTGAAAATTTTAGACGCAGACGGTCATGAGATGCAGTTAACAGCTTTGGGGTTTGATCATTTTGGCTGAATTTAAACCGACTTTTGCCTGGCTGCGCCGTCGGCCGGTGTGTTTCTTGGCGTTTGGTTTCGGCAGTGGCTTGGCGCCGAAAGCGCCGGGTACGTTTGGTACGCTGCCCGCATTGCCGATGGCGTTTACGCTGTATCTGCTGGGGATAAGCGGCTGGACGTTGGCGCTATTGTGTGTGGCACTGTTTGTGGCGGGTGTTTATATTTGCAACCGTGCCGAGCAGGAATTGGGCATACAGGATTACGGCGGCATTGTGTGGGATGAAATTGTTGCCATGCTGCTGATTTTGGCCTTCGTACCGTTTAAATGGTATTGGTGGCTGGCCGCGTTTGTCGTATTCCGCTTGTTTGATGCCGTCAAACCGTGGCCGATTAAATGGTTTGATGCGCGGATTCACGGCGGATTCGGCATTATGCTGGACGATATTATTGCCGCGTTCATGAGTTTGATTGTGTTGAATGTAGTGATATGGGGCGTTTCGTAAATGCCTGATAAGTGTATGCTGCGACATAAAAAATACCAAGCAGGATACGTTTTTTAATTTTTACCATACGGGGTAAAACATGAATAATATTGAAATTAACGTCCAGCCGCGTTATGTGGCCGGACAGAGCGACGTGTATCGTGACCGCTATGCGTTCCATTATGTGATTACGATTTCCAACCGGAGCAGCGATGTGGTAACTTTGCGGCAGCGCTTTTGGGAAACCACGGACGGGCACGGCGAAATCGAACCGGTCGGCCAATCGGGTTTGCTGGAAGAGCAGCCGGTTTTGTATCCGGGCGAGGAATACGAATACAATACCGGCTCGCAGCTGAGTACGCCGTGGGGCAGTATCGAAGGGGCGTATGAATTTGAAGACAGTATCGGCAAGCGCTTCATTGTCGGTGTGCCGAAGCTGGAATTTAAAGCTGGTTTTACTTTGCAGTAAGACAGATTTAACAATGCCGTCTGAAAATATTTCAGACGGCATTTTCGTATGCATTATTAATATTGAAAACAATGTAAAGTTATGATTAGATATGATGAGAACATTTATATTTAATTTTTAATAAATATTCAAAGAGATAGTTGAAAATTTAAACTTATTTTTTGAAATTTTATATCATAAAATATTTTTTATTGCATTTTTTAACAGTCTATGCTGAAATGCCTCCATACGTACAATACGCAGAGAGAGGAGAAGAAAATGGAAGTCTTAAACCAAATTTTTGAAGTGGTCAGCGCATGGGTATGGGGGCCGCCCATGCTGGTGCTGATTGTCGGCACCGGGGTAATTTTGACCCTGTTGCTGAAAGGGTTGCAGTTCCATATGCTCGGTTATGCCTTGAAACAGGCATTTATGCCGTCCAAGCAGAAAGACGACGGCGCAGACCATGAGGGCGATATTTCCCATTTCGGCGCCCTGATGACGGCTTTATCCGCCACTATCGGTACGGGGAATATCGCAGGCGTGGCCACCGCTGTGGTCGTCGGAGGCCCGGGAGCGGTGTTTTGGATGTGGATGACGGCTATTTTCGGTATGGCGACCAAATACGGCGAGGGCGTGCTGGCGGTAAAATACCGCGAGGTCAACAAAAAAGGCGAAATGTCCGGCGGGCCGATGTATTATATCCAAAACGGTTTGGGTAACCGCTGGAAATGGATGGCCTATGCATTTGCCTTGTTCGGCACATTTGCTTCCTTCGGTATCGGCAGTTCGGTGCAGTCCAACTCTGTGGCGCAGGCGGTGCAGACCAGCTTTGATATTGCGCCGGGCTACACCGGCGTGGTTCTGACTGTTTTGACGGCGATTGTGGTGTTGGGCGGGATTCGCGGTATTGCCAAAGCCGCCTCGGTGATTGTGCCGTTGATGGCCGTGTTGTATGTTTTGGGCGGCTTGCTGATTATCGCGTTTAACTTGGATATGGTCGCACCGGCCGTCAGCATGATTTTCTCCGACGCGTTTAGCGGGCAGGCTGCCGCAGGCGGTGCGCTGGGTACGGCTATCCGCTACGGTGTGGCACGCGGCGTGTTTTCCAATGAAGCCGGTATGGGTTCTGCACCGATTGCGGCAGCAGCGGCCAAAACCGACCACCCTGTACGTCAGGCGCTGGTGTCGATGACGGGGACGTTTCTGGATACCATCGTGGTGTGTTCGATTACCGGTATCGTGTTGGTGATGGGCTTAATCGGCGCGGGCGGCGAGTTTGTCCGACCGGAGCTGAGCGGGGCGGCGCTAACCACGGTAACATTCGACAAAATGCTGCCGGGCGTAGGCGGTTTGGTCGTTACCATCGGTTTGATTTTCTTTGCTTATTCCACTATTTTGGGCTGGTGCTACTACGGCGAGAAGTGCGCGACGTATGTGTTTGGCGACGGCTTTGCCAACGTCTATCGCGTGGTTTACGTGGCTTCGGTGATGTTGGGTACGGTTTTGAGCATGGATTTGGTGTGGCTGGCTTCCGATACTTTCAACGGCCTGATGGCTTTGCCGAACTTGATTGCGCTGTTGCTGCTGGCGAAAGTGATTGTCGGCGAAACCAAAGATTTCAAACAGAAAATCAAGAGCGGAGAATTGCCGGGTTGATGTCGGATTGAATGAAAAAAGCAAGGCCGTCTGAAAACAGGTTTGTTTTCAGACGGCCTTTTCTGCTTTGCGGGAAAGGCGAAGCGACGTAATGGCGGGCAAAATTAGTAGGGCGGGTACTTTTGATTGTGTTATGGCACGGCCGATTCAATTAAATCTAAACCGCCTCACTCGGTTGCACCAAAACCCACGGCGCAACGACTACCGCCCACATTTCCCGATTGTCCGCCACAAACGCCCGCGCTTGGTCTTCGCTGACCACGCCGAATTTGCCTTGCTGCATTAAGGGCGAGAGCGCGGCAGCGTTGTCGTCGGCCACTTGTTTGGCGATTTCTACCAAATCCAAATCGGGCGCGACATAGACCGCTGCGCCGCGTGCGAAATGGGTTTGCAGTTCCGACCAGCGGATACGGGCGGTTTCGGTATTGAGTTTTTCGTGCAGCAGGGGTGCGGACATGGCAGTATTCCAAAACATCGTAAAGCGCGTATTGTATCATTGCTTTGCGCTTAAGCGCCGAAAGGGGCGGGCGGTGTCCGTTTACAAATATAATGTTATATAGTATCATTCATGTTTTATCAAATTGGGTTCAGACGGCCTCGGCGCATGGTTCAGGCCGTCTGAAAAAACTGCTATGAATTCGATTTTATTAACCGGATTGGGTCAGCGCCTGCTGATTGCGCTGCTGGCCGTGGCCGTATTGTGGGGCATTTATTTTTGGGCGGTCGGCGCATGAGCATTGTTGTCGATAATCTGACTGTCAGCTACCGCAGCCGTCCGGCGGTGCACCATGTGGATATGGAATTTTCCGACGGCAGTATGTGGGCGATTTTCGGGCCCAATGGCGCGGGCAAGTCCACCCTGCTCAAAGCGGTGATGGGGCTGCTCAAAACCAATACCGGCCAGGTACACTGGGTCGGTCTGCAACGCAAAGACATCGCTTACCTGCCGCAGCAGTCGGAAATCGACCGCAGCCTGCCGATGACGGTGTTTGAGTTGGCGGCGATGGGTTTGTGGTACGAAATCGGCTTTTTCGGCCGCGTCAAAGCCGCCCAGCGCGAGCGCGTGTATGCCGCGCTGGAGCGCGTGGAAATGCGCGAATTTGCCGACCGCCAGATTGCGCATTTGTCCAACGGCCAATTCCAGCGCGTTTTGTTTGCGCGCATGTTGGCGCAGGACGCTAAATTTTTGCTGCTGGACGAGCCGTTTAACGCGGTGGATGCGCGCACGACTTACGCGTTGCTGGATGTCTTGCGCCGCTGCAATCAGGAAGGGCAGGCGGTGATTGCCGTGTTGCACGATTACGAGCAGGTACGCGCTTATTTTCCGAATATGCTGCTCTTGGCGCGGGAGAAAATCGCCTCGGGCGCAACGGAAACGGTATTGACCGACGAATTTTTGGTGCAAGCCAATGCTGCCATGCAGCAGCAGGAATCGGCGGACTGGTGCGCGGTGTAAGGCCGTCGGAAAAATAAGATAACACTATGAATTTTTATGAATTAATTATTGCCCCTTTTGCCGAATTCGATTTTATGCGCTATGCGCTGGCGTCGATTTGCTGCTTGGCGTTCAGCGCCGCGCCTGTGGGCGTGTTTTTGGTTATGCGCCGCATGAGTTTGGTCGGTGACGCGCTCAGCCATGCGGTTTTGCCCGGCGCGGCCATCGGCTATATGTTTGCCGGATTGAGTATGCCCGCCATGAGCGTGGG
This sequence comes from Neisseria perflava, assembly GCF_024170405.1. Taxonomy (GTDB): domain Bacteria; phylum Pseudomonadota; class Gammaproteobacteria; order Burkholderiales; family Neisseriaceae; genus Neisseria; species Neisseria perflava_B. Next base: position 61,865 of record NZ_JALJYC010000006.1, on the reverse strand, counting down.
CGGTTTTGTCGCCGGATTGCTGATGGCGCTGCTGGCCGGTTTGGTCAGCCGTTTTACCACTTTGAAAGAAGACGCCAACTTTGCCGCGTTTTACCTTTCCAGCTTGGCGGTCGGCGTGATTTTGGTGAGCAAAAACGGCGACAGCGTGGATTTGCTGCATTTGCTGTTCGGCTCGGTGTTGGCGGTGGACGTACCCGCGCTGCTGATGATCGCGGCGGCGGCCAGCGTAACGATGATAATACTGGCGGTGATTTACCGCCCGCTGGTATTGGAAAGCATAGACCCACTGTTTTTAAAGGCTGTCGGCGGCAAGGGCGGTTTTTGGCATGTGTTGTTTTTGGTGCTGGTGGTGATGAACTTGGTGGCCGGTTTCCAAGCGCTCGGCACGCTGATGTCGGTCGGCCTGATGATGTTGCCCGCGATTACTGCGCGGCTGTGGGCGAAAAGCCTCGGTATGCTGATTATGCTGTCAGTGGCGCTGGCGCTGCTGTGCGGCTTTGCCGGGCTGCTGTTTTCCTATCATGTCGAAATTCCTTCCGGCCCGGCGATTATTTTGTGCTGCGGCGTATTGTATCTGCTGTCGGTGGTGTTCGGCTGGGAAGGCGGTGTGTTAACCAAATGGCTGCGGCATAAAAAGCACCGCATGATTTAAGGAAAATTGATGTTTACGCCAAAAATATTCAGGCAGGAAAACCTTGCCCGCTTGCAGCAGTTTATGCGCACATATCCGTTTGCTACGGTTGTGGTGCAGACCAATCAGGGGTTGTAAGCAACGCATATTCCTGTTGTTTGGCGGGACGACGGCACGGCATACGGCAGCCTGCAAGGGCATTTCGCTAAATCCAATCCGATTTGGCGCGAAGCCTTGCCTGATGGTGAATGGTTGTTGATTTTCCAATGTGTGCAGCATTATATCAGCGCTAACTGGTATCCGACCAAGCAGGAAACGCATAAGGCGGTACCGACATGGAATTATCAGGTGGTACATGCTTATGCAAAGGCAACGGTATGCGAGGATTTAGCGCAGATGAAGGCTATGCTGGCTGAGTTGACGGCGCAGTCTGAGCAGGGCGAGGTGCAGCCGTGGCAGTTGTCGGACGCTCCGTTGGATTACATCGACGCGCAATGTCGCGGTATTGTATGCGTAGAATGGCAGATTACGCGGCTGATTGGTAAGGAAAAGCTCAGTCAAAACCAGCCTGCCGAAAACCGTGAAGGTGTGGTTAAGGCTTTGCGCAGTCAGGGTAACGAGTGTGCGGCCGGTATGGCGGACTTAGTCGAACGGGTAGATAAATCTTAGAATTAGCCGATTTTTCAGACGGCCTGCGCTTGCCTAAAGGCGCAGGCTGTTTTACACTATTATAAATGTTATGTTATATCAAAAAGGAAAAGAACGATGATGAAAAAATGGAAACTCGGCGTGGTGGCTGCTTTATTGTCCGGTGCGGCTTATGCCGCGCCTATGCCGGTGGTGGCCAGCTTCAGCATTTTGGGCGATGTGGCCAAACAAATAGGCGGCGAGCGTGTGGCAGTGCAGAATTTGGTGGGCGCGAATCAGGATTCCCATGCCTACCACATGACCAGCGGCGATATTAAGAAAATCCGTTCCGCCAAATTGGTGTTGCTCAACGGATTAGGCTTGGAAGCGGCAGATGTACAGCGTGCGGTCAAACAAAGCAAAGTGCCGTATGCCGAGGCCAGCAAAGGCATTCGCGCCCTGAAAGCAGAAGAGGGCGGTCACGACCATCACGACCATGCCGGTCATAATCACGATCACGGCGAATTCGACCCGCATGTGTGGACAGACCCTGTGTTGATGCTGACCTATGCGCAAAACGTCGGCAACGCCCTGATTCAGGCCGATCCTGCCGGTAAAACCTATTACCAGCAACGCCTGACCAACTATCAGAACCAGTTGAAAAAACTCGACAGCGACAGCCGCGCCGCGTTTAACGCGATTCCTGCCGCCAAGCGTAAAGTGTTGACCGGCCATGACGCTTTTTCGTATATGGCCAAACGCTACAACATCCAATTTATCGCCCCGCAAGGCGTGAGCAGCTCGGCCGAGCCGTCGGCCAAGCAAGTGGCTTCGATTATCCGCCAAATCAAACGCGAGGGCATTAAAGCCGTGTTTGCCGAAAACATCAAAGACACGCGCATGATTGACCGCATTGCCAAAGAAACCGGCGTGCGCGTCAGCGGCAAGCTCTACTCAGACGCGCTGGGCAATGCCCCGGCCAACACCTATATCGGTATGTACCGCTACAATGTGAATGCGTTGACTAAGGCGATGAAGTAAAGGTTCTTCTTAAACACAGGCCGTCTGAAAACAAGTTGCTTTTCAGACGGCCTCGTTGCGTTTGGTAGCAGTATGATATTGCTGTATAATCACACGCTTGTTTTTAAATACAAAAATACCAATAGGACAAACCACCATGACAGAAACCATAGAGCGCGACAGCATGCAGTACGATGTCGTCATTGTCGGCGCAGGCCCGGCGGGGCTGGCGGCAGCGGTCAAACTCAAGCAGTTGGCGGCGGCAGACGGGCGCGAAATCAGCGTGTGCGTGGTGGAAAAAGGCTCGGAAGTCGGGGCGCACGCCTTGTCGGGCGCGGTCATCGACCCGAAGGCGCTGGCGGAACTGTTCCCCGACTGGCAGGAGTTAGGTGCGCCGCTGACGCGCAGCGTGACGGCCGATAAGGTGATGTTTCTGACCGAGCATAAAGCCTACAAGCTGCCGGTCACGCCCAATTTCAACAACCACGGCAATTACATCATCAGCTTGGGTGAATTGGTACGCTGGCTGGCGGAGCAGGCGGAAAATCTGGGTGTGGAAATTTATCCCGGTTTTGCCGCCACCGAAATTCTGTATCATGATGACGGTTCGGTCAAAGGCATTGCCACCGGCAATATGGGCGTGGGCAAAGACGGCGAACCGACCGCCAACTTCCAGCCGGGTATGGAATTGTGGGCGCAGCAGACGATTTTTGCCGAAGGCTGCCGGGGCTCGCTCAGCGGCCAAATCATTAAGCGTTTCGATTTGGACAAACACAGTCAGCCGCAAACCTACGGCTTGGGCATCAAAGAAATTTGGGGAGTGCCGTCTGAAAACCATCAGCCGGGTTTGGCGGTGCATACCGCCGGTTGGCCGCTGGACAGCAAAACCTACGGCGGCTCGTTTATCTACCATCTCGACGACAATCAAGTCGCGGTTGGTTTCGTGGTCGGCTTGGACTACACCAATCCGTATCTGTCGCCGTTTGAAGAGTTTCAGCGTTTCAAAACCCATCCTGAAATCCGTAAGATTTTTGAGGGCGGCCGCCGCATTGCCTACGGCGCACGCGCGCTGGTTGAGGGCGGTTTGCAGAGCCTGCCCAAGCTGAGTTTCGGCGGCGGCGTGTTGGTGGGCGACGCGGCGGGTTTCTTGAATATGCCGCGCATTAAAGGCATCCATACTGCCATGAAATCGGGCATGTTGGCGGCGGAGGCGGTGTTTCCGCTGCTGGAAAGTTTGGATGATGTGGATAGTTTCGATACCGGCGCGGAGGCGGCGGCTTTTCAGACGGCCTTTGAGCAAAGCTGGGCGCATGAGGAGCTGCACGCTGCGCGTAACGTGCGCCCTGCCTTCAAATGGGGGCTGTATGCCGCCTCGCTGTATTTGGCGCTGGATCAGGGCGTATTAAAAGGCAAAGCACCGTGGACGCTAAAACACCACGGCAAAGACCATGAATCGCTGCAAAAAGCCGCCGACTGCACGCCGATTGATTATCCCAAACCCGACGGCGTGTTAACCTTCGACCGCTTGAGCAGCGTGTTTCTAGCCAATACCGCCCATGAAGAAGACCAACCCGGCCATCTGGTTCTGAAAAACCCGCAGCTCATGCTGGATGTGAACTACAAGCAATACGCCTCGCCGGAAACGCGCTATTGCCCGGCGGCGGTGTATGAAATCGTGGAAGAGGGCGGTGCGCCGGCGTTGCGGATTAACTCGGCCAACTGTATCCACTGCAAAACCTGCGACATCAAAGACCCGACGCAGAATATCGTGTGGGTGTGTCCCGAGGGCGGCAGCGGGCCGAATTACGGCTCGATGTAATGTGTTAGGCCGTCTGAACGGGTATGAAAACAAAATCCAAGATTTTTGTGATACCTGTTCAGACGGCCTGTTGTCTGCATGAAAGAAAAATCGTGAATGCTTGGTTGCTGCTGATGATTGCCATCGGCTTTGAAATCGCCGCCACTGCGCTGCTGAAAACTAGCGATGGCTTTACCCGCCTGCTGCCAACGGTGTCGTCGCTGGCTTTATACGGCGTGTCGTTTTACTGTGTGTCGTTGGTGTACCGCAGCTTGCCGGTGGGGATTGTGTATGCAGTGTAGTCGGGCGTGAGGATTGTGCTGACGGCGGTGGTGGCGTATTTCGCGTTCGGGCAGAAAATCGACACGGCAGGTTTGATTGGGATGGGTTTGATTTTGGCGGGCGTGTTGGTGATTAATGTGTTTTCTAAAACCTAAAGTTTAGAACCTGTATTCACAATCTTGATAGCGGCTTTTTATTGCCTAATCACACGTCTACTGCGTTGGACTTTTGCGCCAATAGTCCACTATTGGCGCAAAAGTCCGCCTTGTATTCGTATGATTATCCAACAAAAATCCATCTATCAATCTTATGAATACAGGTTCTTAAAATCGGCAAAGGCCGTCTGAAAATCATGATTTGATTTTCAGACAGCCTTTGCTTTTTATTTAAACCATTAAACGGCTGTTGGTGCTTGGCGGATTTTGCGGTATTTGCGCCACAGCCAAAAGGCCAGCAGCAACACGATGATGACCGCCAAAAACGGCAAGAACAGGCTCAATACCGCCATCACCGCCGCCATACCCGTTTCCGCGACGGAAACCACCGGATTGGCCAAACCTGCGGTCGTGACTGTGCTGGCGGCGCGGGTGGTGGCGCCTGCGCCTTTGATGGCCGCCGCAGCGCCGCCACCGGCGATGATGGCTAAAGTCCAAGTAACGGCAGGGCTGAGGTCGGCGGTGGTGGAGGCCATCACCGCCGTACCGGCCAAACCGGCCAGCGGTACGGCCAGGGTGTCCAGCAGGTTATCCAAAAACGGAATCAGATAAGCACCGATTTCGACCACGGTGGCTACGCCCAAAATAATCAGCGCGGGTGTAGAAGCCAGCCATTGGAAGTTTTCATTAATCGGCCACAGCCCGAAATAGGCCGACAGGCTCAACGCAAACAGCGGCAGAAACACGCGGAAGCCCGAGCTGGCGGCTAGGCCGATACCGAGGGCAATACTTAATAATGTGGTGAATGTCATGGGATTTCCTAAAGTCCGTCTGAAAACGGGTGCGGGTCGGGTGAGAATCTCAACGGAAATTCAGGTTAGGGCGTATCGGGTTTTGCCCCTGCATACCCCGTCTGCCTATTTATTTTACCGTAAACAGGCCGTCTGAACAGGCGTGAAACCAAATCACGGATTTTCGTTACACCGTTCAGACGGCCTCGGATTAATGTTTGCGCCCGGCTTCTTCGGCTTCCTCCGCCGCCTCATATGCCTCGACGATTTTCTGCACCAAAGGATGGCGCACCACGTCTTCGCTGGTGAAGGTATGAAAATACAGCCCTTCCACATCGCGCAGCTTTTCGCGTGCGTCTTTCAGGCCGGATTTGATGTTGCGTGGCAGGTCGATTTGGCTGATGTCGCCGGTAATCACGGCTTTGGCGCCGAAGCCGATACGGGTCAGAAACATTTTCATCTGCTCGGGCGTAGTGTTTTGCGCCTCGTCAAGAATCACATACGCGCCGTTTAAGGTGCGGCCGCGCATATAGGCCAGCGGCGCGATTTCAATCAAGCCTTTTTCCATCAGCTTGGTCACGCGGTCAAAACCCATCAAATCATACAGCGCGTCATACAGCGGGCGCAAATACGGGTCAACCTTTTGCGCCAAATCGCCGGGCAGAAAGCCGAGTTTTTCGCCCGCTTCCACCGCAGGGCGTACCAAGACAATGCGCTCGATTTGGTGTTTTTCCATTGCGTCCACCGCAGCCGCCACCGCTAGATAGGTTTTGCCGGTACCGGCCGGGCCCAAGCCGAACACCACGTCGTGATTCAATAAGGTGCGGATGTAGCCGTTTTGACGTGGCGTGCGCCCACCTATGCTGCCGCGTTTGGTGCGGAAATAATATTGCTGGTCGTGGGATTGCTCTTGGTGTTGCGCGTCGGCGGTTTTGGCTTCAACGGCGGCCAGTTGGATGGCGTTTTCCGGCAGATCGCCATGTTTGGCGGTTTCGGCCAGAGAGAGCAGGGCGCGGCGTCCGGCATGCGCCAATTCGCCCATAAAGGTGAAATGCTCGAAACGGCGGCTGATTTGGATGTCTAGCGCGTGGGCGAGGGCTTCCAGATTGCTGTCGAGTGCCCCGCACAGGCGTTGCAAAACGGTATTGTCGATGTCGTCAAACTGAAGGTGGACGGTATGGGTCATGTAGTTTGTATTTCCTGAATTTTTTCACGGGATAGAAAACGGCATTATAAACCCGCCGCGCCGCTTCGCCCATCTTTGCGCCGGATTTTTATGCTTTTAACGCGGGTTTGTTGCCATCTTTATGACTTGAAAATTTAGCTGAAATAGATTATAAACGCTAACCATTTTCATATTTATTTATATTTCAGACGGCCTGCCAAACCATGAGGCCGTCTGAAAAATCATCACACACCAATCATAAGGAAACGCAATGGGCAATTTGTGGCAGCAATACCAAAGCGCCAAAACCACTAGGCAGGGCATGTATTTTCCGCGCGAGGGTGCGGCGGATTTGGGCGTGAGCGAAGGCGAGTTGTTGGCCGACGCGCCGGATACGGTGTATCTGGGCGGCAATATCCGCGATATTGTATCGCGGCTGGCTGCTTTGGGGCGGGTGCAGTGCGTGGTGCGCAACGAGGTTTGCGTGCATGAGAAACAGGGTGTGTATGAAAACGTCAGTCTGGCACCGTCGGCGGGCATGGCGCTGAACATTGGCGGTATTGATTTGCGGATTTTCCCTGGGCGTTGGAAACATGCCTTAGCCGTTACCGATAAGAATGGGGAGAAGATATCCCGCTCTATCCAGTTTTACGATGAATTCGGTGTGGCGGTGCAGAAAGTGTTTTTGCGTGATGAGGCCGTGTCAGCGGCATGGGATGAATTGCTGGCGCAGTTTGCCGTAGCGGGCAAATCCGAATTTGTCCGCGCCGAACTGCTGCCGGTAGATATTCCCGCGCCCTTGTCGGCCGAACGTATTGCGGCATTTCAAGAACGCTGGCTGGAATTGAAGGATGTTCACCATTTCGGCGGGCTGTTGGAGAACTTTCATCTCGACCGTTTGGCGGCTTATCCTTACGCGCCCGCAGGTATGGCGGTTGCGGTGGGTAATGAGGTATGGCAGCAGGCTTTGGAAATGGCGCGGGATTCCGGCATCGAAATCATGATTTTTGCGGGCAACCGGGGCGTGGTGCAGATTCAGACCGGCAAAGTGCACAACCTCATCCGCGCACGTGGCTATCTGAATGTGTTGGACGGCAAAGAAGAAGGTTTCAGCATGCACCTGAAAGACGACGAAATTGCCGCAAGCTGGATAGTGCGCCGCCCGATACGCGACGGTTTTGTTACCTGTATCGAAGGTTTTGACAGCCGCCGCCGTACCGTCATCCAAATTTTCGGCCGCCGCACGGAAGGGCAGGGCGAGTTGCCGCAATGGACGGCAATCACCGATACGCTGATGGCTGCCGCTCTTCAGACGGCCGTCTGAAAAAACGTTGTGCCGAAACTAATCAAAGATGAGAAACATCAGGAAGAAAACGAGATGAAAACCTATTTGACAACCTTTTTACTGGCCGCCGCCCTGAGCAGCGCCGCCCACGCGCAGCGCATTGTGGTCATTACGCCCGATGTCGGCGATATTGTGGTGGCGCTCGGTGCGCTGGACGAAGTCGTCGGCCGTGACCAAACCGTGCAAAACACCGCCTTGCAAAGCAAACCCAGTATCGGCATATACCGCAATCTGACGGTCGAGCCGATAGTGGCGGCCAAACCTGATATTGTGCTGGGTTCATGGATGGCGCAGCCGGCCACGATATTCGACAGCCTGAAAAAAGCTGGTATCAAAGCGGTCAACGTCGCGCCGAATGACGACATCGCCGCCTATCCGCAAAGCATACGCACCACCGGCAAACTCATCGGCAAAAGCGCCCAAGCCGACAGGTTGGCGGCCAAGTGGCAGGCGGATATGAAGCCGCAAAGCGTCACCGGCAAGCGTTATCTGTTCAGCTACGACGGACGTTTGGTGGCGGGCAGAAACACCGCTTCCGACGAGCTGATTAAACGCGCCGGCGGTATCAATGCAGCAGCCGCCATAGACGGTATCAAACTGATGACGCGCGAAGCGTGGCTGGCGGCCAAGCCCGACATCATCATCATCGCCGACCACAATGCAGCCAAAATCGGTGGTGTGGCCAAATTTGCCGCGCAGCCGGAAATTGCCGCCTCCCCAGCCGCCAAAAACGGCAAAATCTATCTGTGGAAAGCCAACGACATGTTCCGCTACGGCCTCGATACGCCTCAAGTGGTGCAGAAATTACACGGTTTGGCGAAATAAGGCCGTCTGAAAAACATGAAACCGCCTATCCTGATTTTCAGTATCTTGCTGACTCTGGCTGCTGTTTATTTATGCAGCGGTATCGGTTTTGGTGAATGGCAGACACCCTTGGCGATGGATGAAACCGTGCGCCAAATCCGCCTGCCGCGCATTTATACCGCGCTTTTGGTCGGCGCGGGGCTGGCAGCCTCGGGCGCGGCTTTGCAGGCTTTGTTCGACAACCCGCTAGCCGACCCGAGCTTGATTGGCACGTCGGGCGGCGCGGCTTTGGGCGTGATTGTCGTGCTGGCTTTCGGCGGCGGTGCGCTGGGCGTGCCGCTGGCGGCCTTCCTCGGCGCTTTGGGTGTGTGTCTGCTGATTTTGGCGGTGCACCGGCTGATGGGCGGCGGCGCACTCGGGCTGCTGGTGTTGGGCTTTGTGCTGAGTGCGTTTTCCGGCGCGGTGGTCAGCCTGATTTTGTTTTTGTCCGATGATTTGGTGCTGCGCAGCGCCACCACTTGGCTGTCGGGCAGTTTGGCCGAAGCGGGTTTTACCCCGCCGTGGCTGGCGGCGGTAACGATGGCGGCAGGATTTCTGTTGCTGCTGGGCTGCGGACGGCGCTTGGATATTCTGATGACGGGGGAGGATACCGCCGTCAGCATGGGCGTGTCGGCTCATGCCATGCGCGTGCAGACCGTTATCGGGGCGGCGCTGATGACCGGCGCGGCGGTGTCGCTGGCGGGAATCATCGGTTTCCTCGGTATGATGGTGCCCAATGTGCTGGCGCAGACCGTCGGCGGCAGCCGCCGCAAGCTGATTGCGCTCTCGGCTTGGCTTGGCGCGGTGTTTCTGCTGGTGGTCGATGGTGCGGCACGCTGGGCGGCTTATCCGGTGGATGTGCCGGTGGGGATTATCATCGCGCTGTTGGGCGGGCCGTTTTTTATGTATCTGTTTATCAAACCGGTAAGGAAATAAGCCGTGACCGCTTCTTTTCAGATTCAGTCGCTGAATGTGACCGTGCGCGGTAAGGTGTTGCTGGACATTGGTACGCTGGATTTTCCCGTCGGCGCGAATACCGCCGTTATCGGCCCCAACGGTGCGGGCAAATCCACTTTGCTCAAAGCCCTGCTCGGGCAGACGGGCAAGGGCGGCGTGACCCTGTTCGGCCAAGCCGCCGCACCGCAAATCCGCCAAGGCTGCGTGGCTTGGGTCGGGCAGCACGGGCGTTACGCCATGCCGATGAGCGTGCGCGAATATGTCGGCTTGTCGGCATTTACCTATCAAGGCCGTCTGAAAAAACAGCCGCAGCAGTTGGAAAGTCTGCTGGATTACTTCGATATGCGCGATTTGGCCGACAAGCGTATCAGCAGCTTGTCGGGCGGTGAGCAGCAACGCGCCAACATCATCCGTGCCCTGCTGCAAAATGCGCCCGTGCTGCTCTTAGACGAGCCGTGCAACCACCTCGACATCCGCCACCAGCAAAAACTCATGCAATACCTGACACAGCACAAGCAGGATTTCAGCAGCATTATGGTGTTGCACGATTTGAATCTGGCCGCCCGCTACGCCGACCATATCATTTTGATGAACCAGGGGAAAATTTTTGCCAGCGGCAGTTGCGACGAAGTCATGCAGCCAGAATTGCTGCAAGAGGTTTACGGCTGGGCGGTCAAGCGTTTGCAGGATGAAGATGGGGTGTATTTCCGTGTGTAGCGAATGGCTGGTATGCATTCAAACCGAATGGTAACGGCGGTATTTGCTTGGATAGGAATCTCCATTTTGCCCTGATTTTTGTTGGAAGGGTTTATTTCAAACGATATGATTGGCTGCAATTTATTTTGCGGCAAAGGCCGTCTGAAATCTTTTCAGACGGCCTTTGTTGCTTTTGGGCAGTTTACAAAGCAGCTTTGATTTTTTCAATGATTTCCGCGTATTGTGATTCACTCAAATATTGGCGTTGCGGATTCATGGCAAACGGCGTGCCCCACTCAAAGTCATCGTTTTTGTATTTCGGTACCAAGTGGAAATGCAGGTGACAGCCGCCGTCGCCGTAGGCACCGTAGTTAATTTTGTCTGGGCTGAATGCGGCATGCAGCGCTTGCGCGGCACGGCGTACATCGTTAAAGAATGCGGCTTGTTCGTCGGGGCTGATGTCCACGATTTCCGAGACGTGGAATTTGGAAGCCACGATAACGCGTCCGGGGTGGCTTTGCTCTTTGAATAAGATGAGTTGGCTTTTATCTAAGTCGCAGATTTTAATGCCGAATGCGTCTAATAATTCGCCGCCGTCGCAATAGGCGCAGGGTTGTTTTGCGGTCATGCCGTTCTCCTTTTGGGTTTGTGGATGGGCGTTATTTTAGCATATTTGAGAACCAAAAAAGCTTGATTTTGATAAATTGGCATGCCAATTAAACGGATATTGATGTGCCGCAAACCAATAAATAGCAAAGGCCGTCTGAAAACGGATGTGTTTTCAGACGGCCTTTATGGAAGGGTGGTTAAGCCAAGGCTGCTTTTAGCGCTTTGTTGACATCGCTCATATCGGCTTTACCGGCCAACTGGGTTTTTAATACGCCCATCACTTTGCCCATATCAGCCATGCCTGCTGAGCCGGTTTCGCTGATGGCAGCGGCGACGGCGGCTTGGATTTCTTCGGCCGACATCATTTGCGGCATGTAGCGGTGTAACACGTCGATTTCGGCGTTTTCTTTGTCGGCTAAGTCGTTGCGGCCTGCATCGGCATAGATTTTGGCGGAATCTTTGCGCTGTTTGACCATTTTGGTCAGGATGGAAATGATTTTGGTATCGTCGGCTTCAAGACGTTCATCGACTTCAAACTGCTTGATAGCGGCGTTAATCAGGCGGATGGTGGGCAAAGACACGCTGTCTTTGGCACGCATGGCGGTTTTCATGTCTTCGTTGAGACGGGTTTTCAGGGTCATTTCAGGCTCTCTTTCTGATACGGTTATGGATAAGAGGCGTAGGGCAGGCGGCACAACCGAACGTGTGTTTGCTCAGATGATGTCGGTTCATTGCTAAAAAACAATATGGAATCATCACAGGCAAACCCGCATATTAGCCGTTTTCAGGATTTCGGCAGTGTGCCGCTTGCGTCATAAACAAAACACCGCAAAGCATCAGCCTTGCGGTGCGGTATTTCAAATCAAGGCTGCGCCGTGATTAGTACATTTTCGGAGGCAGTTGTTGGCTGCGCAGACGTTTTTGCAGACGTTTGGCGGCAGCGGCTTTTTTGCGTTTGCGCTCGGTAGTCGGTTTTTCGTAAGCTTCGCGAGCACGCAGCTCGGTCAACAGACCGGTTTTTTCTACGGCACGTTTGAAACGACGCATGGCTACTTCAAACGGTTCATTCTCTTTTACGCGGATTGCAGGCATTTTATTTCCTTCAAATTCAAAAAATTTATTAAAGGCCGTCTGAAAAATAAAGTAGATAAGGCAAACGGCCTGATTAAATGGGGTTGTCTTGTATCGCTGACTGCCTTGCGGCATGGCGGGATACGCGCCGTGATGTGAACATCACCTCCTAACAAGTCGGCTTTTTGCCGGATAGTCGGCTGTTTAAAAGCCGAAAAATAATTTTGCGATTATCTTATATTTCGGCAAGCGGTGTCAAGGTTGGCGGCGAGGATGATTGGTAAAGACGCAGCAACGTGTCTTTAATTTGCACTTTTGTTTTGCATGGTTACGTCGAAGCCGAGGTTTTGGGTGTCTGTTCGCTTTGTTTGTAGAAAAAGTTTGCCAGTAATCCCCCAATCATAAAAATCAGCGTGGCAAGCGCCAAGACGGTAAAGCTGCTACGCCAATGGCCGGATATTTGGTATAGCCAGCCGGTAATCATCGGGCTGATGGAAGCGATGATGTAGCCGATGGATTGGACAACGGAAGAGGTGTAGCGGTTTTCTTCTAGGGAAGCGGACTTGGCGATAATCAATGAGAAAATAATGACAAAGGCGCTGCCGCAACCGATACCGCCGGCGATGTCCCACAGCAGCCAATGTTGCGGCAGCAGGTAAAAGCCTGTGGGAACTAAAAACCAAGTAAGCCCACCGATGACAAACATCCAACCAATCGACAGATTAAACCATTTTTTCAATAGCGGCATGCCCATGCAGCCGACGAAACCCAGCAGGTGGAAAATGGAAACGATGACGCCGGCTTTATCATTGCTAAAATGCGCGTTTTGCACCAAAAATGTTGGCAGCCAGGCAACGATACCGTAAAAGGCGAAACTGTGTGCGGAAAACGCTAAGGTTAGTGCGATGACAGCCCGGATTTTTGCCGGAGAAAATTGTTTGAACGACATGCGGTTTTTGGCGGAAGTGATTGGTTTGGCTGCGGCATGCTTGGCTTTGCTGCTTTCGCGCCGGTAGCCGGGTATCCATAAAATCAGGCTCAATAAGGCAAACAAACTCCAAAAGGCGAGCGCCCAGCGCCAGTCGAACATGTGGGCGATAGGAACGGTCAGAGATGAGGTAATCATTCCGCCGAAACTCATGCCGAGTACCATGATACCGGTCATCATCCCAGCAGAGGATTTATAATCCCGCGCGATTACCAACAGCTCCAACAGGTTGCCCACGGTTAAGGCCAGACCAATCAGTATCGTCCCTGCCAGCATACAGCCGGTTCCGCCCAATACCCTGACGACAGAGCCGATTAGAACGTCTCCTAAAGTCAGCATAATGGCATTTTCAATGCCGGTTTTGCCGATGATTTTAGAAGCAAACGGTGTAAACAAGCCGAAACACAAAACCGGAATGGTGGTTAAGATACCGGCAAAAGCCGGGGTCATGGAAAGGGCGTTTTTGACTTCGGTAATCACCGGTGGGAGCGCGGTAATGGGCGCACGCAGATTCAGGGATAAGGTCAGGAAAGCCAAAAACATGATGAGTCTCATTTTTTGGCGGCGTTTTTTTGCCGATTGCATGAATAAACTCCATCAAGGGGTGGTGTAAATAAGCTGTTATCCGGCGGTAGGGCGCAGATAAGCGGATTGGGATAGAGCAGCAGATGTGTGTAGGCACTTATCCTGTGGGAAGAGATTGCCTATCGGAATGAGTAATAGAAAATTTGTAGTCTTACTGAGCGGGAAGTGCCGTTATCCGGTAATGCATAGGTGATATGGAAAGTAGTAACGGCTGGCAGTAAATCATTAATATTTAAATGTTAACATGGTCGCAGTAAGGGGGCAAGCCGATGCAGGTAGGCTTGGGACAAGCTGATAACAGAATGCCGTCTGAAAGAAATTTTCAGACGGCATTCTGTTTTATCAAGCATTAACCGCGCACCACTTTTCTGACCTGCGGAATAGCATGCAGGTTGTGGATGATTTGGTTGACCTGAGCCAAATCTTTGGCTTTGATGATAAAGCGGAACTCGATAAAACCTTCCGTTCCGGCTTGTTGGCGCGAGGGGGTTTCCACCGATTCGATGTCGGCATTGGCGCTGGAAATGGCTTGTGCCATCTGCGCCAAGAGGCCGTGCGCGTCTTCCGATTGGATTTGCAGGCTGACGCGGTAGCTTTGGCTGGAGATGTTGTCCCAATCTGCGTCAAGCTGTTGCTCTGGGTCGGTTTTGAGCAAGACGGGGCAGGTATCGCGGTGGATAATCATGCCTTTGTCTTTGACCAAGACGGCGCGGATGGGGTCGCCCGCAATTGGGTGGCAGCACTCGGCTAAGTGGACGCGTCCGCTGTCTTGGGCGTGCACTTTAATCGGGCTGAGTTTGATTTCGCTGCCAAAATGCTGTCCGGCCAGCTCTGCGATGTGCATGGCGACGGACACGGGTTGGGTACGCCCCATGCCGACGTTGTACAAGACTTCTTCAAATGAAGTTTGCTTCACCGACAAATCGGCCAGATATTTTTCCTTCAGGCTGTCTGACAGCAAAACATCTTTCGGCAGCAGGCTGGAGAGGGCTTTTTGCAGCAGGTTTTCGCCCAGAGTAATGGCGTCTTTGCGGTTCATGTTTTTGACGTATTGGCGGATGGCGCTGCGGGCGCGGCTGGATACGGCAAAATTGAGCCAGGCGGGATTGGGTTTGGCGTGTTCGGAAGTGATGATTTCCACCGAATCGCCGGTTTTCAATTTGGTGCGCAGCGGCACCATCGTATTATTGACGCGTGCGGCCACGGTGCGGTTGCCGACATCGGTGTGCACGGCGTAGGCAAAGTCAATCGGGGTGGCGCCTTTGGGCAGGGTCAGGATTCGGCCTTTGGGCGTAAGTACATAAATTTCGTTCGGGAACAAATCGACTTTGACGTGTTCCAAAAATTCGATGGCATTGGCGCTGCTGGCCTGCAAATCGAGGATGTTTTTCAGCCATTGGTTGGTGTGTAGCATGGCCTGGTCAACGGTGTTGCTGCCGGATTTGTAAATCCAATGTCCGGCCACGCCGCCTTCGGCGACGGCATCCATCTCCCGGGTGCGGATTTGCACTTCAATCGGCAAACCGTAAGGGCCGACCAAAGTGGTGTGCAGGCTTTGGTAGCCGTTGCTTTTTGGGATGGCGATGTAGTCTTTGAAACGGCCGGGTTTGGGCTGGTATAAATTGTGCAGCGCACCCAGCGCGGCGTAGCAGGCGGGAATGCTGTTGACGATGACGCGGAAGCCGTAAATATCCATCACATCGGCAAAACGCAATTTTTTCGCCAGCATTTTCTGATGGATGCTGTAAAGGTTTTTCTCGCGCCCTTTGATTTTGGCTTCGATGTTGGCCGCTACCAAACGCTGGCTGAACGCGCTCAAGACCTTGCCTACCACATCGCGGCGGTTTTTGCGGCTGTTGAACATCGCTTTGCGTAGGGTTTCGTAACGGCGGGGATGAATATTTTGGAAGGATAAGTCCTGCAATTCCTGATAGGCGTTGTTCAGGCCGATACGGTTGGCGATTTGGGCGTAGATTTCGAGGGTTTCTTTGGCGATGCGGCGGCGTTTGTCGGGGCGCATGGCACCGAGCGTGCGCATGTTGTGCAGGCGGTCGGCGATTTTGACCACAATCACGCGCACGTCTTTGGTCATGGCGAGAATCAGTTTGCGGAAACTCTCGGCCTGATGTTCGGCTTGGTCGTCGAATTTGAGTTTTTCCAATTTAGAAAGGCCGTCCACCATTTCGGCGATGGTGTCGCCGAATTCTGCTGCCATTTCTACTTTAGACACGCCGGTATCTTCCAATACGTCGTGCATGACGCCGGCGCACAAGCCTTGGATGTCCATGTGCCAAATCGCCAGCTGGGTGGCAACGGCTAAGGGATGGGTGATATAGGGCTCGCCGCTTTTGCGGGTTTGTCCGTCATGGGCATGGAAAGCGTAGGCCACGGCTTTTTCAAGCTCGGCCTGTTCGGTTTCGTTGAGGTAGGAGGCGGTGCGGAACAGCAAATCGCGCGCTTCGCTGGTCAACGGATCGTAGGGGGCGGTTGGCAGTGGGGCTGGCATTTTCAGACGGCCTCTCGTTGGGTGGTCGGACAGCGCTTTGGCGGGCGGAATGATTAACCGGCCAAAAGGCTATTGCTATTGATGGTACATCTGTGATGTGTACGGTGTCGGGCGGACGCTTGCCGCTTTTTGTTTTTATTGTGTTGATGTGTCAAACGCCGTTCCAAGCTGCGGCATGTCGGCCGTGCAGCTTGGTTTCGGGCAGGGAGGGTAGGCGGTTTGCCGTCCTCCGTTTTAATCATGCTGAAATTGCAAGCGGTTGCTTATTTGTTGCGGGTCAGCAGCTCTGCGCCAATCTGACCGGCGGCGATTTCGCGCAGCGCGGTAACGGTCGGTTTGTCGTTGCGCACATCGTCAACCAGCGGGGTGTTGCCGTTTTCCAGTTGGCGTGCGCGACGGGCGGCAATCAGGGTCAAGTCGAAGTGGTTGGGGATTTTACCGGTGCAGTCTTCAGTGGTAATACGTGCCATGTGGTGCTTTCTTTCGTTAAAAATAAAAATGGGAATATGCTATTTTCGCTGTTTTTTAGGAATTTTCCAACAGCTTTGCCAAAAAAGCCTGTTGCGCCGCTTTTTGCAGGCGGCGGGCATTGATGATGTGCAAGAGGTCGGCTTCGGCTTTGTCCAAATCATCATTGACGACAATATAGTCGAAATGCGCCGCCTGTTCGATTTCACGGCGGGCTTCGGCCAAGCGGGTATGGATGACCTCTTCGCTGTCGGTGCCGCGCCCTTTCAGACGGCCTGCCAGTATATCCAACGACGGCGGCAGAATGAAAATGCTGCATGCCTCGGGCAGGGCTTGGCGCACCTGCTCGGCGCCCTGTACGTCGATTTCCAAAATCACATCATAACCTTGCGCACTCAAATCGTTTACACCGGCAATGCTGGTGCCGTAATAATTGCCGAACACATTGGCGTGTTCCAAAAAGGCCTGCTGCGCAATCAGCGATTCAAATTCGGCTTTGGGCACGAAATGGTAATGCACGCCGTTTTGCTCGCCCTCACGCGGCGGGCGCGTGGTGTGGGAAATGGAAACGCGCAAGTCGGCGTTGTTTTTCAAAAGGTGCGAAACCAGCGTGGTTTTGCCGGTGCCGGAGGCAGCGGAAATGATGAAAATATTGCCTTTTTTCGGTGCTTGCATGATGAAGTGTTCGGGTTGGTCAGTTATGGCAAAGTATATCACAGCAGCCGCACCTTTTCGATATTCAGACGGCCTTGGCGCTGTGTTACAATCATGCCCGTTGATTGATTGGGACAGACCATACATGTTGATTCATCCTGAAGTAATGGGCGTGGACGCGCTGGCGGAAAAAATCCGCAAAATCGAAAACTGGCCGCAAGAAGGCATTTTATTTCACGACATCACTCCGGTGCTGCAAAGCGCCGAATATTTCCGCCTGCTGGTGGATTTGCTGGTGTACCGCTATATGGGGCAGAAAATCGACGCTGTGGCGGGTTTGGATGCACGCGGCTTTATCATCGGCGCAGCGCTGGCTTACCAGCTCAACGTCGGTTTCGTGCCCATCCGCAAAAAAGGCAAGCTGCCGTATAACACCGTGTCGCAAAGCTATTCGCTGGAATACGGCGAGGCCACGGTGGAAATCCATACCGACGCCATCAAAGCAGGCGACCGCGTGTTGGTGGTGGATGATTTGGTAGCCACCGGCGGCACCATGCTGGCGGGTGTGGAATTAATCCGCAAACTCGGCGGCGAGGTGGTGGAAGCGGCGGCGGTATTGGAATTTACCGATTTACCGGGCGGCAAGAAAATCCGCGCTAGCGGTGTGCCGCTGTTTAGTTTGTGTCAGAACGAAGGCTGTATGTAACTAAGCGGTTTTATATACAAGGCTGTCTGAAAATGTCAGAGCAGGATTTCGCCGTTTTCAGACGGCCTTTGTTGCACCCAGACTGATTGAAAATGTAAATATAAGTTTGGCATTCGGATATTCAGAGTAAATCATTTAGAATAAGCAGATATTTGCTGTACCTGTTGGAACAGGTATGAGTAAAACAACAAATAAACCGATACGACCGGAAAGCAGAACAATGAACATGAATAAGCAAAACACATTATCCCTTTCGATGACTTTATTATCCGCCGCCGTATTGTCGGCGTGTGCGTCGCAAAGCAAACCGGCGGCGACGGCCAAGCCCGTGCAGGCGCAAGCGGTTGCGACAACGGCTACGGCACTGCCGTCGCGCCGCGCCGACAGTGAAAGCAAAATCCTCTCCGATTACAGCCAATACCAAAGCGCTTTGAGCGCGGCCAAAAGTGGCGACGACTTTTTGCCGCAGCAGTTTCTGGCGCAAGCAGGTGACAGCGCGATGGCGGAAAACGTGCGCAACGAATGGCTCAAAAGCCTCGGTGCGCGCGGACAATGGACGCTATTTCAAAGCGAATACCGCAAGCTGGACGCCAAAGGTCGTGCGCAGGAAGTGGAATGCTATGCCGATTTGAATAGCGGCAATTACAGCAAGGCTGCCGATTTGGTGCGCGAAACCAAACGTCTGCCGACCGGCTGCACCAAATTGGTGGAAGCGGCGGCTGCCTCAGGCCGTCTGAATACGAATGACGCTTGGCGGCGCGTGCGCGGTTTGCTCTCCAACAGCCAAACCACCGACGCGCGTAATTTGGCGGCGGCCTTGGGCAGTCCGTTCGACGACGGCGGACAGGGTGCGCAGGAATACAGCTTGATTAGTGTGATTGGTAAAGATGCGCGCAAATCATCTTCTGCCGCCGCCACGCTGTCGGCGATGGAAGGTGGTCTGACCCGCGAACAGAGCAGCTTTGCGTGGGGCGTGTTGGGCTTGTCGCAGGCGCAAAGCCAACAAAATTTCAGCACGGCTTTGGATTATTTCGGCCGCGTATCCGACCGCAAGCAGCTGACTGATGAGCAGTTGGAATGGTATGCCCGTTCCGCTTTGCGTTTGCAGCGCTGGAGCGAATTAGCCGGTGTCATTAACGCCATGCCGGAAAAGTTGCAAAACGACTCGGCCTGGCTGTATTGGCTGGCACGCAGCTACGCCGCGCAAGGCCAAAATGCCCGTGTAAACGCTTTGTATGAAAAAGCCGCCGCCAGCGGTCGCAATTTCTATGCGGTGATGGCGACGGAAGAACTCGGCCGCCGTATCAATACCAAAAACACTGCCGCTGCGCCGAGCCGCCATGAAATCAACCATATGGCTAAAGACGGCGCGATTAACCGTTCGCTGGTGTTGTTTAAAAATAGCCAAAGCAGCGGTGACGGCAAAATGCGCAGTCAGGCGCAGTCGGAATGGCGCTTTGCCACACGCGGTTTTAACGACGAGCATTTGCTGACTGCCGCACAAGTGGCCTACGACAACCAGTTTTACGACATGGCGATTAACAGCGCCGACCGCACCGAAAACAAAATGAACTACAACCTGCGCTATCCGTCGCCGTATAAAGATTTGACCGTGCGCTATGCCGGTGAAGTCGGTATCGATCCGGCTTGGGTGTATGGTTTGATTCGTCAGGAAAGCCGCTTTGTGATGGGGGCGCAATCGAATGTCGGTGCGCAGGGCTTGATGCAGGTGATGCCCGCCACTGCCCGCGAAATCGCCGGTAAAATCGGCATGAGCAGCAGCGAACTTTACACCATGGACGGCAATATCCGCATGGGTACGTGGTATATGGCCGACGCCAAACGCCGTTTGCAGAATAACGAAGTGATGGCGACCGCCGGTTACAACGCCGGCCCCGGCCGCGCCCGCAACTGGCAGGCCGGTACGCCGCTGGAAGGTGCGATTTACGCCGAGACCATTCCGTTTACCGAAACACGCGATTACGTGAAAAAAGTCATGACCAACGCCACTTACTACGCCTCGCTGTTCAACGAGCCGAAAACTTCGCTGAAACAGCGCATGGGCACAGTGCCGGCGCGTTATTAATCCTTTATTCGAAATAAAGGCCGTCTGAAAATAATTTCAGACGGCCTTTTCTCATTTCAAATCAAGCAGATTAATTGCTGCCGACTTTGATTTTCTGCCACAGGTTTACGGTCAGTTTTTTCGCGTCTGCGCTCATTTGCGGCATGACGAAACCGTCTTTCATGTCCTGCGCGTTCGGGAAGATGGAGCGGGTAGCCACCAGCTTCGGATCCATTTTTTCGCGGGCGGGCAGGCTGGCCGGCGCGAAGGTGACGAAATTGCCGTTTTTGGCGGCGACATCGGGATCAAGGGTGTAGTTGATGTATTTGTGGGCATTGACCACGTTTTTCGCGTCAGCTGGAATCAACCAAGACTCAATCCAGAAACCCATGCCTTTCGGGGTCAACACTTCGATACCGACGTTGTTTTTTACTTCTTCGGAACGGGCTTTGGCCATATTCAAATCGCCGCCGTTGCCCGCAGCCAAGCACACATCGCCGCGCGCCAATTCGTCAATCACAGACGGACTGAAGCGTTTAACATCGGGGCGGATTTTTTGCAATACGTCTGCGGCGGCTTTGATGTCGTCTTTGTTGCTGCCTTTGGGATCTTTACCCAGGTAGTTCAAAACAATCGGGAACATTTCGCTCGGGGTATCCCACAGCGCGATACCGCAAGATTTCAGCTTGGAGGTGTATTCGGGTTTGAACAGCAAATCCCAGCCGTTTTCCGGCAGTTGGCCGCCCAGCAGCTCTTTACCCTTGGCGGTAATCGCCAGCGTGTTTACGCCGGAGAAATAGGGTACGGCGTATTCGTTGCTCGGATCGGCTGTTTCCAGCATTTTGAGAAGCTCGGGGTCGATGTTTTTGTAGTTCGGAATCAGGTTTTTATCAACTTTCTGATATGCGCCCGCTTCGATTTGGCGCGGTAGGAAGGCGATACCGGGCACGACCAAATCGTAGCCGGATTTGCCGGTCAGCATTTTGGCTTCCAGCGTTTCGTTGTTTTCATACAAATCGTAGGTCAGCTTCAGGTTGTTGGCTTTTTTGAAGTCTTCGACGGTGGATTCGTCAACGTAGTTGGACCAGTTGTAGATGTTGAGCGCGTCGGTTGCAGCGAGTTCGGTATTGGCAGCAGACGCGCCTTCGGCGGCTGCTTGAGGTTGGGCGGGTTTGTTGTCGCTGCCGCCGCAGGCTGCGAGTGACAAGGCGGCCAACACGGCTAATACGGATTTTTTCATACGGGTTGTTTTCCTGATGAAAGGGTTGTGGGAATTAGGGTCTGTTGGCATTTCATTACGCGGCATTTTTTCGGCAAAAAACGCGCCTGCTGCGTTACAAATACTCGCAAGGTGTTCAACCTTGCTGCGCTTTGTACCTTGCATCCGCGCTTTTTTATTCGAAAATCTGCTTCGCGAATGAATTGTCAACAGACCCTGAAAATTATTGCGCCGCAGCCCCAATCTACCCCGGCGCGGTGCAGCGGCTATTGTAATGTAAGTGCAATGAAAATCAAAGCAATATCAGCCAATCTGCCGGATAAGGCTTTCAGACGGCCTGTTGCCGTTGGCGGACATGGTTCGGTTATAGTGTGGTTTTTGCCGCATAAGCCGCTCAAAAACGGCGCTTTTCAGAGAAAGCACTTGCACATAAAAACATTTGTCTTTAAAATTGCGCGTTTACAGAATTTATTTTTCAGGAGATATCCACTATGGCAAACAGCGCACAAGCCCGCAAACGTGCCCGTCAGTCCGTTAAACAACGTGCCCACAACGCAAGCCTGCGTACCGCTTTCCGCACTGCGGTTAAAAAAGTACTGAAAGCCGTTGAAACCGGTGATAAAGCCGCTGCCCAAGCAGTTTACGCCGATTCGGTTAAAATCATCGACCGTATCGCTGACAAAGGTGTTTACCACAAAAACAAAGCTGCTCGTCATAAGAGCCGCCTGTCTGCCAAAGTTAAAGCCCTGGCTTAATTTTTGCAGCTGCCGCCAAGCGCGGCAAACCGTGCCGGTGTGCTTTGCGCCCGAGTAATGCCTTGCCCCTGACGGATACGCCGGTTTTCAGGGGTATTGCTGTATCTGCAACGGCTTCGGCCTGCGGTTCAGACGGCCAGCCTGATATTTTATGGTAAAAGCCGTCTGAAACCGTTGTTTGAAAAAGCCTATCTTATGATGACGTTGAAATATTACCTGGCTGCCGCTTCAACTGCTTTGGCGCTTACACCCTCCGTGTGGGCGGCGGATTCGTCTGCGCTGCAATGTACGCAGATTGAAGACAACGCCTTGCGTTTGGCTTGTTATGACAAAATTTATGCGGCGCAACTTCCGCCGCAAAAACCGCCGGTTGCTGTTGCTGATACGGCGGCGGAAAAAGCGCCTGTTGATTTGAAGGAAACGGTCAATACCAGTCTAGAAAACAAAGAAGCTACGATTGTTTTCGATAAAACCGACCTGCCTGTGCCGGAAGAAGTGCTGCGTGCGCAGGCCGAGGCTTATACGCCTTTAAGCCTGATGTATGATTTAGATCAGAATGACCGTCGCGGTATCCTGACCGTGCGCGAACACAACCCAATGTACCTGCTGCCTGCTTGGTACAACAGCAGTCCGAACTATTATCCTTTGTCGCCGACGCGCGGTACCACCAGCGAAGAAAAATACAGCGAGCAAAAACGCTTGGAAGCGAAAATGCAGATTTCGTTTAAAAGCAAAATCGCGGAAGATTTGTTTAAAAGCCGCGCCGATTTGTGGTTCGGCTATACGCAGAAATCCAACTGGCAGCTGTATAACCAAGGCCGCCGTTCTGCACCGTTCCGTAATACCGATTACGAGCCGGAAATTTTCCTGACCCAGCCGGTGAAATTGGATTTGCCGTGGGGTGGGAAACTGCGCATGTTGGGCGCCGGTTTTGTCCATCAGTCCAACGGCGAGAGCCGACCGGAATCGCGTTCGTGGAACCGCGTTTATGCGATGGCGGGCATGGAGTGGGGCAAGCTGACGGTGATTCCGCGCGTGTGGATGCGGGCGTTTGACTCCAGCGGCAGCGATGACGACAACCCCAATATCGAAGATTATCTGGGTTACGGCGATTTGAAGGTGCATTACCGTTTCAACGACAAGCAAAGCGTTTATTCGGTGTGGCGCTATAATCCGAAAACCGGTCACGGCTCGGTAGAAGCAGCCTATTCCTTCCCGATTAAAGGCAAGCTCAAAGGCGTGGTGCGCGGTTTCCACGGTTACGGCGAGAGCCTGATTGACTACAACCACAAGCAGACCGGTATCGGTATCGGCGTAATGTTCAACGATTGGGACGGGATTTAACCGGCTTTTCAGACGGCCTGTCTGCTGAAAAGGCCGTCTGAAAAGCAAGCAAGACATTTAAGAACCTGTATTCACAATCTTGATAGCGGCTTTTTATTGCCTAATCACACGCCTACCGCGTTGGACTTTTGCGCCAATCGTCCAGATTTGCATAAATATTGCCTTGTATTCGTATGATTATTCAACAAAAATCCATCTATTAATCTTATGAATACAGGTTCTAAAAACACTCGTTTCTTACCGCCCAAACGCGTATAATAACGCGTTTGGGCGGTGATATTTGGCAGAATGGGATAAAATGACGCAGCAGAAGCCCGAGGGCGGGAGAATTTCCAAAGCATTGAAAAAATACCTGATTACAGGTGTGCTGGTGTGGCTGCCGATTGCCGTAACCATTTGGGCAATCAGCTACATCATCACGGCCTCCGACCAGCTGATTAACCTGCTGCCGGCACACTGGCAGCCGAAGTATTTTTTGGGTTTCAACATTCCCGGCTTGGGCGTGATTGTCGCCATCGTCGCCTTGTTCATTACCGGCCTTTTTAGCGCCAATATGCTGGGCAAGCGGATTATCGCCATGTGGGACGGCCTGTTGGGGCGGATTCCGGTGGTCAAATCCATTTATTCCAGCGTGAAAAAAGTGTCCGAATCGTTGCTGTCCGACAGCAGCCGTTCGTTTAAAACGCCGGTATTGGTACCGTTTCCGCAGCCGGATATCTGGACACTGGCTTTTGTGTCCGGCCATATTCCCGAAGCTTTGCAGGAAGGCCTGCCCGAGGGTGAGGAATATGTGTCGGTATATGTGCCGACTACGCCTAACCCGACCGGCGGCTATTACATCATGGTGAAAAAAAGCGATGTGCGCGAGGTGGATATGAGCGTGGATGAAGCCTTGAAATACGTGATTTCGCTGGGCATGGTCATGCCGGACGAACATTCGCACCATGAAGCGCAAGCCTTGCTGCCAGAGCAGGCGGATAAAGCGGAACGTTGATTCCACCTGCTTCAGGCCGTCTGAAAACACATCTGTTGTGCGGCCAAGTTTCAGTATTCCCTCTAAAATTTTGTCAGGCTGTTCAGACGGCCTCGACGCTTTATTTTTATTTTAAATCAAACACAAGAAGGTAAATTTATGCGTACCAACTATTGCGGCCTGATTAGCGAGCAATATTTAGACCAAACCGTCACCGTCAAAGGCTGGGTACACCGCCGCCGCGACCACGGCGGGGTGATTTTCATCGACCTGCGCGACCGCGAAGGCATTGTCCAAGTCGTGATTGACCCTGATACCCAAGAAGCCTTTGAAACCGCCGATGCGGTGCGCAACGAATACGTTTTGAGCGTGACCGGCCGCGTACGCAACCGTCCGGAAGGTACGACCAACGATAAAATGGTGTCCGGCAAAATTGAGATTTTGGCTAAAGAAATCGAAGTGTTGAACACCGCCGCCACGCCGCCGTTCCAAATCGACGATGAAAACATCAGCGAAAACGTGCGCTTGACCAACCGCGTTATCGACCTGCGCCGCCCTGTGATGCAGAAAAACATGCGTCTGCGCTATCAAGTGGCGATGGGCGTGCGCCGCTATCTTGACGCGCAAGGCTTTATCGACATCGAAACGCCGATGTTGACCCGTTCGACCCCTGAAGGCGCGCGCGACTACCTCGTGCCCAGCCGCGTACACCCAGGCGAATTTTACGCGCTGCCGCAATCGCCGCAGCTCTTCAAGCAGCTTTTGATGGTAGCCGGTTTCGACCGCTATTACCAAATCACCAAATGCTTCCGCGACGAAGATTTGCGTGCCGACCGTCAGCCCGAATTTACCCAGATCGACTTGGAAACCTCGTTTTTGAATGAGGATGAAATCATGGATATCACCGAAGGCATGGCCAAGCAAGTGTTTAAAGACGCTTTGGGCGTGGATTTGGGCGATTTCCCGCGCATGCCGTATTCTGAAGCCATGTTCTACTACGGCTCGGACAAACCGGATATGCGTATCAACTTGAAATTCACCGAGCTGACCGACCTGATGAAAACGGAAGAATTCAAAGTCTTCCGTGGCGCGGCCGACATGAAAAACGGCCGCGTGGTGGCTTTGCGCGTGCCTGGCGGCGCGAAGCTTTCGCGTAAAGAAATCGACGAATACACCAAATTCGTCGGTATTTACGGCGCCAAAGGTCTGGCCTACATCAAAGTCAACGACGTAAGCAACCTGAGCAACGGCGAAGACAGCGGCCTGCAATCGCCGATTGTCAAATTCCTGTCTGAAAACGCCCTGAAAGAAATCATCGAGCGCACCGGTGCGCAAAACGGCGACATCATTTTCTTTGGCGCGGACAAAGCCAAAGTCGTCAATGAAGCCATCGGCGCATTGCGCATTAAAGTCGGCTTGGAACACGGCGCCGACAACGGCTACTTTATCGATGAATGGAAACCGCTGTGGGTCGTGGATTTCCCGATGTTCGAATACGACGACGAGGCAGACCGCTACACCGCCGTGCACCATCCGTTTACCGCGCCGAAAGAAGGTCATGAAGACCTGATGGAAAGTGATCCGGAAAACTGTATCGCCCGCGCTTACGACATGGTGTTGAACGGCTGGGAAATCGGCGGCGGCTCTATCCGTATCCATCGCGCCGATGTGCAGGAAAAAGTGTTTGCCGCGCTGAAAATCAGCCCGGAAGAGCAACAGGGAAAATTCGGCTTCTTGCTGGATAACCTGAAATTCGGTGCGCCGCCGCACGGCGGTTTGGCCTTCGGCCTGGATCGTTTGGTAACGCTGATGACCGGCGCCGAATCCATCCGCGACGTGATTGCCTTCCCGAAAACCCAACGCGCCCAATGTCTGCTGACCAACGCACCGAATGCGGTGGACGACAAACAATTGCGCGAGCTGGGCTTGCGCCTGCGCCAAAAACCGGCAGCGGAAAATAAAGAAGCGTAATTAAACGCATAGGCAAGGCCGTCTGAAAGGTGTGGAGGAATCTTGGATTTCGTTGCCATTCTTTTCAGACGGCCTTTTATATAGGTTCAAATCCATCTGAAAGCAAAGGGAGAAAAATGGTTACCCATACCGTCATTGTCAGCGACAGGGGACGCGACAACATCACTGTTTACACGCAAGAGCCAGCTTTTTTCGCCATCGCTGACCGCGAAGACATGAACGCCTTAAAACGCTTGGAAGAGGCCAACCGCGCAGGCATTTACATCCTGCTGGGCGACAATATCCGCTATGTCGGGCAAGCCTCGCGCAGTGTGTATGACCGTTTGCATACGCATGTGAAAGCACAGGATAAAACATGGTGGAACAAGGTGATTTTCTTTGGGCGCGAAGACGGCCATTTGGATAAATCGCAGACTGACTATTTGGAAAAGCTCTTGATTGAGCAGTTTGCGCAAACCGATTTGACATTGGACAATGCCAATATCGGCAACACTTCCTATATCGAAAAAACCAGTAAAATCAAGGCGTAGAATATCTGGGACATTGTGCGCGAGATGATGGAGGAAGTGGCGAATATCAATATTTTTGAGGGCAGCGTAACTGAATCGGAAACAGAAAATATTGTCGTGGCAGGGCAGGATAGCGGTAAAGTGGCGATTATACTGCCGAACGGTAAAAAAATATGGGGCGATAATTTTCGGGATAATCAGAAAAAGCTGTTTCAGTATTTGTTGTCCAACCAGGAATATCGAAGCCTGATAGAAGAATATATCGCTGACGGTAAAGCCACTTTCGGGCATTGCTTGGGTACAGAGCCGAATTATCTGCCAAACGGTCAGGCTTATACGGTAAAGCTAAAAGAAGGCGTATTTTTATTCGTGCATTACAGTACGGCAAACCGCCGCAAAGCCATCCAAAAATTTGCCGACAGCGTCGGCTTGAAATTGGATATTTTGTGGGACTGAAAAAGATGATACAGGCCGTCTGAAAAGGTGTGAAAACGAAATCCAAGATTTTGTATGCCTTTTCAGACGGCCTTTTTGCCGGAAAGCAGGTCTGCGTTATAATGGCGCAAACTTACCGATGAATGTACCCATGTCCAAACCGATTTATTTTATTGCCGATTTACACCTGAGCGAAGCGCAGCCCGAGTTGACGGCGTTGTTTTTGGATTTTATGCAGGGGCGGGCGTTGCAGGCGCAGGCGGTGTATATTTTGGGGGATTTGTTTGATTTTTGGGTCGGCGATGACGAAGAGTCCGCCTTGATTTCGGCGGTCAAGCAGGCGTTGCGTGGGGCTGCGGATAAGGGCGTGAAATGCTATTTTATCCACGGCAACCGTGATTTTTTGATTGGCAAACGCTTTGCGTGCGACAGCGGGGTGGTCTTGCTTCCAGAATATCAAGTCATTGATTTATTCGGGCAGAAAGCGTTAATTTGCCACGGCGATACGCTGTGTATTGATGACACGCGCTATCAAGCGTTCCGGCGTAAGGTGCAGCAAAAATGGCGGCAGAAATTATTTTTGCTGCTGCCGTTGGGAGTAAGGGTAAAAATCGCGCATAAAATCCGCAATATCAGCAGCCGGGGCAAGCAGACGATGGCGGCGCAGATTATGGATGTGAATCCGCAGTTTACTGCTGAAACGGTTAAGCGTTTCGGCGTGCCGCTGCTGATACATGGCCATACCCATCGGGAAAATATCCATCATGAGCCTGAGTTTACGCGGATTGTGTTGGGCGATTGGCGTCCGGACAGGGTATCTGTTTTGCGCTTTGATGAAAACGGATTCGGTTTCGAGCGCTAAAGTTTGAATGAATAAAAAATGCCGTCTGAACATACATTCAGACGGCATTTTTACTACTTATTTGTTTTTTACCGTTTTAGCGGCTTTTTTAATGGCCGTTTGGGTGGCTGTTTTGGCTTTGGCGGTTTCTTTGACCGCTTTTTTCTGTATGGTCACGGTTTTGCTGCCGACCGGCTTGCTGCTTTTAACCGTAGTGGGTTTGCTCGTTTGTTGTGGTGTCATTTTGCTGGCAGGCGGGGTTGTTTTGACCGAAGCAGCGGTGGATTGGGCGGGTTTGGTGCTTGCCGCTGTTGCCGTTTTTGCCGCTGCTGTCTTATCGGTGGCTTTGGCTGCGGGCGCCGATGTTTCGGCTTTGTTGCGGCTCACTTGCGCTGGTGCAACGCTTAGGCTGCCTAAAGCAGGGTAGGCTTGCTTGAGCGTGTTTAAATCTTCGGCGTTTTCCACATCCATCAAATACCATTTGCCGCTGTCTTTCAGCGCGACGAGGTGGCCGTTTACGGTTTCGATATGGCCGCTGATTTTATAGGTTTTGGTGGTCGGAATCACGACATAGTCGTGTTGGGTATTTTTACCTTCGGTTGCGCCGATAAAGCTGTAAGCGTAGCTTCAATCGGCGCGTTTTTCAGGGCGCCGGATTCAATATCCACCAGCATGTTGCGGGTATCGCTTTTGCTCATGCCTAAACTTTTGGCCGATTGCTTGATAACGGCAGGCGGCAGGGTCTGGCCGACCACATAGCTGCTGCCGCTTTTCAGACGGCCGATATAATGATCCAGCAAGGTGCGCAGTTGCTGCTCGTCTTCGGCGGGTACGGCGTGGGCGGCGGAAATGCTCAGGCAGCCGATAAGCAGCCAAAGTGCGGATTGTTTCAAGGTCATGACAGTTCCTTTTCTCGCTGTGGGGCGGTCATTATAAACTGCTTGGATGTTAAGTTGCGCCAAGCTTTTGGAGGCGATTGACGCTGTTTTGTCGGCAAAATAGATTAGCGGAACCAGCCGCGTACCTGCGCCAGCGTGCCGAAATTAATGCAGGCGTCGGCTTCGGCCTGCGTTTTCGGTTTGGCGCGGTAGGCCACGCCCACGCCGGCGGTGCGTATCATCGGGATGTCGTTGGCGCCGTCGCCCATCGCCAAGACCTGTTGCGGCTGCAAGCTCAGCTTTTCGCGGTATTGCACCAGCAAATCGGCTTTGGCCTGCGCGTCGATAATGCGCCCATTCAGACGGCCTGTCAGTTTGCCGTTTTCAATTTCCAAAATATTGGCGTATTGGTATTCAAAGCCCAAGCGCTGTTGCAGGCGTTCGGTAAAGAACGTAAAGCCGCTGGAGATTAGCATAAAGTGCACGCCGTATTTTTGGCATTCGTCCAACAAAAATTCCGCACCGGGCGAAAGCTGCAAAACATCGTCATACACTTCTTGCAACACGGCTTCATCCAGCCCCGCCAGCAAAGCCACGCGCTGGCGCAGCGACTGTTCAAAATCCAATTCGCCGCGCATGGACTGCTCGGTAATTTGCGCCACTTGCTCTTTCAAACCGACTCCCGCCGCGATTTCGTCCACGCATTCGATGGTAATCAGCGTGGAATCCATGTCGCTGACAATCAGCCCCAAATCGCTAAACGCCATATCCGGCAATACGGCAAAGTCGATTTCCTGCCGCATCAATTCGGCTTGGGCGGTAGCGGATAATTCAAAATCCGCCGTCACCGGGAAACGCAGGCTGTGGCCGTTGGCCGTCGGCGTAGGCAGCTTGAGCGCGGCCAGGGCGGAAAGGTCGCAGGACGGAAGGGCGGGGTGTTGCAAAACGAGAACGTGGGACATGGCACAGATTGGAAGAAATGAAAAATCGGATTATAGCGTGAAACGGGGAAAATCATAGCGGATTTTCAGGTATTATATTCTTTTAAAACGCAATTCAGGCCGTCTGAAAACCGTTTCAGACGGCCTTGGGTAAAGGATGAATATGATGGACGGTGTGATGGCTGTCGGCGCGGTTGTTATCGTCGGCGCAGTGTTGCTGGTGCGCAGCGGGCGGGTTGCGCAGGGGCGGCCAAGCCGGAAAAGGATGATGTGGTGGGCTCTGGTATTCGTTGGGCTTATTGCAGGGGCCTATATTTACGGTTTGCTCAAATAAGCGCGATTGGCTTTAAATCAATTCTTTCGTTTTCATAAAGGCATACAATAAGCAACGGAGCTTAACTTTATGCGGAGCAAGAAATGACTGCAAACACAATGCTGCAACACGGTAAATTAGGCATGGGCACGTGGTTTTTGGGCGAAAGGCCGTCTGAACGCGCTTCTGAAATCGCCGCCTTGCACTACGGCTTGGAACACGGCGTGTCCATTATCGACACGGCCGAGATGTATGGCGGCGGGCGTTCGGAAAGTTTGGTCGGCGAGGCCATGCGCCCGTTTGCGCGGGAAAATCTGTTTCTGATTTCCAAAGTGCTGCCGAGCAACGCCAACCGCCGCAACCTGGAGCGCAGCTTGGACGCTTCGCTTAAAGCCTTGCAAACCGATTATTTGGATATGTACCTCTACCATTGGCGCGGCGCAACGCCGCTGGAAGAGACTGTTGATATTCTGGAAACCATGCGCGAGAAGGGCAAAATCAAAGCATGGGGTGTGTCCAATTTCGATTTGGAGGACATGGAGGAATTGTGGGACATTCCCAATGGCGCAAACTGCCAAACCAATCAGGTGCTCTATCATCTCGGTTCGCGCGGGATTGAAGTGGTATTGAAACCGTGGCAGGACGCGCGCGGCGTGCCGACCATTGCCTATTGCCCGCTGGCGCAGGCCGGTTCGCTGCAACGCAATCTGCTGAACGCGCCTGCCGTCAAACAAGTAGCGGCCGAACTGGGCATCAGCGTGTATCAGGTATTGCTGTGTTTCACGTTGGCGCAAGAGAATATGGTATCCATTCCGCGCACCGGTAATCCGGCGCATATGAAAGAATTGGTGGATTGCTTGGACATCAGCTTGTCGGCAGAACAGTATGCCGCGCTGGATAAGGCTTTCCCCAAACCGCCACGGCGCGTGCCGCTGGATGTGGAATGAAAGGCTTAACTTCATTAAGATGAAAAAGGCCGTCTGAAAATCTTAAAATTTTCAGACGGCCTTTGCTTAGCTGCGGTATGGGCTTAGTCTTTCAAACGGAATTCCGCCGCGCGCGCGTGGGCGGTAAGCATTTCGCCGTGCGCCAGCGTGCTGGCGATTTTGCCCAGTTTTTGCGCGCCTGCTTCGGATACCTGAATCAGGCTGGAGCGTTTTTGGAAGTCGTACGTGCCCAAGGGCGATGAGAAGCGGGCGGTGCGGCTGGTCGGCAATACGTGGTTGGGGCCGGCGCAGTAGTCGCCGAGGCTTTCGCTGGTGTATTTGCCCATGAAAATCGCACCGGCGTGGCGGATTTTTTTCGCCCATTCCTGCGGGTTTTCAACCGACAATTCCAAGTGTTCCGGCGAAATATAGTTGCCGATTTCGCAGGCTTCGTCCAAGTCTTTGGCTAAGATAAACGCGCCACGGTTGCCCAAAGAGGCTTCGATAATGTCGCGGCGCGGCATTTCTTCAATCAGTTTTTCCTGCGCGGCTTTGACTTCGTCAAGGTACGCTTGCGAAGTGGCAATCAGGATGGCTTGGGCGATTTCGTCGTGTTCGGCTTGGCTGAACAAGTCCATCGCCACCCATTCGGCAGGGGTCGTGCCGTCGGCAATTACCAAAATTTCAGACGGCCCTGCCACCATGTCGATACCGACCACGCCGAACACGCGGCGTTTGGCGGCGGCCACAAACGCATTGCCCGGGCCGGTGATTTTATCCACCTGCGGCACGGTTTCCGTACCATAGGCCAGCGCAGCCACGGCTTGCGCCCCGCCGACGGTAAAGACTTTGGTCACGCCGGCCACATACGCCGCCGCCAACACGATGTCGTTGCGCTCGCCTTTCGGGGTCGGCACGACCATGATGATTTCTTTTACGCCGGCCACGTGCGCGGGCATGGCGTTCATAATCACCGAGCTGGGGTAGGCTGCTTTGCCGCCGGGGACATAAATGCCCACACGGTCGAGTGCGGTAATCTGCTGACCGAGCAGCGTGCCGTCTTCGTCTTCGTACGTCCAAGATTCCAATTTTTGGCGCTGGTGATAGCTTTCCACGCGCTCGGCCGAGGTTTTCAACGCGGCCTGCACATCGGCGGGCAGGCGCTCGAACGCAGCTTTCAAATCGTCTTGGCTCAAAACCAAATCGGTGATGGTTTGCGCGGAAGTACCGTCGAATTTGTTGGTGTATTCGATTAAGGCCGCGTCGCCGCGTTTTTGCACATCGGCGCAGATGTCGGCGACAATCTGATCGACTTTCGGGTCTTGCGCGGTTTCAAAGGCCAGCAGCGCTTTGAGTTCGTCTTGAAAATCAGGGGATTGGGTGTTGAGGTATTTCATGGGTTTACGCCTTGATTGCTTGTTTAATAAAGAAAATATCGAAAACGGAAATCTTGATGTTTCAGACGGCCTCGTCGGAAAAAACCATTTAGGCCGTCTGAAAGGTTTGCTTATGCGGTCAATACAAACGGATTATTCCGCCTGCACCACACCGGCAAACGCCTGAATAATCGGCTCAATCAGCGTATGCTTGGTTTTCAGCGCGGCTTTGTTGACCACGAGGCGGCTGGAAATGTCGATGATGTGTTCCACCGCTTCCAAATTATTGGCTTTGAGCGTGTTGCCGGTGGACACCAAATCGACGATGGCGTCGGACAGGCCGACCAGCGGCGCGAGTTCCATCGAGCCGTAGAGCTTGATCAAATCAACGTGTACGCCTTTGGCGGCAAAGTGTTCGGCGGCAATGCCCGGGTATTTGGTGGCAATGCGCAGGCGGCTGCCGGGCTGGGAAGCGGCGGCGTAGTCAAAACCTTTGCGCACGGCGACCATCATGCGGCATTTGGCGATTTGCAAATCTAAGGGCTGATACAGGCCGTCGCCGCCGTGCTCGATTAACACGTCTTTGCCCGCAATGCCGAAATCGGCCGCGCCGTATTGTACATAAGTGGGCACATCCGTGGCGCGCACAATCACCAAACGGATATTGGCATGGTTGGTGTCGATAATCAGCTTGCGCGATTTTTCCGGATCTTCGGCCGGGACAATGCCTGCTGCGGCCAAAAGCGGCAGGGTTTCTTCAAAAATGCGGCCTTTGGAGAGGGCGATGGTGAGTGCGGTGTCGGTCATTTTTCGTGTTGTTCCGTTGATGGGAAAAAATAGATGATTTTGTAAAGTGCAAAGGCCGTCTGAAAATCCGCAGGGTTTTCAGACAGCATGAGGATTAGGGCTGCAACAGGGTTTTAATATCGGCGGCGATGGTGTCCGGATTGCTGCCGTAGGGCGAGAAAATAGCCACTTCGCCGTTTTTGTCAATCAGATAGGCGCCGGAAGAGTGATCGACCAAATAATTTTCCGCATCTTCTTTTTGGCCGACTTTGGCAGATACCACGCGGTATTGCTGTTTGATTACAGACAAATCCTGACCCTCGGTAGCGGTCAGACCGATAAAATCGGGGTTGAACTGTTTGGCGTATTTGCCGATAACGTCCGGCGTATCGCGCTCGGAATCGACGCTGACAAACACTACTTTGACATCCTTGGCCTGATCGCCCAGCTGTTTGAGCACATCGCTATACGTGAGCAACTCGGTAGGGCAGACGTCGGGGCAGTGGGTGTAGCCGAACGACAAAACCACCACTTTACCTTTCAAATCGCTTAATTTGAACGCTTTACCATCGCCGTCGGTCAGCGTGAAATCGCCGCCGATGTCTTCTTTACGCATATCCGTGCCGTTGAGCGGGGCGGTGGTTTGTGCGGCAGACGACGTTTGCGCCGTTGGCGCGGAGGCCGCTGTTTTGTCTGCCGCAGTATCGGTCTTGGGCTGGCAGGCGCTTAACACGGCCAGCGTGGTGGCGGCAAGCAGGAAAGTAGGAATGGCTGTGCGCATAAACGGCTCCGTGATGAATGGTGTCGGTATGTAAAACAGAATGTGTCTATCTTAACGCTTTTGCCGTCTGAAATGTAGTAGTTTTTCACGCCAAACCGCCAAAATTTGATATGTCGCAGCCGTGGGTGCGGATAATACGCAGGTGGTGGCTGGAAATCGCCAGATAATTTTTTGAAGAATCAAAAGGCTGAAATAAAAATACAGATAGACAGGCAAAAAGGCTTTACAAAATTCGGAAAACGGCTATAATGGCGACTTCTTCACCTGCCCAGGTGGCGAAATTGGTAGACGCAGGGGACTCAAAATCCCCCGCCGCAAGGTGTGTCGGTTCGAGTCCGACCCTGGGCACCAAATTTTAAAAAGCTGCTTGATGATTCAAGCAGTTTTTTTCATTATCATCTCTTGTTTATGTCTGTTTGTACGCCGGCATTGAGAAAGGCCGTCTGAAAGTATGTTGCCGCATGACTTCAGACGGCCTTTTGTCTGGATACGGGGCAAACTTGCCCATGACGGCCTGTTGCAGAAGGGGCGCATTATTTGTGCCGACAGTTGAATGCAGTTAAGATTTATTTGATGGAAATCAACGGGTAGGATTATTTCTTCAAGATAATGTTAAAAGATGAAAGTTTTTGTCTTGCTTGAAAAGGCAGTTTGCGTTATTGTGGGAACTCTTCATTTCCATAAACTCTGAGCCTTGTTCCAACTGCTCGGGTTGTTGGGCTGTTACCGTGTTCCCCCAAAGCGCGTACCTTAAACCGTTGCTTGGCGGACTTGCATTACAGGTGCTGTGGTAAGGCCGGCTGCCCCTCTTGGTTCGACGCCGTAAAAAAGAGGTTGTTATGCAATTATCAGGCGCACAAATCGTTGTGCAAAGTCTCAAGGCTGAAGGCGTTGAATACGTTTTCGGCTATCCGGGCGGCGCGGTTCTCGAAATCTACGACGCCATTTTTCAGCTCAATAAATTCAAGCATATCCTGACCCGCCACGAGCAGGCTGCCGTTCATGCGGCCGATGCCTACGCGCGTACCAGCGGTAAAGTCGGCGTGGCTTTGGTAACTTCCGGCCCGGGCGCGACCAATGCGCTGACCGGTATTGCCACGGCTTATTCCGACTCGATTCCGCTGGTGGTGATTAGCGGTCAGGTAGCGAAGCCGTCCATCGGTACGGATGCATTCCAAGAAGTCGATACGGTGGGTATTTCCCGTCCGTGTGTGAAACACAATTTCTTGGTTACCGATGTCAACGAGCTGGCCAATACCTTGAAAAAAGCCTTCCAAATCGCAGCCAGCGGCCGTCCGGGTCCGGTGGTGGTGGACATCCCGAAAGATGTAACCCAAGCGATGGCGAAATTCAGCTATCCGCAGGAAGATATTTTCATCCGCTCATACCAGCCGGTGGTGCAAGGCCACACCGGGCAGATTAAAAAAGCGGTACAGATGTTTGCTTCTGCCAAGCGCCCGATTGTGTATTTCGGCGGCGGTATCGTCTTGGGTAATGCCTCCCAAGCGCTGATTGATTTCGTCCGTCTGACCGGCGCACCGTGTACCGGTACGCTGATGGGCTTGGGTGCGTATCCGTCCGGCGACAAGCAATATTTAGGTATGCTGGGCATGCACGGTACTTACGAAGCCAACGTAGCCATGCAAAATGCCGATGTGGTGCTGGCTGTGGGGGCGCGCTTTGACGACCGCGTGGTGTCCGTACCGTCCAAATTCTTGGAAAAACCGAAAAAAATCATTCATGTCGATGTGGATCCGTCCAGCATTGCCAAGCGCGTGCGTGTGGATGTACCGATTGTCGGCGACGTGAAAAACGTGTTGTCGGAAATGATTGCCTTGTGCGAAAAACAAGACAGCGTGCCGAACCGCGAATCTTTGGACAAATGGTGGAAAACCATCGACGCATGGCGCAGCCGCGACTGCTTGTGGTTTGACAACAGTAGCGAAGATGTGATTAAACCGCAGTTTGTGGTGCAAAAACTGGCCGAGGTAACCAATAATTCCGCCATCATCACTTCCGATGTCGGCCAACACCAGATGTTTACCGCGCAATATTACCCGTTTGAACGCCCGCGCCAATGGTTGAATTCCGGCGGTTTGGGTACAATGGGTGTCGGCTTGCCGTATGCGATGGGCGCGAAACTGGCTGCGCCCGAGCAAGATGTTTTCTGTATCACCGGCGAAGGTTCGATTCAGATGAACATCCAAGAACTGTCCACCTGTTTCCAATACCATATTCCGGTAACGGTTGTGACCTTGAATAACGGCTACTTGGGCATGGTGCGCCAATGGCAGGAGCTGTATTACGGTAACCGCGAATCGGAAACTTATTTTGATTCCTTGCCGGACTTTGTCAAACTGGCGGAGGCCTACGGTCATGTGGGCATGCGCGTTACCAAGCCGTCTGAAGTGGAAGGCGCGTTGCGCGAGGCTTTGAAACACAACCGCGAAGGCCGCTTGGTATTCATTGATTTCATTACCGATAAAAAACAAAACGTGTTCCCGATGGTCGGCAACGGCAAGGGTTTGGACGAAATGGTCTTGCCCGCGCACATGCGTGAAACCAAAGCCGACAGCGATGTCAATGATGTTAACGACCGCGATTACGACACAAGGAGCGTGCCATGAGAAGGATTTTATCGGTTCTGATTGAAAACGAATCAGGTGCAATGAGCCGCGTGGTCGGTCTGTTTTCCGCACGCGCCTACAATATCGACTCTTTGTCGGTATCGGCTACGGAAGACAAAACCCTGTCGCGTATGACCATCGTTACCCACGGCGACGAAACCGTTATCGAGCAAATCACCAAGCAGCTCAATAAGCTGGTAGAAGTGATTAAAGTGGTGGATTTGAACGAGAGCCGCTTTGTCGAACGTGAGCTGATGTTGGTAAAATTACGCGCCGTCGGCAAAGACCGCGACGAGTTTATGCGCTTGGCTGAAATCTACCGTGGCAGCGTGGTGGATGTTACCGACCGCAGCTATACCATTGAAATCACTGGTTCGACCGAAAAACTGGATTCGTTCCTTGAAACCGTCGGCCGCGCCGTGATTTTGGAAACCGTGCGCACAGGCGCAGCCGGTATCGGCCGCGGCGAGCGTATCTTGAAAATTTAATGCCGCACACTTTCAGACGGCCTTTGGGAATAAATTATTGAGGCCGTCTGAAAATCCATACGGTAGGAGAGATTCGATGTCAAACATTAAAATTGTCGCATTAATTACCGTTAAACCCGAATACCGCGAAACATTGGCGGCGCAATTCAAAGAATTGGTAAAGGCCAGCCGCGCGGAAGAGGGCAACATCAGCTATGATTTGCACCAGGAAACCGGTAATCCCGATCGTTTCATCTTTGTAGAAAATTGGAAATCGCAGGCAGCGGTAGATGCGCATAACGCCAGCGCCCATTTCCAAGCTTTTGCGAAAGCGATTGACGGCACCACCGACAAAGTAGAAATCGTTTTGATGGACGAAGTCTCCATTTGATTTAATCAGTCCTATTTATTCAGTGTTTATTGACACACCAAACCTATTTTAAGGAAAAAATATGCAAGTTTATTACGATAAAGACGCCGACCTGTCATTGATTAAAGGCAAAACCGTTGCCATCATCGGTTACGGTTCTCAAGGCCACGCCCATGCTGCAAACCTGAAAGATTCAGGCGTAAACGTGGTTATCGGTCTGCGTCAGGGCGGTTCTTGGAACAAAGCCGTGGCTGCCGGTCACGACGTGCGCAGCGTGGCAGAAGCCACCAAAGCCGCCGATGTGGTAATGATTCTGCTGCCGGATGAAAACCAACCGCTGGTGTACAAAAACGAAATCCAACCGAACCTGAAAGACGGCGCGGCTTTGGCTTTCGCCCACGGTTTCAACATCCACTACAACCAAATCGTGCCGCCGTCTAATGTTGACGTGATTATGATTGCGCCTAAAGGCCCGGGTCACACCGTTCGCAGCGAATTCTTGAAAGGCGGCGGCGTACCTTCTCTGATTGCCGTTTACCAAGACAATTCCGGTAAAGCCAAAGACATCGCCTTGTCTTACGCTGCGGCCAATGGCGGCACCAAAGGCGGCGTGATTGAAACCAATTTCCGCGAAGAAACCGAAACCGACTTGTTCGGCGAACAAGCCGTATTGTGCGGCGGTGTGGTTGAGCTGATTAAAACCGGCTTTGAAACCCTGACAGAAGCCGGCTATGCGCCTGAAATGGCTTATTTTGAATGTCTGCACGAAATGAAATTGATTGTTGACCTGATTTATGAAGGCGGTATTGCCAACATGAACTACTCAATCTCCAACAATGCTGAATACGGTGAGTATGTGACCGGTGTTGAAGTCATCAACAGCCAATCTCGCGAAGCCATGCGCAATGCGTTGAAACGCATTCAAACCGGCGAATACGCCAAAATGTTCATCCAAGAAGGTGCGGTGAACTACGCCAGCATGACTGCCCGTCGCCGTCTGACTGCCGATCATCAAATCGAAAAAGTCGGCGCCCAACTGCGCAGCATGATGCCTTGGATTGCCAAAAACAAATTGGTTGACCAAGACAAAAACTAATCGGGTTTTATCCGTTTGGATTGAAGCAAAGCCTGCCGTTATTGGCAGGCTTTTTTGTTGCTTTATGCGGGAGGAAGGTGGTGGAGACCGTCTGAAATGTTTACTTGAAAGGGCAGGAGATATTTTTCAGACGGCCTTAACAATGGAAGAACACATTTTGATGAATCTAATTTATTTCAATAAACCCGATATAGATAAATCATAAAAACGATTATCCGCAGGATAACCATAGTGTAAATTTATAAACACCTAATCCTAAAGAACTACATGACGAATATAAAAAATTTTAAATTTTGTTAATTTGATTTTAATCAAATAATCCACAATAAATGATTCATATAATATAGATGTTTTGAGTATTGATGAAAACGGAATCATCATGTCCGGTATCGAGTGTAGGCGAGCAGGGAAACAGATATTCCTGCAATGGGCTGTTGCCGTTGTGATGGCAATGGTTTTGCTGTTGTCGAGCTTTTCGGCGCAGGCCGAGCGATTGCCCGAGTTTTTGGGTAAAATTCAGCCGTCTGAAATTTTCCCGACGGCCACGCGCTACGGCAAGCTGGAGGGCAAACCGATGGTGGCGCGGGTCTATAAGGGCGACGAGCAGCTGGGTTTGGTCTATATCACCAGCGATGTCGTCAGCACACGCGGCTATTCGAGCAAACCGATTGATACCATGGTGGCGCTGGCCAACGACGGCACCGTCGCCGGCGCCAAATTGGTGGCGCACAACGAGCCGATTGTGTTAATCGGCATTCCGCAATCACGCGTGGATAAATTTATCCAAAACTATGTCGGACTGAATTTTTTAAAAGACCCGCCCAAGCCGGGTGTTGCGCCGGCAGACATCATCAGCGGCGCAACCGTCACGCTGATGGTGATTAACGACAGCATGCAGCGTTCGGTCAAAGCCGTTGCCTACCAATACGGATTGGGTACGGCGCAAGCCACTGCTGCTGCGGATAATGCTGTTGCAGCTTCCGCACCGGCAGCCGAGCCGCAAGCGCAAACCCGTCCGCGCCGCGCTGTCAATATGGAAAAACAAGACATCCAATCTTGGGATGTTTTGTTGGAACAAAAAGCCGTCGCCAAGCTGCACCTGACGGTGGACGATGTCAACAAGCTGTTTGCGCAAAACGGCAAAGAAGGTTCGGCGGAGCATGAAGAAAAAGGGCCGGGCGACGATACTTTTATCGATATGTACGTGGCGTTGGTCAGTCAGCCTTCCATCGGCAAAAGTCTGCTGGGCGATGCCGGTTGGGAAAACCTGCAACGCCGTCTGAAACCTGGCCAGCAGGCGGTATTGGTAGCAGGCGAAGGCCGCTATTCTTGGAAAGGTTCGGGTTATGTGCGCGGCGGGATTTTCGACCGTATCGAGATGATTCAGGGCGAAACCACCTTCCGCTTTACCGACGCGCAGCATGAACGCGTGTTGGCGCTGGCGGCAGAGGGCGCGCCCGCATTTAAAGAAGTGTCTTGGTTTACGATTCCCGAAGACGTGAAATTCGACGCGGCCGAGCCGTGGCGCATTCAATTAATGATTCAGCGCGTGTTGAGCGTGAACGACAAGGCTTTTGTAACCGCCGATTTGGATTATGAGCTGCCGCAGGGCTATTACGTTGATGACCCGAAAGCCGAGCCGGTCAGTATTGCCGCGCCGGTAGCCATGCCGTCTGAAAATGTTCAGACGGCCGCGCAAACCGCCGGTATTGCTGACGCCGCCAGCGACAGCAGCGCGTCCAACCAATTATGGAAACAGGTATGGCAGGCCAAACAGGGGCAGATTATCGTGGTCGGCATTGCCTTGGCCGTATTGCTGCTGGTATTCCTGTTTCAAGACTGGATAACGCGCCATGAAAAAGCATATGACCGTTTCCGCCTGTGTTTCCTCACTTTTACCCTGTTTTATATCGGCTTTTATGCGCAGGCGCAGTTGTCGGTGGTGAACACGCTGACGCTGTTTTCCGCCATTCTGACTGATTTTCATTGGGAATTTTTCCTGATGGATCCGCTGGTGTTTATCCTGTGGCTGTTTACCGCCGCCACCATGTTGCTGTGGAACAGGGGGACGTTCTGCGGCTGGTTGTGTCCGTTTGGTGCCTTGCAGGAATTGAGCAACCGTATTGCCAAAAAATTGGGCGTGAAACAGATTACCGTGCCGCATTTGCTGCATACACGGTTGAGCGCAATTAAATATGTAATTTTCTTCGGCCTGCTGGCGGTGTCGCTGTATGACTTGGGGTTGGCGGAGCATTTTGCCGAAATCGAGCCGTTTAAAACCGCGATTATTTTGAAATTCGTGCGCGAATGGTGGTTTGTGTTGTTTGCCGTGGCGTTACTGGGCGCGGGTTTGTTTATCGAACGCTTTTTCTGCCGCTATCTGTGTCCGCTCGGCGCAGCGGTGGCGATTCCGGGGCGTTTGCGCATTTTCGACTGGCTACGCCGTTACAAAATGTGCGGCAATCCGTGTCAGATTTGTACCCACGAATGCCCGGTGCAGGCGATTGCGCCCGAAGGCGACATTCATCCGAACGAATGTATCCAATGCCTGCACTGTCAGGTAATGTACCACCATACCGCCCGTTGTCCGCAAGTGGTGGCAACGAACAAGAAAAAACAAAAACAGGCCGCAGCCAAAGCCGAAGCGGATGCACAGGCCGCACCGCAGGAGCAGGTGGTGCATTTTGTGAAGTCCGCCAAGCGGATTGCCGTTGAAAAATAGATTTTTTATCCCACGGTAGGCCGTCTGAAAAAGACCGAGTGCATACCGGATTTACTCAAGGAGTGTTGTGATGTCAGACGAAAAATTAGACCAAAACGGTTTGAGCCGCCGTTCGTTTTTGGGCACGGCCGCCGTATCCGGCGCCGGCATTGCCGGTGCGAGTTTGTTGGGCTTGGCCGGTTGCGCCAAAGGCGAGGGTGAGAAAGGCGCGGCTTCCGGCGCCTCTGTCGCCAAAGCCGGGTCGCACGGCGCAAGCGGCGAGATGACTTCGGAAGTCGGCCCGGGCGAACTCGACCAATATTACGGTTTCCTTTCCGGCGGTCAGTCGGGCGAAATCCGTTTGCTCGGCGTGCCGTCTATGCGCGAATTAATGCGTATTCCCGTGTTCAATATGGACAGCGCCACCGGCTGGGGCCGCACCAACGAAAGCCTGAGCATTTTGAATGCGCACAATACGCCGGAAACCGCCAAGTTTCTGAAAGACAACCACATGCGTTGTCTGCCCAACGGCGACCTGCACCACCCGCACCTGTCGTTTACCGACTGCACCTACGACGGCCGCTACGCCTATGCCAACGACAAGGCCAACAACCGCGTCTGCCGTATCAATCTGACGGTGATGAAAACCGATAAAATCGTGCAGCTGCCGAACGTCTCCGGCGTGCACGGCCTGCGTTTGCAACGCTACCCGAAAACCGGCTACGTGTTTGCCAACGGCGAACACATCGCGCCGGTCACAGGCTACGGCACGTGGAACGACCCGAAAACCTGGAACGCGGTTTACACCGCCATCGACGGCGAAACCATGGACATCGCTTGGCAGGTGTTGGTGGACGGCAACTTGGACAACGGCGATGCCGACTACCAAGGCAAATATTCGTTTGCCACCTGTTACAACTCCGAACGCGGCCTGACCGTTCAGGCGGCTTCCGCCAACGAGCAGGACTGGTGCGTGGTGTTCAATCTGGCGGCCATCGAAGAAGCGGTTAAAAACGGCCAATATAAAGAAGTGAACGGCGTGAAAATGGTGGACGGCCGCGCTGAGGCCAATTCCAAATTTACCCGCTATATTCCGGTGCCGAATTCGCCGCACGGCTGTAACGCTTCGCCCGACGGCAAATACATCATGCTCAACGGCAAACTGTCGCCGACCGTTACCGTATTGGACGTGAGCAAACTGGACGATTTGTTTGCCGGTAAAATCCAACCGCGCGATGTGGTAGTGGCCGAACCGGAATTGGGCTTGGGTCCGTTGCACACCGCTTTTGACGGTCGCGGCAACGCCTATACCACGCTGTTTATCGACAGCCAGATGGTCAAATGGAACATCGACAAAGCCATCGAAGCGTATAAAAGCAAAGACAAAAAAGGCGATTACATCATTCAGAAACTGGATGTGAACTACCAACCCGGCCACAACCATTCCACCATGGGCGAAACCAAAGAGGCCGACGGCAAATGGCTGGTGTCTTTGAACAAATTCTCCAAAGACCGCTTCCTGAACGCCGGCCCGCTGAAACCGGAATGCGACCAGTTGATTGACATTTCCGGCAACGAAATGAAGCTGGTGCACGACAACCCGACCTTTGCCGAGCCGCACGATATGTGTCTGGTGGCTGCGTCCAAAGTCAATCCGGCCAAAACTTGGGACCGCCAGCGCGATTCCTGGTTCTGGAAAGACGCGGAAGAGCAGGCGAAAAAAGACGGCGTGGATTTGACCAAAGCGTCGAACGTCATCCGCGAAGGCAACAAAGTGCGCGTGTATATGACCGCCGTGGCGCCCGCATTTAGCGTGCCGCAGTTTGAGGTCAACGAAGGCGACGAAGTGACCGTGTATGTGACCAACGTCGAAACCATCGAGGATTTGACCCACGGCTTTACGCTGGAAGGCTACGGCATTGCGATGGAAATCGGCCCGCAGGCGACTTCTTCCGTGACCTTTACTGCCAACCTGCCGGGCGTGCATTGGTTCTACTGTCAATGGTTCTGTCACGCGCTGCACATGGAAATGTCCGGCCAGATGATTGTCAAACCGAAATAAATTGATTCGGTAGGATAATATTCAGACAGGCCGTCTGAAAACGGTTTTCAGACGGCCTTTATCGCAAAATGATTTGCCATGCGCAGATTATTTTGCGATAAAGGCAGACAGCCATATCAAATTATGTTTTGCGTTTTAAATTCCGCTTATTCCTAGTGGCGTAGGTTGGGTTGTAAACCCAACATCATTTAGGTTTCCGTTGGGATTTCATCCCAACCTACGTGGTTTGTTTCTATTTCCCTGTATTTTTTATTCCCAGCAAAGGCCGTCTGAACGATGCTTTGGCACATTCCAACCCGTTTAACCAACCTGCTGCACATGATGAT
This sequence comes from Neisseria perflava, assembly GCF_024170405.1. Lineage (GTDB taxonomy): Bacteria > Pseudomonadota > Gammaproteobacteria > Burkholderiales > Neisseriaceae > Neisseria > Neisseria perflava_B. The sequence goes on along the minus strand of NZ_JALJYC010000006.1, from coordinate 18,206 downwards.
AGCGGCGGTTGCGGCCTGCGCCTTTCAGACAGGCATGGCCGCCGTGATTCACGTTGCGCCGCAAGACAATTTGGCGCAGGCCGTGGCACGCGCGCAGGCGGGGGATACGCTGAAACTGGCGGCGGGCGTGTATCCGGCCAAACTGCTGATTGACAAGCCGCTGACCCTGGAAGGTGCGCCCGACGGCCGCACGGAAATACGAGGCGACCGCACGGGGCGCACCATTGCCGTGACCGCGCCCGATGTGGTCATCCGCAACCTGACCGTTACCCAATCCGGCTTGAGCCTGCCCGCAATGGACGCGGGGATTTATTTGGCAGAAACCGCTGAACGTGCCCTTATCGAGCACAATCAGATTCTAGATAATTCCGTCGGCGTGTATATCCACGGCGCGAAAAACGCGATGGTGCGCGAAAACAAAATTGTCGGCGACGCCAAATTGCGCGTCAACGAGCGCGGCAACGGCGTGACCGTGTGGAACGCGCCCGGTGCGCAAGTGGTCGGCAACGACATTTCCCAAGGCCGCGACGGGATTTTTTCCAATACCAGTAGCCACAATGCCTATAAAAACAACCGCTTCCATGACCTGCGTTTCGCCGTGCATTACATGTACACCAACGACAGCGAAGTCAGCGGCAATATTTCCGTCGGCAACAACATCGGCTATGCAATGATGTTTTCCGACCGGATTAAAGTCGTCGGCAACATCGCCGTCAACAGCCGCGACCAAGGCATTATGCTCAACTACGTCAACCATTCCGAAATCGCCGACAATGTCATCGACCAAGCCGGCAAATGCGTGTTTGTGTATAACGCCAACTACAACAAAATCACCGGCAATTATTTCGAACAGTGCCAAACCGGCATTCATTTCACCGCCGCCATCGAAGGCACGCAGTTGGGCAACAATTCCTTTGTCAACAACGAAAACCAGGTCAAATACGTCAGCACTCGCTTTCTCGACTGGGCGGAAGACGGCGTCGGCAATTACTGGAGCGACAACAGCGCGTTTGATTTGGACGGCGACGGTATCGGCGACAACGCCTACCGCCCCAACGGGATTACCGACCAAATCATCTGGCGCGCCCCCGCCGCCCGCCTGCTGATGAACAGCCCCGCTGTGATGATTGTCAAATGGGCGCAGGCGCAGTTCCCCGCGCTGCTGCCGGGCGGAGTGGTGGACAGCAAACCGCTGATGAAGCCGTATGAAAACAACATTATGCTGCAATACCGCCGCATGAAAGCAGAGTTAAAAGCCGCCGCCGCGCGCTCAAAATCGCAATGGCAGGAAACGCAGAATGGCAGCGATTAGTGCGAAGCGCGTTGCAAACCCATCATTTTTCAGACAGGCATTTCAATCAATGCCGATGACAAACCGAACGTGAACAGCGCAGGTTGGGATGAAATCCCAACATTTTCAGACGGCCTCCGCAAAGGCCGTCTGAAACCAAAAAAAGAGGAATACGAATGACCAACCCTGTCGAATTAAGCAACGTCACCAAGCGCTTCGGCGAGCAGGCCGCCGTCAACCGGGTGGATTTGGTGTTGAAAGCGGGCGAGAGCGTGGGCTTGGCCGGACACAACGGCGCGGGCAAATCCACCATCATGAAGCTGATTCTCGGCTTGATAACGCCGACCGAGGGCGAAGTGAAATTATTGGGCGAACCGACCGGCAGTAAAGCGGGTGCGGCTTTACGTGCGCAAATCGGCTATCTGCCGGAAACTGTGGCGCTGCACCCGTCGCTGACCGGCTTGGAAACGATGGCGTTTTATGCCAAGTTGAAAAAGCAGCCTTTAAGCTGCAATCAGGCATTGCTGGAACGCGTCGGTATTGCGCAGGCCGCCAAGCGCCGCGTGGGAACATATTCTAAGGGCATGCGCCAGCGCTTGGCTTTGGCGCAGGCGCTGCTGGGCGAGCCGAAAGTATTGCTGTTTGACGAACCGACCACCGGCCTCGACCCCGCTTCACGCAAAATGTTTTACGAAGTGGTGCGCGAACTCAACGGCAAAGGCGCGACCGTATTGTTGAGCACCCACGCCTTAGCCGAACTCGACGGCCACGCCGACCGCATTGTGGTGATGAAAAACGGTGTGAAAGTGGCCGACGGCAATATGGACGAACTGCATGTGCAAAGCGGCCTGCCGCTGACGGTGAACGTGCGCCTGAAACAGCCAAAAACCTTGTCGGCGCGCTGGCAGCATTCAGACGGCCTCAACTACCGCGCCGAATGCAAGGCAGAGGAGCGCATGGCGCTGCTGGCCGAATTGGGGGATTTGAACGATTTGGCCTATCTCGACATCCATACGCCGACCTTGGACGACATCTACGCGCAGTTCTTAAAAAGGGAAGACGTATGAACCCCGTATGGATTATTACCGGCAAAGAAGTGCGCGACAGCCTGCGCAACCGCTGGGTGGTGGCCGCCGCGCTGCTGTTGGCGGCGCTGGCTTTGTCGCTGGGCTTTCTCGGCAGTACGCCGACCGGTTCGGTCAAAGTTGATCCGCTGACCGTGACCGTGGTCAGCCTGTCGAGCCTGAGTGTGTTTCTGATTCCGCTGATTGCGCTGCTGCTGGCCTATGAGGCGCTAATCGGCGAAATCGAACGCGGCACGATGGCGCTGTTGCTCAGCTATCCCGTGTCGCGCCGGCAGATTTTGGCGGGCAAATTTATCGGCCACCTGATTATTTTGACGCTGGCGACCGCGCTGGGTTACGGATTGGCCGGTATCGTATTGCAACTGGCGGGCGGCGGCATTGATGTGGCGGCCTGGGCGCCGTTCGGCCTGTTGATTGCCGCCAGCGTGATACTGGGCGCGGCGTTTTTGGCAATGGGTTATCTGATTAGCGCGAAAGTGAAAGAACGCGGCACGGCGGCGGGCATTGCCATCGGCGTGTGGCTGTTTTTCGTGGTGATTTTCGATATGGCGCTGTTGGGCGTGTTGGTGGCCGATACGCAGCAGCTTTTGACCGCACCGGCGGTGGAAGGGATTTTATTGTTGAACCCGACCGACATTTACCGCCTGCTCAACCTGACCGGTTATGAAAATACTTCGATGTATGCGGGCATGGCGGGCTTGGGCGAGCAGCTCAGCCTCGGTTGGCCGGTATTGCTGGCGGCACAGCTGTTGTGGGTCATCATTCCGCTGGCGTTGGCCGCTTGGATTTTTGGGAGACGACAAATATGAAACCGATTCTGTTGACGATATGCACCGCCTTGGCCTTAGCCGCCTGCGGCGGCAAAGAAACCGCCGAACGTCCCGCGCCGCAAGCCCTGACCGCGCAAGCCGTCGGCCACTATTGCAACATGAGCCTGACCGAACACACCGGCCCGAAAGCGCAGCTGTTCCTCAACGGGCAGCCTGACCGACCGGTGTGGTTTTCCACCATCAAGCAGATGTTCGGCTATACCAAATTGCCGGAAGAGCTCAAAGGCATCAGCGTGATTTACGTAACCGACATGGGCAAAGTGACCGACTGGAGCAAGCCGAATGCCGACAACGCATGGATGGACGCAAAAAAAGCCTATTATGTAATCGAGAGCGGTTTTGTCGGCGGCATGGGTGCGGAAGACGCGCTGCCGTTTGCCGATAAAGCGCAAGCCGAAAAATTTGCGCAGGAAAAAGGCGGCCGGGTGGTGTCGTTTGACGACATGCCGGAAACGTATATTTTTAAATGATTTTGTTGTGTCGGGTATGCACGTTTTGTGAATGCCCGACAAGGCCGTCTGAAAACCCATGTCCGCCATTTCCCGCCGCCAACTCCTGATTTCATCTGCCGCCGCAGCCGTTTTGCTGCCGCTGGCCGTCCGCCGTTATCTTGTTTCCCTCACTCCTCAAACCACCGCCAATACCGACGGCAAACCCGTTGTCTGGCAGGGCATTGCCCTCGGTTCGGGCGCGGAAATCCGTATCTATCATACTGACCGCGCGTTTGCTGAAAGCGTGATTCAGAAAGCGCTGACCGAAACCGCACGCTTGGAAAAAATCTTCAGCCTGTATGACGAAAACAGCGTGCTCAGCCGTTTGAACCGCGAAGGACGTCTGAAACAGCCGACCGCCGATTTATTGGCGGTATTGGGCATGAGCCGCGATATTTACCGGCTGACCGGCGGCGCATTCGATCCGACCATCCAACCGCTTTGGAACACCTACGCCGGTTATTTCAGACGGCATCCGAATGCGAACACCCCGCCGCCGCAGCGCGACATCAATAAGGCTTTGGCGTTGGTCGGTTTGGACAAAATGCAGTTTGACAGCAGCGGCATTGCGTTTGCCGAAAAAGGCATGGGCTTGTCGCTCAACGGCATTGCGCAGGGCTACATTACCGATAAAGTAGTGGAACTCTTGCAGCGTCACGGTATCACGCAGGCGCTGGTGGATATGGGGGAAATCAGGGGATTGAGCGCGAACGGGCAAAAAACGTGGCAAGTCGGCATTAAAAATCCGCAGGACGAAAGCCAAGTCTTGTTGAGCGTGCCGCTGCAAAACGAAGGCTTTGCCACTTCCGGCGGCTACGGCACGGTATTCAACGAGCAGGGGACATTCACCCATCTGTTTGATCCTCGTACCGGCGGAGCGCAGCCGCGTTACCGCAGTATCAGTGTGATGGCGGCGAATGCGGCAACCGCCGACGCGTTGGCAACGGCGTTTGCGATTATGCCGGAAACCGCCGTCCGCCAAGCTGCCCGTTCGGTCGGTGCCAAAGTGTGGCTGGTGATGTCCGACGGGCGGATAAATAATTTAGAATAAATGCATATTCTGGCCAAAGTGCAAAAAGGAGCCGCCCGGGGGCGGCTCAAAAACTCTTGCAACTGGGAGTCTAGCAAGAGATTACAACACTCTAAACAGAGCTGGAGATGAAAAATGATGCATTAAGGTCACCAATTCAGCGGCGCAGGAAGCAACGCTGATACCCAGTTCCTTCATGCTGTCTATGGTTTGCAAAGTGGTTTCCCGCGTATAACCGCAACAGGCGCTCAGATTGACGATAATGTGCATATCGCGGTTGTAATGTGCCAGTTGGCGGGCGGTATCCGCTACCGCACCTTCCAATGCCAGGCCGCCGATAATAACCGTATCGGCTTGCTGCGCCGCCAGTCATTCCATCAGGCCGCTGCTGCGGGTTTCGGCGGAATCGGTAAAGCAAGTACCGCTGCGGCTGTTGCCAATGCTGATAATGCGGTCGTAAGCAGACGGGACAGGCAGGCCGTCCAGCAGGCTGCTTTTGAGGCAGGCCGCCGCTTCTTCGCCGCGAACAAAAACCTGACCACTGCGCCCCAGCGGGGCATCAATGCAGCTAATACAAAAGGATTCGTCGGCCGGCGAGACGTTTTCCACCAGCAGGCGTTTGTCGGAAAAACGCGCCTGGCGGTTTAATTCGTCAACGATGTTTTCCGGCTCGTTTAAAAAATATTGCTCATTGGCCGCCATGCAGGAAAATCGGTATTGCGGCTGAATGTCGATGGCGATAACAGTCATAATCAAACTCCTCTCAATGGCAGCACTACATGGCCAAAATTTGCGGATGAAATCAGATGAGCGGTATCAATCTCTGATAATCGGTTATTATTTTGATAGTCGGCATAATAACAGGATAAACGGTCAACCACCAGCGTTAATATTAATAAAAGTTAATATTTTTAGAACAGGTATCACAATATGGGTAAAATCTGGTTGAAATTTAGCTAATCCTTGCCGGTTTGGATGCTTTGCGCAAGAAAAAGGCCGTCTGAAACAGCAGAAAACCATATTCTGCTTCAGACGGCCTTTACGGATTACTTACAGTCGGTCAAATCCAGCCCAGCGTATTGGCAAACACCAATAAAATCGCGATGGGCGCGATATAGCGCAGGGTGTTCAGCCACAGCAGGATAATGCCTTTCGGCACGGTGCTGCCTTCGCTGATGTCGGCCAACACCGACTGCTTATTGCGCAGCCAGCCGACAAAATAAGCCACACACAGCGAGCTAATCGGCATAATCAGCGCGGTAATGATGTAGTCCCACAAATCAAACACGGTTTTGCCGAAAATTTTGGTTTCCGCCATCACGCCGAATGATAGCGCAGACGGAATGCCGACGATAAAAATGGCTGTGCCGATGAGCCAAGTGCGGCTGCTGCGCTTGCTTTCATCATCGCGGATGGCGGCGGCAATCACCGTTTCCAGCATGGAAAACGCCGAGGTCAGCGTGGCGAACACCACCAGCAGCATAAACACGGCAAACAGCAGGCTGCCGAAAGGGATTTTCATAAACACGGCGGGCAAAACGATGAAAATCAAACCCGACCCCTGACCCGGCTCGAAGCCGAAAGCAAATACCGCCGGAAAAATGACCAAACCGGCCAAGAGCGAAACCAGCAGGTTCATCCACATAATGCTGTTGCCCGAGCGGAACAAATCCTGCTTTTTGTCCAGATACGACGCATAAGTAATCATGGTGGACACGCCGATACTCAGCGCAAAAAACGCCTGCCCCAGCGCGGTGAGCATGGTTTGCGGTTTGACATACGACCAGTTGGGTTTGAGCAGGAAGGACACCCCCGCCATCGCGCCCGGCAGCGTCAGCGAACGCACCGCCAACAGCAAAAATAAAACGAATAAAGCGGGCATCATATAGCGGTTGGCTTTTTCAATGCCGTCTGAAATACCGCCTTTGACTACCCAAACCGTCATCAGCATAAACAGCCCCTGATAAAACAACACGCCCCACGGATTAGCGATGGTCTGGCCGAATAGGGCGGCAAAATCCGCGCCTTCGTGAATCTGGCCGGTAAACGCGTGCACCACATAATTCAACACCCATCCGCCAACCACGCTGTAAAACGACAGCAAAACGAAACACGCCGCCACACCCATGCGACCGATCCACGGCCAGGCGCGGGAGCCGGGCGCGAGCGTTTTAAACGCATCCACCGCGTTTTTACCGCTGGTGCGGCCGATGTAAAATTCCGCCAGCTGGACGGGCAGAGCGACCAATACGGTAAAAATCAAAAACAATAAGAAAAACACCGCGCCGCCGTTGGTGCCGGCGGTATAAGGGAATTTCCAAATCGCGCCCAAACCGATGGCGGAACCCGCCGCCGACAAAATAAAGCCGATTTTGGACGACCAGGAAGCCGTTTTATTCATATTCTGTATCCCAAAAATCAAAAACGCCTGATTGTAACAAAGCAGGCGCAGAGCTTGCCCGCATTTTGCAGGCGGCTGAAACGATTATGCACGGATGGTGCGCAGTATGAGATAAAATGGGCAGAATTATCCGAAAATTTAAAATATAATATTTATAAATATCATAAAAGTTTAAAAAATAGTATTTTATGCTTTATCAGCCATTGGGCTGACAAAAAAGCCGTCTGAATCCTTTCAGACGGCTTTGGGAATGTGGTGGGTCGGGTGGGTTTCGAACCCACGACCAAGGGATTATGAGTCCCCTGCTCTAACCCCTGAGCTACCGACCCGTCAGAGATAGGCGCGTATTGTAACATAAATCCGAGCGCGGGCAAGGCCGTCTGAAGGCGGCGTTGGGGCAGCATGAAAAATGCGTTGCGTTAAAAGGAAATGCGCAGGCTTTTTTCAGACGGCCTATTCTGCCGACAGCGCGGCAAAACACGTTATAATCCCGTTCAAATACCGTTTACAGGCCGTCTGAAAATTGCCGACAGAGGCGAACCGTTCAGACGGCCTTCCCGAGGGAAATATGAAATACAAAGACTTACGCGATTTTATCGCCCAGTTGGAAGCGCAGGGCAAGCTCAAGCGCATTAACACGCCGGTATCGCCCGATTTGGAAATGACCGAAATCGCCGACCGCGTGCTGCGTGCCGAAGGGCCGGCCTTATTGTTTGAAAACCCCGTCCGCGCCGACGGTACGCGCTACGCCTATCCCGTGTTGGCCAATCTTTTTGGTACGCCCGAGCGCGTGGCGATGGGCATGGGCGCGGACAGCGTCGATAAGCTGCGCGAAATCGGCCAAACGCTGGCCTATCTGAAAGAACCCGAGCCGCCCAAGGGCATTAAAGACGCGTTTTCCAAGCTGCCGCTCTTAAAAGACATTTGGAGCATGGCGCCCAATATGGTGAAAAACGCGCCGTGTCAGGAAGTGATTGTCGAAGGCGATGAGGTCGATTTGTACCAACTGCCGATTCAGCACTGCTGGCCGGAAGACGTGGCGCCGCTGGTAACGTGGGGCTTGACGGTTACGCGCGGGCCGCATAAAAAACGCCAAAACCTCGGCATTTACCGCCAGCAGCTCATCGGCAAAAACAAGCTGATTATGCGCTGGCTGTCGCACCGTGGCGGCGCGCTGGATTATCAGGAGTTCCGCAAACAAAATCCCGCTACGCCGTATCCCGTGGCGGTGGTGTTGGGCTGCGACCCCGCCACCATTTTGGGCGCGGTCACGCCCGTGCCCGATACCTTGAGCGAATACCAGTTTGCCGGACTGCTGCGCGGTTCGCGCACCGAATTGGTGAAATGTATCGGCAATGATTTGAACGTGCCGGCGCGAGCGGAAATCGTGCTGGAAGGCGTGATTCATCCCGACGAAACCGCACTGGAAGGGCCTTACGGTGACCACACCGGCTATTACAACGAGCAGGATTATTTTCCGGTGTTTACCGTCGAGCGCATCACCATGCGCCAAGACCCGATTTACCATTCCACCTACACCGGCAAACCGCCCGACGAGCCGGCCGTATTGGGCGTGGCGCTGAATGAAGTATTCGTGCCGCTGTTGCAAAAGCAGTTCCCCGAAATTACCGATTTCTACCTGCCGCCCGAAGGCTGCTCCTACCGCATGGCGGTGGTGAGCATGAAAAAACAATACGCCGGACACGCCAAGCGGGTAATGATGGGCTGCTGGTCGTTTCTGCGCCAGTTTATGTACACCAAGTTTATTATCGTGGTGGACGACGATATCAACGTGCGCGACTGGAAAGAAGTGATTTGGGCGGTGACCACGCGCATGGATCCGGTGCGCGATACCGTATTGATGGAAAATACGCCGATTGACTACCTCGATTTTGCCAGCCCCGTCAGCGGTTTGGGCGGCAAAATGGGCTTGGACGCCACCAATAAATGGCCGGGCGAAACCGAGCGCGAATGGGGGCGCGTGATTGAGAAAGATCCGGCCGTGGTCGCGAAAGTTAATGCGATGTGGGCGGATTTGGGTTTATAACATTCTTCATCCAAAAGGCCGTCTGAAACGAACAATCGTTTCAGACGGCCTTTTCTTGCGAACGGATTATTCGCCCAATAATAAAAACGGATTCGCGCCGCCACGGTCGAAACCCGCTTCGCCGACGGCGATGTCCAAGCCCAGAGTCGCCAAGTCGTCGGCCACGGGGTCGGCGTATTGCTGCTTGTCTTGGCGGTAGAGCTTGCGGTAGCTCTCGCAGGATGTGCAGCTTTCGGCATACGCGCCCCGGTAGGCGGAGGCAAGGTCGGGAGCGCTGTCTGCTTCCACTTGTTGCAGGCGCATATGGCCGGCGTCGCCGCAAGTCGGGCATTTGGCGCGCAAGACGTTCCAGCGGCTGTTGCACAGCGGGCAGTGCATATAGCGGAATCCGGCCAAATCGCCTTTAATCAGAATCACGCTGCCGACGGCTTCGGTGCTGCAGCAGGGGCAGTGGGTGCGCTCTTCAATAGGCGGTACATGGTCTTCCGTCAGTTGCGCCGCCCATGCCGTCCAAATAATCTGCAAGGCGGCCTGTACCCAAATCACGGCGGCTTTGTCGGCAGCAGTGGTGGAATGGCTCAACACGCGTTGCGCCAGCGCTTCGGTCGCTTCTTGCGGCAAGGCTTTGAGCTTGGCGGTTTCCTGCGCGGCGGTGGCGGTGATGTTGCCGTTGACTTCGTTCAACAAATCCGTGAACACGGCAAAAAATTCAGATGGCACTTGGCTTTGCGCGGCGGCGAGCAAGACGGTTTCACCCTGATACAGCTCGGGCGGCGGAAAATCGTGGCGTTCGGACACGGTCTGCTGCGCCTTGCAGACGGCGGCAAGCAGGGTCAGGTAAGCGCACCAATCGCTGTTGTCTTCCTGCGCCAATTCTTGAAAACGCACGGCGCGCTTGGCGAAAATGTCCTGCTCGGGCGCGAGCCAAAACGGGGTATGGAACAGGCCTTTTTTGATTTCTTCAACGGGCTGGATGGAGGTGGTGGTCATGGGTATTCCTTGATGTGTATGATTTTGTTATGCGAGCTGCTTTATTCGGCTTATCGGCACGGAGGCCGTCTGAAACAGGTTCTTAATCTTTTTTCTCGGTTTCAATATATTCGGAGCAACTATATACATTGAATTTTTGCGGTTTGGCAAAGCCGATTAAGGTCATGCCCGCCTGCTCTGCCAAGCGCACGGCGAGGGCGGTGGGGGCGGATACGGCGACTATGCAGCCGATACCGGCGGCGGCGGCTTTGGCGACCATTTCGTAGCTGGCGCGGCTGGAAATCAAGAGGAAGCCTTGCTGCCAGTCAATCTGATGGCGCGTGCCAAAACCGATGAGCTTGTCGAGCGCGTTGTGGCGACCGACATCTTCAAAGGCGGCGGTGATTTTGCCATCGGCCACCCACGCTACGCCGTGTACCGAGCCGACACTTTTTCTCAAAGGTTGGTGGTGGTCAAAATCGGCCAAGGCCGTCTGAATTTCAGTGATAGAAAAACGGCGGTGACGGGCAACAGGCGACAGATTGGGCTTTACCGCCGCCAGACTGTCTATGCCGCATAAGCCGCAACCGGTTCGACCGGTCATATTGCGGCGGCGTTCTTTCAAGGCTTGGAAACGGGCGGAGGCGATTTCCATCTGCACTTCAATCCCATCGCAAGCAGGTTGTACCTCAATATCATAGAGTTCAGACGCATGGTGCAAAATGCCTTCGCTCAAGCTGAAACCGAGCGCCAACTCCGCCAAATCTTGCGGCGTTGCCATCAAGACGACATGGGTAATGCCGTTATACACCAGCGCAACGGCGGTCTCTTCGGCCAAAATGTCGTCATCGGGGCGCAGCGAATTGCCGCAGGTGCGGTAAACGGTGCAGGATAGGGCGGGGGCGGGAAGCATGGCAGTTTGGCCGTCTGAAAAAATGCCATTATAGCGCGTTTTGCCTGAAAAAAGCCTTTCTGTAAGCGGGCGTAAAATTCGATTAAGAATCATACTCAAACAGCTGCTCAAGCATTAAGATAAACACGTTTGTAATTTTGATACTTGGAATCTGTGATGAATAAAACCGCTAAAACCCTGCTGGCCGCTTCGCTTGCCGTCGGATTGAGCGCATGTGCCTCATCAAAAACGAGCGCACCGAAATCTTACGATTTGGATTTTGCCAAACAAAAATACACTGAGCAGAGCTTGGAAGTAAACGGTAAAGCCGTGAAATTCCGTGCTTTTGAGGGCATTGTGTATGTGAAAAATCCGGTGGATACTAAATATGAAATCATCAATATTTATGTGCCGGAGGCTTATTACAACGGCGGTTCGGTAGAAGGTTTTACCGCCGACACCGCGCCGATTTTCTTCCCCAACCAAATCGGCGGCTATATGCCGGCTGAACCGGGCAAACCGGGCTTGGGCGGAAAAGGGCCGGGCGGCGCACCGGACGGCAGCGGCAATCAAACGCCGAATGCCGCTTTAACTGCGCTGTCTAAAGGTTATGTTGTCGCCTCGCCGGGTGCGCGTGGCCGTACCGCCGCCAACGGCAAAGCGCCAGCCGCGATTGTGGATTTGAAAGCCGCTGTACGCTATCCGAAAGCCAACGATAACATCATGCCGGGCGATGCCAATAAAATCATTTCCAACGGCACCAGCGCGGGTGGCGCTTTGTCCGCCTTACTCGGCGCGACCGGCAACAGCAAAGACTACGAAGTTTACTTAAAAGCCTTGGGTGCCGCCGAAGCGGACGACAGCATTTTTGCCGTATCTGCCTATTGCCCGATTACCGATCTCGACCATGCGGACATGGCCTACGAATGGCAGTTTAACGGTGTCAATGATTACCAAAAAATGAACATCACCATGTTGGACTACAACGTCAAACGCGAGTTGGTGCCCGGTACGCTGACTGCCGCCGAAATCGCCTTGTCCGACAAACTCAAACCGCTGTATCCCGCCTACATCAACAGCCTCGGCCTGAAAGACGCGCAAGGCCGCTCTCTGACTTTGGACAATAAAGGCAACGGCAGCTTTAAAAACTACGTGGCCTCATTCTTGGCAAAATCGGCGCAAGGCCAGTTGGACGCAGGCAAAGACATCAGCAGCAGTAAATGGCTGACGGTGAAAAACGGCAAAGTAACCGCCGTGGATTTTGACGCCTACGCCAAAGCCGCCGGACGCCAGAAAACCCCGCCCGCCTTTGACGGCATGGATTTGAGTACCGGCGAAAACCAACTCTTCGGCAACGCGACTACCGACAAGCAGCACTTCACCGCATTCTCTATGCAAAACAGTACCGTCAAAGGCGCAACGCTGGCTGACGCGCAAACCGTGAAAGTGATGAATCCGCTGAACTACATCGGCAGCGGCGCGGTAAAAATCCCGCAAAACTGGCGTATCCGCGTCGGTACCAACGACCGCGATACTTCGCTGGCTGTGTCTGCGATGTTGGCAGCCAAGCTGCAAAACAGCGGCTATACCGTTGATTACGCCCTGCCGTGGGGCGTGCCGCACAGCGGCGATTATGACTTGGACGAGCTGTTTGCCTGGATGAAACAGGTAAGCAAATGAGCTGCGGGCAATGAGGAGAAGGCCGTCTGAAAATCGGGTTATCGGTTTTTCAGACGGCCTTTTATGTAAATCTGGATATTGATTTGAATACATGGATTATCGTTATAAAAAAAGCCTGAATCTTTCGATTCAGGCTTTTTAAATTTGGCTCCCCGACCTGGGCTCGAACCAGGGACCTGCGGATTAACAGTCCGTCGCTCTACCGACTGAGCTATCGGGGAATGGGGCGTATTATAACGGCTCTAAAAAATGTGTCAACCTAAATAATGACCAAATTGCGTAGCAATATTACAAATGTCTGAATGCTAAGCTAATTTAAATAGGATAAAGCGGGCGGAGAGCCAGGGAAACGGCGTTTAGACGGCCTCTATTTTCCTGCTCAGTATTGCGCATTGACCAATTTGCCGTTTTTAAATACTTGCTGCTGCATGAGGTTGCCGTTGTAGGCATAAGTGGTCAGCGAGCCGTTGGCGGGGGCGGCGCGGAACTGCATTAATTGTTCGCGCGTCAGGGTGTAGGGATCGGTACGTTTTTGGCCGTTGTCGCCGTAAAAATCCTGTACCACGTAATCGTTACCGCTTTTGCTGATTAAGCGGCGGTAGAAGCCGCCTTTGACGGCATTATTGGACGTGTTGCCCTGCGCGTCGAAATAGGTCACGATTTGTTCTTCGATGACGTTTACGCCGCCGTTGCTGTTGTTAGTATTTTGACCGGTTTTGTTTTTATCCAAGCTGATGGGAATATTGAGCGAAGTGCCCAAGCCGACGTGTCTGCCGATACTGGTGCCGACGCCCAAGCCGACGGACATGCCGGGGGTGCCGACGGTGCAGGCGCTGAGTAAGGCGGCGAGTGCGGTAAGCGGAATAATGTGTTTCATGGTGTCTTCCTGGTTTTTGGTATGCTGACGGGCAGTATATCGGGTTTGCCGCACGCTCGGCGTTATGATAAGTAAAAGCTTACGAACGGGGTGGAGAAGGGCGGGAAAGTGTCGGTTTTCCGTCATGCGGACATCGGCATAAGCGGGTATGAAAGCCGCTATATGCGTTATTGGGATTTTTTGCTGTATCCGGCGGCGGCTTGCCTGTATTATGATAGGCACTATTTTCAGACGGCCTGATGTGCTTTGCGCAGTAGGGCATGTCTGCCTGTTTGAGGAACAGAAATGAATACTTTGAAATTTACCAAAATGCACGGTTTGGGCAATGATTTTATGGTAATTGATGCGGTCAATCAGGATTTTGACCCGAAAGCCGCGCCGTTGGCGGCGTGGGCAAACCGTTTTCGCGGCGTGGGTTTCGACCAATTATTGGTGGTGGAAAAACCGACTTCCGAAGCGGTGGATTTTCGTTACCGTATTTTCAACGCCGACGGCGGCGAGGTGGAACAATGCGGCAACGGGGCGCGTTGCTTTGTGCGCTTTGTGGTGGATAAAGGTTTGACCGATAAAAAAGAAATTGTGGTGGAAACGGCAGGCGGCATGATTGTGCCGAAATTGCTGGATAATGGTTTGGTTACGGTCAATATGGGCAAACCGCGCTTTATGCCGTCTGAAATTCCGTTTGTACCGGCTTCGGATGAGGCGGATGATGCGTTGGTGCATACCGTATTGGTGGGCTTGGAAGCCGTGCCGGTGTCTTGCGTGAACATGGGTAATCCGCATGCGGTGATTGTGGTGGAGGATGTGCAAACTGCGCCGGTTGAGCGTTTGGGCGAAGCGATTGAATCACACAAGCAGTTTCCTGAGCGTGTCAACGTTGGTTTTATGCAGATTATCGACCGCCAAGCCATCCGGCTGCGTGTGTATGAGCGCGGTGCGGGCGAAACGCAAGCCTGCGGTACGGGCGCGTGCGCGGCGGTGGTGGCCGGTGTGCGTTTAGGGCTGCTGGACGCCGGTGTGCCGGTTAAAGTTACCTTGCCCGGAGGGGATTTGTTTATCAGTTGGCAGCCGGAAGAGGATGTGATGATGACGGGGCCTGCGGAGACGGTGTTTGAAGGCGAGTTGCGGTATTAAATGGGCGGCGTAGATTTTAATCTGTTAAGCGTGCTTGCCTATGGCTTGTTTTTCTTGGGACTGATTTTCAGGGCAGGGCTGTTCCAATGGTTTTGGAGCAGCGTGATTTTGTGGTTGGCAGTCGGATGGCTCGGATCGAAGCTGCTGCCCGGCATTTGGGGGATTACTCACATCCCGCCGCTATTTTTGCCGCATGCCTATCTGACTGTGGGCAGCATATTTTTCTTTATTGATTGCTGGCGGAAAACGCCGGACGGGAAATTTTGGCAGACCGATGGCAAACATCCTTTGCTCAGTCTGTTTGCCGTCAGTAATCTTTTGATGACGCTGGCTTTTTTGTTTTTGGCTGCGCTTGTATGCTATCATTTCCCGAATGGTAAAACCGCTTTTGTCATGCCCGCGCTGCTGAAAATGTATGCTTTAATGCCGGTATATTGGTTTGTGTTGCAGTTTTTGCTGATGGCGGTTTTTTATGTGCACCGGCGCGTAATGATGAAGCAGCCGGTTTGTCTGTTTAGCCGCAAACAGTTGGAAAGCGGCCTGCTGCTGGCGGTTATCTGGCAGATAGCGCTTGCCGTCATATTGATGGCGGAAATTTTTTCCTAACGAAAAGTTATAAGGTAAGAAGCATTAAGTATTGGTTTTTCAGACGGCCTGCGCCTATGATATTATGCAGACTGTATTATTATTAACCGAATGAATCAGGAGCAGAGTATGAAAATCGCAAATAGCATTACCGAATTAATCGGTAATACCCCGTTGGTCAAATTAAACCGCCTGACCGAAGGCTTGGGCGCGCAAGTCGTGGCCAAACTGGAGTTTTTCAATCCGGGCAGCAGCGTCAAAGACCGCATTGCCGAATCCATGATTGAAGCTGCTGAGAAAGCCGGTAAAATCAACAAAGATACCGTCATCGTTGAAGCCACTAGCGGCAATACCGGTATCGGTTTGGCCATGGTCTGCGCCGCACGCGGTTACAAATTGGTTATCACCATGCCTGAGAGCATGAGTAAAGAACGCCGCATGCTGCTGCGTGCCTATGGCGCAGAGCTGATTCTGACGCCGGCGGCCGACGGCATGGGCGGTGCGATTGCCAAAGCGCAATCTTTGGTTGACGAACATCCGGATACTTACTTCATGCCGCGTCAGTTTGACAACGAGGCCAACCCGGAAATCCACCGCAAAACCACTGCCGAAGAAATTTGGCAGGATACAGACGGTAAAGTCGATATTTTCGTGGCGGGTGTGGGTACCGGCGGTACCATTACCGGCGTGGGCGAAGTGCTGAAAGCGCATAATCCTAATGTACAAATTGTTGCCGTTGAGCCGGAAGCCTCTCCGGTATTGAGCGGCGGCGAAAAAGGATCGCACCCGATTCAAGGTATCGGCGCAGGTTTCGTACCCAGCGTACTGAACACCCATGTTTACGACAGCATTATCAAAGCGCCTAATGAAGAAACTTTTGAAACCGCACGCGCAATGGCGGAAAAAGAAGGTATTTTGGTCGGTATTTCTTCCGGTGCGGCTGTTTGGGCAGCATTGGAATTGGCTAAAAAACCGGAAAACGCAGGCAAACTGATTGTCGTATTAATTCCGTCTTACGGCGAGCGCTACTTATCTACCCCGCTGTTTGCCGATTTGGTATAACGATAGTTCGCATGATGAAAAGGCCGTTTCAGACGGCCTTTTTTGCGTATGGCCGTTTCAGATCGTTAAGGCCGTCTGAAGCCTGTTGTAATTCGGCAAACTTTCAGCTGCCAACTCTTTCTTCAATTTGGCCTATTTTGCCGAATTTGATTATAATGGCACTCATGAAAAAACATATTCCCCTCTTATTTGTATTGGCGGCGCTGGCCGGTTGCGATACCCTGTATCTGCCTACGCTCAAAGAAGTGCCGGTCAATCCGACCAATGTGAAAGTAACCGAAACACCGGCTGCCGGTTTCCGCTTGGCTTCTTCCCACTGGACGGATGTTTCCAAAATCCGTGACGAGGCAACGCGTTTGAGCGTGCAGGTCAGCCAAGGTAAGATGACCAAAGTGCAGGCTGCCCAATATTTGAACCGCTATCGCATTCAGCTGGTCGGTCGCAACTCTGTGGACGACAGTATGTATGAGATTTACCTGCGTTCTGCGGTAGATAGTCAGCGCGGTGAAATCACCACCGAGCAATCCAAGCTGTATATCCAAAACGCTTTGCGCGGTTGGCAGCAGCGTTGGAAAAATATGAGCAGCAAGCCGAATAACCCGGCGTTTACCAACTTCCTGATGGAAGTCATGAATATGCAGCCGCTGCAATAAGCAGATTGCGTTGTATAAAATAAAAGAGGCCGTCTGAAATCCAATGCGGATTTCAGACGGCCTCTTTTATTTTTAATAACTGTATCAATTACATATCAATCAAATGCAAGCATCCGTTAACCTGCGTCAACTTTCTTTGCCGAGCAATTTATTGGCCGCCGCACGCGCCTGTTCTCGGATGTCGTCGGTCAGATACGCTTTCATCTGGCTGTACACCAATGTAATCACGGCAATGTCGTCGCTGAATCCCAACGGGCCGAGCAGGTCGGGAATGCTGTCAATCGGGCTGAAAAAATAAACCAATGCGCCGAGAATAATCATTTTGGCCCGTTTCGGTGTATGCGGCGATTTCCATAAAAAATACAGCGCATAAAGCTGGCGGACGACCGGTGCGCCCAAACGTCCGGCAAAGCGGGCGAGTTTGCGCAAGAAGCCCGGTTCGTCCAGTTTCTTTTTGCGGAATTTGGGAATGAAATCATCGGGAGAAGAGGAAGGGTCGGAAGAACGGTTCATGGGTTAATCCCTTATTGTTGATGTCGAAATGTCATGGCCCGGCTGTCGGGACATTCTCTGCTTAGGTGCAGCCTCGCGAATGTGCGGATTAAGAACCTGCATTCACAATCTTGATAGCGCCTTTTTATTGCCTAATCACACACCTACTGCGTTGGACTTTTACGCCACTTTTACGCCAATAGTCCACTATTGGCGTAAAAGTCCGCCTTGTATTCGTATAATTATCCAACAAAAATCCATCTACCAATCTTATGAATACAGATTCTAAGTATAGGATTAGCTGATGATAAGAAATGTCAGGGATATGCATTTTCATGCTAACTTCTACGGCGGAAGTGGCAGAATCTTTAATTTTATTGGGAAAACAAGAGGAGTAGGCGGGCGGGCATGGTGAAATTGGGATTAAAACGTCGTCATTTTTTGCCCGACTGTTGCAGTGAGCCGACAAATCGGGTGTGTGCTTTGGCATGAGGCCGTCTGAAAAATGTAGCGGGATGAAAATTAAGGCGGAGCAGAACCCTATGAAAATGAATGTGATAGGTTTGTTTTTCCGTGTTTTTGTAAAAATTTAGGGGCTGTACTAGATAATTAGAGCAAATTACCTTTTACTAACTGTTTCAAAATAGAAATTTGAGATTTTATTTCACTGTTGTTAAAACGCCATTC
>NZ_JALJYC010000005.1 GCF_024170405.1 Neisseria perflava | reverse complement strand
GAATGGCGTTTTAACAACAGTGAAATAAAATCTCAAATTTCTATTTTGAAACAGTTAGTAAAAGGTAATTTGCTCTAATTATCTAGTACAGCCCCAAAAATATTTTAAATACGTATCCTTACCTCGTATCATTGAAGAACACTGTATCAAGGTTTCCCGCCCTTTTTTTCAGACGGCCTGCCATCAGAAAAAGAACCGTATCCATGTTGAAAAAACTGCTGCACAAAGTCCTGCCCGCCAAGCGTAGCGGCAAGGCTGCGGCGCATAAAGAAATCCTCCCGTTTAGCGCGCACCATATCAGCGCCGACATGCTCAGCTTCGCCGCCGAAAAAGTCGTGCGCCGTCTGCATACCGAAGGCTTTGAAGCCTATGTCGTCGGCGGCGCCGTGCGCGATTTGCTGCTCGGCGTCGAGCCCAAAGACTTCGACGTCGTCACCAACGCCACGCCCGAGCAAGTGCACAAAATCTTCCGCCGCAGCCGCATTATCGGCCGCCGTTTCCAAATCGTGCATGTCATGGTCGGCCCCGAAACCATCGAAGTCACCACCTTCCGGGGCGGCAGCAAAGCCGTGCAAAACGCCGCCGGGCGGATTATGAAAGACAACACCTACGGCAGCATGGAAGAAGACGCCATGCGCCGCGATTTTACCTGCAATTCCCTGTATTACGACCCCATCCGCCAAGAAATCATTGATTTTCATCACGGCGTAGGCGATGTGGCGGATAAAAAGCTGGTGATGATCGGCGATCCGGCTGAGCGTTATCAGGAAGACCCCGTGCGCATACTGCGCGCCGTCAGGCTGTCGGGCAAACTCGGCTTCGATGTCGAGCCGCGTACCGCCGCGCCGATTCCCGAGCAGGCAGGCCGTCTGAAACACGAGCCCGTGGCGCGGCTGTTTGACGAAATCATGAAACTGCTGTTTTCCGGCCACGCCCGAGAATGCCTGCAAAAGCTCCATTCTCTTGGTGTCAGCGGCGACATCCACCCGCTTTTGAGCGCCCTCAAATCCGCCGAAAAACCGGAAAACCGCATTATCGCGCTGGCCTTAAAAAACACTGACGAGCGTTTACGCGCCGACAAATCCGTATCCGTCGGCTTCGTGCTGGCCGCCGTATTGTGGCCGCAGCTCAACCGCTACTGGCAGCAAAACCTGCAACGCGGCCAAAAACCCGCGCCTGCGCTGACCGACGCCATCAACACCCTGCGCGACACCATCGAAAAAGGCTGGGGCGTGCCGCAACGCTTCACCGCCACCATGCGCGAAATCTGGCAGCTGCAACCGCAATTCGACAACACACGCGGCGCCCGCCCGCATAAATTATTGGCGCAACCTCGCTTTCGCGCCGCCTACGATTTTCTGGTCTTGCGCGGACAAGTCGGCGAAGTGAATAAAGATTATGTCGATTGGTGGACAACCTTCCAACACGCCGACGATGCCACCCGCGCCGACATGACCCTAGCCGCCCAGCAACGCGCCCAACAGCAGCACACCGGCGAGGGCGAAGCCAAACCGAAACGCCGCCGCCGTCGCAAACCGAAGAAAAAAGTGGCCGTGCCGACAGCGGAATAAAGGGTAATCAACAAATGCCGTCTGAAAAATGATTTTTCAGACGGCATTAAAATATGGGTAACGTACCGTATTTAGGGAAATTGACGTTTCATGCAGGCTGCGGCTGGTTGCGGCGCGATTCCTGTTTGGTAGCGTGCATGCCAAAGCATGCACGCGTTGTTTAATGAAACGGTACAATGTCTAAACCGAAGAGAATAAGTTTTCTCACAAACCATGAAAACCAAAACAACATGCCGTCTGAAAGCGTTTCAGACGGTAGCGAATACAAAGGTCAACCAACGCGTGCATGCTTTGGCATGCATCCTGCATAGGAAATTTATGTTTCTTGCAGGCTATGATTTGCTAAAACAAAGATTTCGGGTACGGTTCAAGAGACTGTAAAGAATTCAGGATGTAAAATTCAAGTTTTTAATCCCATAACGAAAAAACTAACCGATTACAAAGACAAGACAAATAAAGGGAATTGATATGTTTAAAAATACCTTGTTTATGAAATTCTTTCTATCTGATACAGAACTTTTTATATCGGACTTTAGCAAAATGTTGCTTGAATATGAAGCAATGGTTAAAAATGCAAGGTCATCTAATTGGGGTTTGTATGAGCCGACTAAAAAATTTGATGCTCATTTTTTAGAAAGGCTTAATGTAGCAGTAGAAAAGGATGAATTTCTCCCTGAATTACAGCAATTAAACTGGAAAATTCGCAAGAATCCAGAAGCGTTAGGGGGATTTTCTGCAGTTCGCATGCTTGCAAATAATGCTCCTCTACACATGATGGAAAGATTATATCTTCGCTTAAATATAGATGAAGAAAAAATCTTTTTAGAGTTATATGAATATTTTAAGTATCGGCTACGACATAACCAAGCTGACTATGCCTTTATTGAATATATGACCTATCCACGTATGTTGGATTATTTGGGCATATCGTGCTGCGATGGACACGATGAAGAAACTAAAGAGCCGCACATGATTGTTACTACCCACGAACTACGCCACTGGTTGCCAAATCTTCCATGGCTGGCCTATTTCGGCAGACCTTATGTCGAATTGTTCGGGGAAGAAAAACTCGCCCAAGCACCAGTTTACCGTGTGGAAAAAATCGGCGAGGGTTATCTGTTGCAGTTGACCGAAAACATCAGCGATATGGTAACCGACTACGAAAGCTATCGTGCAAAAGAACAAGCCGTAAAAGCCTATCTGAATCCGAATGCCTTTTACAAACGGGAGAAAGGTTACAGCTTGGATATACTGAAAGCGCATTTGGAAAAATATACCATTCCTAAGCCCGGAAGTGTGTTCGATACGCCCGAGTTTACGGAATTACGGCAGGGCTTGGCAAAACGAGAAGAGCAGATTGCATCGTAGGACATGCATTCGCTACTCACTTCACTTAATGTATGTTCTCTTGTTTATAAAATAAAAATGCCGTCTGAAAAAGCGAATTTTTCAGACGGCATTTTTATCATCCAAACATATTTACTGCCCGCGCAGAAACAGCGCGTCCAATTCTTTCAACGTCAGCTTCACCCAAGTCGGGCGGCCGTGGTTGCATTGGTTGCTGCGCGGGGTGTGTTCCATATCGCGCAGGAGGGCGTTCATTTCGGGCAGGGTCAGTTGCCGTCCGGCGCGCACAGAGCCGTGGCACGACATGGTAGAAAGGATATGGTTTTCCCGCGCTTCTATGGTTTGGCTGCTGCCGGTGGCGGCCAATTCGCGCAATACGTCGCGGGCGAGGGCGGCGACGTCGGCTTTGCCGAGCATGGCGGGGACGGCGCGCACGGCGAGGGTGTTACCGCCCATGTCGGAGAGTTCGAGGCCGAATCCGCGCAGGATGTCGGCGTGGTCGGCGAGGGTGGCGGTTTCTTCGTGGCTGGCGGAAAAGGTCACGGGAATCAGCAGGCGCTGGCTTTGCAGGCTGCCTTGCTCATCGCGCTGGCGTTTCATTTTTTCGTAGTTGACGCGCTCGGCGGCGGCGTGCATATCCACCAAAATCAGGCTTTCTTCGGCTTGGGCGAGGATGTAAATGCCCAAAAGCTGGGCAATGGCGAAACCGAGCGGCGGCAGTTCTGATGGGGGATTAAGGCCGTCTGAAATGCTTGGGGCGCTGTCTTGGCCGCTGAGATGGAGTGCGCTTTCAGACGGCATATTGTTGCCGAAACGCGCCTGCTCGAATTGGCGCAGCTCGATATCGTCATCGGCAGGCGTTGTTTTAAACAGCTTGGCGTAGGTATCCAGCGCGGCACGGCTTTCGCGCAGAGATAAGGTGCGCTGCTGCGGTGCGCGTGCGGCCTGATAAGGCATGGGCGTGGTTTTGCTGCTGCGGGTGGGGTATTCGTCGCGGTAGCTGCGGGCGGTGGCGGAGCGGGTAAGGCCGTCTGAAGTCAGGGTATTATCGGCCGCTTCGGTGGGCAGATTTTCAGACGGCATGGCGGGTACACCCAAAACCTCGTGCAATACGTCGCCGACATTGCTGACGCTTTCGGTTTGGTCGGCGCGGGTGGCGGCCAGCGCTTTGTTGAGGGTGTGGAACACGAGCTGGTGCACCTGCTGGCTGTCGCGGAAGCGGATTTCGGTTTTGGTTGGGTGCACATTCACATCAACGGCTTCAGGCGGCAGTTCGAGAAACAAGACAAATGCGGGGGTAACGGCGTTGTGCAAAACATCGCGGTAGGCTTGTTTGACCGCATGCAGCATGACTTTGTCGCGCACGAAGCGGTGGTTGACAAAGCAGTATTGTTTGTCGCTTTTGCCTTTGGCAAAGGTGGGTTTGGAAATCGCGCCGTATAGCCGCATGATGCCTTCGCCGCTGTCGATTTCCAGCGAGGCCGTCTGAAAATCGTCGCCGACGATGGCGGCGATGCGCTCGTGTTGGCTCTGCACGGGCAGTTTGAAGATGGTTTTGCCGTCGCGGATAAGGGTAAAGGCGATGTGCGGGTGCGCCAGCGCGAGGCGTTCGAGCATGGTGGCGCAGTGGGCGTATTCGGTGTTTTCCGATTTGAGAGATTTGCGGCGGGCGGGAGTGTTGAAAAACAGTTCGGCCGCTTCGATGGTGGTGCCGACGGGGTGGGCGGCAAGGGTGGCGGCGCTCAGCTTGCCGTCTTCGGCTTTGACTTGGTTGGCATGGTCGCTGCCGGCCTGACGGCTGGTGAGGGTCAGGCGGCTGACAGAGGCGATACTGGCCAAGCCTTCGCCGCGAAAACCCATGCTGGCGACATGTTCCAAATCGTTTAAGGTTTTGATTTTGCTGGTGGCGTGGCGGTGTAGCGCCAATTCGATGTCGTCGGCATGGATGCCGCTGCCGTTGTCGGTCACGCGAATCAGGCGGATACCGCCGCCTGAGAGCTCGACCTCAACCGCTGTCGCGCCTGCGTCTATGCTGTTTTCTACGATTTCTTTCAAGGCATTGGCGGGGCGTTCCACCACTTCGCCGGCGGCGATTTGGTTGACCAGATGATCGGGCAGGGCGGCAATTCGAGACATGGTTGGCTTTCTTGCAAAAATAGGCGCTTATTATAGCAAAAGGCCGTCTGAACTTGGGATTCAGACGGCCTTTTGCCGTGTTTTTCAAATCAAAATACGCTTAGTCTTTTTTCCACCACACGCCGTAAATCGGGCGGCCGAAGTGGGCGAGGACGGCGATCATGCAGATTTCAATCGACACCGACCAGTAAACGTGACCGAGGATTTCGCTGATTAATTCGGCGCTGTTCAAATTCCACAGCCAGCCGACCGTACCCGGCGTGTCGTAGGCCGGATGGCGGAAGCCTAAGAGCGGAATCATCAGGCCGTGGGCGAAAACAGTCACAATCAGGCCGTACAAAGCGCCGTACCACAGGCGGGTTTTCGACCAAAACATAGACGCTACAACGTAAATAAATGCAAAGGCAAAGCTAAATAGCCAGTGATACAAAGTTACCGCGCCCAAGACATTGGCGCCTTGGTAAATATAATCCAGCGAGTGTTGGTTAAAGCCCAAACCGCCCAGCCAAGCGTCGATGTGCGCGCCCGGAGGAGAGATTTCGCCCGGCATGCGCGGCGGCATGTTGACTTCAGAACCCCATTTGACCAGAGAGCTGATAAAGCCGCCGACCAGCGTGACCCAGAAAATGATTTTGCCGTTGGAGGCAGTTTTTTGATTACTCATGTTGACAGTCCTTGTGTGTGAATTTCATGTAACTTTATTTCAAAAATAGGGTGGTGTCGATAAAAGGTATCAATTAATTTGATGTAAGTCAAGATTAATGTGAAGGTACGTTAAAGCTTTAATGAAAAAAGCATTTTTTTTAGAGGAGCGGGGGCGGAAGCGATATGATTTTATTACCGTGGCTTGCCTTTCAGTCAGAATAAGCGATTTTTTTGGGGGATATGCGGTGTAAAATCAGGTGTTTTTTGAATCTAGTGATATGTTTTTAAATTGTTAATTTAATTTTTGCGCTAGGGGGCTCAATCATGAGAAAGATAAGGGTTGGGAAGCGCGGAAAACAGGTCAGCCGTACTACATCATTATTACAAAGTCATCATTTGGAGGGGAAATTAAGAAAATGTGTAAGCATATGAAAAGGCCGTCTGAAAACCGATGCCTATGCTCAGGTTTTCAGACGGCCTTAATAAATAAGATGGTTTGGCACAGCGGCCGGACAGAATGCAAACAAGCCCTTTACAAGTCTAATGCGTCGGCGTGAAACTCGATATGCGCATCCATAAAGCTGGCGACGAAGAAATAGCTGTGGTCGTAACCCGGCCGCAGTTTGTATTGCACATTAAAGCCGTTGCCGCGTGCGGCGCGGACAAAAGCGTCGTTGCGTAGCTCGGGCATAAATTCATCGGCATCGCCTTGTTCAATCAAAATGGGAAATTTTTTGACGGCGGTTTTGACCAGCTCGGTGCTGTCGTATTGCACCCACGCGGCCGGATCGTTGCCCAGATAGGCGGCAAAAGCCTGTTTGCCCAGCGGCGTGCGGCTGGGGTTGGCAACGGGCGCAAAAGCAGAGGCGGCGGCGTAGCGGTCGGGGTTTTTTAAGGCAATCTGTAAAGCGCCGTGGCCGCCCATGCTGTGTCCGGCAATGCTGCGCTTGTCGGTTACAGGGAACACGGCTTCAATCAGCGCGGGCAGCTCTTTCACAATATAGTCGTACATCTGATAATGCGCCGCCCACGGCGCTTGCGTGGCGTTGACATAAAAACCGGCGCTTTGCCCCAAACCTTTGTTTTCATGGTCGGCCACGCCATCGCCTCGCGGCGAGGTGTCGGGCGACACCAAGGCAATGCCCCATTGCGCGGCAAAGCGTTGCGCACCGGCTTTGAGAATGAAATTTTCATCGGTGCAGGTCAGGCCGGAGAGCCAATAGAGCACGGGTACGCGGTAGCCCTGCTGCGTTTGCGGCGGCAGGTAAATGCTGAAAGTCATGTCGCATTGGTTGGACTCGGAAAAATGGCGGTAACGCGCTTGCAGGCCGTTGAAAAGTTTGTGTTGTTCGATAAGGATGGGGGCGGACATGCGGTATTCTCCAATATATAAAGCAGACGAAACCAATGGTAGCAGAAAAGCGTCAGTCCGTCTGAAAACGCCGCTGAGGGCTTAGAACCTGTATTCATAATCTTGATAGCGTCTTTTTATTGCCTAATCACACGCCTACCGCGTTGGATTTTTACGCCAATCGTCCAGATTTGCATAAATATCGCCTTGTATTCGCATGATTATCCAACAAAAATCCATCTATCAATCTTATGAATACAGGTTCTTATATTTCAATAAGATGAAAATCTATACACAAGCTCTGTGGATAAGTATGTGGGTAAGCAGGGAGTAAACAGAAAAATTTCTTTAGCGACAATCAAGCCGATAGATTGCTTAAAAAATAGGCATATAAAATCATTTAAAATCAATAAGTTAAAAATAAATGGTGTATTTGAAAGAAGCGGTAACAAAATTCCCCTATAAAACAAGGCGGTGGATAATTTTATCTATCCGGCGGTTGACACCTGAAAAATTATCAAAATCAGGGTCTGTTGACACTTCATCCGAAAAGCTGGCACGTGATGAAATGTTAACAGACCCTAAGCGTTTCGCGTTACAATATGCGATTATTTTTGATACCGAATACAAACACCATGAAAGCCAGCCAGTTTTTTATTTCTACCTTAAAAGAAGCCCCGGCAGAAGCCACGCTTGCCAGCCACAAGCTGATGTTGCGCGCCGGTCTGATTAAAGCCAACGCTTCCGGCTTATATACTTGGATGCCGATGGGCTTGCGCGTGTTGCGCAAAGTGGAAAACATCGTGCGCGAAGAGATGAACCGCGCCGGCAGTATCGAGCTTTTAATGCCCGTGGTGCAGCCGGCCGAGCTGTGGCAGGAAAGCGGCCGCTGGGAGTTTTACGGCAAAGAGCTGTTGCGCTTTAAAGACCGTAAAGACGCCGATTTCTGTATCGGCCCGACCTGCGAAGAGGTCATTACCGACATCGTGCGCCGCGAGATTACCAGCTATAAGCAACTGCCTAAGAATTTTTACCACATCCAAACCAAATTCCGCGACGAAATTCGCCCGCGTTTCGGCGTGATGCGCGCGCGTGAATTTATCATGAAAGACGCGTATTCTTTCCATGCCGATTTTGCTTCGCTGCAGGCGACTTATCAGGATATGTACGACGCGTATTGCCGCGTGTTCAACCGCTTGGGTTTGAACTTCCGCCCGGTGGCGGCGGATACCGGCAGTATCGGCGGTACCGGTTCACACGAGTTTCAAGTGTTGGCCGAGAGCGGCGAAGACGTGATTGCGTATAGCGACACATCCGATTACGCCGCCAACTTGGAATTGGCGCCGACCCTGCCGCTGGCGGGCGAACGCGCAGCAGCAGGCAAAGTGCTGGAAAAAGTACATACGCCTGCGGTTAAAACCATTGCCGAATTGGTAGAATTTTTGCATATTCCGATTGAAACCACGCTCAAATCCATCGTGGTGGAAGGCGAAGAAGAGGGCGAAATCGTGTTGCTGCTGTTGCGCGGCGATCACGAGTTTAACGACATCAAAGCGGAAAAACTGGCGGGTGTAAAAGCGCCGCTGACCATGGCCGCGCCGGAAGCAATTTTGGCGCAGTTTGGTGCCAACGGTGGCTCACTCGGCCCGGTGGGATTCAAAGGTAAAGTGTATGCCGATTTTGCCACTGAAAAAGGCGCGGATTGGGTGATTGGTGCGAATGAAGACGACTACCACTATACCGGTTTCAACTTCGGCCGCGACGCCGCAGAGCCGGAGTTTGTCGATTTGCGCAATGTAGTGGAAGGCGATGAAAGCCCCGACGGTCAAGGCCGTCTGAAACTGGCGCGCGGTATCGAAGTCGGCCATGTGTTCCAACTGCGCGACAAATATTCCAAAGCCCTGAATGCCTCTTTCCTCGACAACAACGGCAAATCGCAAATCATGGAAATGGGCTGTTACGGTATCGGCGTAACCCGTGTGGTTGCCGCCGCCATCGAGCAGAACAATGACGAGCGCGGTATTATTTGGACGGAGGCGATGAGCCCGTTTGAAGCGGTGATTGTGCCGATGAACTACAAAAAATCGGAAAGCGTGAAAGCTGCTGCCGACCAAATCTATGCCGAACTGTTGGCGCAGGGCGTGGATGTATTGTTGGACGACCGCGACGAGCGCGCCGGCGTGCTGCTCAACGATTCCGAACTCTTGGGCATTCCGCACCGTATCGTCATCGGCGACCGCGCCTTGAAAGAAGGCAATGTCGAATATGCCTACCGCCGTGATGCCGAATCGCAAAGCGTGGCTCTGGGTGATGTGGTGGCGAAAGTCGTGACTGCGCTGAAATCGTAATCAGTTTGTATGAAGTAAAGGCCGTCCGAAACCATGATGATTTTCAGACGGCCTTTTTGCGGCTCTTATCCTGCCCAAACGGGGCAATATAAGCAATGTACGAATACTGGGCTGAGAAAAATACAGACAAAAAAAACCATCTATACTAAGGGGAAAGTATAGATGGCCAAACACATTACGGGGAAAACGTCTTACTCACTTACTCACTTCTTTCGAAGCAAGTGTTACTCAGACACGCGAATTATATAATAGTTCGGCGGTTTTAGTGTTAATTTTAGTTAAATAAAATAGATTATAAATAAATATTTAATTTTAAATAAATTAAAAATTCAAAATGTGTAATTTTTTTCAAAAAATGAGAAAAAGATACTATAAAGTAATAAATTTCCACTCGCCCGGTGCCAAATCCTGTGTATCCCAATCACCGAAACGGTCGCGGTGGAGTTGTTCGACGCGGTTACCGACGGCGGCCACCATGCGCTTGACCTGATGATATTTACCCTCGGTAATCGTCATTAAGAGCGTGGTCGGGTTTTCCAATACGGCTTCGGCGGCGCGGACGGTTTCGTTGTCGTCATGCAGCAAAACGCCGTTTTTTAGGGTGGTACAGAGGCTGTCATCCGCCGGATGTTTGAGGGTAACGCGGTAGAGTTTGGCGACTTTGTGTTTGGGCGAAGTCACGCGGTGGTTAAACTGGCCGTCATTGGTAATCAGCAAAACGCCGGTGGTGTCGGCGTCGAGGCGGCCGACGGCCTGCATGTCGATGTTGCGCATGTGGTCGGGAAACAGGCTGAACACGCTGGGATACTGCTGCGGCTTGTGCGAGGTTTCGTAATCGGCAGGTTTATTAAGCAGGATATAGAAATAAGGCAGCGGCACCACGGTTTGCGCTTCGTCTTCAATCGCCAGCGTTTGCACGTCGGTAGGGTTGATGTCGCTTTTGGCTTTGTTGCGGATTTCGCCGTTGATGGCAATGCAGTCGTTGTCAATCAGCCATTGGCATTGCTTGCGGCTGCCGTGGCCTTGGGCTTGGAGGTATTTTAAGAGTTGCATAGGAGGTGCGGGCAGAAGTTTTCAGACGGCCTTATTTTACTGGAAAACCGTTTAGGTCGTCTGACAAATACGGATTTTGAACAAGCAAAAAAAATCGCCCCTTTAAGAAATTAAGGGGCGCAAAAGGAACACAAACCACTACCAAAACTGTTACAGGGCGAATCCTCCTACTTTATGGGTTGCCGGATAAAGGGCTTTCACCAAATCATGCGGTGAGAGCGACAAATCTTTGCTGCCGGTGGTCAGGCGGCCTTGTTGCGGGGTCAGCTCCAAGAGGCAGGCATCTGCGGCCTGGTGGAACTTTTCTTTTGTGCGGCGCATACGGCGTTGCAGGGCAGCGCTCACGCGTTGGTACAGGCTGTCTTTCTGCTTGACTTCGCGGGTATCCGCCACCCAGCTTAGGCGCGTATTGGAAGCCTCGTCTTCAATCAGAAGAATGCCGGTTGCGCATGGTTTTTCAGACGGCATGCAAGGCAGCCACACATAATAACGACCGTTTAAAGTAATATATACCGCATCATGAATCTCGCAATGTTCGCAGCCTTGAGTGGCGAGAAGCGAGCGCAGGGTTTGCTGGTGCAGTCTCAGAATATCGAGGGAGACTTGCTTAAAAATACTTTCGGGCATTTTCTTCTCCTTTCGTTCTGTATTGCTTGTTGCGTTTCGTTGATTTGAATTATACGGATATTGGCAAAGATTGCAAATGATAATTGTTATTGTTATTTGAGATTGAAATTAATTTATTGATTTAAATCAAAATTAATTTTTAAATTTTAGAAGAAATGTTGAGAAATTTACTCATATTTGGCTAAGAAGATGTATTTGCTATACTGTTTGATGTGAAGAAAGGCCGTCTGAAGCGGAGCAGTTTCGGGGTTGGTCTTGGATTGGATTGGCGATATACTTCCCGCCTGCTGTCGGGAGGTGGCTGAAAATCGATTCTAAAGGTTTTCGGCTAGGGCAACTGTTGTCCTCCCATCGGTCTCATTATCATAAAAATCATCATTCTCCTGCAGGCCGCTTTTATGCAGGAGCTTCACATATTTTTCAATGAAATCAAATCTTTTTACTACATTTGGGCAGTCGATTGGTAAAATCTACTGGCGGGAGGCATTTTTATGCTCGCCGGCGGTGATGTTGGTGATCGCGCTCAGTCTTGAACTGAATACGGTTGTGGCTGTGATTATGGTCGGGGCGGCTTTGTCGGTTGGCTTCGGTGTTTCTCGCACACTCGGCCGCTACCGCTGGGGTGCGGTGGCTATTGCCACGCTGGGGATGGCGGCTGCGGCTGTATTGGGTTCGCTGGTAGGTAACCGGCTCGAACAGCTGTTTCCGCTGTTGGCCTTGCTTTCGGGCGGCTGCGCATATTTAACGAGTAAAAACAGCGATATGTGGTGGGTCAGCTTGCAGACGGTGGTGGCTTTTCTGGTGGCCAGCCATTATCCCAAAGGTTTGGACTATGCGCTGCTGCGCGGCTTATTTGTATTACTGGGCGGCTTTTTGCAGTTGGGCGGCATGATGGTCTTTGCGCGTTTTTTCCCGCAAATGGCGCCGGTTTTGCCCTCGGCGCTGTTCAATACCTTGCCACCGAGCCGTTAGCCGCGTTTTATCGGGGCGGTGGTGTGCGCGGTCATTTTTTCTTTTGTCGCAGCCAAATCCATCGGTATTGCCAATGATTATTGGGCGCCGATGACGGCTTTAATTATTGTCCGTCCTGCAGGCCGGGTGACTTATACGCGCATGATTAACCGCTTGCTCGGCACGCTGTTGGGCTGCGGCGTGGCAACTGTGATTATTTATCTGTGTCATGACAACCAGTATATCCTGCTGGGTTCGCTGATTATTTCCAGCGCACTCGCCTTTTCCATACAGAAAGCCCATTATCTGCTTCTGAGCAGCCTGATTTCTTCCAATATCGTGTTTCTGATTGCCATCGGTTTCGGCGATCCGATTGTTACCACCGAACACCGCTTGATTGCCACTTCTTTGGGCGGTCTGGTAGCGCTGGCTTCGGTCAAACTGTTCCGCCTGTGATGTGATATGATTCGGCAATATTTTAAGGACAACCCAATGGCTAAACGACAAATCCTGCTTGATACCGAAACCACCGGTTTTTACCAAGACAAAGGCGACCGCATGGTTGAATTTGCCGGTTTGGAAATGACCAACCGCCAGCTGACCGGCAATAATCTGCACATCTACATCCATCCCGAACGCGATATGCCGGAAGACGCGGCGAAAATCCACGGGCTGACGATAGACGTATTGGAAGAAAAAAGCGCCAAACCCTTTGCTGAAGTAGGCAAACAGATTGCCGATTTCATGCGCGGTGCGGAGATTATTGCGCACAACGCGCCGTTTGACGTGCGCTTTATCAATATGGAATTTCAGCGCATGGGCTTGCCGACTTTGGAAGAACTCGGCTGTGAAATTACCGATACGCTGGCGATTGCCAAAGAACTGTTCCCGGGTCAGAAAAACAGCCTCGACGCGTTGTGTAACCGTTTCTCCGTTGACCGCAGCAAGCGTGTGTTTCACGGCGCTTTGATTGACTGCGAACTGTTGGGCGAAGTGTATTTGGCGATGACGCGCCAGCAGTTTGACCTGATGGGCAGCGGCGAAGAAGAGGAAACGCAGGCGGTTAAGGCAGTGGAAACGGTGCAGATACATGCGCCGCGCACGGCGCGTTTGAAGATCATTAAGGCAGACACGGAAGAATTGGCGGCGCATGAGCATTATTTGGATGATTTGGGTGCAGACTGCGTATGGCGCAAAAGCGCGACAACAGAGGAGGCATGACGATGGTGGCTTTGATGATTGACGAAACACATGCGGCGGTCACATTTTCAGACGGCCAAACGCAGGCTTTGGATTTGGATATGGCCGCACTCATGTGCCGCTATTTCAGCCGCATTCCGCCGGACAACGGCGCATGGGAAGAGGCGATTATGACGGTGGAAGACGCGATTGCGCCGTGGCGTGATACGGTCAATGCGCATATGCCGTCTGAAAAATGCCTGTCGGTGGCGGCTTCGGCTTTACTGCAATTCGGCGGACAAAGCATGACGGTTGAGGCTGTCGAGCAGCTGTTTTACCGCGTCAGCGCCTATGGTTTCAGCGCAGAGATTCCGGAGCAAGCCGCAGCGTATGCGCAATTTTTGCTGGTGCGCGAATTTTTGCACCATATGGGATTCACAGCCGTGCAATGGCTGGCGGAGGCGGCATGACGCGCAACATCGCTTTGATTCCGGCGGCCGGTGTCGGCGTACGTTTCGGCGCGGGCAAGCCCAAACAGTATGTTGAAATCAACGGCAAAACCGTGTTGCAGCATACGCTGGAGATTTTTACCCGTCATCCGCAGATTGATTTTACCGCCGTGATTGTGTCGCCCGAAGACGGTATTTTTCAGACGGCCTTGCCTAATGCGGGCGTGTTTAAAGTCGGCGGCGACACGCGCGCGCAAACCGTGCGCAACGGCGTTAATGCTTTGTTGCAACAAGGCATTGCCGCAGCGGACGACAATATTCTGGTGCACGATGCCGCCCGCTGCTGTTTGCCGTCTGAAGCCTTGACGCGCCTGATTGCCGAGGCGGGCGGCAAAGCGCAGGGCGGGATTTTGGCGGTGCCGGTGGCGGATACGCTCAAACGCGCCGACAGCGACGGGCAAATCGCTGCCACAGTTGACCGCGCCGGATTATGGCAGGCGCAAACGCCGCAGCTTTTTCAGACGGCCTTGCTGCAACGTGCCTTGGCGGTAGAAGATTTGAGTGCAGTCACAGACGAAGCCTCTGCGGTGGAAAGGCTCGGTATCCGGCCGCTCTTGGTATTGGGCGATACGCGCAATTTGAAGCTGACCCTGCCGCAGGATGAATTTATCGTCAGGCTGCTGCTGGGAGCAAAGAGTCAAGTTTGCGTATGATTTTATGAGTGCAAGTGATAGAATGCAAAGAGAGGTAAACAAACCGGCCTGACGGCGCTGCCGCCTAGTGCCGCTGCCCCATACCGCCGTCCGGTTCATTCGGGCGGTCTCCGAAAAACCAAGCAGGACAGCAATAAAGGAAGCGCAAAATGAATATCCGTGTCGGACAAGGTTATGACGTTCACCAACTGGTCGAAGGCCGCGATTTGATTCTCGGCGGGGTCAACATCCCGTTTGAAAAAGGTTTGCAGGGGCATTCCGATGCCGACGTGCTGCTGCATGCCATTATTGATGCCGTGCTGGGTGCGGCCGGATTGGGCGATATCGGCACGCTGTTTCCCGATACCGACGAAGCCTATAAAGATTCCGACAGCCGCGAGCTGCTGCGTGAAGTATATTTGAAAGTGCAGACCAAAGGCTGGCGCGTCATCAACATCGACAGTACCATCATCGCCCAGCAGCCGAAACTGGCCGAACATATCCCGCAAATGCGCGCCAATATCGCCGCCGATTTGCGCCTGTTGCCCGATTACATTAACATCAAAGGAAAAACCAACGAAAAACTCGGCTACCTCGGCCGCAGTGAAGCGATTGAAGCGCGGGTGGTGGTTTTACTTGGCCGTCTGTAAGTTTTTCTGCGTATCTGCCGCTTGCGCAATGACGGCGCGGTGCGGAAATGTTAATATATGAGCATTCTTAATTTTATCTTTAACGAAGGGCAATATCATGGCAACACAAGATGAAATGAAACGCATGGCGGCGGAAAAAGCCGTAGAATTTGTGCCGGAAAACGAATACATCGGTATCGGTACCGGCTCGACCGTGAATTTCTTTATCGAAGCGCTGGCCAAAAGCGGCAAAACCATCAAAGGCGCGGTATCCACTTCCAAAGAATCCAGCGCATTAATGGCGAAGTTGGGTATTCCCGAAATTACCTTGGGCGATTTGTCCGGCAAACTGGCGGTGTATATCGACGGCGCAGACGAAGTCAACCACATGCTGCAAATGATTAAAGGCGGCGGCGGCGCTTTGCTCAACGAAAAAATCGTTGCCAGCGCCTCGGAAAAATTTGTCTGCATTGCCGACGAAACTAAATACGTATCGCGCTTGGGCAAATTTCCGCTGCCGGTGGAAATCATTCCCCATGCCCGTTCGCTGGTAGCGCGTAAATTGCTGGCTTTCGGCGGCCAACCCGAATTGCGTATCGGTTTTACCACCTTCAACGGCAACGCGATTTTGGATGTGCACGATATCAACATCGACCGCCCCGTTACCCTGGAAGACCAGATTAACAATATCCCCGGCGTGGTGGAAAACGGCATTTTCGGCCACAACGCCGCCGATGTTTTGGTATTGGGCACGCAAGAAGGCGTGAAAGTAATCAAACCGGGTCAGGATTGATTTAGCAGACCCCAGTAGGCCGTCTGAAGCGGTTTCCCTTACGGAAAACCCGTTCAGACGGCTTTTTTGACGATAAGCAGCAGGAAAACAGGCAGGAATGGGCAAATTGTACAAATGGCTGGCCGTTGTCGCGGCTTTGGCCGGAGCGTTCGGTTACAGCGCAGGCGATAAAACCGAATGGCTCAAACTCGGCACGCAAGCGCTGGAGAAGGCCGGCGGCAGCGCGTTGCCGGAATTGAAAAAAATGCTGCCCGAAGTCTTGGCCGCAGCGGTGGACAGCGAAGATACAAGCGCCAGCGGTAATGCAAGCGGCAACAGCAGCAAAAATCGGAAAAACTACACCGGCCGCGTTACCAAAGTTTCAGACGGCGATACCATCCACGTTACCGACGGCAACGGGCGCAAACACAAAATCCGCATGGCCAACATCGACGCACCTGAATTGCACCAAGCCTACGGCACGCGTTCGCGCGATGCGCTGCAAGCGGCGGCTGACGGCGAAAAAGTCACCGTGCGCGTGTACGAACTCGACCGTTACCAGCGCGAAGTGGCGCAGGTATGGCAGGGCGATACCGATTTGAACCTGCAACAAATCCGGCAAGGCGTGGCGTGGCATTATGCCGCTTACGCCAAAAAACAGCAGGACAAAGCTGATTACAACGCCTATGCCGCCGCACAGGAAAAGGCCAAACAGCAGCGCAAAGGCCTGTGGCGCAACCGCAACCCGCAAGCGCCGTGGGACTACCGCCGCGAACAGCGCAATCAGGGCAGCGGTGCGCAGTCTCAAGAGAAAAAATGGTTTGGGATTTGGTGAGGCCGTCTGAAAAAAGCAAAAAAGTGAGATAGCGAGAAAAATCATGCAGAGAAAAATATTACCGTTTATTTTTCTGGGTTTGGCGCAAGCTGCATTTGCGGCCGCTTATCAAGCGTCTGATGATGTGAGGTACAGCCGCAGTTTTACGTCGCCCAGCGGCAACATTATCTGCCAAGGCGACATTACACCCGAGCGGGCAAAAGCGTACCGCGAATACGGCGCAAAACCGTGGAGCGGGGTAGAGTGTTTTGTGCTGGCAAACAAACGTCCGGCATTGAAACGGGAAAAAGACTGCAATTTGGATTGGACGGTCAGTCAGGTGCTGCCCGCAAAGGGTCGTGCCAAGCATGAAGGAGACTGCCATGGCGATGTTTTTTGGGATGGCTTTGCCTGAGCTTTGCCTTACGGTAAACGAGTACAGGGCAAAGGCTGGCAATGTACCAGCTTGGAAACGGGCATGCGCTGTACCAATACCGACGGCCACGGATTTTTGATTAACCGAAAAAAGCAGGTTTTATTTTAAATTCATAATTATTTGTAATTAAAGCATATTATCCGTATTAGGCCGTCTGAAAAAATGCCGAAAAAACTTCTGATTATCCGCCCCGAAGCCCGCACCGCCGATGATATGGCGGTGTGCGCACAATACGGCTGGCAGGGCGTGCCGTTCAGTCCGATGGCGGTTGAGCCGGACGAGGCCGCTTTGCAGCAGCTGCCGCAGCAGTTCGCCTGTGCCGCAGCGGTGTTTTGGGTCAGCCCGACGGCGGTAGAAACCGCTGCGCCGCTGCTGGATTTTTCAGACGGCCTTAAGGTGCAGATTACCGTCGGGCAGGGCAGCCGCAAGGCTTTGGCGCGGTATGGTGCGCATGAAATTTTCGCGCCGCAAGACGGTAATGACAGCGAGGCGGTGCTGCGCCTGCCCTTGTGGGATAATCTGCCGCCAGGTGCGGCGGTTTTGATTGTGCGCGGGCATGGTGGGCGTGATTTTTTGGCACAGGCTCTGCGGGAACTCGGCTTTGCGGTTGATGTGGCTGACGTGTATTTCAGACGGCCTAAAGCGCTGAATTGGCAGAATTTTAATCCTGATAATATTGAGGCTGCCTATATCACGTCGTCCGAATTGGTGGGTAATCTGTTTGCGCAAATTCCGCCCGAATCCGCCCGATTCTTCAAAACCTTGCTATACTTCACCCATCATCCGCGCGTGGCGGCTGCTTTGCGGCAGGCCGGTGCGGAAAATATCCGCGTGGCGAGCTCACTGGCTGCCGCGCTTGCAGCTGATTCCGACCACGGAGCAATGATGAACCAAGCTGAACAACCCAACCTTCCCGAATCTTCAGATGGCCAAGTTCCCGCCGAAAGCGCGCGCGTAATTACCGTCAATGCAGACGGTCAAGCCGTGCCGTCTGAAAGTCAGGCTGCCCAAAATGGTGCGCAGGCCGCGCCGCAGGGCAATGTCCAACCGGAAACCCGCTGTGCGGCCGAATCCGCCGCACCTGCCACAGGAAATACCATGTCAGAACCGAAACAAAATCCGCAACCCGCCGCCGCGCCGGTGGTCATCAAACAATCTTCCGGCAAAGGCTTGGCCGCCGGTGCGCTGGTATTGGCGCTGCTGGGCTTGGGCGCGAGCGGCTTCCTGTTTGTGCAGGGGCAGAACGTGTTGAAAAATCAGGAATTGGCGTTTTCGCAAAAAATCGACAAAGCCGCTCTGGGCGAGTCGGAAAACGCTTCTTTGCTTAAAGACAACATCAACCGCCAAACCACCATTCAGGCCGAATTGGAGCGCCTGAACAACGGTCAGCGCAGCAACAGCGAGCAGATTGCCGTCAACCAAAAAGCCTATCAGGAGCTGCTCAAAGGCCGTGTCAACTGGCTGGTGGACGAAGCCGAAACCATGTTGAACATCGCCGCGCAACAGCTCTTGCTGACCGGCAACGTGCAGGGCGCGGCGGCTGTGTTGGAACACATCAACAACCGCCTGAGCCGTTTCGACCAACCCGATTTGCTGCCCATCAAACAGGCGGTCAGCAGCGATTTGGCGGCGCTGAAAAACCGCCCGTATGTGGATGTTTCCGGCACTGCGCTGCGGATTGACCGCTTGGAAACCGCCGTGGCCGGTCTGCCTTTGGTGACGGACGGTATGTTGAAACCGGGTGCGGCGCAAAAAGTGGAAAGCGACGCGACGTTACCGTGGTGGCAAAATGCGTGGGATAAAACCCTGGGCGCGTTGAAGGGCTTGGTGGAAGTGCGCCACCTGGATAACAACGATGCCATGCTGATGGCGCCGGAGCAGGCGTATTTCGTGCGCGAAAACCTGCGCTTGCGCCTGTTGGATGCGCGAACCGCGCTGTTACAGCTCAACGGCGAAGTGTATCAAAGCGATTTGAACAACGTCGAAGCGGCGGTGCGCCAGTATTTTGACAACAAATCGCCCGCTACCCAGTCTTGGCTGAAAGAATTGGCCGAACTCAAAGCGCTGGACGTGCGCATGGTGTCGGATGATGCGCTCAAAGCTAGCCTGTCGGCGGTGCGCACTTATCAAGACGGCGTGCGCACGCAGGTTGATGGTGCCGGCGCAGCAACGGACGAAGCCTCCGCTCCGGCTGCTGCCGCTGTTTCCGAACCGGCCGCTGCTTCGGAAGCTGCTGCCGTTATGCCGCAAGCACCGGCATTGCCGTCTGAACAAGCCGACGAAGCGGCGCAGCCGAAAGTTCAACCGCAAGCGCCTAAGGCAGACAAAGAGAAAGGGGCGGCGGCATGAAAAGCGTGATTTGGATTGTGGTCTTGTTTGCCGCCGCCGTGGGTTTGGCGCTGGCTTCGGGCATTTATACCGGCAACGTGTATGTGGTGGTCGGCCAGACCATGTTGCGCGTCAACCTGCATGCCTTTATTTTGGGGCTGGTGTTGGCGGTGGTGGTATTGTATCTGCTGATTCGTCTGCTGGCGGGTGTGTTGCATGTGCCCGGCCGTATGCAGCGTTTCGGTACGGCGCGTAAAGGCCGTCAGGCTTCCGTAGCCTTAAATAGCGCGGGTTTGGCTTTCTTTGAAGGGCGTTACGAAAAAGCGGAATTGGAAGCGGCCAAAGTATTGGCCAACAAAGAAGCGGGCGACAACCGCACGCTGGCGCTGATGTTGGGTGCTCATGCCGCCGACCAGATGGATAATTTGGAACTGCGCGACCGCTATCTGAAAGACATCGAGTTGCTGCCGCAAAAGCAGCAGTTGTCGCGCTATTTGCTGTTGGCCGAATCCGCGCTCAACCGCCGCGATTACCCGACTGCCGAGCAAAATTTGGCCGCCGCCGCCCACATCAATCCCAATCTAACGCGCCTGGTTCGCCTGCAACTGCGTTATGCCTTTGACCACGGCAATGCGCTGGAAGTATTGGATAAAGCCGACAAGCTGGCGAAAGCCGGTGCGGTAAACGATTTTGAAGCCGTACAATATCAGACTTGGGCTTACCGCCGCCTGCTGGCGCTGGTGTCTGACGCGGCCGGTTTAAAAGCCTGTTTGAAGCGCATACCCGAATCCTTGAAAGCGGGCGAGCTGTGCGTTGAAATTGCCAATAAATACGAGCGTTTGGGTTTATACAGTCAAGCGGTAAAATGGGTGAGTCAGTATTATCCGCAAACACAACAGGTGGAACTGCTGGAGCCGTTTGTGGAAAGCGTGCGCTACCTGAGCGAGCGCGAGCAGCAAAAAGCCATCGACACCGCCGATTCTTGGCTCAAAGCCCGCCCGGATAATGCCCGCTTGCTGATGTATTTGGGCGAATTGGCTTACAGCAAAAAGCTGTGGGGCAAGGCGCAGGGCTATTTGGAAGCCAGCCTCGCCATCAAACCGAGCCTGTCGGCGCACTTGGCGCTGGCGCGTGTGTTTGATGAAACCGAGCAGCCGCAAAAAGCCGAAGTGCAGCGCAAATTGGCTTTGGAAGCGGTGGAAGAGGATGAAGAAAGCACGGCTTTGGTGCAGAAATAAACCTGTCGCCGTGGCGCATCAATGCCGTCTGAAATTCAGACGGCATTTGAGTGCAAGGCCTTGCAACAGCCAGATTATCCATTCGCCGCCTGAAACCTGTTTTCAGACGGCCTTTTCACACATTCCCATACCGGAAAACCTTACCATGACCGCTTTAAAAAACGATACCTTTTTACGCGCCCTGTTGAAACAGCCTGTCGAGTACACGCCCATTTGGATGATGCGGCAGGCGGGGCGCTATCTGCCCGAATACAAAGCCACCCGCGCACGCGCCGGCAGCTTTTTGGATTTGTGCAAAAACACCGAGCTGGCAACGGAAGTGACCATCCAGCCGCTGGAACGCTTCGATTTGGACGCGGCGATTCTGTTTTCCGATATTCTGACCGTACCCGACGCGATGGGCTTGGGGTTGTATTTCGCTGAGGGCGAAGGGCCGAAGTTTGAGCGCCCGCTGCAACACGAAGCGGATATTGCCAAGCTGGACGTGCCCGATATGGCTAAGCTGGATTATGTGTTTGACGCAGTAAGCTCTATCCGCAAGGCTTTAAACGGCCGCGTGCCGCTGATTGGTTTTTCCGGCAGCCCGTTTACATTGGCCTGCTATATGGTGGAAGGCGGCAGCAGCAAGGAGTTCCGCACCATCAAAACCATGATGTATTCGCGCCCCGATTTGCTGCACAAAATCCTAGCTGTCAACGCCCGCGCCGTGACCGCTTATTTGAACGCGCAAATCGACGCAGGTGCGCAGGCGGTGCAGATTTTCGATACTTGGGGCGGCGTATTGAGCGACGCGGCTTTCCAAGAGTTTAGCTTGCGTTATATGCAGCAGATTGTTGCCGATTTGAAACGCGAAAGCGAAGGCCGCCGCGTGCCGGTGATTGTGTTCGCCAAAGGCGGCGGTTTGTGGCTGGAGCAAATGGCCGCCATCGGCGCCGACGCGTTGGGCTTGGATTGGACGTGCAACATCGGCCAAGCCCGCCGCCGCGTGGGAGACAAAGTAGCGCTGCAAGGCAACTTCGACCCGTTTGCCCTGTTCGGCACGCCCGACAACATCCGCGCCGAAGCCGCACGCATTTTGGCCGATTACGGCCACGGCAGCGGCCATGTATTCAACTTGGGACACGGCATCAACCAACACGCCGACCCCGAACACGCTAAAATTCTGGTGGATAGCGTACACGAATTGTCGCGCCAATATCATCAAGGATAAGTGTTGGATTTTAAAAGGCCGTCTGAACAGGTATTTCGGAAAAATTTGATTTTGGGAATACTTGTTCAGACGGCCTTTTTACGGGGATTTTCTTCGCCGAAAAGGTCAGGCAAATTATATAATAAGCGTTTCATGACTGTTTTCCCGGATTACCATGACGTTTCTTTCCAATATCGAATGGGGCAAAGTATTTCTGTTTATCCACACCGCCGCTGCGCTGATTTGCATGGTTCGGGTGCTGTATAAGCAGCGTAATACCGGCTCGGCTTTTGCTTGGCTGATTATCCTGTTTCTGTTTCCTTTATTCGGTACCATCGGTTATTTGCTGATTGGCGAACCGCGATTGGGCGCGGCGCGGGCAAAGCGGGCGGATGAGATGAACCGTTTTTACGAGAGTTTTGCCGACAAATATCTGACGCCGATGTATTTGGATACCGCCGATAAAATCCCGCCGCATTATTACGGTATCAGCCAAGCGGCGGCACGGACAACGGGTTTGCAGGCAACGCAGGGCAACAGCATGACCTTGCTTTCGACCACCGACAGCATTGTCGAGAGCATGTTGGCCGACATTGACGCGGCGCAGCAATCCTGCATGCTGGCGTTTTATATCATCGACCCGCAAGGGAGGATTGAAACCTTGTTGGAGGCAGTGATTCGTGCCGCCAATCGCGGCGTGGATTGCGCGATTTTGGCCGACGGCGTGGGCAGCAGCGGTTTTTTCAAAAGCGACTGGGTCAAGCGTTTGCGCGACGCGGGCGTGGAGGTGGAATGCGCCTTGCCGGTAGGTGTGTTGCGTACGTTGTTTACGCGCACGGATTTGCGCAACCACCGTAAGATTTTGGTGCTGGACAATAAAATCGGCTACACGGGCAGCTTCAACTTGGTTGACCCGCGCTTTTTCAAACAAGATTCCGGCGTGGGCGAATGGGTGGATGTGATGATGCGCTGCACCGGGCCGATGGTGTTGGAAATGGCGGCGGTGTTTTTTGCGGATTTGGCGGTGGAAGATGATGAAAACCTGCACGGCATCCAGCAATACCTGACCGAACACCGAGACCGCATTCCGCAAATGTTGCCGAAAAAAATGCGTCAGGGCGAGATTGTGGCGCAGGTGATTCCCTCGGCACCGGAGCAGGGCGGGCATGTGATTTACGAAAACATCATCAGCGTGATTCATGCCGCCACGCGGCGGATTACCATTACCACGCCGTATTTTGTACCGGACGAGCCTTTATTGAACGCGCTGACGGTAGCTGCCAAGCGCGGCGTGGAAGTGATGCTGATTGTGCCGGCGAAGGTGGATTCTAAGATGGTACGCTATGCATCGCGTGCCTATTATCCGATGTTGCTGGCGGCGGGCGTGAAAATCGCCGCCTTCAACGGCGGCTTGCTGCACGCCAAAACCCTGACGGTGGACGGCGGCTATGCGCTCTTTGGCACGGTAAATATGGATATGCGCAGCTTTTTCCTGAATCTCGAAATCAGCTTGGCGATTTTCGATAAGGAGATGACGCAGCAGATTTATGAATTGCAACAGGGTTATTTGGCCGACAGCAGCTACATCACCGCCGATACCTGGCTGCAACGTTCGAAGTGGTGGGGTTTGGTGGAAAATACCGTGCGCTTGGTCAGCCCGTTGTTGTAGTAGCGGAAAATAAAATGGCTAAGATAAGGCCGTCTGAAAAATCCGATATTTTTTCAGACGGCCTTGCTGTTTTTATCTTTGAGCTTAATCCGCTTTGGCGTTTTCTGCTGTTTTGGACGGTTTGGCGGAAACGGTATCCTCCGCCGGTATTTCCTGTTTCGATACCAGCAACTGATCGATTTTCAGATTTTCCGTGTCAATGATTTCAAATTTGTAACCGCCGTACACCAGAAAATCCGTGCGTTTCGGGATTTTGCGCAGGGCATACATCATAAAGCCGGCGATGGTTTCGTAGTTTTCCGAATTGGGAAATTCCTCGATGTCCAGCGCGCGCATGACATCTTCCAGCGGCGTGGCGCCGTCGATAAGCCAAGTGTCTTCCGTGCGGCGGATGATTTGCGGCTCTTCTTCGGTATTGACCAGCTCGCCCATCACAATGCTCATCACGTCTTTGAGCGTTACCACGCCGACCACCAGCGCATATTCGTTGACCACCACGGCAAAATCCTCGCCCGAGGTTTTAAACGATTCCAAAACATCATAAAGCGACAGGGTATTGGGAACAAACAAAACCTTGCGCAATACCCGCTTATCCGTCAGGCGCACTTCTTTTTCTTTAAGAAACAAAGCCATCAACGTATGCGATTCGGCATAGCCGATAACCCGTTCCAAATCGCCGTCGCACACCAAAAATTTATTGTGCGGCTTTTCCGCCATCACTTCCAATACCGTTTCGCTGCTGTCGTTTTTATCGAAATACACGATGTATTCGCGCGTACTCATGGTTGAGGTCACGGTACGCTCCTGCATATCGAAAATATTTTCAATCAGATAATGCTCTTGGCGGTTGAGTACCCCCGCACGAGCGCCTGCGTCCACCACTTCGTAAATATCTTCCGAAGTCAGCTGCTCTTGGCGCACGGTGGAAATTTTCAGCATTTTGAAAATCAGATTGGCCAAGCCGTCGAAAAACCACACAAACGGTTTTAAGATAAAAATCAGAAACATCATCGGCCGCACCACGCGCACCGCCACCGCTTCCGGATGGGTCATGGCAAAGCGGCGCGGCATGAGGTCGGCAAAGAGAATGAAACCGCCGGTGGTCAGGGCAAACGTCAGCAGCGACGCCGCCGTGCTGCCCCAGCTGCCGATACCGGCAAACAAATCGCCGAAATACGGGCGCAAAGCCGCCTCGCTGATGATACCTGCCGATACCGCCACCGCGTTCACCAAAATCTGCACCACGGTAATGAAACTGCCCGGCTGCTGCTGCACATTCAATACATCCAGCGCACGCACATCGCCGTCTTTGCCCATCACCTGCAAACGGATTTTACGCGCCGAGGCCAGCGAGATTTCGCAAAAGGAGACAAAGGCGCTGATTAAAATCAGCACGGCCAGCAGCAGGAAGGCTTCGAGAATATTCATAAAATAAAGGGGATAGGGGAGAGATGGAACATTCTACCATTAAAATATTAACCGGATAGGGGGAATGTAACCGATTGGGTTTGACTATGTATCTGATGATTGTTTGTGTGGAATTAATAAAAAATATGCAGGTAAGACAACATAGATAAACAAAGGCCGTCTGAAAAATTATTTTCAGACGGCCTTTGTTGATAGGTTTTACCTATTCCGCCTCGTCATCCAACTGCTTCAACCAAGCCAGTTTTTCGCCGATTTTGATTTCCAAACCGCGCGGCACGGGGCGGTAAAAGTCCGGTTCGTCCACGCCGTCGGGCATATAAGTTTCGCCGGCGGCGTAGGCATTGGGCTCATCGTGGGCGTAGCGGTATTCCTTGCCGTAGCCCAATTCCTTCATCAATTTGGTCGGCGCATTGCGCAGGTGCACCGGTACTTCGTCGCTGGCGTGGCTTTTCACAAACTGGCGCATTTCGTTATACGCCTTGTAACCGGCATTGGATTTGGCGGCAGCGGCTAGATACAGCACGGCTTGCGCCAGCGCCAGTTCGCCCTCGGGCGAGCCGAGGCGTTCGTAAGTGGCGGCGGCTTCGTTGGCGATTTGCAGCGCGCGCGGGTCGGCCAAGCCGATGTCTTCCCATGCCATGCGCACAATGCGGCGGGCGAGGTAACGCGGGTCGGCGCCGCCGTCGAGCATGCGCCCGAACCAATACAGCGCGGCGTTGGGATGGGAGCCGCGCACGGATTTGTGCAGCGCGGAAATCTGGTTGTAGAAACTTTCGCCGCCTTTATCGAAACGACGAATTTGCGCACCGAGGCTGTCGGCGAGAAAGGCCGTGTCCAACGTATTCAGACGGCGTGTGGCGGCGGCGCGTAGAAGCTGCTCTAATAAATTCAGCAGGCGGCGGGCATCGCCATCGGCCGTCTGAATCAAGAGTTCGGCGGCGTCGGTGGTAATGGAAAAGCCTTGATATTCGGGCAGGGTCAATACTTTATCGATAAGTTGCTGCAAATCAGCAGGGGCAAGCGGCTGCAAAACATATACTTGCGCACGGCTCAACAGCGCGGGATTGACTTCAAACGACGGGTTTTCGGTGGTCGCGCCGATAAAGGTCAACAGGCCGCTTTCCACATGCGGCAAAAAAGCGTCCTGCTGTGCTTTATTGAAGCGGTGCACCTCATCGACAAACAAAATGGTGGCGCGGCCTTGCTGCAAAGCGGTTTCGGCTTTAAGTATGGCCTCGCGTATGTCTTTCACGCCGGAAAACACGGCGGAAACGGGCAGAAACTGCGTGTTGAAACTCTGCGCCAAAATCCGCGCCAGCGTGGTTTTGCCCACGCCCGGCGGCCCCCACAGCAGCATGGAATGCGGCTTGCCGCCTTCTACCGCCACGCGCAGCGGTTTGCCTTCGCCAATCAGGTGCTGCTGGCCGATGACTTCGTCGAGCGTGTGCGGGCGCAAGCGTTCGGCAAGCGGGGCTTCGGGGGTACGGGCAAACAGGTCGGACATGGTCGCTCTTTCGTTTTGCTGTTTCAGACGGCATGGGGGTTAACAGCCCCTAATTATAGCCGAATCATTCCCAAGATTCAGAGCCTTGCGGTATAAT
The DNA here is from genome assembly GCF_024170405.1 of Neisseria perflava. GTDB lineage: Bacteria > Pseudomonadota > Gammaproteobacteria > Burkholderiales > Neisseriaceae > Neisseria > Neisseria perflava_B. Next base: position 82,120 of record NZ_JALJYC010000005.1, on the reverse strand, counting down.
GTGCGCAATTTTTCCATCCGAATCCGATTGGAATAAACATGAACAAGATTTGGGCGGCGGCGTGTGCCGCTTTGTGTTTGGGCGCATGCAGCGCAGACAGCACGCAGCCGGTGGGTACCGGCTTGGGCGGCAGCTTGGTAAAAAAAGCGGTGGAAAGCCAATGCCGCAGCGAATTGGCCGAACGCAAAGAGTGGAAAGTATTGTCGCTGGCCTTGGGCGATGAGAAAAAAGCCGAATGGGAAAACAAAATCTGCGGCTGTGCGGCGGAAGAAGCGCCCAATCAGATGACCTCCGGCGAGATGATGCAAATGCTCGCGCCTTCCACACGCACGCAGGCGGTGGCTTCGGTAACGGCAAAAACGGTAACGGCTTGTTTTCAGCGCTTATACAAAAAATCATGAAAATAAAAGGATAAGGTCATGAAAGTCCGTTTGTCCGCCTGTATTTGCGCACTGTTGCTGCTGGGAGCATGCAGCCATTATTCAACGGCCAACCGCCCGTGCGAGAGCAAATCCTGCCAGAAATACGGTACATGGAACGCCTGCTACGGCGACCATTGCGCGATTAAAAGCAACCCGCAACAACAATAAGGCAGCGGTATGATTCGGCAATATGTGGTGGATGCGTTTAGCGATAAGCTCTTTGGCGGCAATCCGGCGGCGGTGTGTATCTTAGACGGATGGCCGTCTGAAAAACTCATGCAAAATATCGCCGTGGAAAACAATCTTTCGGAAACGGCGTTTGCCGTCAAAGAAGGTGCAGATTACCGGCTACGCTGGTTTACGCCCGGCGGCGAAATTGATTTATGCGGCCATGCGACTTTGGCAACGGCGCATGTCATCATGAGCGAGACAGATAAGGGCTTGGCGCAGGTGTCGTTTCACACCTTGAGCGGTGTGTTGACCGTGGTAAAAAACGGCAGCCGTTACGAAATGGATTTTCCGGCTTACGCGCTCGAGCCGGTGGCGGTTACACCCGAAATCTGCGCGGCGGCGGGCGCAGTGCCGTCTGAAGCGTATTTGGGACGGGATTTGCTGTGCGTGTTTGACGATGAAGATACGGTGCGCCGCCTTGCCCCCGACGGGGAAAAACTGCAAACGCTGGATGGCCTGCTGTTTCACGCCACCGCCAAAGGGCGGGATACGGACTACGTTTCGCGCAGTTTCGGGCCGAAGTTGGGCGTGGCGGAAGATCCGGTGTGCGGTTCGGGGCATTGCCATATCGTGCCGTATTGGGCGCAGCGTTTGGCGCAAAACGAAATCTTGGCATATCAGGCTTCGGCGCGCGGTGGTATGCTGTATTGCCGCCTGCAAAACGGCTGCGTGGTGTTGGGCGGCGAGGCGGTAACTTTTTCCGAATCGCTGTTGAGAATCGAGCCGTAATTTCGCTTACGTCGCCGGTTTCAGACGGCCAAACTGCCCGCAAGGCCGTCTGAAAATAATAGATTGTGATAAAAACCTATTTTCTTTTACATTACTCCTGTTGAGAGCAAATCATGAAATACATCAGTACCCGTGGTTCGACCGCGCACAAACAGTTTAGCGAAGTATTGTTGATGGGGCTTGCGCCCGACGGCGGTCTGATGCTGCCGGAAAGCTATCCGCAGGTCAGCGCCCAAATGCTGCAACAATGGCGCGGCCTGAGCTATCCCGAGCTGGCTTTCGAGATTATGAGCCTGTTTGTGAGCGATATTCCGGCGGAAGATTTGCGCGATATTTTAAACCGCACCTATACCGAAAAAGCATTCGGTACGGCAGAAATCACGCCTGTGCGCACGCTTTCCGACGGCCTGAAAATCCAAGCCCTGTCCAACGGCTCGACGCTGGCGTTTAAAGACATGGCCATGCAGTTTTTGGGCAACGCCTTTGAATATGTGTTGGCCAAAGAGGGCAAGAAGCTGAATATTTTGGGCGCGACCAGCGGCGACACCGGTTCGGCCGCCGAATACGCCCTGCGCGGCAAAAAAGGCATTAATGTCTTCATGCTGTCGCCGGAAGGCAAAATGAGCCCGTTCCAACGTGCGCAAATGTTCAGCCTGCAAGACAAAAATATTTACAACATCGCCGTTGACGGCATGTTTGACGACTGCCAAGACATCGTCAAAGCCGTGCAAAACGATGCCGAGTTTAAAGCCAAATACCACATCGGTACGGTCAACTCCATCAACTGGGGGCGTATCGTGGCGCAAGTGGTGTATTATTTCGCCGGCTATTTCAAAGCCACTTCAAGCAACGATGAGAAAGTCAGCTTCTGCGTACCGAGCGGCAATTTCGGCAATGTCTGCGCCGGCCACATCGCCCGCCAAATGGGTCTGCCGATTGGCCGCCTGATTGTCGCCACCAATGAAAACGATGTGTTGGACGAGTTCTTTAAAACCGGCGAGTACCGCCCGCGTACGGCGGATCATACGATGGTTACTTCCAGCCCATCGATGGACATTTCCAAAGCCTCCAATTTCGAGCGCTTTATCTTTGATTTGATGAACCGCGACAGCGACGAAATCAAGGCATTGTGGGCGGAAGTCGGCGCAGGCAAAGGCTTTGACCTGAGCTTTGTGCTGGACAAAATCCATCAGCAATACGGTTTTGTCTCCGGCAAATCCATCCATCAAGACCGTTTGGCCACCATCAAGCAGGTTTATCAGCAAGACGGCGAATTGATTGATCCGCATACCGCCGATGGTGTCAAAGTCGCCCGCGAAGTGCGCGAGCCGGGCGAAACCATCGTTTGCTTGGAAACCGCTTTGGCGGCTAAATTCGACACCACCATCCATGAGGCAGTCGGCAGCAATGTTGCCATTCCGCGTCCGGCGGCGCTGGCCGGTTTGGAAGATTTGCCGCAACGCGTGCAGGTTGTGCCGAACGATGCCGAAGTGGTAAAAGAAATCATCAGCGAAGCTTTAGGCAAATAATGAGCAGCGGATAGGGCGGCAAAGCGGCGCTACCCGCTCCGATTTTTAAAACACCGCCGTCGGTTTTCAGACGGCCTTATCCCATAGGAAGCAATATGGCAGCATTCAACACCCAGAAAGTATTGTCCGTACACCATTGGACCGATGCTTATTTTTCTTTCACCTGTACCCGCGACGAGTCTCTGCGCTTTGAAAACGGCCAATTCGTGATGATTGGCCTGATGGTGGACGGCAAGCCGCTGATGCGTGCATACAGCGTGGCATCGGCCAACTGGGAAGAACATCTGGAATTTTTCAGCATTAAAGTGCAAGACGGCCCTCTGACCAGCCGCCTGCAACACCTGAAAGTCGGCGATGAAATCCTCATTAGCAAAAAGCCGACCGGCACTCTGATTCTCGGCGATTTAAATCCCGGCAAACACCTGTATCTACTCTCTACCGGCACCGGCCTAGCACCTTTCTTGAGTGTGACCAAAGATCCGGAAGTGTACGAGCAGTTTGAAAAAGTGATTTTGGTACACGGCGTGCGCTACAAACAGGATTTGGCCTACTACGACCGCTTTACCAAAGAGCTGCCTAACCATGAATATCTGGGCGAAATGATTCGCGAAAAACTGATTTATTATCCGGTGGTTTCACGCGAAGAATTCGAACACCACGGCCGTCTGACCGACCTGATAAAGAGCGGTAAACTGTTTGAAGACATCGGCTTGCCGCCGATGAATGCGCAAGACGACCGCGCCATGCTGTGCGGCAGCACCGCCATGAACAAAGACACCGCCGCCATCCTCGACAGCTTCGGCCTGACCGCTTCGCCGAAAATGGGTCAACGCGGCGATTATCTGATTGAACGCGCGTTCGTGGATCAATAATCTATCGTTTGATTCGGGTAATTTAAAAACAAGGCCGTCTGAAAAATCATTTCAGACGGCCTTGTTTTGTATGCACCCCGCGATAAACTAGGAAAGCGCAAATATGACGATGGTGGGATTTCAAACGGTATTTTTAGAATTTGGCAAAGGTCTCAGGTAATAAGGAACGTGAGTTCGGGATAAGCAGATAGAATATCTTTTTAAATTTCCGAAACGTGTTTCTTCCGGCAGACAGAATCCGCAAGGATTCGTCATTCCCGCGCAGGCGGGAATCCAGAAGCCCAGTATTTCTGTAATGTTTTTAAAGTATCAGAAGCTCAAACGTCTGGATTCCCGCCTGTGCGGGAATGACGAAAATCTGGCGATTTTCTGTCTGCCGGGATTTTGTATGGTTCTGGAAATAATAAAATATTCAAAACGCTTATCCCAAACTCATGTTAAGGAAAAGCGCTATATCAAGGAATCAAAGATAAGGCCGTCTGAAATGATTTTTCAGACGGCCTTGGCTCTATTTACGGCTTTGTTTACTTGTTATCTGCTTACGCTTGCGCTACCCAGAAATCACGCGGCGCGTCCAATACCGGTTTGACGATGCCGGTGCGCACGGCGAAGTCGCCGAAGCCTTCGTTGTTTTGGCGGTTTTGCGCCCAGTTTGCAATCCAGCTTTCCAGAATCTCCAGAATTTCCGGTTCGGTGATGTTTTCTTTAAACAGGCGCGGAATGCGTGTGCCTTGGCGGTTGCTGCCGGTGTAGAGGTTGTAGCGGCCGACGGCTTTGCCCACCAGACCGATTTCGGAGAGCATGGAGCGGCCGCAACCGTTGGGGCAGCCGGTCACGCGCAAGACGATATATTCATCGTTCAGGCCGTTTTTCGCCATGATTTCGTCCACTTTGTCGGAGAATTGCGGCAGGAAGCGTTCGGCCTCGGCCATTGCCAGCGGACAGGTCGGCAGGGAAACGCAGGCCATGCTGTTTTCGCGCTGGCGGGTGATGTTGTCGCTGATTAAGCCGTGCTCACGGGCAATGCGCTCGATTTCGTCTTTTTGTTCGGGCGGTACGTTGGCGACAATCAGGTTTTGGTTGGCGGTCAGGCGGAAGTCGCCTTGGTGCACTTTGGCGATTTCGCGCATGCCGGTTTTCAGCGGACGACCGGGGTAGTCGAGCAGGCGGCCGTTTTCGATAAACAGGGTCAAATGCCAGTTGCCTTCTTCGCCTTGCACCCAGCCGATACGGTCGCCACGGGTGGTAAATTCATACGGGCGGATCGGCTCGAATTTTGCGCCCATGCGGTTTTCCACTTCGGCGATAAACACATCTGTACCGACACGCTCCAGCGTATAGCGGGTTTTAGCGTTTTTGCGGTCGCTGCGGTTGCCCCAGTCGCGTTGTACAGAAACCACGGAAGCGGCGCAGTCCAATACTTTATCTAAGCCGATAAAGCCGAATTCGCGTGCGGTGTTGGGATAGGTTTTGGTATTGCCGTGTTCCATCGACAGACCGCCGCCGACCAAGACGTTGAATCCGGCCAGTTTGCCATCTTCTTCGATGGCGATGAAGTTCAAGTCGTTGGCGTGCAAATCAACGTCATTATGCGGCGGAATGACAACAGTGGTTTTGAATTTGCGCGGCAGGTAGTTTTTACCCAATACCGGCTCGGTGGCGTCTCCGCTTTTCACGGAATCGGCCAGCGGCGCATTGACGATGTCTTCGGTGGAGTGCAATTTTTGGCCGTCCAGCCAGATTTCGGCGTAGGCGCGGGTTTTGGGCAGCAGGTGTTCGCTGATTTTTTTCGCCCATTCGTAGGCTTCTTTGTGCAGGCTGCTTTCTACCGGATTGCTGGTGCACAAGACGTTGCGGTTGACGTCGCCGGCGGTGGCGATGGAATCCAAACCCAATTCATTGAGCCATTGGTGCATGGGTTTGACATCGTCTTTCAATACGCCGTGGAACTGGAAGGTTTGGCGGTTGGTCAGACGGATAGAGCCGTAGATGGTTTTTTCACCGGCAAATTTGTCGATACCCAGCCATTGCTGCGGCGAGATGATGCCGCCGGGCAAGCGGCAGCGCAGCATGACGTTTTTCAGGTTGTCGAGTTTCTGATCGTTGCGCTCGGCGCGGATGTCGCGGTTGTCCTGCTCGTACATGCCGTGGAAGCGGATAAGCTGGAAGTTGTCGCCGTTGAAACCGCCGGTCAGACCGTCTTTGAGGTCTTCGGCGATGGTGCCGCGCAGGTGGTGGCTGTCGCCTTTCAAGCGTTCGTTGTCGGCAAGCGGCGCGTCGGGCAGTTTGGCGCGCGGGTCGGTGGTGGTCATCGGAGTGCTCCTGGATTTATTGTGATAATGAAGGGTACTTTACTGATGCTGCTGAAAAATGGGAAAGAATGGTTTGTTGTATTTTAAGATGATTTTGTTATATTGCAATATCGCAAGACGATAAAACGGCGCTCTTAGACGAGGAGCGCCGTTGATACGGGAAAATCAAGCGTTGCCTTCCGGCTCGGGTACGTCAAACACCTGCCGCAGATAGGCGAGGAAGGTGGTGTTGTTGGTCATGGTTTTGCCCGGGCTGTCGGAGAGCTTGGCGACGGATTGGCCGTTGCACTCCACCAGTTTCAAGACGATGTTCAGCGGGGTATGCCCCAAATCATTGGTGAGGTTGGTGCCGATACCGAAGCTGGTTTTGAAACGGTCTTTGAAGTATTGGTGCAATGCCCACGAGCGTTCCAAATCGAGGCCGTCTGAAAAAGTCAGCATTTTGGTACGGCTGTCGATTTTGAGCTTTTTGTAGTGGGCGTAGGCTTTTTCGCCCCACACATACGGATCGCCGCTGTCGTGGCGCAGGCCGTCAAACAGTTTGGCAAAATACAGGTCGAAATCGCGCAAGAAAGCGTCCATGCCGACGACGTCGGTCAGGGCGATACCCAAGTCGCCACGGTATTCGTGCACCCAGGCTTCCAGCGCGGCTTTTTGGAAATTGCGCAGGCGCACGTCCAGCGCTTGGAATGCTTGCAAAAATTCGTGCGCCATCGTGCCGATGGGGGTGATGTTGAGTTTTTTCGCCAGATAGACATTGCTCGTGCCTCGGAAAATATCCGGTGCGGCTTCGTAGAGGGTACGCAATACATGCTCCTGCCACGCCAGCGTATAGCGGCGGCGCGTGCCGAAATCGGAGACGAGAAACGGCGGGTCGTTGGGGTTTTGCGTGGCGGCGATGTTGCACAGGAAATCGGCTTTCGCTTGCAGGCGGCGTTCGCCTTCTTCCAATACGGCAGGGGTTTCCAAGCGGCGGAAAAACAGCTCGTTGACAATCGCCAGAATGAAAATCTCGAAGAACATCGCCTGTATCATCGGCCCTTCAATACAGATGTTCAGACGACCTTGCTCATCGGGGCTGACGGTAACGAAGCGGCGTTTGAGCTGGAACAGCTCCAAATAATCGACAAAATCGCTTTTGATAAAGCGCAGGCTGCGCAGATACAGCAGCTCGTCGTCGGTAAAGCGCAGTTGGCACAGCGTATCCAATTCGCGCTCGAAGTCTTCCTGAATGTCGGCCAGCGGATACACCATTTCTTTATTGCGGCAGCGGAATTCGTAGCGGCTGTAAGTTTGCGGAAATTGGTGCAACACCACCTGCAACATGGTGAATTTGTATAAATCGGTGTCGAGTAAGGATTTGACGATGGGTGGGCGGACGTCTGTCATGGTTTTCCTCTCTGGTATTTTTTACTCGTTAAAGCAGTATGGTATTAAAGCACGTTTGGCAGCGCTTGTGGCGGCGGGCGGCAAGAAATTTAATGTGTGAACGAAAGGCCGTCTGAAAACGGCGGTGTCATGATATTTTTCAGACGGCCTCGTTATCCGTTCGCGCCGTTTGCTCCGCGCTTTCCGTTTCATCCTGTTTCAAATGGATTTCAATTTCGGCAAAATTTTCCGGCTGCACGATTCTGACCAAGCCTTCTTTAGCCAGTTCCAACAGGGCGATGAAATTCACCACCACATACGCCGCGCCCTGTTCGGGCTTAAACAGCGCGGAAAAACGGCAAAATCCCTGCTCGTTCAGTCGGCGCAAAATCGCCGTCATCTGCGCGCGCACGGAAATCGCTTCCTGCACTACGGCATGACTTTGGGTATGCTTGGCGCGGGACAAAATCCCCAGCCATGCCTGCGTCAAATCGGCCACATACACCTCAGGCAGCTTGGCTTCAACGGCGATTTCCAGCGGCAGGTATGCCCAAGCAAAATCACGTCCGGCACGCGGCAGTGCGTCCAAGCCCTGCGCCGCCAGTTTCATCTGCTCGTAAGCCAGCAGACGGCGCACCAGTTCGGCACGCGGGTCGTGTTCTTCGTCTTCGATTTCTTCCGGGCGCGGCAGCAAGAGGCGCGATTTAATCTCAATCAACATCGCCGCCATTAAAAGATATTCTGCCGCCAAATCAAATTGATAGGCTTCCATTTGCGCAATGTAGTGCAGATACTGCTCAGTGATTTTCACCATCGGAATATCCAAAACATCAATATTCTGCTTGCGAATTAGATACAGCAGCAAATCCAACGGGCCCTGGAAACTGCTCAACACCACTTCCAGCGCGTCGGGCGGAATAAACAAATCCTGTGGGATGTCGGTAACGGGTTGGCCGAACACCCAGGCGATGGTGTTTTCGGCATGATGAATCTGAACGGCGCTATCCATTATTTGCCCGCCGCAATATGGTCGATGGCCGCTTGCGCGCAATACAGGCCGAAGGTCGCCGTCACCAGCATACTCGCGCCGTAGCCCGCGCATGACAAGCCTTGCGGCGCGGCGGCATTCCCGCCTACCGTGCAGGCTTCGCCTGATTGCGGCGGAGTAATGTTTTCGGTGGAATACACGCAGGGTACGCGCATTTTTTCTTGGGTATCGCGCGAAAAGCCGTAGCGCTTGCGCAGGGTGTAGCGCAGGTTGGCCAATAAGGGATCGTGGGTCACGCGGCTCAAATCGGCCGTCTGAATCAGCGCGGGATTTTTCTGACCGCCCGCGCCGCCGCTGAGGATAAACGGCTGTTTGTGTTTGACAAAATAATCCGCCATCGCCGCTTTGACGCGGATTTGGTCGATGGCGTCGATGACAAAATCAAAGCCGTCTGAAAACAATCCGTTTAAATTTTCTTCGGTCACAAAATCTTCGATTTCGGTAACTTCGCAGGCGGGATTGATTTGCAGGATACGCTCGTGCAGCGCGGTAACTTTGGCTTTGCCGAAATCATCGGTGAGCGCGTGGAGCTGGCGGTTGATATTGGATTCGGCGACATTGTCCAAATCAATCAGAGTCAGACGGCCGATACCGCTGCGCGCCAGCGCTTCCACCGCCCACGAGCCGACGCCACCCACGCCGGCCACGCACACGTGCGATTCGTGAAAACGCTGTAAAGCCGTATCGCCGTAGAGCCGGGCAATGCCGCCGAAGCGGCGGGAAGAGAGGGAAGCGGTGTCGGACATGGTCAACCTTGTGATAAATCAACAAACAAATAAATCTGGCGAACGGCAGCAAAAAAATACTGCCTGATTTGGCCTGACCGTATTATACTGGAAAGCAGAAAGACAGTTGTGCAAAGCAGAAATAACAGTCTATAATCAATTTACCCTTTTTATTTACATCCGCTGCCGGAGCAGGTGCGGCGCACAAGGAGAACGATTATGTACAAACATTTGGTGGTTGCCGTAGATGGTAGCGAAACTTCTTTGAACGCGTTGAAACATGCGGCCGAACTGGCGCAAGTCAACGATGCCCGCCTGACTTTGGTGCATGTGGCCAACCCCGCCGAATACATGGCTTTGGCGCCCGAATTCCTGCAACACGAAAGCTATGAAGCCGCTGCCGTGGCACAAGGTACGGAAGTCTTGGATTTTGCCGAAAAAACCGCCCGCGAAGACGGCGTACACAATATCGTCAAACACCTGCTGGTCGCCAACAAAGGCGCGCGCGAAATGGCGCAGGAATTGGTGGATTACGCCGATGAAAACGGCGCGGATTTACTGGTATTGGGTACGCACGGCCGTACCGGTCTGATGCATTTGCTGATGGGCAGCTTCGCCGAAACCGTAATGCGCCAAAGCCATCTGCCGCTCCTGATTATCCGCAGCAAAGGCGAGGATGACGAAGCATAATTGCCGTTTGCATCATGATTAGATGAAGGCCGTCTGAAAACTTGGGGATTTTTCCGTTTTCAGACGGCCTTTACGCATTATGTACCCCATAGGAAAACGGCATGAATCCTACCGACAGCCGCGTGTTATGTATTAAAATCGGGCAGCCCGTCTTATTGCGCTTTGACGACGGCAGCGAAATGGAAAGTGCCATCCGCAAGCAGCCTGTCGAATCGGTAAAAGTAGATGAACACGGCTTGGTCGGCAACGATGTCGGCCTCAAAGCGCACCACGGCGGCGTGGACAAGGCTGTGTTTCTGATGTCGGCTGATTCGTTTGAACAGCTCAACCGATTGACCGGTAAAAGTTTCGGCTACGAAGGGGAGGCGGTGTACTGCGAAAATTTGGTGTTGTCGGGTTTGAACGAAAAAAACGTGCGCGTCGGCGATGTCTATCAAATCGGCACGTGTCTGCTGGAAATCGCCCAGCCGCGCCGCCCGTGCAGCCGCTTATCCAAAAACAGCAGCTACCCGGTTATGAAAGAAACCATCTTTGCTAGCGGGCTGACCGGCTGGTACGCCCGCGTGATAAAGGGCGGCGAGATCCGGCGCGGCAATAGCGTGATTTTGCAGCAGGCCGGACACCCCGATTTAAGCATTATGGCGCTCAACCGCCTGCTTTCTGCCGACGGCGTGCCATATCCTGACAAAATTCAGACGGCCTTAGACTATCCGCCGCTGGCCGAAGCCTTCAAGCGTTCGCTGCGCGATAAATTAAACGGCGGTGATGGTATGGTAAAAGGCTGAAACATACCGTCAGGCCGTCTGAAAAATAAGATTATTTTATTGAACCCAATACATTAAAAGGAAACGACTTGATGCAACCGGCAACCAGTGAGGCATTTTTGCACTATATGCAACAGCAGCGATATCCCGATACCATTTTCGTTATTGGCGGCGGGCCGTCGCTGAAAAATGTCAATTTCAGCCTGTTTACGCCCGAACATTTCGTGATTGTCTGCAATCAGGCCTTCGAGCTGATGCCGCATGCGCGTATCGCCCATCATTGCGACCACAAATGGTGGCGCGACTACCGCACCAGTTTGGCGGAAAATTTTAAAGGCGAATTTATCACCGGCTGCGGTTTGGGCTGTAATCTGGAGGAAGACGGCAGCGTGTTGCGGGTAGGTTTGCGCAATCAAAACAGCCAGTTGGGCGAGGAGATGTTTTATCCGACAGATGATATTTATGTTTACGGCGGTAACAGTGGCTTGCAAGCCCTTTCGCTGGCGCATTTGTTTGCGCCGAAAAATATCGTGTTGATTGGTTTCGATTTTCAGGCCAAAGACGGTAAAAGCCACGGCTATGCGAAAAAAGACCAGCAGGCGGTGGACAGTTATTTGCGCTTTTGGAAGATGTTTGTCAAAGATTTCAACCGCTTTGAAAAGCTGCGCCGCGATGTGTGGCGAGCCGACAACCCGTTGCCGGAAATTTGGAACGTCAATCCCGATTCGGCTTTGACGCTGTATGACCGCAGCAGAAAATTGGCGGATTTTCTTTAGGAAAACGGTTGATTTGAAAACAGATTGATAGTCGACAGACGGTAATAGCAGACCGTCTGAAAATAAAAAAAGCACGCCCTCGAAGGAGGGCGTGCTTTTTCTGTTTGGAAGTTGTTATTTCCAACTAATATATATTTGTTTTAAATCATAATTTTAATTGTAATTGAATGTAGTTTTATCAAAAAAGAGTAGACAGCACATTACGATTTGTGAGAAAAAACGGTTTATACAAATTGTATACAATAAAAATAATGATAACATCTGAAGTCCTACAACAAGACTTCGGAGCAGCAATGTCCAAACACAGCACAGACCGCAAAACCTTAATGGCCGAAACTTTACGCCGCCGCATTCTCAGCATGGAGTTGCGCCCCGGTGCAGTAGTGGATGAAGTAAAACTGGGAGATGAATTCAGCATATCCCGTTCGCCTGTGCGCGAGCTTATCCGGCAAATGGCGGCAGAAGGTTATCTGGAGTTGGAAGAAAACCGCGCCGCACGGGTATCGGCTATGGGATACGATGCTTTGCGCAATTTCTTTTTGGCTGCGCCGCTGCTGTATACCGCAACCGCACAGCTGGCGGCGGAAAATGCGACGGCGGCGGAAATTGCCGCATTAAAAGACATTCAGTTACACGTCGCGGCAGCGGCGCGTGACGGCGACACCGAGGGCAGCGTCTACCACAACAACCGTTTTCATTGGGAAATCGGCAAGATGGCGCACAACCCTTATCTGTTGCCAAGTATGGAGCGGGTTTTAATCGACCATGCACGGTTGGGCAAACTGTTTTACCACCATGAGGCGGGTAAAAGCATGCAGCAGGATGCCTACACAGCAGTGGCGCAACACGATGAGATTATTGCTGCAATCGAGCAGCGGGACAGCGCGGCGGTGGTACGGCTGATGCGCGAACACATGGAGCTGTCAAGACGGCGGATGACGGAATATGTGATTCCGTCGGGATTGGAAGGGGAGATAGTCATGTCCTGATATTGGTTCCGAGGCCGTCTGAAATATCCGTGTTCTGCCTGCGCTATATTCTGTCAGGCCGGTAGCAAACCGGCACAGTTTGCAAACAAGGAGAAACCGAGATGATTCAAGTCAAAGCCTTACCCGATGATGACCAAGCTTGCGGCTGGTTTCATACCGCGCCGCAACGCACAGCCAAACCCGCACATTCGGGCAACAGTCAGGTACGTTGGGCAGTTATCGGTGCGGGCTATGTCGGCTTGGCCGCCGCCCGCCGCTTGGCCGAACGCTTTCCTGATGACGAGGTTGCGTTGATTGAAGCGCAGGAAGTCGGTTTCGGCACGGCCGGACGCAATGCCGGCTTTGCCATTGATTTGCCGCACGACATCGGTGCGGATGATTACATCGGCGATGTGGAAACCGCCAAAATGGTGTTGAAGCTGAATAAAACCGGCCAGCAGTATTTGGCCGGTTTGGTCGGCAAACACAATATCCAATGCCATATGCGGCATTCGGGAAAATATCAGGCCGCCGTCGAGCCGCGCGGTTTGGCGGTATTGAAAGCCTACCGCAGCGGTTTGGACAAATTGGGCGAACCGTATGAAGTCATCAACGGACAGGATTTGCCCAACCACATCGGCACATCATTTTACAAAGAAGCCTTGTTCACGCCGGGCACGATTCTGCTCCAGCCTTCCGCGCTGGTCAAAGGTTTGGCCGACAGCCTGCCTGCCAATGTTTCTCTCTATGAACACACCGCGATTACCGGTGTTGATTACGGCGAAAAAGTCACGCTAACCCATGCGGGCGGCACGATTACCGCCGACAAGCTCATTTTGGCCAATAATGCCTTCGGCCAGCATTTCGGTTTTCTCAAAGGCCGTTTTATTCCCTTGTTTCTGTATGCCAGTCTGAGCCGTCCGCTGAATGAAGACGAACAGGCGCGTTTGGGCGGCAAAGACTTCTGGGGTGTGATTCCCGCGGATCCGGGCGGTTCGACCGTACGCCGTACCCACGACAACCGCATTCTGATGCGCAACAGCTTTAGCTTCCATCCCAATGGTGTGGGCGATCGCAGCAAATTGGCCAAGTTCCGCGAAAACCACCGCAAATCGTTTGCCAACCGTTTCCCTATGCTGCCGGATGTGGATTTCGAATACACCTGGAGCGGCCAGTTGGCGATGACGCGCAACCACCAGTCTTTTTTCGGCCAACTTGCACCCAATGTCTACGCCGCACTCGGCTGCAACGGCTTGGGTGTCACGCGCGGCACGGTATCCGGCATGCTGCTGGCCGACTGGTTGGCTGGCGAGAAGAACGACATGATTGATTTTCTGCTCGCCTCACCCGGCCCCAACGCCAATCCGCCCGAACCGTTTTTATCTGTCGGGGTCAATCTCAGCCTGTGGAACACTTGGCGTAAAGCGGGCTTGGAAGCCTAGGCTGTTATTCAAATTATGCTGACTCTATATTCAGACGGCCTGAAACAGGCAAAGGCCGTCTGAACATATAGCTTACTAAAACGGTTTTTTAGGAAAACGGATTATTTTGAATTTGTCCGTTTTCCTAAACCGCTGGATAAAGGGTCGTAGAAACCCTGAACGGAAGAACACATTCCATAAAAATAAAATACCGTCTGAAAAATATTTCCTGCTTTCAGACGGCCTCTGCAAAGCGCGGGTGCATTGCCCGTTCGGACTACACGCAACAAAAGGAGAAACAAAGTGGCTAATTACGTTTCGATTGAAGATGTTCCCTTGAACCGTTTTCACCGATTGCTGACCGCCCGTTCGGGTGGCGGCTGGGTAATGGACGGCTATATCCTCAGCATTATCGGTGTTGCTCTGGTGGCGATGTCGGCTGAGCTTAATATTAACGGCTTTTGGCAGGGCATGATTGCCGCTTCCGCACTGTTCGGCATTTTTGCCGGCGGTTTTCTCGGCGGTTGGCTGACCGGTTTGGTCGGACGGCAGAAACTGTATTTTGTCGGGCCGGTGTTGTTTACCGTCTGCTCGGTAATTCAATTTTGGGCGGACTCCGCTTGGTTGGTATTCCTCTGCCGCTTTATCATCGGTATCGGTGTCGGTTTCGAATATCCGGTGGCCGGTTCGCTGCTGGTGGAGTTTCTGCCGAAAAAATACCGTGGCCCACGTTTAGCGGCACTGACGATTTTGTGGTTTGCCGGTGCAGCATTATCGTATATCGCCGGTACGCTGATTCTGCGCGAATTCGGTGATGCGGCATGGCGATGGGTGGTGTTGAGCCCGGCTTTTATCGGTGTCGCGCTGTTCCTGCTGCGCTTGGGTACGCCCGAATCTCCGCGCTGGCTGTTGAGCAAAGGCCGCAAAGCTGAGGCGGAAGCCGTTATCAAGCAAGTGTACGGCAGCGATTTTTCCCTGCGCAACCTGCCGGAGGAACCGACGCAGAGTAACGCCACGCTGTTGGATATTCTGAAAGCCGGTTACGGCCCGCGTATGCTGTTTGTGGTGGTGTTTTGGAGCTGTTCGGTGATTCCCGTGTTTGCCGTGTATGCGTTTGCACCGCGCGTATTGTCTGCCTTGAACCTACAGGGCGCATGGGCGGATTATGGCTCGGTATTGATTACGCTGCTGTTTGTAGTCGGCTGTATTCTCGGTACGAAGCTGATTAACTCGCTTGGCCGCCGAAAATTAGTGATTCACAGCTTCTTGTGGTCAGGCTTGGCACTGCTCGGTTTGGGTTATTTCTCCGAGGCTTCGGAAATGCTGGTGCTGGCTTTGTTCGGCGCATATGCGGTGTTTATCGGTGGTGCGCAGGTGTTGCAGCTGGTTTATCCGAACGAGCTGTTCCCGACCGAAATCCGTTCGCAGGCTGTCGGTATCGGCGCATCGTTGTCGCGTATCGGCGCAGCGGTCGGTACATGGGCAGTGCCGCTGTCGCTGGACGGAATCGGTATCGGCAACACCATGTATGCCGCCGCAGCCGTCACTCTGCTGGGTCTGCTGGTTTCTGTTTGGCTTGCGCCTGAAACCAAAGGTTTGGACTTGCAGGAAGCCAGTTCACTCAAACGCAAACCGGCCAAACCTGAAAACGTCAGCCGCAAAACTTCTGCCGCCTGACTTGATTTTTACCCGACTTTAGGCTGTCTGAAAGCGCAGCCTTTGCGCCATAAAGCGGCCTGTTCACCCACATCATTTAACGGAGCAATTACCATGAAATTCGAAGGTATCTACACCCCCGCCATCACCCCGCTAGACGCCGCGGGCAATATAGACCAAGCCGCATTTGCCGAGGTATTGGAATACCTGATTGCTAATAAGGTACACGGCATCATCATCGGTGGATCTACCGGCGAATACTACGCCCATACCCTGCAAGAGCGTTTCGCTTTGGCGAAACAGGCTAAAGATGTCATCGGTGGACGCGTGCCGTTGGTGGTCGGCACCGGAGCCATCCGTACCGAAGATTCAGTTGCCTTGGGGTCGATGGCTAAAGACATCGGCGCAGATGCCGTTTTGGTCGGCACACCGCCTTACGCGCTGCCGACACAGGCGGAAAACGCCGCCCATGCGCTGGCGGTGGACAAAGCTGCCGGTCTGCCCATCATGCTCTACAACTACCCCGGCCGCATGAATATGACCATGGAACGCGAATTTTTTGAAACTGTATTGTCCGCGTCTAAAAATTTCGTGGCGATTAAAGAAAGTACCGGCCGCCCCGAGCAGCTGCATATGCTGGTGCATGATTTCCCGCAGTTGCAGGTGTCGTGCGGCTGGGATGATCAGGCGCTGGAATTTTTCGCATGGGGTGCGCGAAGCTGGGTGTGCGCCGGGTCCAACTTCCTGTTGGCCGAACACATCGCGCTGTATCAGGCATGCGCAGTGGAAAAAGATTTCGACAAAGGCCGTAAAATTATGAATGCCATGCTGCCGTTTATGGATTTCCTGGAAGGCGGCAAATTCGTGCAGTCCATCAAATACGGCTGCGAACTGGCCGGTTTGAAAGCTGGCGGCGTGCGCCTGCCGCTTTTGGGTTTGGATGAAACCGAAAAAACGGAATTGGCCGCGATTGTCGCCAAATTGAAAGCTGACGTGGCAGCGGTTGCCGCATAACCGTACAGGCCGTCTGAACGGGAATATTCAGACGGCCTGTACAACCCGCACGTCGGATATTCAGGCCGTCTGAAAAGGCCGAACTTTAAACCTCAAAGGAAAGAAAAGATGTTTCAACACACAGGACTGCACATAAGGCGCAGCCCTATGTGTTGCCCTGATTCAGACGGGGTTACGCCCCGCTTGAATAGACCCTGATTCTACCGCCATAAATGGCGGGGTTTCAACCATTAAGGAATTTTTGATGAAAACCGCCGCACAGATTTTTGAAGCCGCGCAAGCGGGCGCGTTGCATGCCGTTAATTTGATTCCCAATCACAGCGGCAACGGCCGCACTTTGGAAAACCGCACGCCGATTGACAACAGCGTCATCGGCACGATTGCCGACAGCGATGAAGCCGATGTCGATGCCGCCGTTGCCGCCGCACGGCAGGCCTTTGCCGAACAGAGCTGGGCAGGACTGTCGCCTGCGGAACGCCGTAAAATCATGCTGCGTTGGACGCAATTGGTGGAAGAACACGCCGAAGAATTGGCCGCGCTCGACTGCATCGACGCGGGCAAACCCATAGACGAATGCCGCAATACCGATTTGCCCGCGACGATTGATACGTTTTATTTCTACGCCGAATATCTGGATAAATCGTTTGACCGTGTTGCGCCGAGCGGCAGCGATGTCACTGCCATGATTGTGCACGAGCCCATCGGCGTGGTGGCCTGCGTGTTACCGTGGAATTTCCCTGCGCTGATGTTTGCTTGGAAAGTCGTTCCCGCGCTGGCAGCGGGCAATTCCGTCATTGTGAAACCGGCGGCGATTACCACCTTGAGCGCACACCGCCTGATTGAACTGGCTTATGAAGCAGGCGTGCCGCAAGGTGCGCTGACATTGGTGTGCGGCTCGGGCAGCAAAGTCGGCCGCGCATTGGGTATGCACCACGGCGTCGATATGGTGGCGTTTACTGGTTCTTCGGAAGTGGGCGCGTATTTCTTGGAATATTCGGCCAAGAGCAATATGAAGGAAGTCGTGCTCGAGTGCGGCGGTAAAAACCCGCAGATTATCTTCGACGATGCCGATTTGGACAAAGCCGTACCGCATATTTTGGCTTCGTCGTTTTGGAATATGGGCGAAAATTGCAGCAGCGGTTCGCGCATTTTGGTGGATGAAAAAATCAAAGATACGCTGTTGGCGAAACTGGCCGAGGCGGTCAAAGCATGGAAAGTCGGTGACCCGCGCGAAGAAGGCGTTTTGTTCGGCCCGATGGTGGAGCAGCGCCATTTTGAAAAAGTGGCCGAATATTTGGAAATTGCCAAACAAGAGGGCGGAAAAGTCGTGTTCGGCGGTAATATCCGCAAGGATTTGGGCAGTGGTTGGTACATCGAACCGACCCTGTTTGACGGCATTACGCCCGAAATGACGATTTTCCGCGAAGAAATTTTCGGCCCTATTTCCGGCGTAACCACCTTCAAAACCGAAGAAGAAGCCGTCGCTCTGGCCAACGACACCATTTACGGCTTGGCCGCGTCGTTTTACACGCAAAACCTCAGCCGTGCCCACCGTGTTGCGCGGCAGATTCAGGCGGGCGTGGTGTCGGTCAACGGCTTTTCCGAGGGCAGTGCGGCCACGCCGTTCGGCGGCTACAAGCAGTCGGGTTTCGGCGGGCGCGACAAAGGCGTGGAAGCCTTCGAGCAGTATATGCAGACCAAAACCGTTTGGTTTGTGGAATAAGGGTTAGTCTGTTTTCAGATGGCCTTGTTCGGGAAATATCCCTGATAAGGCCGTCTGAAAATTGGGAACAGGGAAACCATGAATACACAAACCACAGGCATGATACAGGTGGTTTCGGGTGCGGTCTGCTGGGGGACGCTCGGCGTATTGGGTGCAACCCTCAACCGCTTGTCGTTCAGCGGTGGGGAAGTGGCGGCGTTGCGGATAGTGATTGCCGCCGTGTTGCTGCTGTCTGCCTTGCGCTACTTTCTGCCGTATCTGAAGCAGCTGCGCATGCGTCAGCTTCCGTTTTTGGCGGTGCAGTCGTTTATCGGCGTATTGGGCATGAGTCTGCTGTATTTTGCGGCGGTGGCGCGGGTCGGCTCGTCGCTGGCGGTGGCCTTGCTGTATACCGCGCCGGTGTGGAGCCTGATTTTTGCCCGCATGATTTTGGGCGAGGGCATTACCCGCCGCCAAGCGCTGCTGACAGTAGTAGCCGCCGCTGGGGTCGGCTTGACCATGACCGGTGGCGGAGCTGCCGACACAGCTGGGATTACCGCCGGATTGGGCGCAGGTATCTGCTATGCTTTATACGGCGTATTGGGCAAACGCGCTATGCTGGGTAATCCGCCGATGTTGGTGTTCTTTACCTCGATTTGCTGTCCTGCGCTGGTGTTGCTGCTGTTGCCAGCCACTCATACTGCATTCGGTAAGCTGGCGCAGCAGGACTGGGCGGCATGGTTGTCGGCAATCGGTATGTCGCTGGTCGGTACGGTGGCTGCTTTTTTCCTGTTTGTTAAAGGTTTGGAAAAAATGTCGGCGGCCAAAGCAGCGGTGTTTACCGTATTTGAACCGTTTACTGCCGTTTTGCTGGCGGAGGTATTCTTGGACGAACGCCTCGGCAGTCTGCAATATGCGGGGGTCGCGCTGATTATTGCCGTGGCAGTATTGAATGCGACAGGCGGCAAGAAAAAAACGGCATATCGGAAATAGAGGTGGCTGTATAGCGACAAGGCCGTCTGAAACGGAAACAATCCGTTTCAGACGGCCTTTATGTGCCTGCCGATGTCGGCTTACATCACGTCCAGCGTGTCAATGCCGAGCAAATCCAAGCCCTGTTGCAGAATGTCGCCGGTCAGTTTGGCCAGCTGCAAACGGGTGTTGCTCACTTGGCCTTCGGCTTTCAAAATCGGGCAGGCTTCGTAGAAGCGGGAAAACAGCGTTGCCACTTGATACAGATAGGCCGCCAGATAATGCGGATAGGCGGTGTCGGCCACGCTGTTTAACACGTCTTCAAATTTCAGCAATTCGACGGCCAGTTGTTTTTCCAGCGGCTCGGTCAGGGTCAGCGGCGCGGCGGTATCCCACTCGCCGGCTTTTTTGAAGACGGACTGCACGCGGGTGTAGGCGTATTGCAGATACGGCGCGGTGTTGCCCTCGAAACTCAACATCGCGTCCCAATCGAAAACATAATCGCTGGTGCGGTTTTTGCTCAAGTCGGCGTATTTGACTGCGGCTATGCCGACCGTATGGCCGATGTTGGCGGCTTCATCGTCGGCCAAGTCGGGATTTTTGCTTTTCACCAAAGCGGTGGCGCGTTCGACCGCTTCATCCAGCAAATCCACCAGTTTCACGGTGTCGCCGGAGCGGGTTTTGAAGGGTTTGCCGTCTTTGCCCATCATGGTGCCGAAGCCGATAAACTGCGCTTCGACATTTTCCGGCAGATAACCGGCTTTGCGCGAGGTGGTGAAAAGCTGTTCGAAGTGCAAGGCTTGGCGGTGATCGACCACATACAGCAGGCGCTGGCCGCCCAGTTTGCCCACGCGGTAGCGCACGCAGGCCAAATCGGTGGAGGCATACAGAAAGCCGCCGCCTTTTTTTTGCACGATAAACGCCGCCGCTTCGCCGTCTTTGTTTTTAAATTCGTCCAAAAACACCACTTTCGCGCCGTCGTCTTCTACCGCCAAACCTTTGGCGGTCAAATCATCGACCACGGCCTGTAAATCATCATTGTACATTGACTCGCCCGCTACGTCTGCGGGGGTCAGCTTCAAGCCCAACGTGTCATACACGGCTTGCGCATGGCTGAGGGAAATCTCCACAAACTGTTTCCACAGCGCCAACACTTTTTCATCGCCGCCTTGCAGTTTCACCACATATTCGCGGGCGGTGTCGGCAAAAGCAGGGTCTTCGTCAAAGCGCACTTTGGCAGCGCGGTAGAATTGCTCCAAATCGGATAATTTGAATTCGGTATCGGCCTGTTGCTGCTCGACCAGATACGCCACCAACATGCCAAACTGCGTGCCCCAGTCGCCGACGTGGTTTTGGCGGATGACTGTGTTGCCCATAAATTCTAATACGCGCGAAATGCTGTCGCCGATGATGCTGGAGCGCAGATGGCCGACGTGCATTTCTTTGGCTAGGTTGGGCGATGAGTAGTCAATGACCACGGTTTTTTTGTCGGCGGTTTCCGCCACGCCCAAACGCGGGTCGGCTAAGGCCGTCTGAATATTTTGCGCCAAAAATTCGGGGTTTAAACGCAGGTTGATAAAGCCCGGGCCGGCCACTTCCGCCGATTGGATAACGGCGTTGTCCGCCAGCGCGTCGGCCACTTTTTGCGCCAACTCGCGCGGGTTTTGCTGGGCTTTTTTCGCCGCGCCCATCACGCCGTTGATTTGGAAATCGCCGAAATCGGCGCTTTTGGCCGGTTGCAATACAACGGGCGCGCCCGCAATGCCCGCTGCGGCAAAGGCTTGCTCGGCTTCGCGGACGACGGTTTGATGTAGGTTCATGCTGTTTCTCTGAAAATTCGTTTAGGGCGGTATTTTACATCAAAAAGGCCGTCTGAAACACACGCGCTCTGTGTTTCCGACGGCCTCAAGGTTTTCATATTGTTTATCGGCGCGAACGGCGTCCGCCTTTATCGCCGCAGCGGTTTTCGCTGCCGACGCCGCATTCGCAAGGAATGCCGTCGTTATCGCCGTCCATTTCGGTGTTGGGGCAATATCGGCTGAAATAGCGGGCTTCTTCTTCAGAACGCATTTGCGAGCAATGTTGGCGGCCGTCGCAGGTGAATTGGGATTTTTCAGACGGCGTGGTGCTGGGCTTGGATTGGGCAGCTTTGGGGGCGGCCGTCGCAGGTTTGTTTTGCACCGCATTCATCCACGCCCGCCGCTCGGATTTCATTTTATCCGCCACTTCGTCAACCAAGACCTTGTTTTGCTCGGCCAACTGCGCGGCGCGGTAGTCCTGCCAATAGCCGTAGCCGAACCAGCCCGCAACCGCCAAACAAGCCAGCACCAGCATGGCCGTCAGAGGCGCCGTATAGCTGCGGCGCGGGCGTGATGGCGTATTGGGGGTAAACAGCGTGCGGACAGGCATATCGCCGTCGGGTGCGGCAGGGCGGATGTTTTGGGCTTCATCGCGCCCGCGTCGGCCTTTGGCGATGTCAAACGACACGCGCAGCCCTTCGGCGGGGACGTAATCGGAATCGAAGGCATACAGCGGCGCAAAAATTTCCGCGCCGGTGGCGTCTTCGCGAATAGCGCCGAATTGCCGTTTTTCATTCCAGCGGATAATGGTTCCGTAGTAGCGCATGGGGATATTCAAAGGGGATGTGTGCATATTCAGGGGCGGACATTGTAAATGAAACAGCGGTGTGGCGGTGAAAAAAACGGTATGCGTAATACAAACGGGTTTAAACGGCAGTTTAGCCGTCTGAAAATATTGAATCGGCTTTCAGACGGCCTCGGTTTTATGATTCAGGCAACAGCGGCTGCTGCCGCACCATGGCGCGGATAACGGTGCGGTTGGGGTGCAGCGCGGTGCGCAGGCGTTGGGACAAGGGGTTGGGCAAATCCAATATTTCTGCCACGACAGCCGCCGCGCAAATCGGGGCGGTGGCCAAGCCGCGCGTGCCGTGGGCGGTGTTGAGGTAGGCGTTTGGCAGGTAGGGGCAGGGCGCATCGAGGCGGTAGTTTTTGTCCAGCGCGAGTTTGGCGTACACGTTTTGCATGGAGGCGATGTCACCGAGTGCGCCGACTAGGGGTAAGTGGTCGGGGCTGTCGCAGCGCAAGGCGGCGTGGCCGGGAGATTGTGATAAAGGATTAAGGCCGTCTGAAAACAGGGATTGCGCCAACTCGGGTTGCAAGGTTTGCAGGGCGGCGCGGTTTTCTTGCTCTTCTTCGAGATACCAATGCTCGTCGGCGCTGTTGAGGCCGAAGGTCGCTCCGTAGCAATGCTGATTCTGCCATGCGGGGCTGATGTAGCTCTCGCCGGATACGGCGCAGCGCAAATGCTGCGAGAACGCGGATGCCTGCGCCACGCCGGTTTGTCCGCGGATTTGGCGGTAGGGCAGCACGGCGATATTCAGGTCGGCGGCGGTCGGACTGTGCGCGCCCATACAATAGACCAGATGGCTGGCGCAGAAATCGCCGCTTGGCGTGTGCGCCGTCCAGCTTTGGCCGTCGTGTTGCGCCGATAATAAGGGCGTGTGTTCGCGCACTTCAATCAGCGGATGGTCGAGCAGGGCGCGTACCACGGCGGGCGGATTGAGCCATACGCCTTGCGGCCAATACAGGCCATCGACACCAAAATCCAATCCTGAAATTTCGCGGATATCGGCTTGCGATACGGCGTGATACAAGTGGGCATGGCGGTTTTGCGCCGCCAAAGCCTGATGGCGCTGCCGCTCTTTGTCGTCAAAATTCAAATGAACCACGCCGCCTGCGCCCCAGCAATCCGCCCCGGGCAGCAGCTTTTCCAACAAACGCCGCGTGTAGCCGTAACCCGCCAGCAGCAGTTCGGTCTGCTCGGTCGGGTGCGGCGAAATTTTGGCATACAGCAAGCCCTGCCGGTTGCCCGAGCCGCCCTGCGCCACGCCCCGCGCTTCCAATACGGTTACGCCCACGCCTTTATCCGCCAAGAGCCGCGCCGTGGCCGCGCCCGCAATGCCCGCGCCGATGATGAGCACATGCTCGGGCATAGTGCGGTTTTCAGACGGCCTGAACCACGGTTTGACCGCCGCCAAGGGCTGCTGCGGCACGGCTGCGGTTTGCCAATTTAGGGTTTCATCGCCGAAATATTCGTTCAGACGGCCTGCGCAGGCAGGCGGCACCAGCCATAAATGCACATCGGGCAAGAAATGTTCTACCATATTCATGCCGTTAAATTGCAGGCATTGCACCGCGTCATCGAGCCGCTTTTTCAGACGGCCTTCCTCCGGCGCAGCGGAATTGGCGGCGAACACGGGCAGCGTGTGGTCGGTCAGGCAAAGCAGCAAATGCAGCGTACCGCGCTGCGCGTTTATTGCCGCCAACAATTCATGAACGGGCGGAACGCCGTTCCAAGCAAGGCAGGTCATGGGAAAAGGCCGTCTGAAAAATAAAGAGAGGCTATTGTAACGCCGATTGCCTGCGGGTATCAAAAAGGCGGGGAAATGCCTATAATTGGCCTGGAAACGCAGTTGCCTACGCCGTCTGAAAAACAGCGGGGTTGCTACCCCGCCCTACATCCATCCTTACAGGACAATCTAAAAACCAAACCATCGATACGGTGTAGGTTGGGTTGTAAACCCAACATTTACCTAAACTTCTATTGGGATTTCATCCCAATCTACGCAGTTTGGTTTTTTACTTATTTCACTATAACCCGCACAGGAACCTCCACTATGTCAAAAATCCGTACCAAAATCTGCGGCATTACCCGCCCCGAAGATGCTCGCGCCGCAGCAGAGGCAGGCGCAGATGCTGTCGGGCTGGTGTTTTACGCCAAAAGCAAACGCGCCGTAACCATCGCTCAGGCGCAGGCGGTGGTGGCTGCGCTGCCGCCCTTTGTCAGCGTGGTGGCTTTGTTTGTCAACGAAAGCGCCGAGCGCATTCGCGAGATTCTGTGCCAAGTGCCGATTGATGTGATTCAGTTTCACGGCGATGAGGAAGACGATTTCTGCCGCCAATTCGAGCGCCCGTATCTCAAAGCCGTGCGCGTGCAAAACGCCGCCGATATTCAGACGGCCTCGGCGCGTTTCCCTCATGCCCGCGCCATTTTGTTCGACGCCTACCACCCCGACGAATACGGCGGCACGGGTATCAGCTTCGATTGGAATCTGTTGCGCGAATATCAGGGCAAACCGTGGATTTTGGCGGGCGGCCTGACACCGGAAAACGTCGCCGCCGCCATCCGAATCAGCGGCGCGGCAGCGGTGGATGTATCCGGCGGCGTGGAACAAAGCGGCGGCGTGAAAGACCATGAGAAAGTAGTGGCGTTTGTCAAAGCGGCGCAGGCCGTCTGAAAACTTTGCATCAGTACGGCGCAACCATGATGGCGGTTGCGCTTGCCGAAATTCACGTTTTCTATTTAAAAAATATAACGGAATCAAGAAAATAAAAAATGCCTGAAATCGAAACCCATCCTTTTCCGCCCGTTCTCCCGCCCAAAGCCACGGTAATGATGATGGGCTCGTTTCCGCCCAAAGACGACAAACGCGCCATGCAGTTTCATTATCCCAATTTCCAAAACGACATGTGGCGCGTGTTCGGGCGGATATTTTTCAACGACGCCGAGCATTTTAAAAAGCCCGATGAAAAAGCGTTTGACGGCGACAAAATCACCGCGTTTCTTCACGAGCGCGGCATTGCCTCCTGCCCGACGGTGTGGAAGGCGATACGCGGCCATGACAATGCCTCGGACAAATTTTTGCAGGTGGTCGAAGCCGTTCCGCTGGCAGACGTATTGGCGCAAATGCCCGACTGCCGCCATATCTGCACCACCGGTGGCAAAGCCACGGAAGTCTTGCTGGGCTTGCTGCCTGAAAAAATCAAACTGCCGAAAACCGGCGAAACCGTCGCCTTTCCGTTTGGCGGACGCAACCTGACCCTGACCCGTCTGCCCTCGACTTCCCGCGCCTATCCCTTGAGCCTGGATAAGAAAACAGCGGCGTATCGGGCATTTTTTGAGTATGCGGGGCTGGTGTAAGGCCGTCTGAAACCCTATAATCAACCCATTGTTCTCTTAAGAACCTGCATTCACAATCTTAATAGCGGCTTTTATTGGCTAATCACACGCCTACTGCGTTGGATTTCTGCGCCAATAGTCCACTATTGGCGCAGAAATCCGCCTTGTATCCGTATGATTATCCAATAAAATTCCATCTATTAATCTTATGAATACAGGTTCTTACTTTCAGACGGCCTCAAGCCGTCGCCCACCCAAAGGATAAAAAAGATGAAAAACTACCATGCGCCCGACAAGCAGGGTTTTTTTGGCGAACACGGCGGTCTGTTTGTGGCCGAAACGCTGATTCCGGTATTGGCCGAAGTGAAAAAGGCCTATAAAGACGCGAAAAAAGACCCCGCTTTTTGGGCGGAGTTTGAGGATGTTTTGAAGTATTACGTCGGCCGTCCGAGCCCGGTTTACCACGCCGAACGCTTGAGCGCGCATTTGGGTGGGGCGCAGATTTGGCTCAAACGCGAGGATTTGAACCATACTGGTGCGCATAAAATCAACAATGCCATCGGTCAGGCGCTGCTGGCCAAGCGCATGGGTAAAAAGCGCGTGATTGCGGAAACCGGCGCCGGTCAACACGGCGTGGCTACGGCAACCGTGGCCGCGCGTTTCGGTATGACCTGCGATGTGTATATGGGCGCGGACGATATTATCCGCCAGTCGCCCAATGTGTTCCGCATGAAACTGCTGGGGGCGAACGTGGTCAGCGTCGATAGCGGCAGCCGTACGCTCAAAGACGCGATGAACGAGGCCATGCGCGAGTGGGTGGCGCGGGTTGACGATACGTTTTACATCATCGGCACGGCGGCCGGCCCGACTCCGTATCCGGAAATGGTGCGCGATTTCCAATGTGTGATCGGCAACGAAGCGAAAAAACAGATGAAAAAAGCCATCGGCCGCCAGCCGGACATCGCCGTGGCCTGCGTCGGCGGCGGCTCGAACGCCATCGGCCTGTTTTATCCGTATATCGGCGAGAAAAAAACGCGCTTGGTCGGTGTGGAAGCGGGCGGTTACGGCTTGGATACGCTGGATCATGCAGCGCCCATCAGCAGCGGCGCGCCGGCGGGCGTGTTGCACGGTTTCCGCAGCTATTTAATGCAGGATGAAAACGGTCAGGTCTTGGGTACGCACTCGGTGTCCGCCGGTTTGGACTATCCGGGTATCGGCCCGGAACACAGCTACCTGCACGACATCGGCCGCGTGGAATACACCGCCGCCACCGATGATAAAGCCTTGGCTGCGTTTGATTTATTGTGTCAATACGAGGGCATTATCCCCGCGCTGGAATCCAGTCATGCGATGGCGTGGGCGGTAGAAAATGCGCCGAAAATGGGCAAAGACCAAGTGATTTTGGTGAACCTGTCCGGCCGTGGCGACAAAGACATCAATACCGTGGCGAAATTGAAAGGCATTGAGCTGTAAGCCGATTTCTTCCAATAATGAGGCCGTCTGAAAACGGATATTGCCGTTTCAGACGGCCTTTTGGTGTTTGATTGAAATAAGAACCTGCATTCACTATCTTGATAGCGTCTTTTTATTGTCGAATCACACGCCGACTGCGTTGGACTTTTACGCCAATAGTCCACTATTGGCGCAAAAATCCGCCTTGTATTCGTATGATTATCCAACAAAAATCCATCTATCAATCTTATGAATACAGGTTCTAAAATTAAGCAGAATGGTTTTAGTGACGGTCAATGGTTAATGCGACTATAATAGCAAATACTTTTTTTCAGACGGCCTTGCACTCATGCGCAGAGGCCGTCTGAATCTATGATAAGAATATTTTTACGATGAATATCAAACGATTACTCTTGAGTTTCTTACCGCGCTATGTGGTCGGCCGTTTGGATGTGTATGCCCGCTTAATGCGCGCCGACAAGCCCATCGGCACGCTGTTGCTGTTGTGGCCGACGTATTGGGCGATGTGGGTGGCTGCGGAAGGCCATCCGGGTTATACCGTGTTTTTTGCGTTTACCGCAGGTGTGTTTCTCATGCGCAGCGCGGGTTGCGTCATCAATGATTTTGCCGACCGCGATTTTGACGGCGCCGTCGAGCGCACCAAAAACCGGCCGTTTGCGCAAGGTGCGGTGAGCAAATCGGAGGCGCTGCTGCTGACGGCGATTTTGTGTCTGCTGGCGGCCATGTGTTTGGTGCCGCTCAACGGCCTGACTTGGCTGATGAGCCTGCCCGCTTTGTTTTTGGCGCTGACGTATCCGTTTACCAAACGCTTTTTCCCGATTCCACAGTTTTATCTGGGGCTGGCGTTTTCTTTCGGCATTCCGATGGCGTTTGCCGCCGTAACCGACAGCGTACCGCCGCTGGCTTGGCTGATTTTTACCGCCAATGTGCTGTGGACGCTGGCCTACGATACCATTTATGCGATGGCCGATAAGGAAGACGATTTGAAAATCGGCATTAAAACCTCGGCGGTCACGTTTGGCGATCAGGATATTTCGGCGGTCATGCTGTGCCATTTTTGGTTTACCGTCTTGATGGCGGTATTGGGGTGGCAGATTGACGCGACTTGGCCGTATTGGATGATGTTGCCAATCACGGCGTGGTGGCAGTTTAACCAATACAGAGCCATCAAAACGCGCGATCGCGAGGTCTGTTTCCACACTTTCTTAGCCAACAACCGTATCGGCCTGGCCTGGTTTTTGGGCTTGGTGGGGCATTATATGTGGCGCTTGCTGTAACCTTAAAAAGGCCGTCTGAAATTGTTTTCAGACGGCCTTTGCGTCTTTCGGGATAGTATTCCAAGCCGTTAAAAAACATTAAAAAATGCTGTCGTTTGTCAGAGTTTTGAGTGTAAATTGCAGGCTTGGCATTGAGATTTGCGCCGACACTCGGTACAATTCCACCTTGTTTTGCTATCTTTTAAAGTGATTGCTATGAGCCTGATTGGCGATATTCTGCCTTTGTCCCATATCGTATTGGACTTGGATGTCAGCAGCAAAAAGCGCTTGTTCGAGCAGGCGGGGCTGCTGTTGGAAAACGAAGCCGGATTACCGCGCGCCGATGTGTTCGACTGCCTGTTTGCCCGTGAAAAACTGGGAACGACCGGTTTGGGGCAGGGCGTGGCGATTCCGCACGGCCGTCATGCCTGCGTGAAAAAAGCCGTAGGCGCATTTGTGCGCACCAAAGAGCCGATTGCTTTTGATGCGCCCGACGGCAAGCCGGTGTCGCTGGTGTTTATCCTGCTGGTGCCGGAAAACGCCACCGGCGAGCATTTGGAAGTGTTGTCGAAGCTGGCCGGAAAATTCTCGCAAAAATCCGTGCGCGAGGCGCTGCTGGCTGCGCCGACGGCCGAAGCCGTGCGCCAACTTTTGGTTGAAGAATAGCCATGCCGAGTATCTCCGTCCGCCGCCTGTATGCCGACAACCAAAACAAGTTGCAGCTGGCATGGGCGGCCGGTAATTCCGGTGCGGACAACCGTATCGGTGTCGAGGCCGACAAGCCCGTTTTGGCGCTGGTCGGCCATTTGAATTTTATCCACCCCAACCAAATCCAAGTGGTCGGCGTGGCCGAAGCCGAATACCTCAAGCGTTTGGAGTCGGGCGAGCTGAAATACGATTTCGGCGAGCTGTTTGATATTCCGATGGCGCTGGTGATTGTCGCCAACGGCCTGCCCGTATCGCCCAAGCTGCGCGACTACTGCCACACGCGCGGCATTCCGCTGTTGACTTCCAAGCAGGAAAGTCCGCACCTGATGGACGTATTGCGCATTTACCTGCAACGCACGCTGGCGGTGTCGATTATGCGCCACGGCGTGTTTTTGGATGTGTTTGAAATCGGCGTATTGATTACCGGCCAATCCGGTTTGGGTAAAAGCGAGCTGGCTTTGGAGCTGATTTCGCGCGGCCACAGCCTGATTGCCGATGACGCGGTGGAAATCTTCCGTACCGGCCCGGAAATGCTGGAAGGGCGCTGCCCGCCGATATTGCGCGACTTTTTGGAAGTGCGCGGATTGGGTGTGCTGAATATCCGGCATATTTTCGGCGAAACTTCTATCCGTCCGAAAAAAGTGCTGCAACTCATCATCAATCTGGTGTTGGCCGACGACGAATACATGAAGCAGCTCGACCGCTTGAGTATCCGCACGGAAACCGAGTCGATTCTGAATGTCAACGTCCGCTCCGTGACCCTGCCGGTGGCCGTCGGCCGCAACTTGGCGGTGTTGGTGGAAACGGCGGTGCGCAATTACATCCTGCATCTGCGTGGCAAAGACAGCACCCGCGAATTTTTGGAACGCCATCAAAACCTGTTGAAAGAAAACGAACAAAACCATGAAAATCGTCATCATTAGCGGATTGTCCGGCTCGGGCAAATCGGTTGCGCTGCGGCAGTTGGAAGATTTGGGCTATTATTCCATCGACAATCTGCCGCTGGAGCTGCTGCCCGAATTGGTGGCTTACCACCAATCGCGCCGCGAAGACAAATTGGCCGTCAGCGTCGATATCCGTTCCGGTATTGATGTGAACCAAGTGCCGGAGCAAATCCGCCGCCTGCGCGAAGCGGGCAATCAGGTGGAAGTATTGTTTGTCGAAGCGGAAGAAGATGTGTTGATGCGCCGTTTTTCCGAAACACGGCGCAGCCATCCGCTGGCGGGGCAAAACATGACCCTCTTGGAGAGTCTGCATAAAGAGCGCGAATGGCTCTCACCGCTGCGTGAATTGGCGTATTGTATCGATACCTCGAAAATGAATGCGCAGCAGCTGCGCTACGCCGTGCAGCAATGGTTGGAAATCGACCGGCAGGGGCTGCTGGTGGTATTGGTGTCGTTCGGTTTCAAATACGGCGTGCCGAACAATGCCGATTTTATGTTTGACGTGCGCAGCCTGCCCAATCCGTATTACGACCCCGAATTGCGCCCGTTTAACGGCATGGACAAGCCGATTCAAGATTACCTCGACCGCCAGCTGTGGGCGCAGGAAATGGTGGACGACATCGACAACTTCCTCAAACGCTGGCTGCCGCGCATGCAGCAAGAAAGCCGCAGCTATGTGACCATCGCCATCGGCTGCACCGGCGGGCAACACCGCTCGGTCTATACGGTAGAGCGTTTGGCGCAACGCTTGCAAGGCAAGTACGAATTGCTGGTGCGCCACCGTCAGGCGCAAAATCTGGCCGAACGTTGATTTTCAGACGGCCTGTATGTAAAGGAAAAACCATGAAAACCCCATTGATGATGTTGTGCGCCGCTCTCGCGTTGACCGCCTGCGGATCGGTTGACCGCGCACCGATTGCTTCCTACCGCTGGCACCAAAGCGGCATGAGCGAATCCGATGTCAACCGCCAGCAGCGCAGCTGCCGCGCCCAAGCGCAGGCCGACGCCAAACACGGTAAAACCCCGCAAAGCCTGGAAGAATGCATGGATCGCGCCGGCTATTACCAAATCCCGTCCGGCGGCGGCAATCTGTAAAGCCTTATCTGCATTTTGCGGATTGAATCAACCATTATCCCCTCAGGCCGTCTGAAAACCCCATATTTTCTTTCAGACGGCCTTTCGAGCGAAAGGAACGTCATGGCCATCCAATGGTTTCCCGGCCACATGAACAAGGCGAAAAAAGCCATCGCCGAGCGCGTCAAAAGCGTTGATATGGTGATAGAAATGCTGGATGCCCGTTTGCCCGCTTCCAGCGAAAACCCTTTATTGGCGCAGCTTTCCAAAGGCAAACCCAAGTTGAAAATCCTCAATAAGCAGGATTTGGCCGACCTCGAGCGTACAGCCGTCTGGCTGGCGCATTACAACAGCCTGCCCGATACCCAAGCCATCGCGCTGGATTCTTCCGAAAAAGGTGCGCACGCCAAAATTACCCAAGCCTGCCGCAAAATGATGCCCAACCGTGGCGGCATAGACAAACCCCTGCGCGTACTGATTTGCGGTATTCCCAACGTCGGCAAGTCCACCCTGATTAACGGCATGATTGGCAAAAAATCCGCCAAAACCGGCAACGAACCCGGCATTACCAAAGCCGAACAACGCCTGTTTCTCGCCGACGATTTCTGGCTTTACGACACGCCCGGCATGTTGTGGCCGAAAATCATCGTGGAAGAGAGCGGCTACAACCTTGCCGCCAGCGGCGCCGTCGGTCGCAACGCGCTAGACGAAGAAGAAGTGGCGCTGGAATTGCTCGACTACCTGCGCCGCCACTACCTGCCGCTGCTGCAAACGCGTTACCAAGCCGACAAAGACCCCAGCAGCCATTGGAACGACAGCGAATGGCTCGATTGGATTGCCAAAAAACGCGGCGCGATTTTGCCCGGCGGCCGCATTAACTACCAAAAAGCCGCTGAAAACGTATTAACGGATTTCCGCGACGGCCTGATTGGTAACATCACGCTGGAAACGCCGAACCAATGGGAAAGCTGGCTCAAAGCCGCCCGCAAACGCGAAGCCGAACTCAAAGCCCAGCGTGAAGCGCGTAAGGCCGAAAGAAAAGGCGGCGCGCGCGAAGGACATGAGCCGCGCAACCGTGAAGAATAAACCGTTGATTCCGTAGGGTGTGTGGCTCAGCCACGCACGCGTTTTCTTGAATATCCCGTTATTTCTATATCATTAAGGCCGTCTGAAAACCCATTCTTTTCAGACGGCCTCAAACAACTCATATGAACGAAAAACTTCCCCCTGACGCGCTGATTGAAGCCGCTTTACTGACCCAACTCGAACCCTTGAGCGAAAAGGCCATGCGCGAATTGTGCATGCCGCCGATTTCGCAAGACAAGCTGATTGACGTGCTGACCCAGCTTAAACTGCGTTGGCAAAACCGCGCTTTGCAGCTGGTGCATACGCATGAAGGTTGGCGCTTTCAGATTGCCCAAGCCGCTTTTGAACGGCTCGGCAGCCTGCAAGAGCAGCGCGCGCCGCGTTATTCGCGGGCGGTGATGGAAACGCTGGCGATTATCGCCTACCAGCAGCCGGTCACGCGCGGCGACATCGAAGGTATACGCGGCGTGGCTGTGTCGCAAAATGTGATGCAAACGCTGCAAGACAGGGGTTGGATTGAAGTTATCGGCCACCGCGATTCCGTCGGCCGCCCCTCGTTGTGGGCAACTACTGCCGCTTTTCTCAGCGATTTACAGCTAGACAGCTTGGAAGAGCTGCCGCCGCTGACCGAGTTGGGCGAATTGGTGCTGCCGGAATTGATGGATACGCCGCCAACGGGCGATGAGAAAGAAGAGGGCGATGAAGCGGCGCAAACGGCTGAAAGCATGGAAGCTGCCACACCGCTGGTGCATTAGTATTGGTAAGCCAAGGCCGTCTGAAACGGATTTCTGTTTCAGACGGCCTTTTTACATTCAAATATAACTGTCAATTTTCTGACACCATGCCGCTTTTTCTTCTGCGTTTAAAAACGATGCGGTAAGGGAATTTTTGCACAGCGTGCGGATTTCCGCCGCGCTTAAATCCAGCGCCTCGGCCAGCTCGCTAAAATTTTGGTTCACATAGCCGCCGAAGTAGGCCGGATCGTCGGAATTGACCGTTACCAACACCCCGCGTTGCAGCATGCGGCGCAGGTTGTGCTGGTTTAGATGGTTGACGACTTTCAATTTCAGATTGCTCAAAGGGCAGACGGTCAGAGGCATTTGCTCCGCCACCAGCCGCGCCATCAAAGCCTCGTCTTCTTCCGAGCGCACGCCGTGGTCGATACGGTTGACCTGTAATTTATCCAGCGCTTCATACACATATTGCGGCGGGCCTTCTTCGCCCGCGTGCGCCACCACCAAAAATCCCGCCGCCCGCGCTGCCGCAAACACACGCTCGAATTTGGACGGCGGATGGCCAACTTCGCTCGAATCCAAGCCTACGCCGATGATTTTGTCTTTAAACGGCAGCGCTAAGGCCAGCGTTGCCAGCGCGTCTTCTTCCGACAAATGGCGCAGGAAACACATAATTAGCTTGGCGGTAATGCCCCATTCTTGGCGTGCGTCTTCGCAGGCGCGGGTAATGCCGCTGATAACTGTGTCAAACGCTACGCCGCGTGCGGTATGCGTTTGCGGGTCGAAAAACATTTCCGTGTGCACCACATTATCCGCCTTGCAGTGCAAAAGATAAGCGCGGGTCAAATCGTAAAAATCCTGCTCGTGCAAAAGCACCGCCGCACCTGCGTAATAAATGTCTAAAAACGATTGCAGATTGTGAAAATCATACGCTGCGCGGACTTCCTCCACGCTGTCGTAAGGAATCTTGACGCCGTTGCGCTGCGCGATGGCAAACATCAATTCCGGCTCGAATGTACCTTCGATATGCACATGCAGCTCGGCTTTGGGGAGGGTTTGGATGAGGGTATTCAGGGACATGGTGGTTGCTTTCGGGTAAGGCCGTCTGAAATTTCAGACGGCCTTGGCGTGGGGTTGAAAATAGGCGAAATTATATCATTAAGCCGTAGTGCGGACATGCTTACCCTACGGCAGTATGTTGCCGCATTTTTTCAGACGGCCTACTTCCCTTTCAATTTCGCCAACACCGCTTTCACGCTTTTAATCCGCGTGTCCACGTCTTCCATCACCATTTCCACGCGCAGTTTGTCGGCGCCGGCGAAACGGTAGTTTTTATTGCTCTGCATTAAGAGAATAATATCCGCCGGTTCGATGGGGGTGTTTTTGCCGAAGGTAAACGTGGCTGCTTCGCCGGTGGCGTCGATGGCGCTGATACCCAGCGCCTTGGCGGTCAGGCGCAGGTGGTGGCTTTCGATGAGCGTTTTTACCGGCTGTTCGGGCAGACCGAAGCGGTCAACCAGCTCTTCATGAATCGCGTTGATTTGCTGCGGGGTTTCGCAGGTGGCGAGGCGTTTGTAGAGTACCAGCCGCTCGTGAATATCGGGGCAGTAGTCTTCCGGCAGCAGCGCGGGGCTGTGCAGCTTGATTTCAGTGGTTACGCCCAAAGGCGCGTCCAAATCTGGCTGGCGGCCTTTTTTCAAATCGCGCACGGCCTGTTTGAGCATTTCGGTATAAAGCGTAAAGCCGACCTGCATCATTTCGCCGCTTTGCCCTTCGCCGAGAATTTCGCCCGCGCCGCGAATTTCCAAATCCTGCATGGCGAGGGTAAAACCGGCGCCTAATTCGTCCGCCGCCGCAATCGCGTCGAGGCGTTTTTCCGCGTCTTTGCTGATGTATTCGGGGGTCAGCAAATAGGCGTAGGCTTGGTGGTGGCTGCGGCCGACGCGCCCGCGCAGCTGGTGCAGCTGCGCCAGACCGAATTTGTCGGCGCGGTTGATGATGATGGTGTTGGCATTGGGGATGTCGATACCGGTTTCGATGATGGTGGAACACAGCAAGACATTAAACCGCTGTTGCAAAAAGTCGCGCATGACCTGCTCCAGCTCGCGTTCGCGCAACTGGCCGTGCGCCACGCCGATACGCGCTTCGGGCAGCAGGGCTTCGAGGCGTTCGCGCACATTTTCTATGGTATCCACTTCATTATGCAGGAAAAATACCTGCCCGCCGCGTTTGAGTTCGCGCAACACGGCTTCGCGCACGCTGCCTTCGCTAAACGGTTTGACAAAGGTTTTCACGGCCAAACGGCGGCTCGGCGCGGTGGTAATCAGCGAGAAGTCGCGCAGGCCTTCCAGCGCCATGCTCAAGGTGCGCGGAATCGGCGTGGCGGTCATGGTGAGAATATCGACATTGGCGCGCAGGCGTTTGAGCTGCTCTTTCTGGCGCACGCCGAAGCGGTGTTCTTCATCGATAATCACCAAGCCTAAGTTTTTGAATTTGATGTCGTCCTGCACCAATTTATGCGTGCCGATGACAATATTCACCGTGCCGTCGGCCATGCCTTCCAGCGCGGCTTTGGTGGCTTTGCCGCTGTTGAAGCGCGACAGGGCGGCGACTTTGACGGAAAAATCGGCGAAGCGGTCGGCGAAATTCTGCGCGTGCTGCTCCACCAAGAGCGTGGTCGGGGCGAGCACGGCGACTTGCTTGCCGCCCATTACGGCGACAAAGGCCGCCCGCAGCGCAACTTCGGTTTTGCCGAAGCCGACATCGCCGCACACCAATCTGTCCATCGGTTTGGCTTGGGTCAAATCTTTGATGACGGCGGCAATCGCGGCGGCTTGGTCTTCGGTTTCTTCGTAGCCGAAACCGTCGGCAAAGGCGCGGTAATCGTCTTCGTTAAACGCGAATTTAAAGCCTTCTTGCGCGGCGCGTTGGGCGTAGAGGTTGAGCAGTTCGGCGGCGGTGTCGCGGGCTTTTTCGGCGGCTTTACGCTTGGCCTTGTTCCACGCCGCGCTGCCGAGTTTGTGCAGCTGCACGTTTTCATGCGCCTGACCGGAATAGCGGCTGATAAGGTGCAGCTGCGACACGGGTACATATAATTGCGCCTCGCCCGCGTATTCCAGCAACATCATCTCGGCGGTTTCGCCGCCCAAGTCCATCGTTACCAAGCCCATATAACGGCCTATGCCGTGTTCTTCGTGCACCACCGGATCGCCGATGTTGATTTCCGCCAAATCACGCAGCAGGCCGTCTGAAACATCAGCGTGTTTGCGGCGGTTGCGTTTGCGGGATTTGGCAACGTATTGGTAGAGGTCGGATTCGGTGATGACGGCGATGTTTTGCTCCGCTAACTGAAAACCATAGGCCAGCGGTGCCACGGTAATCATCAGCGGTTCGGCTGACGACAAAAAGCCCTGCCAATCCGCCACCGCTTTCGGGCGCACGGCGTGCTGCTGCATAAAGCCCAGCATGGTCTCGCGCCGCCCCAAACTTTCGGCGCACACCAGAATCCGCCCGCCGAAGGCCGTCTGAAAATCCAGCAAAGCCTGCAAAGGCTCGTCGGCTTGGCGGTTGACCGCCACATCGGGCAGCGCGTGGGTATCGTCCAAATCCGGCCACACCTGCGCATAGGCTTTCAGACGGCCTGCAAACTGGTCGGCAGTCAGATACAAATGCTGCGGCGGCAGCGGCGGATAAGTTGGGTCGCCCTGCGCCATCGCATAGCGCGATTTGACATCGGCGGCAAAACGCTTGGCCTCGGCGTGGACATCGCCCAAACACACCACCAGCGCGTTTTCCCCCGCATAGTCAAACAGCGTATCCAATTCGTTTTCAAAAAACAGCGGCAGATAATATTCCACCCCCGCGCCGAAGTGACCGTTGCTGACGGCTTTATACACCGCTGCCGCGTTGTAATCACCCTCGATTTCCTCACGGAAACGCGCGCGGAAGATTTTTTGCGCTTCGCCGTCGGTAGGAAACTCGTGCGCGGGCAGCAGGCGGATTTCGGACACGGGCGCAACGGTGCGCTGGCTGTCGGGGTCGAAGGTTTTGATGCTGTCGATTTCGTCATCAAACAAATCTAAACGATAGGGCAGATCCGCCCCCATCGGGAACAAATCCACAATCCCGCCGCGCACGGCAAATTCGCCCGTCGCCACCACATTCGATACATGGTTGTAACCGGCCTCGATCAAATCCGCTTTTAATTGCTCCACATCCAGCGTCTGCCCTGTTTTCAGCCAAAACGTGCGCCCCGCCAAAAAAGCCGCCGGCGCCAATTTCTGCATGGCCGTCGCCACCGGCACAAACACCACATCCGCCGCGCCACTGCGGATTTGCCATAAGGCGGAAAGGCGTTCCGACACCAAATCATGGTGCGGCGAAAAACGCTCGTAAGGCAGCGTTTCCCAGTCGGGCAGGAACACGGCGGTGTCGTTTGGGCGGAAAAACTGCCAGGCCGTCTGAAGGCGCAAAGCCTGCTCGGTGTCTTGCGTGAGCACGATTTTTAATTGCTTATTCGGCAGATGGCGCGCCAAGGCCAAAGGCAGGCTGCCTTGGGACAAATGCAGCCAACGGGATTTTTCGCGGGGTTGGGGAAGGGGGAAATTCATGGGCAGCTTCGTGTGTGAGGCCGTCTGAAAACGAGCGGTTTTCAGACGGCCTAAAAATAAGGGGAAACAGTATTTTAACAAATTCGCACGGTTGTGTTGCGATGACGGTGCGCCCGTAATGCTGGGCGTGTGAAAAATTATGCCAAATATCCACGCAATACGGCTGTGGCTTTCAGTATAATAAGACGAATTTTCCCGTTTTCAAGACAAAGGACGAAACATGAATACCGTAAAAATCAAAAACATCGAATTGGGCGCAGGCAGCCCGAAAATCGCCGTGCCGCTGGTGGCGCAGGATTCAGACGGCCTCAAGCAGGCGCTGGCGGATTTGCAGGGCTTGAGCTTTGATATTGTGGAATTTCGCGTGGACTTTTTGGCGCAGGCGGCGGATGCGGATTATGTGTTGGCGCAAACTGCCCTTGTGCGCCAAGCGCTGCTGGATACGCCGCTCTTGTTTACTTTCCGCCGTGCGGCGGAGGGCGGCTCTTGCCCGTGCAGCGACGATTATTATTTTGAGCTGGTCAACCGCGCCATAGAATCGGGTTTGGTTGATGTAATCGACATTGAGCTGTTTGCCGGTGACGAGCGGGTCAAAGCTGCCGTTGCCGCCGCCAAAGAGCGCGGGGTAACGGCGCTGCTGTGCAACCATGATTTTAACAAAACGCCGCCGAAAGAAGACATTGTCGGCCGTCTGAAAAAGATGGAAAGCCTGGGCGCGGATGTGTGTAAAATCGCGGTGATGCCGCAATCGGCGGCGGATGTGGTGACACTACTGGATGCAACGCAGGAGGTGTTTCAGACGGCCTCGCAGCCGATTGTCACCATGTCGATGGGCAAACTGGGCGTCATCAGCCGTCTGGCAGGGCAGACCTTCGGCTCGGCCATGACCTTCGGCGCGGCCAAACAGGTATCGGCGCCGGGTCAAATCGGGGCAAATGATTTGCGCAAGATTTTGGATGTGTTGGCTTGATGGTCGGCTGAGAATCTGTATTTATAATCTTAATGGCATAGTGAGTAAATTGGGCTGAAATCCTAACGAAAACTTGGGGTAATGGTTAGGTTTGCAATCCAATCTATATAAAAAGGGCTTGCACCCATATGGGTGCAAGCCCTTTTTTCAGACGGCCTCGGCCGTTGTTTCTCCTATATTTTTATCTGCTTACAGTTTGGCCTGCCATTTTTCTGTCCATACCAATTCGTTGTGGCCGCCTTTGAATTCGGCTTTGCCTTCCAATTTATCCAGCAGGCTGTCGAGCAGGTTGCTGTTGGTGTGGTAGGCGTTGACGAAGGTTTTGACCATGGTCGCGTCGTGCAAGTGGGTGGTGTAGTTCAGCGACACAAATACGGTCGGCACTTCGTGTACATACCAAGGCACTTCGTTGGACATCGCGGTTTTCCATTGGATGCGGTAGTTGTTTTGCGCACCGTAGCCGACGACGTTGGCCACGACCAGCGCCAAATCCACTTCTTCGTGGTATTGGTTGATGGAGCCTTTCACGCGGGTTGTGCCGTCGTTGATGGTGACGACGTAGCCGCGCTCTTCTAATTTGGCCACCAGATTGGTGACTAACTTGTTGTCGGAAGCGGCAATGCCTTTGGTTTCGCCTTCGAGGTAATACAGGCGCACGCGTTTGTGTTTGGTTGGATTAATCGGCAGGTTGTGTTGGGTATCTTTAATCAGCGAAATGCCTTTGTCGGCGGCTTCGCGCTGCCATTTGAGGTGTTCTTCGCAGCCGATGATATCCAAAGCAGATTCCGGCAGGGTCAGTTTGCCTTCGGCTTGTTTGACGTGCAGGTTTAATTTGGCTTTTAAGCCCAAGATACGGCGCACGGCGTCATTTAAGCGCTCTTCGGTAATCACGCCTTTTTTGTAGCCGTTGAGCATGTAGTTGTAGTCTTCGTCTAATTGGTTGAAGAACAAGAACATATCGCAACCGGCGGCAATCGCGCCCGGTACGTAGTCTTCACGGCGCATAGCAGAGGTCATGCCCAGCATGTGGCTGGCGTCGGTAATCACCAAACTGTTGAAGCCCAACTGCTCTTTGAGCAAGCCTTGAATCAGCTCTTCGGCCAAGGTTGCGGGCAGGATGTCTTCGTCTTTCAGATTGGGATTCAGTTTTTGTTGGTAATACGGCAGGGCGATGTGGCCGGCCATAATCATTTCTACGCCGTGGTCGATGTGGTGGCGGTACACTTTGCCGAAAGAGTCGTCCCACTCGGCAGGCGAGAGTTCGTTCACGCCCAAAATCAAGTGTTGGTCGCGCTCTTCCGTGCCGTCTCCCGGGAAGTGTTTGATACAGCGGATGATTTCCTGCCCGTCGGTCAGGCCGTCGAGATAGGCTTGGGTGTATTTGATAACGGTGTCGGCATTGGTGCCGTAGGCGCGGGTATTGACGATGGTGTTGCGCCAGTTGTAAAGGATATCCACGCACGGGTCGAAGTTGACGTTTACGCCCAGCGCGGCTTCTTCGCGGCCGGACACCAAACCGGCATGATAGGCCACATCGGTATCGCCCGCTGCTTCGGCATGGGCGCCGGAGGCGATGTAAGTGCCGTCGCTGCATGCGCCGTTACCGCCGGAGTCGCAGTTGGCGGCAATCAAGAGCGGGATTTTGCTGGCTTTTTGCAAATCGTTGAGCAAGCCTTGCACTTTGGTTTTGTCGGCATTCATGTAGCGCGCGCCGCCGATGTGGTAGCGGCTGAGAATTTCTTCGTTGGTCAGCTTGTTGCCGCTGAAAGCGTCTTCGCCAAAGAAGAACAAGTTGACAAACAGCTGGCCGATTTTTTTCTTCATCGGTCAGGCCGGACAATGTGGACTCTACCCATTCGATTTGGGAAGGAGAAAGGTTATAGGGTTTTTGAGTTAAATCAACGAGACGGGACATTTTAACGACTCCTGTGTTGTTAGATTGGTTTACCAATTTTAATTTAACAAATGATGGGTTTATCTGTCAAATTTCTTTTGTGTAAATTTGTTGTATGCCAAATTATATGCCTGTTTAATTGGTGAATGATAAGGTTTGAATGAAGCGGAAAAGGCCGTCTGAACGGCGTAATGGGAATCTTAGATTCCTTTTTGATTCGGTAAAACAGCCTTGTATCGGCGGTTTGCTTGAAAAAGGCCGTCTGAAAAAACATATTTTCAGACGGCCTCGGTATTGTATTTAGGTATTTATCACTAAAGTAAGGGGTGAGTGGTCAGGATAAAAAAAGCGATATGGCGAATCCCCAAATTTGGCATACCAAATTAAACCTGCCAATCAATCGCCGCCAGCCCGTGCGCCTGCAAATAGGCATTGGCCTGCGAAAAATGTTTGCAGCCGAAAAAGCCGCGATAGGCCGAAAGCGGCGAAGGGTGGGGTGCGGTCAAAACCAGATGGCGGTTGCGGTCGATAAACGCGCCTTTTTTCTGTGCATGGCTGCCCCACAGCATAAACACGATATGCTCGCGGTGTTCATTAAGCTGCGCAATCACGCGGTCGGTAAACTGCTCCCAACCCAAGGGCGCATGCGAATGCGCTTGCCCCGCGCGAACGGTCAATACCGTATTGAGCAGCAACACGCCTTGTTCCGCCCAGTGTTGCAAATAGCCGTGCTGCGGGATTTGAAAGCCGGGAATGTCGTCGGCTAACTCCTTGTAAATATTAACCAAAGAGGGCGGAATCTGTACGTCCGGGCGCACGGAAAACGCCAAGCCGTGCGCCTGCCCCGCGCCGTGATACGGGTCTTGCCCCAAAATCACCACCTTGACCTGATCAAATTCGGTGGCCTTAAACGCATTGAACACGTCATGCGCAGGCGGATAAACCGTCTGCCTCGCCTCTCGCTCCTGCCGCACACTGCTGATAATGTGTTGGAAATACGGCTGTGCCTTTTCCGCGCCGATGGCTTCGTGCCAAGTCTGCATAATTGCTTCCTCAAAATAATGGTCGGGTAAATTATAGCGTGAATGCGGCGGTAAAATCCGTTACACTAATGCTTTAAATCGCTTGCACACAAGGAAAACATCATGCGTTCACACCGCCTGCGCGAATTATTGGAACTGCTTGAGCCGTATTGGAAACAAGACCCCGAAATGCACCTGACGCAGATTTTGCAGAAAATTGCCGACGAAGCGGGCTTTGAAAAACCGGTGGCCGAGCTGACCGACGAAGTGATTATCTACCATTTGAAAATGTACGGCCGCGACAAAGATGCGCCGGTGCCGGGCATCGCCAAAGATTACGAAGAAGATTTCAAAACCGCTCTGCTGCGCGCGCGCGGGGTGTTGAAGGATTGATTTGCTTGGTTTTCAATATGAAAGGCCGTCTGAAACATGGGATTGTTTCAGACGGCCTTTGTGTTGTTTTAGTAGGTTGGGTTGCAAACCCAACATTAATCGTCAGGCTCGTTATTTTGTTGGGATTTTATCCCAACCTACGTGATACCTTATTTCAACGGCCGAATTCCCACCGCGTCGCGTACTTTATCCAACATCTCGCGTGCCTCGATACGCGCTTTTTGCGCACCGGCCTGCAAGATTTCTTCGATCTTTGCGGGGTTAGCGGTCAGCGCGGCGTAGCGTTCGCGCGGCTCGGCCAGCTCGCTGTTGATTTTGGCGGCCAGCAGTTTTTTTGCTTCTCCCCAAGCCAGACCTTCGGCCAGCATTTGGGTAAACTCAGCGGTTTCCTGCGCTGTGGCGAAGGCTTTGTAAATCTCAAACAGCGGGCTTTCGTCGGGCTGCTTCGGCTCGCCGGGTTCTTTCAAATTGGTGATGATTTTGTTGACCGATTTTTGGGTTTTTTTGTCGTTTTCCCACAGCGGGATGGTGTTGCCGTAGGATTTGGACATTTTGCGCCCGTCCAAGCCCACCAGCAATTCGACGTTTTCGTCGATTTTCACTTCCGGCAGGGTAAACAGTTCTTTGAAACGGTGGTTGAAGCGTCCGGCAATGTCGCGCGCCATTTCGACGTGTTGGATTTGGTCGCGGCCGACGGGCACTTCGTTGGCGCGGAACATCAGAATATCGGCGGTCATCAGAATCGGATAGCTGTATAAGCCCATTTCAATGCCGTGGTCTTGGTCTTCCTGCCCGTTGTTGAGATTATCCTGTACGGCGGCTTTATAGGCGTGGGCGCGGTTCATCAGGCCTTTGGCGGTAATGCAGGTCAGAATCCAGTTGAGCTCCATGATTTCGGGAATGTCGCTCTGACGGTAAAAAGTGGTGCGCTCGGGGTCGAGGCCGCAGGAAAGCCAGGTTGCGGCAACGGCTTGGGTGGATTCGTGAATCAGATCGGGATCGTGGCATTTGATGATGCCGTGGTAGTTGGCGAGAAACAGAAACGACTCGGTATCCGGCTCGGCGGCGGCGCGGATGGCGGGGCGGATGGCACCGACGTAGTTACCCAAATGCGGGATACCGGTAGTGGTGACGCCGGTTAAGACACGTTTTTTGCTCATGGTTGGCTTTCCTTCAAACAAAATCAAAGGCCGTCTGAAAAATGGCTATAAATGTTAAATTAAGACGGCGAAACGGGTTTGATTATACCTGAATCGGTCGGGTTTTTCAGATGGCCTGAGGATATCATCAGATTAAAGATAATCCGGCATAACTCTCCCTATGTATCGGTTTGCTTTTTAGTCCGTCTGAAAAAGTTATTCACAATTCATTTATTAAAATATATCGAAATAAAACAAATAGATAAAATATTTTTAATATTTTGGTGAAAAAATCAGTTGAGTTATCCACAGATGTCCCTATATAGGTTTCATCAGAACACTATCCTTAAAAGGAAACCTAAGATGAGATTCGATAAACTTACCGCAAAATTCCAGCAAGCCCTGCAAGAAGGCCAGAGTTTGGCTTTGGCGGCCGACAACGGCTATTTGGAAGCCGGACATGTCTTGAAAGCCCTGCTCGACGACCAAAACAGCGGCGCGGGCGCGTTGCTGGCGCATGCCGGCGTCAATGTGGCGCAGGTCAAAACGCAGTTGGCGCAAACCTTAAACAGCCTGCCAAAAATTTCCGGCAACGGCGGCGAAATTACGCCCAGCCGCGAATTGTCCGCCGTATTGAACCTGATGGACAAAGCCGCCGCCAAACGCGGTGACGCTTATATCGCCAGCGAATTGTTTTTACTCGCGCTGGTGCAGCAAAACGATGCCACCGGCAAAATCCTGAAAAACGCCGGTGCAACCGAAGCCAATATCAATGCCGCGATTGACGCGGTGCGAGGAGGACAAACCGTGGATGACGCGAATGCAGAAGACCAACGCGAAGCGTTGAAAAAATACACTTTAGACCTGACCCAGCGTGCGCGCGACGGCAAACTCGACCCCGTTATCGGCCGCGACGACGAAATCCGCCGCGCCATTCAGATATTGCAGCGCCGTACCAAAAACAATCCGGTACTCATCGGCGAGCCGGGTGTGGGTA
This sequence comes from Neisseria perflava, assembly GCF_024170405.1. Taxonomy (GTDB): domain Bacteria; phylum Pseudomonadota; class Gammaproteobacteria; order Burkholderiales; family Neisseriaceae; genus Neisseria; species Neisseria perflava_B. The sequence continues at coordinate 38,642 of NZ_JALJYC010000005.1, read as the reverse complement.
AAACCGCGATTGTCGAAGGCTTGGCGCAGCGCATCGTCAACGGCGAAGTGCCCGAATCGCTGCGCAACAAACGATTGCTGGTGTTGGATTTGGCCGCGCTGATTGCGGGGGCGAAATACCGCGGCGAATTTGAAGAGCGCCTCAAAGGCGTACTCAACGATTTGGCCAAAGACGACGGCAACACGCTGATTTTCATCGACGAAATCCACACGCTGGTGGGCGCGGGCAAAACCGACGGCGCCATGGATGCGGGCAATATGCTCAAGCCCGCGCTGGCGCGCGGCGAATTGCACTGCATCGGCGCAACCACGCTGGACGAATACCGCCAATACATCGAAAAAGATGCCGCACTGGAACGCCGTTTCCAAAAAGTATTGGTGGGCGAGCCCAGTGTGGAAGACACCATCGCCATTTTGCGCGGCCTGCAGGAGCGTTACGAAATCCACCACGGCATCGACATCACCGACCCGGCGATTGTGGCCGCTGCCGAATTGAGCGACCGCTATATTTCCGACCGCTTCCTGCCGGATAAAGCCATCGACCTGATTGACGAGGCCGCCAGCCGCATCAAAATGGAGCTCGATAGCAAACCGGAGCAGATGGACAAACTCGACCGCCGCATTATCCAACTGAAAATGGAAAAAATGCACGTGGAAAAAGAAAGCGACGAGGCGAGCAAAAAACGCCTCGAGCTGATTGACGAAGAAATCGACGCGCTGCAAAAAGAATACGCCGATTTGGACGAAATCTGGAAAGCCGAAAAAGCCGCCTCGTCCAGCTCTGCCGACATCAAAAAGCAAATCGACGACATCAAAGTCAAAATCGAGCAGGCCAAACGCGCGGGCGACTTTGCCAAAGCCTCCGAGCTGGAATACGGCGAATTGCCCAAGCTGGGCGCGCAGTTGCAGGCCGCCGAGGGCAATCCGGAAGCGAAAAAGGCCAACAAGCTGTTCCGCACCGAAGTGGGTGCCGACGAAGTGGCCGAAATCGTTTCGCGCATGACCGGCATTCCGGTGGCCAAAATGATGGAAGGCGAGCGCGAAAAACTGCTGAAAATGGAAACGGTGCTGCATGAGCGCGTGGTCGGCCAAAACGAAGCCGTACGCGCCGTGTCCGATGCCATCCGCCGCAGCCGCAGCGGTTTGGCCGACCCGAACAAACCTTACGGCAGCTTCCTGTTTTTGGGCCCCACCGGTGTGGGCAAAACCGAATTGTGCAAAACGCTGGCGGGCTTTTTGTTTGACAGAGAAGACCACTTGATCCGCATCGATATGTCGGAGTATATGGAAAAACACGCGGTTGCCCGCTTAATCGGCGCGCCGCCGGGCTATGTCGGCTACGAAGAGGGCGGTTATCTGACCGAACAGGTACGCCGCAAACCGTACAGCGTGATTTTGCTCGACGAAGTGGAAAAAGCCCACCCTGATGTCTTCAACATCCTGCTGCAAGTTTTGGATGACGGCCGTCTGACCGACGGACAAGGCCGTACCGTGAACTTCAAAAACACCGTGATTGTGATGACTTCCAACATCGGCAGCCAGCACATTCAGGAAATGGGTACTGCCGATTACGATGCGCTCAAAGAAGTGGTGATGGAAGACGTAAAAGCCTACTTCCGCCCCGAATTGATTAACCGTATCGACGAAGTGGTGGTGTTCCACGGCTTGAACCAAGAAAACATCCGCAATATCGCCAAAATCCAACTGCGCGGTTTGGAAAAACGTCTGGAAGCGCAAGATTTGCATTTGAGCGTGACCGATGCCGCTTTGGACGTATTGGCGCAAGCCGGTTTCGATCCGGTATATGGTGCGCGTCCGCTCAAACGCGCCATCCAGTCCGAAATCGAAAACCCGTTGGCCAAAGTGCTGCTGGCCGGACAATATGCGCCGGAAAGCGAAATCAAAATCGATGCGAAAGATGGCAAGCTGGTGTTTGAGTGATAAGTAACTAATTGATTAGTTAGAAGAAAAAGGTCGTCTGAAAATCAAAAAAGATTTTCGGACGGCCTTTTTAGATAATTATAAGATAATGAGAATTGATATTAATAGTGATTTAATCTAAGATAAGCACTCAGCGATTTGAAAGCAGCAGCCATGAAATTCAATTTCCCCATTACCGTCGATATGTGTGAATTTATCAGAAGCGGCCGTTTTGATTATATCGAAATCGGGCAGAGCGATGAGGCGATTTTGCAGATGTTCCCTGATCCCGATTGTGTGTCCGGCGGTTTGGTGGTGAAAAAAGGCTGGAACATCTGGCTTTACGGCAATGTGGAATTTCATTTTTCAGACGGCCGTCTGAATCAGATTAGAGTAGAAAACCTAGCGTTTGAAGGCGTACACGGCGGGCGTTCGATTATGCTGCGGCCGTGGATATTCGCGCAGACGGAGCAGTTGAACCTAAATGAGGTATTGGGTGCGCTGATTCGACAGCATATTGATTTTATCAAAACCGAAGAAAAAGCCGCCGTGGTTTTGCGTTTGCAAAGCGGGGTGGATTTGGTGTTTGAAAAAGACGGTGTGCAGCGCTTGCAGGCATTATGCAAAGGCAAAGCTAAGTTACCGCAGTGGGTGGCGGAGGCCGTCTGAAAAGGCAGGCAGGTTGGGTTGCCTGTACTGCTAAATTTAGCGGCGTAGCGGGATTATCATCCAAGTCCCATATCGTTATAGTTTTGAATAATATAATAAAAAGGCCGTTTCAGACGGCCTTTTTATTTATTTCGCAAGCGGATTTTTGTTGCCTTCCACAATCTTTAATCCGGCGCTGACCAAGCTGCCGATGTCGGCGACGTTGGCGGGCATAATCAGGGTGTTGCCTTCTTTGGCCAGTTTGGAGAACGCGGCTACATATTGCTCGGCCACTTTCAGGTTCACCGCTTCATTACCGCCCGGTGTTTGCAGCGCGTCGGCGATTTGACGGATGGCGTCGGCGTTGGCTTCGGCCACTAAACGCAGGGCTTCGGCTTCGCCTTGGGCGCGGTTGATACGGGCGACTTTTTCGCCGTTGGAGGCGTTGATGGCGGCTTGCGCTTCGCCTTCGGACTGTTGAATTTCGGCTTCGCGCTGGCCGCTGGCGAGGTTGATTTGCTCGATTTTGCGGCCTTCGGATTCGGCGATACGGGCGCGTTTTTCACGTTCGGCGGTAATCTGCACCTGCATGGAGCGTAGGATTTCCTGCGGCGGAATCAGGTCTTTGATTTCGTAACGCAACACTTTCACGCCCCAAGATACGGCGGCTTCGTCCAGCGCGGCCACGACAATGCTGTTGATTTCGTCACGCTCTTCAAAGGTTTTGTCCAATTCCATGCGACCGATAACCGAGCGCAGTGTGGTTTGCGCCAGCTGGGTGATGGCGAGGATGTAGTTGCTGGTGCCATAGGAGGCCAGCTTAGGGTCGGTGACTTGGAAATAGATAATGCCGTCAACGGTAAGCTGGGTGTTGTCGCGGGTGATACACACCTGGCTGGGCACGTCCAGCGGGATTTCTTTGAGCGAATGGCGGTAGGCCACGCGGTCGATAAAGGGAATCAGGATGTTCAGGCCGGGATTGAGCACTTTGTAAAAACGCCCTAAACGCTCGACAATATAGGCCTCTTGCTGCGGCACGACGGTAAAGGCTTTGAAGCCGAACAAAACGACGACAATCAAAATCAAAACGGGAAAACTGTATAACAATTCCATAGGGTTGCTCCTTACAAGCGTTACAACAGACGTTTAATGCAGATGAACCAATAAAACATTACCGTTTTTGCCGGTAATCACGGCGGTGTGTGGCTGGGAAACGGAAGCGGGGTTGAGCGCCTGCGCCTGCCAGTGCGTACCGCGATACAAGACTTCGTAGCGGTCGGTGTGTAGATGGCGCAGGATTTGCACAGTTTGGCCGATGTCCAAATCGTTTTGCGCCATTTCTTCAGCGGGGCTGCGGCGGTGTTCGCGTATCCAGCCTTGCGACAGCCAAATGCCGAGCGCAGACAAAACGGCAGCGGTGATGACGGCCGCCGTGATATTGTCGGTCAACCAAGCCACCACGCCCGCGCCGAAGAGGGCGGCGCTGACCACCAGCAGATAAACCGTACCGGCAAACAGCTCGAAAATCAGCAGCAGCGCGGCGGCGATAAACCAAGTCGTCATATCCTTATTATCCTCGGATGGGGTAGGCAGGATTTTGATTATAAAATAAAAACACGGAGAAAGGGGAAGAAACGGAATTTTCAGACGGCCAATGCGCGGTAAATCAGATACGCGCCGAAGCCGAGAAAAAACAGTCCGGCAAAATTGTCCAGCCAGCGGCTGTAACGGCTATAAAAGCGTTTGACCGTTTGGCCGGAAAAGAGCAGGGCGATGGCGCTGAAATACGCCAGCGTTTCGGCCAACAGCAGCAGCAACACGCCTGCAATCTGCCAACCGGAACGGATTTCCGACAATACCGCCGACATGACGCTGCTGAAGTAAATCACCACTTTGGGATTGGAGAGATTGACCAGCAGCCCTTTTTTCGCCTCATTTAGCGGCGAAGATACCGCAGCAGGCGCGGCGGCACGGTATTCTTGAAATTGCGCACTTTCGCGTACACGCACCATTTGCCAGCCCAAATACATCAAATAACCGCCGCCCAAAACCATCAACATGGCATTAAAGGCTGGAAACGCCTTGAGCAGCAGCGCCAAGCCGAGCATGGTGGCCGATGCCCAAAACATTACGCCGACCACAATGCCGAATGCGGCACAGACGGCGTTTTTGCGCCCGCTAACCGCAGCGGTGCGTGCGATATAGAAAAAATCGGGACCGGGCGTCATCATACCGAGTAAATGGACGACGGCGATATTAAAAATCATCATGGCAAATCGGCGCAAACGTGGGTAACGGCTGCTATAATAGCATTGTTTTAAGATTAACGGCTGACAAGGAACATCCGATGAAATTTTCTCCCGTATTGCTGACAGCCGTTTTGCTGGCGGCCTGCGGCGGCGCAGACGAGCAAACGCCGAAAAAGCCCGCCGACAATGCCCCCAAGCCGGTATTCCTCGTTAAATTTATCAGCGCCGACGTGTGGCGCGGCTTGCCGCTGGGCGCTGGGCAAAGCAGCCGGGGGGAAGACGGCAAAACCCGCGTGCGCTATCCGATTGTCGGTTTGGACGGTGGACAAAACATGCTGGAAGCCGTCGGCAACCATCGCGGCGATTTGGAAGCCGTTAACGGGCAATGCATGGAAACCGACCGTTCCGGCAATTCGGCCGGTTGGCCGCAAGAGGGCATTTGCGCCAAACTGTTTGCCCGCCTGACCGCCAATGTTGCGCAAGAGCCGGATAAAATTTCGGCCTACCTGATACGCCATGCCGCCTTGCAGCCGTATCACAGCGGCGCATCGGGCTATGCCGCCGTGCAAAACGGGCGTTATATTTTGGAAACGGACAGCAGCGGCGCATTCAGTTTCCGGCGGCGGCATTATTAATGACTGCTGTCGGACAATAGCGGTCTGTCAGCCACCTGTTGACGGGATATGTTTCAAACGGGCAGCCATAAAAATCTTCTTTCAGACGGCCTTACCCTATCCAAGGCCGTCTGAAAACCTATTAAACGGAGTGATAATATGGAACAAAGAACATTAGGCAAAAGCGGTATCCAAGTGAGCAAAATCTGCTTGGGTACGATGACTTGGGGCGAGCAAAACAGCGAAGCTGAGGCGCATGAGCAACTGGATTTCGCGCTGGCGAACGACGTGAATTTTATCGACACGGCCGAGATGTACCCCGTGCCGCCGAGCAAAGAAACCTATACCACCACCGAGCGTTATATCGGCTCATGGATTAAAGCGCGCGGCAAACGCGATGATTTTGTGTTGGCCAGCAAAATCGCAGGCCCGACTTCCGCCAACCGTTTGGACAACTACATCCGCAACGGCAACGATTTTTCCCGTGCGCAAATTTTCGAGGCCTGCGAAGCCAGCCTGAAACGCCTAAATACCGATTATCTGGATTTATACCAATTGCATTGGCCGGAACGTCAAGGCAATTTTTTCGGCAAACTGGGTTTGGTGCAATTAGCTGACAACGAGCAGTTTACCGCCTTTGTCGAAATTGTCGATGCAATGGGCGAACTGGTGAAGCAGGGCAAAATCCGCGCATTCGGCGTGTCCAACGAAACCCCGTGGGGCGTATGCGTTATCTGAACCAATACGAGCAAAACCCCGAGCTGCCGCGCGTAGCCTCCATCCAAAATCCGTATAACCTGCTCAACCGCAGCTTTGAAGTCGGCTTGAGCGAAATCGCCCTGCGCGAAGACGTGCCGCTGCTGGCTTACTCGCCTTTGGCGATGGGCGTGTTGAGTGGCAAATACCGCCACGGCGCAAAACCGGCCGACAGCCGCTTGGTGTTGTTTGAGCGTTTCCAGCGTTACAGCAAGCCCAAGGGCATGGAAGCGGTAGAGCGCTACGCCCAAATCGCCGACGAAGCCGGTCTGACCCTGACTCAATTGTCGTTGGCTTTTGTCACGCAGTAAAAATTCGTTGCCTCCAACATCATCGGCGCGACTTCCATCGCCCAGTTGCAGGAAAACATTGCCACGGCGGATATTATCTTGCCGGATGATGTGATAAGCGGTGAACGCGGTGCACGCGGAAATCAGTAATCCTTGCCCGTAAACCAGCAAAATGCAGCAAGGCCGTCTGAAATATTTTTCAGACGGCCTTGCTGCATTTTTACGCTTGATTAGTCAAACAAAAACCGCATGAAACAAGCGTTTCATGCGGTTTTTAATATTTGGTGCCCAGGGTCGGACTCGAACCGACACACCTTGCGGCGGGGGATTTTGAGTCCCCTGCGTCTACCAATTTCGCCACCTGGGCGGTGGAAAGATTGGCATTATAGGGAAGGGGTGTGGTTTTGTAAAGTGTTTATCCGGTTGGGAGGCCGTCTGAATATTTAGTTGTTTGTTTCGTTTGTGAAAAAATAGCGGCGGGTTTCAGACGGCCTTTCGCGGTTTTACATTTTGTTAAATATTCCTGCGCTTGCAAAGGATTAGAATGGCGCTTTTACGACACTCATTCGAGGAAAATAAATGAACCGTTATCTGACCGCTCTTTTGGTGGCTGCGCCCATGGCCGTGGTTGCGCCTTATGCTGCTGCGGCAACTCATCCTGCTCAGGTGCAAATGCAGCAAAACGTGGATACTGTTTTGAAAATCGCGCGCAATGGTTCGCTGAACGAAGCGGCGAAAGTGAAACAGGTGGAAAGCTACGCCGGCCGTTATCTGGACTACGAGCGTATTTCCGCTTTAGCCGTCGGCCAGCCGTGGCGCGATTTTTCTGCCAAACAGAAAACCGATTTTATCGCTGCGTTCCGCGACATGGTCGTGTCTATGTATTCGCATTCGCTGTTGAGCGGTGCGCAAAATGCGCAGGTGAAAGTATTGCCGAAATTGGTTAACAACGGCAATAAAGTGGATGTGTTTACCGAACTGCAAACCGCCAGCGGCAATAAATATGAAGTGGCTTACCAGCTGTATCAAAACGGTTCGCTTTACAAAATTTACAACATCAAAGTTGACGGCACCAGCTTGGTAACGGTGTACCGCAACCAGTTTGGCGATTTGATTAAGCAAAAAGGCATTGACGGCATGATTGCCACGGTCAAAGCCAAAGGCGTGAAAAAACAGGAAGTGATTAAATAATCGGTTTCCCTGCCAAATGTAAATGTAATGAAGAGGCCGTCTGAAAATATGATAATTTTCAGACGGCCTTGGTTTATCCGGATGGAGCGTTACTGCTCTTTTTTCGCGGCACGGCGTGCACGCAAGACTTCAATCACGCCGGGCAATACCGAAATCACGATAATCGCGCCCAACACCAAGCCCAGATTGTTTTTCACTGCCGGAATATTGGCGAAGAAATAGCCGCCGTAGGAAAACAGCAAGACCCAAGCCACCGCGCCGATGATGTTGTAGCGCAGGAACGTGCCGTAGTGCATATTGCCCATACCGGCCACAAACGGGGCGAAGGTGCGCACAATCGGCACAAAGCGGGCGATGACGATGGTTTTGCCGCCGTGTTTTTCATAAAACGCGTGTGTTTTATCGAGATAAGACTGGCGGAAAATTTTGGAATCGGGATTCGAGAACAGCTTGGCGCCGAAATATTTGCCAATCATAAAATTGACCGCGTCGCCGATGATGGCGGCGGCCAGCAAGACCAACACCATGATATGAATATTCATGCTGCCCACGGCGGCAATCCCGCCTGCAGCAAACAAGAGCGAATCGCCCGGCAGGAAAGGCGTGACCACCAAGCCGGTTTCGCAGAAAATAATCAAAAACAGAATGGCATAAATCCATACGCCGTATTGCGTGGCCAACTCGGTCAGATGTTGGTCGATGTGCAGGATGAAATCAATCATGCCGCCGAAAAGGGTCATCAGAGTGTCAATCACAGTGTCTTCCTGAAAATAAAGGATATTTCAGACGGCCGTCTGAAATAGAATGCGCTATTTTAAAATGAAATGGCCAAACATTCCAAAGAAACCCGACAAGCGGACGAAAGCAGTCATAAAAAGCGCTTGCAAAGGCCGTCTGAACATCCTCGCAGCTTGAAAGGGCGGCGGGAAACAACGTACAATAAAGCTATTCCAACCTTTCCCGCCAGAGCGCCCGTGAACCAGCTGATTTTCGATTTCGCCGCCCACGACTACCCGAGTTTTGATAAATTCCTCGGCACGTCCAACGCCGAGCTGGTGTATGTGTTACAACACCGCCACGGGCAGTTTATCTATGTCTGGGGCGAACAGGGCGCGGGCAAAAGCCACCTCTTGCAAGCGTGGATTGCGCAAGCCTTAGATGCGGGCAAAAAAGCCGTGTATATCGACGCCGCCGTTACCCCGCTGACCGATGCCGCCTTTACCGCCGAATACCTTGCCATCGACCAAGTCGAGCGGCTAAACAACGAAGAACAGGCCTTATTATTTGCCATTTTCAACCGTTTTCGCAACAGCGGCAAAGGCTTTCTGCTGCTCGGTTCGGAATACACGCCGCAACAGTTGGTCATCCGCGAAGATTTGCGCACGCGCATGGCCTATTGCCTGGTGTATGAAGTCAAACCGCTGACCGATCAAGAAAAAATCGACGCGCTAGTGAGCATGGCGGCGGCGCGGCAGGTGACGGTTGACCCCGAAATTTTCGAATATCTTTTGCACCACTGGCGGCGCGACATGGACAGCCTGCTGCAAATGCTGGACACGCTCGACAACTACGCCGTGATGATGGGCAAACGCATTACCCTGCCGCTGTTGCGCCAACTTTTAAAACAACAGGAAGAAACCGAATGAAAAACCTCGCCATCTTCGATCTCGACAACACACTCATCAACACCGACTCCGACCACAGCTGGCCGCAATACCTGATGAAAAAAGGCTTGGTAGATGTGGCTTACACCGAAGCGCAAAACGAAAAATTCTACCAAGACTACCGCAACGGCTGCCTGAATATAGACGAATTTTTAAAATTCCATCTTGCGCCGCTGACCCGTTACAGCATGGAAGAATTGGCCGACATGCACCGCGAATTTATGGCTGAGTTCATCACGCCGCATATCACGCCCATGCAGCGTATGCTGGTGCAAAGCCATCAAGCCGCTGGCGACGAATTATTGGTGATTTCATCTACCAACGAATTTATCATCACGCCGATTTGCCGCGAATTCGGCATTGAAAATGTGATTGGCACACAATTAGAAATCGGTGCCGACGGCCGCTATACCGGCAACTACATTGGCACACCCAGCTTGAAAGAGGGCAAAATCACCCGCCTCAACCAATGGCTGGCCGCACGCGGCGAAAGTTTCGACGACTACGACAAAGTGTATTTTTACAGTGACTCGAAAAACGACTTGCCGCTGCTGCACTATGTTAACGAGCCGGTGGCGGTCAACCCCGATGAAGAGCTGGCGGCGGAAGCAGCGGTAAAGGGCTGGCCGGTGCTGAATTTCAAGTTTTAAAGGCCGTCTGAAAACCGCTTTGTTAGAGAAACCGCCTTATGACATGGGCTAACTTTTTATTTTTTGCCGCCAGCACGTTTTTGGTTTCAGCCGCACCGGGCGCGAACATGATTTTTGCCTTTCAGTGCGGCATGAATTATGGCGTGAAAAAAACGCTATGGGTGATGGCGGGGTTGATGCTAGGGCTGTTTGTCCTGCTGTTTACCTCCTTGTTCGGGCTGTCGCTGATTAGCGCAAAAATGCCGTGGCTGCTTACCGTCATCAAATTGGCGGGTGCGGCCTACTTGCTTTATCTGGGTGTGCGCAGCTATCGGGATTCGGGCAGCCATTTGCAGGAAGGCGTGTTGAAAGCCGCTCCTGCGTCGTGGCAGTTGTTTAAAAACGGCATTTGGGTCAGCCTGTCCAATCCGAAAGCGATTTTGTTTTTTGTAGCGTTTTTCCCGAAATTTATTGATTTTTCCCAGCCTTTGCTGCCGCAGTATGCGATTTTGGTTGTCGGCTTTTTCCTGATTGAAAACTTATGGCAGTTTATTTATGCCGGCAGCGGGAAAAAATTGGCCGATTGGCTCAATCAAGGGCAACGCCTGATGTGGCTCAACCGCATTTGCGGTTTGATCTTCATGCTGATTGGGCTGATGTTGGTATGGGAAGTATGGATTCATTAACGGAGGCCGTCTGAAATGCCGCATTTCAAACCCGTAATCATTACCACCACAACCGCCACGCGCGAAGAAGCCGAGAAAATCGGCTTACTGCTGCTGCAAAAGCAGCTTGCCGCCTGCGTACAATATGAAGACATCACCAGCCAGTATGTGTGGCAGGGCGAAATCTACCGCGATCCGGAAACGCGCTTGGTGATTAAAACGGCGCGTTGTTATTACGGCGAAATCGAAAAAACCATCCGCGCCCACCACAGCTACGAATGTCCGCAAATCCTGATGCAGACGGTATCGCGCGGATTTGTGCCTTATTTGCGCTGGATGAAGGCGCAGTTGGGGTTATAATAGCGCTTTTCGTTTTCAGACGGCCTTTATTGAATCAGGCCGTCTGAAAACGCAAGATGAATTTGAAAGAAGGAAACCCATGTTCCGTACCATGCTCGGCGGCAAGATACACCGTGCCACCGTTACCGAAGCCGATTTAAACTATGTCGGCAGCATTACCGTCGATTTGGATTTGCTCGATGCCGCCGGTATCTGCGTCAATGAAAAAGTGTCCATCGTCAACAACAACAACGGCGCGCGTTTGGAAACCTATACCATTGCCGGCGAGCGCGGCAGCGGCGTGGTGTGTCTGAACGGTGCGGCGGCGCGGTTGGTGCAGAAGGGCGATATTGTGATTATCATGTCGTATGTGATGTTGTCTGAGCCGGAAATCGCCGCGTATGAGCCGAAAGTGGTGCTGGTGGATGAGCAAAACAAAATCCGGGATGTGATTACTTACGAACCGCCGCATACGGTTTTGTAACCTAATATGCCGTCTGAAAAAGCGATATTTTTCAGACGGCCTTGTTTGAGAAAGGCTCTGCCATGAATGTAAAAATCAACGATATTACCGTCGGCAACGACCTGCCGTTTACCCTGTTTGGCGGCATTAATGTTTTGGAAGACTTGGATTCCACGCTGCGCGCTTGCGAACAGTATGTCAAAGTTACCGACAAACTCGGCATTCCGTATGTGTTTAAAGCTTCATTTGACAAAGCCAACCGCTCGTCTATCCATTCCTTCCGAGGCGTGGGTTTGGACGAGGGCATGAAGATTTTTCAAGCGGTCAAAAAAGAATTTAATGTGCCGGTGATTACCGATGTACACGAGCCTTACCAATGCCAGCCGGTGGCGGAAGTGTGCGACGTTATCCAACTGCCCGCGTTTTTGGCGCGCCAAACCGATTTGGTGGTGGCGATGGCGAAAACCGGCAACGTCATCAACATCAAAAAGCCGCAGTTTCTCAGCCCGTCGCAAATGAAAAACATCGTGGAAAAATTCCATGAAGCGGGCAATGATAAGCTGATTTTGTGCGAACGCGGCGCGAATTTCGGCTACGACAATCTGGTGGTGGACATGCTGGGCTTCGGCGTGATGAAGAAAACCTGCGCTGATACACCGATTATTTTCGATGTAACCCACTCCCTGCAAACACGCGACTCCGGCGCGGCTGCTTCGGGCGGCCGCCGCAGCCAGGTCTTGGATTTGGCGCTGGCAGGTATGGCCACCCGTTTAGCCGGTTTGTTCCTCGAATCGCACGAAAACCCCGACCAAGCCCGCTGCGACGGCCCGAGCGCCTTGCCGCTGGCACAGTTGGAAGAATTTTTGGCACGTGTGAAAGCAGTGGACGAAACGGTCAAATCATTTGCGCCCTTGGTCATTGATTAAGTAAAGCCATAAAAAATGCCGTCTGAAATTTCAGACGGCATTTTGTTATCTGGATAATTTGCGGTCAGAATTATTTGTCCACTTTAATCATTTGCGGCTCGTAAATTGTTGAATCATCGCCGTAATACAAAACGCCTAATTTAATCGGCACGCGGCCTTGCGAGCGGCGGTGGGCGTTGGAGTCGCGCAGCGAATAGGCGCAGCCGCAGTATTCCTGCTGGTAGAAATGTTCGCGTTTGCTGATTTCAATCATGCGTGCGCTGCCGCCGCCTTTGCGCCAGTTGAAATCCCAATAAACCACGTCATCGTAGGGCGCGACGGCGCGTTGGCCGCAGCCGTTAATCTGTTTCATGTCTTTCCAGCGGGAAATGCCCAGCGAGCTGGTTAACACGGGAAAACCGTTTTCATGCGCGTATTGGGCGGCTTTTTCAAAGCGCATGTCAAAGCACATGGTGCAGCGGATACCGCGCTCCGGCTCGTGTTCCATGCCTTTGGCTTTTTCAAACCACTCTTTGCGGTCGTTTTCGTAATCGTCGTCTTTGTCGATAAACGGAATGCCGAATTTTTCAGCAAAGCGGATGTTTTCCTCTTTGCGCAGCATGTATTCTCTATGCGGATGGATATTGGGATTGTAAAAATAAATGGTGTAGTCGATACCGCTGGCGAGCATGGCTTCCATCACTTCGCCCGAGCAGGGGGCGCAGCAGGAGTGCAGCAAAACTTTTTTATGTCCGCCCGGCGGAACGAGGACGGGGCGGTCGATGGGGGTAACTTCGGGTGTGTTCGGATTCATATTGTTATAGAAAAATAAAAGTTTGCTTTCAGACGGCATTATAGGCCGTCTGAAAGTGGTTGGAAACCTGACGGACTTATTGCGCTGCGTTTACTGCGCTTGCTGCTGCCGGATAGCGTTGGGCAATCGGTACATAATCGGCACCGTTGTCATCATTGTCGTCGTTTTCTGTTGTTTCGGCGGCTTTCAAGTTGGGTTTTGCGCCCAAATCTTTCAACAGCTTTTGATACTCGGACGAGTTTTGCATTAGGAAGGTTGCGGATTGGCGCAGGTTGTCCACATCTTCGGCGGGTAGATAGAAACTGGTGGGGACGTTCAGCATTTTTTGGCGCATGGCGGGGTCGGTCAAATCGCGCAAATTAAGGCTGACAAACGACAGGTTAACCTGCTTGTCGGCGGGCAGTTTGCCTTGCTCGCTGTTCCATTGTTCGGCAAACATGCGGAAATTTTGCAGCGTATTTTGCGAATAGCGGTCAATCGGAATATCGACAATCGCGCTGACCACGCTGGCCACGCCGGGTACGTTGGCGGATTTGTCGATTTCTTTGGTTAATTCGTTTTGCGCATTGACGCTGATGATAACCAAGCGGCGGATACCGGCCTGATGCATCCGCTGCATCATGGTGTCCGAACTCAGGTCGGCGAAGTCCAACAAGACGCGCATGCCGAGATTGTCGGTCAGGCCGCCGTCGAGCAGGTGGATATACGGACGCGCTTTGCTGTCGGCATATTGCTCATAGGTGTTTTCCCATCTTGAGCGGATGGCGTTGCGTTGCGCTTGGGTTTTACTGCTGTCAAGGACGGCTGCGATGCTTTTCGGAATCTGATAACCGCAGTTGCCGCCGTTGTTGTTGAGTGTAACGGGGGCAAACACCAGCGGCACGGCGCTGGAGGCGGCCACGGCGCGGGCAATGTGCAAATCGCCCAGATTCAGGCACATCGGGTCGAAACTTTCCTGAATGAATTTCAGTTGCGAAGACGTGCCCATGTCGGAAGCGGTCACGATGGCAAACGGCCCTTTGCGGTGTTTGTCCAAATCATCAAAGGTTTTGTCGCCGAAGAGATAGGTTTCAAACTGCTCTTGCAACAAATCGCCACGGCCGAACTCGGGCGAGGCCAAGCGCGGTAGGTTGGCGGCGGAGAAAGCCTGTTTGATGATGGTGCGCTGGAAATTTTGGCGCAGGAAGCGTTTGTAGAAAGCGGGGATGGTGTCTTTTCCGTTAAGCGCGTAATAGGCCGCCAATACCGAGCCGCCGGATACGCCGATGACCACATCGACATGCTCCAGCAGGGATTTGTTTTGCCCGCCGATGGTGACTTGGGAACGGTTTAGCTCTTCCAACACGCCGTAGCCCAAAGCCGCCGCACGTGTGCCGCCGCCGGAAAACATCAACACCACCAGGGTGTCGTCTTTGCTCCAGTCGGCTTGTTGGCGCTCCAGACGGTAGCCCTTGGTTAAATCGACTTTATCAATGGTTTCAAGCGGTTGGTATTTTACCAGCGAACAGGCGGAGAGGGCGAGCGCGGTCAGGGCGGTCAATGCATGTTTGGCGTATGTTTTCAATGGCATCACAAAAAACAGGGGGATAAAAAATAAACGGCGATGATAATCCGTTCAGACGGCCTAAGCAAGTTTTATGCATAAAATCAAACGGATTGTTGCTTACTTTTTTGAACGAGGCCGTCTGAAAAAGCAGCATTGCCCGATGACGCGCAGGATAAAACAAAGCCCGAACGCTGTCGGGCTTTTGCGCAATACGTTTGCGGCTATTTACCGGCCTTATCGCCGATTTTGCTCTCTTTGCCGGAGAGCAGGTTTTGGATATTGCTTTTATGCCGGTACAGTACCAATACGGCAATCACTGCTGTTGCCCATACCCAAGACCCATACGGCATAAAAAAATACGCCGCAATCGGGCTGATGACCGTCGCCACTAGAGCTGCCAGCGAGGAAACTTTAAAGCCGAACGCCATTACCAGCCATACCAACGCGCACACCAGCGCCGTCGGCCACGACAAGGCCAGCAATACGCCCAGCGCGGTGGCGACACCCTTACCGCCCTTAAAGCCGAAAAACACCGGCCACATATGCCCGACCAGCGCAGCCACGGCAGAGAGCGCGACCGTGCTGTCGGCCAAGCCGAATTTGTCTTGCAGGCAGCGTACCAATACCACCGCCACCAAGCCTTTGAGCGCGTCGCCGAGCAGGGTCAGCGCGGCGGCTTTTTTCTTGCCGCTGCGCAAGACATTGGTGGCACCCGGATTGCCCGAACCGTAAGTGCGTGGGTCGTCCATGCCGTAGCATTTGGATACGATAACGGCAAACGAGAGCGAGCCGATGAGATAGGAAGCGGTTACTGCCAATACATTGAACATTTTTGACGCTTTGCTTACAATGAAGTGCTTATTCTATCCAAAAAAACGGACGATGCAAATGGATAAAATCTTTTTACGCGGCATGAAGGCCGACACTTTAATCGGCGTGTACGACTGGGAACGCGAGCAGTTGCAAACCCTGATTTTGGATTTGGACATCGGCGTGGCGCAAAAAGCCGCCTTGAGCGACGACATCGCCGATACGGTACACTACGGCGACGTGTGCGAAGCCGTGCGCCGCAGTTTGCGCGAACAGGATTTCCTGCTCTTGGAAATGCTGGCGGAGCATGTGGCGACGCTGGTTTTGCAGGATTTCGGCGCATTGTGGGTGCGCGTGCGCATTGTGAAACTGGGTATTTTGCCGGATGTGAAAGAAGTGGGCGTGGAGATTGAGCGCAGTAAAGAAGCGTGAGTCGGAGAGGCCATCTGAAAAAGATTTCAGACGGCCTGTTTTGTTTTTCAATCAAGCAGTATCTTTTTATGCAGTATCTTTTTTATAAGGAAAGCATGATGAATATCCGTGTATTATCGGCGGCTTGCGTGGCGGCTGCCGCATTGTCGGGCTGTACCGCTATGATGTGGAGCGCCGGCAGCGGCGGCCCCAATATCCGTTATCGGGACGAAGTCGATGTTGCCAAGGACAATATCTATGCCTTCGGCCTTGCCCGTAAAACGGACGGCGAGTTGCAAAAAGGCAGCTTGGTGATGATGGGCGGACAATATTGGTTTGTGATTCCGCCCGAGCGTGCTGAAAAGCTGTTGCCGGTTTTGAACATTGATTTGCCGAACCGCTTTACTATTAAGCCGGAAGATAGTGCTGCGCTGCGTGCACCGTCTGAATTAAGCGCATTGCCGGTCAATTTGGATAAGGATAGCATGACGTTTGAAAGCCGCTTTTGCCTGGCGTACCGCGCCAATAATGCCGATGAAAAAGCGAAATTGAAGGCTATCGGATTCGAGGGCGGTGACCGTTATTTCAAACAATGCTTCCAAACCGGCGGCACTCTGTTTGCCAAGCCGGTCAATGCCCGTGAGGACTACCGTTTCCAAAGCAGCGTACCGGTGAGAATTTATATCGAAAAAATGAAAATCAACAAAGGCCGGGTGGCGGGCAATACCTTGAAAGTCATCGCCACGCCTTTAACCATCGCTTTAGATACTGTCAGCGTGGTCGGCTTGCTGGGCGATTTGTTTATGTGGAATTTTGACGGCGGCAAACCGTAGGAATGCGTGAAAGGCCGTCTGAAAAGGTTTTCAGACGGCCTGATATGAGGTTTCGCGTATCACATTGAATTTAAAGGACGGTATAAAATGAAGTGGTTGAACATAGCGGGTATGTTGGGTTGCGCTGTCGCGCTGACGGGGGTGTACGGCTTTGATGTGGGACGGAAGTAATAGAAGCTATACCTATCAAGAGAAACAGGTTGGGGAAGATCAGATTTATGCGTTCGGTAAAGTGCAGCAGGACACGGATAATCTGAAAGCGGGCAGTTTGGTCATGATGGGGCAAAAATATTGGTTAGGCTTGAACCCCGGTAGCTCGGATGATGTGTTGCAGTTGGTTGAGGCGAAGATGGCTAAGCCATTTCAAATTATCGGCAAGAAAAAAGAAAATGTCCCCTATACGCTCGATACCGGCAAATCTTTGACATCGTTGCCGGTTATCATGAGCCGTGACGGTAACGGTTTCACGAGTGAATTCTGTTTGGTCTATTTCCCTGAAACTCAGGGGGAATTGCAAAAGTTGAGAAAATTGTGGTATTCCCCTCGAGCGCAGCTGAAAACGGGAGAAAGGTATGAGCGGTGTTATACGGTAAAAGGCTGGCTATATAGCAAGCCGCAAAACACAGCGGTGGATTATCGTTTCAAACAGACAGTTCCAATCAGCATTTATGCGCAAAAACGCGGATTGAATAAAGGTGCGGCGGGTAAAAACGTTTTAAAAGCCATTGCTACGCCGATAACCTTAGCTTTGGACACGGTCAGTATTGTCGGACTGATTGGCGACGGCTTAATATGGAGTATGGACGGCAGTGATTTCCATGGACCGTTTGCGTTAACCGATTGGCCGTCTGAAAAATCTTTCAGACGGCCTTTAAGAGCGAAGAGAAAGGAAAATAAACACATGGACTTAAAAGAAACCAAAATCAGCAGCGAACCGATTTACGAAGGTACTTTTGTTACCATCAGCCGCGACAAAATCCGTCTGCCCAACGGCAACGAAAGCCAGCGCGTGGTGATTCGTCATCCGGGTGCGGCCTGCGTGTTGGCGGTAACGGATAATGACGAAGTGGTGCTGGTGCGCCAATGGCGTTATGCCGCCGATCAAGCGGTGTTGGAACTGCCGGCGGGCAAGCTAGATGTTGCGGGGGAAGATCCCTCCGAATGCGCTTTGCGCGAATTGGCGGAGGAAACGCCTTATGCTGCCGACAGCGTGAAGCTGCTGCATACCTTTTACACTGCTGTCGGTTTTTGCGATGAAAAAATGTACCTCTATCAAGCCGAGGGTGTGCGCTTGGGCAGCACGTTGAGCAATGACGAAGACGAAATCACTGAAACCGTGTTGATGAACCGTGAGCAGGTAAAAGAGGCTTTGGCCAATGATGAAATCCGCGACGCGAAAACGCTGGTGGGCTTGCAGTGGTGGCTGATGAACAGCTAGGAGATTCGTAGGGTGGGCAAGTTGTTGCCCACGCAGTTGTCGTTCCAATAGATAACCGGCATGACAAACCTAAACCGCGTGGGCATAAATGCCCACCCTACGCGGGATGTCCACTGCTTTGGTTGTCAATCGGCTTACGTCAAAATGCCGTCTGAAAATCAGCGTTTTCAGACGGCATTTTGTTTATTTGACCGAATTATCCAGCAGCGCCGGTGCAAAACGCAAAATCGTATCGCGCAATACAATCAATTTGCCGTGGAAGAAATGCGACGAACCGGCAATCGCCACCACAGGCAGATTCTGCGGTTCCGCCCACGACAGGGCTTTACTGATTGCCACCACCTCGTCATCGGCACCGTGAATCAGCAGCGTTTTGGCGGCATCGGGTACGGATGAAGGCTCGGGGCGGTCGGTGTAATGGTGTACCGCCGGGCCGATAAGCAGCAGCAAATCGGGCGTGCGCGCTTGCGCGGCAAAAGTGGCGACATAGCCGCCGAAAGAGAAACCGGCTAAGGCAAATTCAGCCACATCAGGGTGTTGCGCACGGGCATAATCAATCACGGCAAGACAGTCGGCCGTTTCGCCGCGCCCGTAATCGTGTTCGCCTTCACTGTTGCCCACACCGCGCAAATTGGGCAGGTAGCAGTGAAAACCGAGCTGCGCGAGCGCTTTGGCGGCGGTTTGAATCACTTTGTTGGTGTTGGTGCCGCCTTGCAGCGGGTTGGGGTGGTTGAGTATCGCCACCCCGCGTGCGGGTTCTTGCGCGGGCAGAAAGATGGTTTCCAAGCAACCGGCCGGGCCGGGGATACGGAGGATGTCGGGTTTGAGCATAAAATATCCTTATTCTATGTGGTGTGCAGGCCGTCTGAAAGTTAGCATAAATTCAGACGGCCTGTGAGGGGCAACTACCGGCGGCAGGTATCGGCGGCTTTTTCCGCTTTCTGTCGCAACGCTTGGGCAACCGGAGAATCCGCTCCTTCTTCCTGAATCCGTAGAATGTCGGCATCGCTTAATGCGCCCACGGCTTTTTCAGCGGCGCAGGTGCAGAGGGTTTGGGCTTCAGCTGAGGCGACTTTGGCTTGCTCCGCCGCAGCCAGACAGGAGGTGCTGACGGCTTTACCGAAGCTCTCGCGGAAACCTTCGGTAAAACGCTGCTCTTTGCTTTTTTCAAATGCCTGCACCACTTTTTCGGCGGCGGCCGGTTTGTCGGTATCGGATTGTTGGCTGTTACCGCAGGCGGTCAGGGTTAGCGCGGCAGTCAGCAGGGCGAGTGCGGTCAGTTTGCGCATGGTCGGGTTTCCTTATGCGGGATTACAGGTAAAAATGCTTGCCGTTGTTTTGATTATTGGCTTTTAAATCGGCCAACATGCGTTTGAAATTCAAATCATAACGCTCACTCAGCTTTTCGGCGCGTTTTTTCAGGTTGTCGAGATTCTGCTCTTTCGGGCTGCTTTGGAACGCCATTACCGCCACATTGCCGTGGCTTTCGGCGGGCAGCTCCAACACTCGGCCTTCAAAGACTTTCAGCAGCCGTTCGATAAAAAGCTGGTAGCGCTTGTCGCCGCTCCACCAGTTGGTAACGAAAATGCCGTCTGAAGACAAGGCGTTGCGGCAGTCTTGGAAGAAGGGTTCACCGACCAGCTCGTCAATAATCTGCACGCTGTCGAAGCCGTCCACCAAGATCACATCGGTGCTGTGGCGCAAGACTTTGATGTATTCCGCGCCGTCGGCTTCGATGATTTCAAAAGTGTTGCCCTCCGGCGGCAGCTCAAACAGGCTGCGCGCCACGGCAATCACTTGCGGATTGATGTCCACGGCGGTTTGGCGGGTAGCGGGCAGGTAGGTATCGATCCAACGCGCAAACGAGCCACCACCCAAACCGATTTGGGTAATGTGTTGCGGCAGCTTTTCGGCAAACAGCAGCCAGCCCATCATGGCGCGGCTGTATGACAGCACCAATTCGGCAGGGTGGTCGAGGTTCATCGAGCTTTGAATGGTGGCACTGCCCAAGTGCAGCGAGCGGATGTTGCCTTCTTCGGAAATACCGACCTCAGGCAGATGGGACTTGGGCGCACGCAGGCGGCGGTAGGGGTGTTGTGCCATAATGATTCAATCAGGACGAGGGGAAAACGGCTTATTTTAACAGAATCGGCGGCTTTTTTCAGACGGCATTGTTTGAGTGAGTGATGGTTACGCCTGAATTTAATTTGTTTAAAAATCAAATATTTTTTTTACATGCCGTGGCAGTGGCTAAAAAATGCTTGCTTATGCGGTGTCTTAACGGCATAATACCGTTTTCCGCCGGTGTAGCTCAGTTGGTAGAGCACCTGACTTGTAATCAGGGGGTCGCGAGTTCGATTCCTGCCGCCGGCACCACAATTTAATTTCAATCAAGCCGCAAGGTTTGGTTGCGCCGGTGTAGCTCAGTTGGTAGAGCACCTGACTTGTAATCAGGGGGTCGCGAGTTCGATTCCTGCCGCCGGCACCAATTCAAACAGCCCAAACAGCAATGCTCGGGCTGTTTTTATATGTATCGTCTTAAGGGGCTTACCGCGCAAAATGGCGTTTGACGTCCATAAGTCTTATAATAGCCCAGTTTTGACGATAAGGCCGTCTGAAAACGACGGAATAATGCAATATGATTACTGTAAATACGCTGCAAAAAATGAAAGCGGACGGCGAAAAAATCGCCATGCTGACAGCTTATGAAGCCAGTTTTGCCGCATTGATGGATGACGCCGGCGTGGATGTTTTGCTGGTCGGCGATTCTTTGGGTATGGCGGTACAAGGGCGCACTTCCACGCTGCCGGTCAGCCTGCGCGATATGTGTTACCACACCGAATGCGTGGCGCGAGGTGCGAAAAATGCCATGATTGTCACCGATTTGCCATTCGGCGCTTACCAGCAGAGCAAAGAGCAGGCTTTTGCCGCCGCTGCCGAATTGATGGCGGCGGGCGCGCATATGGTGAAATTGGAAGGCGGCGTGTGGATGGCGGAAACCACCGAATTTCTGCAACTGCGCGGTATTCCCGTGTGCGCCCATATCGGCCTGACGCCGCAGTCGGTGTTCGCCTTCGGCGGTTATAAAGTGCAGGGGCGCGGCGATAAGGCCCAAGCGCTGCTGAATGATGCTAAGGCGCATGATGACGCAGGCGCAGCCATGATTTTGATGGAATGTGTGCCGTCTGAAATGGGTAAGAAAGTCACCGAATCGGTGCTCTGCCCGACCATCGGTATCGGCGCAGGCGTGGATTGCGACGGGCAGGTTTTGGTCATGCACGATATGCTGGGCGTATTCCCCGGCAAAACGGCGAAGTTTGTGAAAAACTTTATGCAGGGGCAGAGCAGCGTACAAGAGGCGGTCAAAGCCTATGTTGCGGCGGTCAAAAACAAAACTTTCCCCGCTACGGAACATACGTTTGATTAAATCTTGATGGCTATGCACGAAAAAGGCCGTCTGAAACCATATTTTGTTTCAGACGGCCTTTTTTATTACAAAGAGAACGGCTTTATACGCTTACTTTTTCCGCCACTTCGTTGTAGGTGTCGATTTCATTGAAATTCATGTAGCGGTAAATCTGAGCACTGTTTTCATCAATGATACCGATGTTGGCGCGGTATTCTTCCAACGTCGGGATTTTGCCCAATTTGGAGCAAATTGCCGCCAGCTCTGCCGAACCCAGGAACACATTGGTGTTTTTGCCCAAGCGGTTGGGGAAGTTGCGGGTGGAAGTGGACATCACGGTAGCACCTTCGTGTACCTGAGCCTGGTTGCCCATACACAGCGAACAGCCCGGCATTTCCATGCGCGCACCGGCGCGGCCGAGTACGCCGTAGTGACCTTCGTCGGACAGCTCTTTGGCATCCATCTTGGTCGGCGGTGCCACCCACAGGCGCACGGGAATATCGCTCTTGCCTTCCAAAAGTTTGGAGGCGGCGCGGAAGTGGCCGATATTGGTCATGCACGAACCGATAAATACCTCATCAATTACCGTACCGGATTTTTCCGACATAAAGCAAACGTCGTCGGGGTCGTTCGGGCAGGCGATAATCGGTTCTTTGATGTTGTCCATATTAATGTCGATGACGGCGGCGTATTCGGCATCGGAATCGGCTTCTAAAAGCTGCGGATTGGCCAGCCAGCTTTCCATTGCTTTAATGCGGCGTTCCAAAGTACGCGCGTCTTGGTAGCCGTCGGCAATCATGTTTTTCATCAACACGATGTTGGAGGTCATGTACTCGATAATCGGCTCTTTGTTCAGCTTCACGGTACAACCGGCGGCGGAGCGCTCGGCAGAAGCGTCGGTCAGCTCAAAGGCTTGCTCTACTTTCAAATCGGGCAGACCTTCGATTTCCAAAATACGGCCGGAGAAGATGTTTTTCTTACCCGCTTTGGCAACGGTGAGCAAGCCTTGTTTGATGGCGTAGAGCGGAATGGCGTTGACCAAATCGCGCAGGGTGACACCGGGTTGCAGCGTACCGCTAAAACGCACCAATACCGATTCCGGCATATCCAGCGGCATGACACCGGTGGCGGCGGCAAAGGCCACTAAGCCCGAACCTGCCGGGAAGGAAATGCCGATGGGGAAGCGGGTGTGCGAGTCGCCTCCGGTACCGACGGTATCGGGCAGCAAGAGGCGGTTGAGCCAGGAGTGAATCACGCCGTCGCCCGGGCGCAGCGACACGCCGCCACGGGTGGAAATAAATTCCGGCAGCTCTTTATGCGTGCGCACATCGACCGGTTTCGGATAGGCTGCGGTGTGGCAGAACGACTGCATGACCAAATCGGCGGAGAAGCCCAAGCAGGCAAGGTCTTTGAGCTCATCGCGGGTCATCGGGCCGGTGGTGTCTTGCGAGCCGACGGTGGTCATTTTCGGTTCGCAATAAGTGCCCGGGCGTACGCCTTGGCCTTCCGGCAAACCGCAGGCGCGGCCGACCATTTTTTGCGCCAGCGAGAAACCGGCATTGCTTTCGGCCGGGGCTTGCGGCAGACGGAATTTGTCGGAAGCGGGCAAGCCCAAAGCCTCACGCGCTTTGGCGGTCAGGCCGCGTCCGATAATCAGGTTAATACGGCCGCCGGCCTGCACTTCGTCCAGCAAGACTTGCGATTTGAGCGCAAATTCGGCCACGGTCTCGCCGTTTTTAAGGATTTTGCCTTCATACGGCAGAATATCGACCACATCGCCCATTTGCAGCGAGGAAACATCGACTTCAATCGGTAGTGCGCCGGAATCTTCTTGGGTGTTGAAGAAAATCGGTGCGATTTTGCCGCCTAAGCACACGCCGCCGAAGCGTTTGTTAGGGACAAACGGGATGTCTTCGCCGGTATGCCAAATTACGGAGTTGGTGGCGGATTTGCGCGAAGAACCGGTGCCGACTACATCGCCGACGTAGGCCACGAGATTGCCTTTGGCTTTGAGTTCTTCCAATAATTTAATCGGGCCGACTTCGCCGGGTTTGTCGGGGGTAATCCCTTCACGCGGGTTTTTCAACATCGCCAATGCGTGCAACGGAATATCCGGGCGCGACCAAGCGTCGGGCGCGGGCGATAAATCGTCGGTATTGGTTTCACCGCTGACTTTGAAGACGGTTACGGTAATTTTTTCAGGAACGGCAGGGCGGGAGGTAAACCATTCCGCATCTGCCCAAGACTGCAACACCTCCTCGGCGTAGGCATTGCCTTTGTCGGCTTTTTCCTGTACGTCGTGGAAAGAGTCGAACATCAATAAGGTGTGTTTCAAACCTTCGGCGGCAATCGGCGCGAGTTTGTCGTTGTCCAAAAGCTCAATCATGGGGTGGATGTTGTAGCCGCCCAACATGGTGCCCAATAATTCGGTGGCGTATTCAGGCGTAATCAGCGGGCTGGCGGCGCTGCCTTCGGCAACGGCGGCGAGGAATGAGGCTTTGACTTTGGCGGCATCATCGACACCGGGCGGAACGCGGTGCGCGAGCAAGTCCACCAAAAATTCTCCTTCGCCTGAGGACGGGGTTTTGAGGAGCTCGATGAGGTCGGCTGTTTGTTGTGCGGTAAGGGGCAGGGCGGGAATGCCCAAGGCGGCACGCTCGGCGGCGGCTTTGCGGTAGGCTTCTAACATCTCTTTGTTCCTTTTGGGTGTTTTTCTTCTGGGAGGTGCAAATGATTTGCAGTTAAAGATTGTAAACAATCTTCTGAGTGCATAATAGACTAAATTTTATAAAATGGGAACAGCGATGTTGCATACTGTAATAGATGTTTTCTATGAAAGCGGAAAGGCCGTTTGAAAATACCGTTATCGGGCAGAAATCGAGTATCTGCAATACGGTTTTCAGACGCCCTTTTGTTTCTATTTGAGACTTGTCTTAAAGCGTAGCGTTACCGCTTTTTTATGCTTTGCTTTCCGGCTGCATGGTATAGACACTGCCATCGGCCAACAATAATTTCGGCGCTTGGTTGTTTTCGACCACATCTTTGTCGATAACGACTTTTTTCACGTCTTCCAAGTCGGGCAGCAGATACATGGTGTCCAGCAGGTACCGCTCGACGATGGAGCGCAGGCCGCGCGCACCGGTTTTGCGTTCCAAGGCTTGATGGGCAATGGCGTGCAGCGCGTCTTCTTCAACTTCCAGCTCAACGCCTTCCATTTCAAACAGGGTTTGGTATTGTTTGATGAGGGCGTTTTTCGGCTCGGTCAGGATGTTGGTCAGCGCTTCTTCGTCCAATTCGCTCAAGGTGGCAATGACCGGCAGGCGGCCGATTAATTCGGGAATCAGGCCAAATTTAATCAGGTCGGCAGGTTCGACGGTTTCGATGACTTCGGAAAGGTTGCTCTCTTCGTCTTTGCTGTGTACTTGCGCACCAAAGCCGATACCGCCTTTTTCGGTACGCTGGCGGATAACTTTTTCCAAACCGGCAAACGCGCCGCCGCAGATAAACAGGATATTGGTGGTATCGACGTTAATAAATTCCTGATTCGGGTGCTTGCGGCCGCCTTGCGGGGGCACGCTGGCGACGGTGCCTTCAATCAGTTTCAGCAGCGCTTGTTGCACGCCTTCGCCGGAAACGTCGCGGGTAATCGACGGATTCTCGCTTTTGCGTGAAATTTTGTCGATTTCGTCGATATAAACGATACCGCGCTGCGCTTTTTCCACATCGAAATCACATTTGCCCAGCAGTTTGGTAATAATCTGCTCGACATCTTCGCCGACATAACCGGCTTCGGTCAGGGTGGTGGCGTCGGCCATCACAAAAGGCACATCCAATTTGCGCGCCAGCGATTGCGCCAGCAGGGTTTTGCCCGAACCGGTCGGGCCGATAAGCAGGATGTTGGATTTGGAAAGCTCGACGTTGTCGCCGGTTTTGGGATGGCGCAGGCGTTTGTAATGATTGTAAACCGCTACGGCCAGCGATTTTTTGGCGTGTTCCTGGCCGATAACGTGTACATTCAGATTGGCCACGATTTCAGACGGCGTGGGCAGTTTGCCGTTGCCCGTAGCGGCGGGCGCGTCTGCTTGGGCAGGATTTTCGCTATGGGATTCCTGCAACATAATGCCGCAGGTTTCAACGCATTCGTTACAAATGAAAGCGTGTTCGCCTTCAATCAGATTTTTGACTTCATGCTCGGATTTTCCGCAGAACGAGCAGGAGCGTTTTTCTTCAGACATGGTATTTTTTTCTTTGTTAAGTTAAGCAGTATGGGCCGACGGGCAGGTTTCCCGGTAAAGCGCTCTAGTATAATAAGTAATGCATGGTTTATCAAATTTCAAGGCTTGTGTCGCATAAAACGCGCGACGGATGTACTGGTTTGGGTAAATGTTGCAAACAAAAGCAAAATTTCAATGACTTGCTTTACATTTTTTTGAAATATAACCACAATAAAACATATAGATTTATAGATTAATGAGATTCTACTTCGCAAGAACGGTGAACCAACCGGTTTTTCCTGCGCGGTCGCCGTTATGGTATGTATTCAGAGTTTGGGGAGATTCTATGATTAGATTGTGTAAAAAATTAAGCGTATTGTGCATGAGCGCGGTATTGGCAACGGCGGCATTGCCGGTAATGGCTGACGACATGGATGTGTTGGGTCAGTTTTTGGAGCAGAATTTTCCGACCAAACAAGACCCGCTGGAAGCTTTAGCCAACAGCCGTGCCGAGCAAGTCGAAATGCAGGCGCAGATTGCCGGCCCGCTGCTGTCTTCGCAATCGGCTTTGATTTTGAATAACCGTACCGGTGAGGTACTGTATCAGAAAAATGCCAACCGCGTGATGCCGATTGCCTCGATTTCCAAAGTGATGAGTGCGATGGTGACGCTGGATGCGCGTTTGGACATGAATGAGATGATTACCATCACGCCGGACGAAATCGACCGCATCAAGGGTACGGGCAGCCGTTTGGCTATCGGCACCACGTTGAGCCGTGGTGAATTACTGCATTTGAGCCTGATGAGCAGCGAAAACCGCGCCACCCACGCGCTCGGTCGCACCTATCCGGGCGGTATGGGCGCATTTGTCGCCGCCATGAATGCCAAAGCGCAAAGTTT
Organism: Neisseria perflava; assembly: GCF_024170405.1. Lineage (GTDB taxonomy): Bacteria > Pseudomonadota > Gammaproteobacteria > Burkholderiales > Neisseriaceae > Neisseria > Neisseria perflava_B. Next base: position 11,938 of record NZ_JALJYC010000005.1, on the reverse strand, counting down.
GGGCATGTACAATAGCCGTTTTTACGAGCCGACAGGCTTGGATCCGCGCAATGTTTCCACTGCCAACGATTTGAGCAAAATGGTATCTGCTGCCAGTAAGTATCCGCTGATTCGCAAAAATTCGACTTCAAACTACGGCGCGGTTTATACCGCCAACGGCCGTCAGCAGTATAAAAATTCCAATGCCTTGGTGCGCGAAGGCGCTTGGAACATCGAAATGCAGAAAACCGGCTATATCCGCGAGGCAGGCCGCTCGATGGTGGTGAAAGCCAATGTGCAAAACCAACCGATTACCATCGTTTTGCTGAATTCGCCGACCTCGACCACCCGCGTCAACGACGCACGTAAAATCGAGTCTTGGATGTTGCAGCGTCCGTCTTAAACCATTGGTATTGGCTATGCTAAGGCCGTCTGAAAATAGTGTTGTTTTCAGACGGCCTTTACTTGCCTAAAAATACTTCAGGCCTTATGCTTACACAATAAATGAAACGATATTGGAGCGTATGATGACCCGCCATATCCAGCAATATACATCTTTGATTGCGGCGGCTGCTTTGATGATAGCCGGTTGCACTTCGGTTGCCGATATGGTCGGTTACGATACGGCAACGCTGAACCAAAGCGCGGCGAAAAGTTACAGCCAAGTGATGACTAAAGCGCAAAGTCAGCAGGTGTTGGATACCACTTCGAGAACCGCCCGCCGTATTCAGACGGTGTTCAACCGTTTGAAACCGTATGCCAACCAAGCCAACCGTACCGGTGTGGCGTTTAACTGGCAGATGAATGTTATCCGCAGCAATGAAATGAACGCATGGGCCATGCCCGGCGGCAAAATGGCGATGTACACCGGTATTGTCGAACGGCTGAATCTGACCGATGACGAAATCGCCGCCGTTATCGGCCATGAAATGACCCATGCACTGCTGGAGCACAGCAAAAAAGCCATCGGCGGGCAGGTTTTGACCGGCTTGGGCGGTACGATTTTATCCGGCGTGACCGGCGTGGACAGCAGCGTGGTCGGCTTGGGCTCGGATTTGATTGCTACCAAACCGTTTTCCCGTTATCAGGAAAGCGAGGCAGACGCAGGCGGTGTGCGCCTGATGGCCTTGGCCGGATACAACCCGCAGGCGGCGGTAACGGTATGGCAGAAAATGAACCGTGTAGAAGGAGGCAGCTCCGTGGCGGTGTTATCCACCCACCCGAGCAATAATGCGCGGATTGCCGCTATTCAAAAGATGTTGCCGGAGGTTATGCCGATTTACGAGCGCAATAAACGCTGATGGTCGGGAACCATAAAAAATGCCGTCTGAAAAATTTTTCAGACGGCATTTTTATAGGAACAAGATTATGCTGTGATGATAACGGGTTTGTCGGTGGACATAATAATCCCGCCGCCCAAGCAGACGTCGCCATCGTATAAAACGGCTGATTGGCCGGGTGTAACCGCCCATTGCGGGTCATCGAAGAGCAGTTCGATGGTTTCGTCATCGACATAGCGCAGTTCGCAAGGTGCGTCGGCCATGCGGTAGCGGGTTTTGCAGGTATAGCGGCCGGGGGCGGGACGTTCGGGCAGGGTAAAGCTCAAATCGTTCATAATCAGACTTTGTGTGTAAAGCAGCGGATGGTCGTGTCCTTGCACCACAATCAGCTCGTTTTTCGTCAGGTCTTTGGCGGCAACAAACCACGGTTCGCCCGCGCCGCCGATACCTAAGCCTTTGCGCTGGCCGAGGGTGTAAAACATCAGGCCGACATGTTCGCCAACGGTTTTGCCTTCGGGAGTCACCATTTTGCCGTTGTTGGTCGGCAGGTATTGCTGCAAAAATTCGCGGAACGGGCGCTCGCCGATAAAGCAGATACCGGTACTGTCTTTTTTAGCGGCCGTGGGCAGCTTGAACTGCTCGGCCAAACGGCGCACTTCAGGTTTTTCCAAATCGCCGAGCGGAAAAATGGCGCGTTCGAGTTGAAAAGGCTGCAGGCGGTAGAGAAAATAGCTTTGGTCTTTGTTGTTGTCCAAGCCTTTGAGCAGGTAGTGCACGCCGTCGCGCACTTCTTTACGCGCGTAGTGTCCGGTGGCGATGATGTCGGCGCCTTGTTCGATGGCATAATCTAAAAAGCATTTGAATTTAATTTCGGCGTTGCACAATACGTCGGGATTCGGTGTGCGGCCGGCACGGTATTCTTTTAAAAAATAGGCGAAAACATTGTCTTTGTATTGCGCGGTGAAATTGACGATGTCGATATCAATGCCGATGATGTCGGCCACGGCGATGGCGTCAAAAGAATCTTGCTTGATACTGCAATATTCGTCGTTGTCGTCGTCTTCCCAGTTTTGCATAAACACACCGCGCACCTTGTGGCCTTGCTGTTGCAGCAGGGCGGCGGTTACGGAGGAATCGACACCGCCGGACAAACCGACGATGATATTTTGCGGGGTAGTGGGTGTGGTGTTCATGGGCAGGGAAATGGGGCAAATACGAAAATTTTAAAGGCGGATTTTAGCACTTTTGTAACCGATAGGCCAAAGGCCGTCTGAAAACCGGATGTTACTGCGGTTTTCAGACGGCCTTGTGCGGGATTTTTTAGGCAGACTATGCGTTTCTAGCGGATAAAATATACAAGTTTATTCGGCAAGTTTAGTGCTGGTGTGCCGCGCCCGCGTGATTGTGTTGAGAAGCAGCCTGCTGCGGCGCGTTTTTCACCTCAACTTGCACAGTTTGCGCCTTGGCTTGTTTGAATTTGAGGGTAACGGGAATTTTTTCACCTGCTTTTAACGGGCGTTTCAGCCCCATAAACATCACATGATAACCGCCCGGTTTCATTTCAGTTGTGGCATTGGCCGGTAACGCTACACCATCTTTAGCTTGGCGCATGCGCATAACGCCGTTGTCGTTGATGTGGGTGTGGATTTCGACACGTTCTGCCACGGGCGAACTGCCGCCGATTAGGGTGTCAGGGGTATTGCTTTCGTTGCGCAGAGTCATGAAGGCGCCGCCCATTTTCATGCCTTCAACAGTTGAACGCGCCCATGCGTTTTGTACTTGGATACCTGCGGCGATGGCGGTTGGGCAAATTGCTGACAAGACCACGGCAGTCAGCAGTGCTTTCATTTTCATGATGTATTCCTTTGGGTTGGATGAGAACGCTATCTTACAGGGAAATCTGCCTGAAAGTATTTGATTCAAATTAAATGAATCTTAATTAAACATGAGCGGTCAATACATCAGAAAAGATTAAAGCCGTATTCGCGCCAAAGGGAGATACACCACACGATGACCAATAGCACCAGTGCCAGTAATTGCGCTGCCGAACCTGCATCTTTGGCGCGTTTGGCCAATTCGTGTTTGGCGGTGGAGGTGTGATCGACGGCGGCTTCAATAGCGGTATTAAAGAGTTCGGTAATCAGCGAAACAAACGAGGCCATAATCAGCAGAATGCGGGTACTCGGGCCGAAATTGAAGAAAAACGTAGCGACAAACAGCAGGCCGTTGAGCCAGAGCAGTTGGCGGAATGCGCTTTCATGGCGGTAGGCGGATTTTAGACCGTCTTTGGAGTAGCCGAATGCGTTGATAATGCGCTTCAGGCCGGTTTTGCCTTTTTTATCGGCGGCGTAAGAATCGGGTTTCATGATGGATTTTTAGGAAGAGACTGAGAGGCCGTCTGAAAAAACTGTGTCAGCATAAGATTCGGCGGTTTTCAGACGGCCTGATGTGTTGGGGGAGAGGGCAGAATCTGTGTCCATCTTTTCCATCGGTATGGCGCAGATTTGCCCATTTGTGTTTGGATAACGGCGTTAATTTTTCGCCCAGGTTTGCACGGCATCGGCAAACATGGCGGCCACGTCAAAGCCTTTTTGCTTCATGATTTCTTGGAAACCGGTCGGGCTGGTGACGTTGACTTCGGTCAGGTTGCGGCCGATAACGTCCAAACCGGCAAGCAGAATCCCGCGCCGTTTCAATTCGGGCACCAAGGTTTCGGCGATTTCGCGGTCGGTCGCGCTTAATTCCTGCGCCACGCCGCGCCCTCCGGCGGCAAGATTGCCGCGCGTTTCGCCTTGTTGCGGAATACGCGCCAACGCGTAAGGGACGACTTCGCCGCCGATGACCAGAATGCGTTTGTCGCCATCTACAATTTCGGGGATATAGCGCTGCGCCATAATCGTACGCGTGTCCAGCTTCATCAGGGTTTCTAAAATGCTGCCGATATTGGGGTCGCGTTCCGTCAGTCGGAAAATGCCCATACCGCCCATGCCGTCCAGCGGTTTGACGATGATGTCGCCGTGTTCCGATAAAAATTCACGCACATCGGCGGAGCGGGTGGTCACCAGCGTGGGGGCGGTAAACGGGCTGAAATTCAGAATCGCCAGCTTTTCGTTGAAATCGCGCATGGCTTGGCCGCTGTTATACACTTTGGCACCTTGCGTTTCGGCTAGGGTCAGCAGTTGGGTGGCATACAGATACTGCATGTCAAACGGCGGGTCGGTGCGCATAATCACGGCGTCAAAATCTTTTAAGGCCGTCTGAATTTTGCTGCCCGCAGAAAACCAAGCGTGATCGTCGTCGCTTTTCGCGCCGAGAAATTCAAACGGCGCGGCCTGCGCGACAACATTGCCCTGTTTGACCGACAATTCCGCGCTCAAGGTATGCGAGAGCTGCCAGCCGCGCCCCGCCATTTCGCGCATCATGGCGTAGGTGGTGTCTTTATAGGTTTTGAAGGTCGCCATCGGGTCGGCAATAAACAGGACGTGCATGATTTTTCCTTAACAACAAACGCTGCCATCATACCTTGTATTGAGGCCGTCTGAAAAGGTTTTCACATTTTCAGACGGCCTCAAGCCGTTTAAGCAGCCGCCATCGCCAGCAATTCCGCCGCATGGTTGCGCGTGGTATCGGTGATGATTTCGCCGCCGAGCATACGGGCGATTTCTTCGACGCGCTGACAGGTATCCAATACGCTGATTTCGCTGATGGTTTGTTCGCCTTCGCTGTGTTTGCGTACCTGCCAGTGGTTTTCGCCGCAGGAGGCGACTTGCGGCAGGTGGGTCACGGCCAATACCTGATGTTTTTTACCTAAGGCACGTAAGGCTTTGCCGACCATTTCCGCCACGCCGCCGCCGATACCGGTATCGACTTCATCGAAAATCAGCGTCGGTACTTGGGTGTATTGGCTGGTTACAACCTGAATCGACAGGCTGATACGCGCCAATTCGCCGCCGGAAGCGACTTTGTTCAACGGGCGCGACGGGCTGCCTTTGTTTGCGGCCACTTGGAACTGCACTTGTTCCAAACCGTAAGCAGTCGGAGAGGAGGGCAGCAATACGATGTCGAAACGCGCCCCTTTCATCGCCAAATGTTGCATATGATCAGTGGTTTCGGCGCTCAATTTGCCGGCGGCCTGATGGCGCATGGCGGATAAGACATGCGCGGCTTCTTGATATTCGGCCAGATTATGCGCAACGGCCTGCTCCAGCGCTTCCAAATCGGTGGCGGCATGCAGGCTTTGCAACTGTTCGTCGAGCTCGGTCAGTTTGTGCGGTAATTCTTCCGGCTCGATACGGTATTTTCGCGCCATACTCATCAGTTCGCTCATGCGTTGTTCCTGCTTGATGAGCTCATCCGGGTCGATGTCGGTACGTCCGGCTACATCGCGCATATTGGCGCTGATTTCGCCCAACTCGGCTTCGATACTGGCGAGCATGTTCAGGCTGTCGGCAAAACGCGGTTCGATGTTTTGCAGGTTGCCCAGCAGCTTTTGACACAGGTAAATTTGGCGTTGCAGGCCGTTGTCGCCGTCGATTTGTTCGCCGACCTGTTCGGCGGTTTGCAACAGCTCGGCAGAGTGGGCAAGGCTGTCATGGCTTTGGCTGAGCGCTCCCCATTCGCCTGCTTTCAATTCAAGGCGGTTGAGTTCGTCAAACTGCCATTGCAGGCGCTCGCGCTCGATAGCGATGTTTTCCGATTGGGTCTGCGCTTCTTGCAGGGATTTTTTGGCACTAATCCAGTTTTGATATAACTGCTTCACGCTTTCGGCCTGCGCCGCTGCGCCCGCGAATGCGTCCAGTAGCTCGCGTTGGGCGGATTCTTGGTTTAAGGAATGGTGGGCATTTTGGCCGTGGATATCAATCAGCTGCTCGCCGACGGTTTTGAGCTGCGCCAGTGTTGCGGCTTGGTTGTTGAGGTAGCTGCGGCTTTTGCCTTTGGCGTCGATAATGCGGCGGATGTTCAGCTCTTCCGCGCCGTCTTCCAGCAAACCTTGCTCGCGCAGCTGCGCTTGTAGCTGCGGCAGGCCGCCGATGTCGAACAGGGCGGATAATTGCGCTTCTTTCGCGCCGTTGCGCACCTGGCTGTAATCGGCTTTGTCGCCCAACAGCAGGCCGATGGCGTCGAGCGTGATGGATTTGCCCGCGCCGGTTTCGCCGGTTAAGACGGTAAAGCCGTTTTGGAAATCCAAATTCAAGTGATCGACAATCACGAAATCGCGGAGGGAGAGCGCCAGCAACATTGCAGTATTCCTTAATAAAGAGGCCGTCTGAAACGGATTACTTTAGATAGGCTGATTATAACTAAGATTTTTTATAGTTTGAATAAGTTTTTCTATATTTTATTTTGAGATTATCTGATTTTTTGTGTATCCCTTTGATTTTATAGTAACTGTTTTGTTGTAAAAAAGGCCGTCTGAAAAATCAGCAGATTTTTCAGACGGCCTTTGGGCTTTCAACTATGCTGGATTAGCGTACCAGACACGGTTTTTTGTTGTCGAATTCCCAGCCCGGAATCAGGTATTGCATGGCCATGGCGTCGTTGCGCGCGCCCAAGCCCATGTTTTTGTAGAGCTCGTGGGCTTTGGCGACTTGATCCATGTCCAATTCGACGCCCAAACCCGGTTTTTTCGGCACTTCCACCAAGCCACCTTTGATTTGCAGCGGTTCTTTGGTCAGGCGTTGGTTGCCTTCCTGCCAAATCCAGTGGGTGTCGATGGCGGTAATGTTGCCCGGTGCGGCGGCGGCGACGTGGGTAAACATGGCCAGTGAAACGTCGAAGTGGTTGTTGGAGTGCGAACCCCAAGTCAGACCCCAGTCGTTACACATTTGGGCAACGCGCACGGAACCTTGCATGGTCCAGAAGTGCGGGTCGGCCAGCGGGATGTCAACTGATTGCAGGGAAATGGTGTGACCCATTTGACGCCAGTCGGTAGCAATCATGTTGGTGGCGGTCGGCAGACCGGTGGCGCGGCGGAATTCGGCCATCACTTCGCGGCCGGAGTAGCCTTGTTCGGCACCGCACGGGTCTTCGGCGTAGGCCAAAACGCCTTTGAGTTCTTTACCGATTTGGATGGCTTCATTGAGCGACCATGCGCCGTTGGGGTCGAGGGTGATACGGGCTTCGGGGAAGCGTTTGGCCAAGGCTTTGATGGACTCGGCTTCTTCAATACCGGCCAAAACGCCGCCTTTCAGTTTGAAGTCGTTGAAACCGTATTTTTCATAAGCGGCTTCGGCCAAGCGAACTACGGAATCCGGTGTCATGGCAACTTCGTGGCGCAGGCGGTACCAGTCGCACGGGTCGTTTTCCTGGCTTTGGTACGGCAGGTCGGTTTTTTTGCGGTCGCCGACGAAGAACAGATAACCCAGCATTTCCACTGCGTCGCGTTGTTGGCCGTCACCCAACAGGGAAGCCACGGTCACGCCGAGGAATTTGCCCAACAGGTCGAGCATGGCCGCTTCGATGGCGGTTACCACGTGGATGGTGGTGCGCAGGTCGAAGGTTTGCAGGCCGCGGCCGCCGGCATCGCGGTCGGCAAAGTTGCGGCGCACGGCTTCCATCACGTTTTTGTATTCGCCCAAGGTTTTGCCGATGACCAGAGGTTTGGCGTCTTCCAAAGTTTGGCGGATTTTTTCGCCGCCCGGCACTTCACCGACGCCGGTGTTACCGCTGTTGTCGGTCAGAATCACGATATTGCGGGTAAAGTAGGGGGCATGGGCGCCGCTGAGGTTCAGCAGCATGCTGTCGTGACCGGCTACGGGGATAACTTGCATTTCGGTGATTACGGGGGTGCTCATGGTGCTCTCCTTAAAAAATAAGTCAAAACGGATGAATCGGATTCAAGGGTTTTCAGACGGCCTGTGCGGGTTGACGGCAAAGGCCGTCTGAAAAATGGTGTATCGGGTTGCGGGTGGAACGGCTTAACGTACCATTGCCGGACGTTTGCGGTCGAATTTCCAACCCGGGTAGTAAAACTGCATCGGAATGCCGTCGTTGCGCGCGCCGGTGGGCAGTTTTTGGTGCAACTCGTAGGCCTGCTGCACTTTGGCCATATCCAGTTCTACGCCCAAGCCGGGTTTGCCGTTGAGCTTGATTTTGCCGTTGACGATTTCCAGCGGCTCTTTGGTGAGGGTGAAATCGCCTTCCTGCCAAATCCAGTGGGTGTCGAGTGCGGTCGGGTTACCCGGGGCGGCAGCGCCGACGTGGGTAAACATCGCCAGCGAAACATCGAAGTGGTTGTTGGAGTGGCAGCCCCAAGTCAAGCCCCATTCGTTGCACAACTGCGCTACGCGGCTGGCGCCGGTGAGCGTCCAGAAGTGGGGGTCGGCCAGCGGAATATCGACAGCTTGCAGCATGATGGAATGCCCCATTTCACGCCAGTTGGTCGCAATCATATTGGTGGCGGTGGGAATGCCGGTGGCGCGGCGGAATTCGGCCATGATTTCGCGGCCGGAGTAGCCTTGCTCGGCACCGCACGGGTCTTCGGCGTAGGTTAATACGTTATCCAAACCTTTGCACAACTGAATGGCTTCATCCAAAGACCAGCAGCCGTTGGGATCAAGCGTAATGCGCGCATCGGGGAAGTGTTTTTTCAAGGCGGTAACGGTTTCGATTTCTTTCGCGCCTTCAAATACGCCGCCTTTCATTTTGAAATCTTTGAAGCCGTAGCGGTCTTTGGCGGCTGCGGCCAACTCGACCACGGATTGGGTGTCCATCGCTTTTTTGCGGCGGATGTTGTACCACTCGTGTTTGCCTGTCACGGGCTGCTGATACGGCAGGTCGGTAATTTTGTCGTCGCCGATGTAGAAAAGATAGCCCAATACGGTGACTTCGTCGCGCTGTTGGCCGCCAGCCAAGAGTTCGGCAACGGGAACATTTAAAAATTGTCCCATCAGATCCAGCAGGGCGGCTTCCAGAGCGGCCACGGCGTTGACGCGTAGCTCGAATGTCCATGCGCCTTTGCCGAAAGTGTCGTAGTCGGCATCGAGGTAGCCGTTGTGCATATCATTGACAATGCGGTTCAAAATGGAAATCGGACGGTCTTCGACATGGGGGACGGCTTCTTTGAGCGCATTTAAAATGGTCTCGCCGCCGGGGGCTTCGCCGACGCCGGTGTGTCCGGCATTGTCGGTCAGAATCACCAGATTGCGGGTGAAGTAGGGCGAGTGGGCACCGCCGACGTTCATCAGCATGCTGTCGTGTCCGGCAACAGGCACAACTTGCATTTTGGTAATTACGGGTACAGATTGGGTGGACATAATCGAATCCTTTTTCGGTGTTCAAATCTTAAAAATCATCCGGCTGGGTGAAACATGATGGTTTTTAAAATCTGTTTGTTTTTTCAGACGGCCTTGTGAGGCGTTAGGCCGTCTGAAAAAGCTTTAGGTTAAATTAAGCGGTTGCTTTGTTTTCCAAAGGTTTCAGTTCCATGCGTTTGATCGGGCCGACGATAAACAGGAAGCTGAAGGCGGCAACCAGGGCATGCAGGGCAACGAATACCAGCGCCCATTCGAATTTACCGGTTTGGGCTACGATGTAACCGATGACAATCGGAGACACGATACCGGACAAGTTACCGCACATATTAAACAAGCCGCCGGCCAAGCCCATGATTTCTTTCGGTGCGGTGTCGGCCATTACTGCCCAACCCAGTGCGCCTACGCCTTTGCCGAAGAAGGCCATAGACATAAACAATACCACCAGATAAATCGAATCAACGTAGTTGCAGAACACCATGGTCATAGAGAAGAGCATACCTAGCACAATCGGTGTTTTGCGGGCAACTGCCAAGTTGTTGGTTTTTTTCATCAAGGTGTCGGAAATCACACCGCCGGTCAAGCCGCCCAAGAAGCCGCAGATGGCGGGAATCGCTGCGATAAAGCCGACAGATTTCAAGTCCAAACCGCGCTCGGTTGCCAGATATACCGGGAACCAGGTAATGAAGAAGAAGGTCAGGCAGTTGATACAATATTGACCCAGATACACGCCCAACATCATGCGGTTGGTCAAAAGCTGTTTGATATAACCCAGTTTCGGGCCTTCGTTCTTTTTCGAAGTATCGCTTTTGTTTTGGTCCATGTTGACCAAACCGCCGCCTGCTTCGATGTATTCGACTTCGGCTTTGTTGGCACGCGGGTGATCTTTCGGGTCGTAAATCATTTTCAGCCAAACAACGCTGATTAACAGACCGACGACACCCATGAAGATAAACACTGACTGCCAGCCGAATTCAACGGTCAGCCAACCCATAATCGGCGCAAAAATCACAGTAGCGAAATATTGTGCAGAGTTATAAATTGAAACTGCAGTGGCGCGTTCTTTGGCCGGGAACCAGGCTGCCGCGATACGGCTGTTGCCCGGGAAAGAAGGCGATTCAGAGATACCCACCAAGAAGCGCAGGCTGAACAGGATAATCAGCGCCCACATACCGGTAAACAAACCGACACCGGCTTGGAACAGGGTAAACAGCGACCAAAAGAAAATACTGAAAAAGTAAACCTTTTTAGAACCGAATTTATCCAGCAGCCAGCCGCCGGGTAATTGGCCGAGCACATACGCCCAAGAGAAAGCCGAGAAAATCCAGCCCATCCCAGCCGCGTCGATACCCACGGCTTCGGCCATCGGTTTGCCGGCAATCGCCAGCGTGGCACGGTCGCCGTAGTTGACGGCGGTAACCAGGAAAAGCAGAACCACAATACCCCAGCGTACATTGGTGCGCTTCATTTGCGCATCAGGTTGCGTTGACACATTGTTACTCATGATACAGCTCCTAAATGGATGTCATTAATAATTGCTAACGTGGCATCCATTATAGGGAAGTCGCCTACTAAATGAATTGGACAAAGCGCCGAAGTTGCAACAGGGGATGTTTTAAATTTTTGGGCAAAGTAACAATAAGGCAGGAAAAATGTAGTCTTTTGTAGGATAAACAAAAAGCAACCGAATTGTTAAAGAGCGTGAAATAGGTTTTGCCTGCGGCGTGAACCGATAAAAAGATTTTCAGACGGCCTTGAGAATCAAAGGCCGTCTGAAAACATCAAGGATTAAGCAGGTTCTTTTTTTAATTCCATGCGTTTGATCGGGCCGACGATAAACAGGAAGCTGAAGGCGGCAACCAAAGCGTGCAGGGCAACGAAAATCAGCGCATATTCAAAGTGGCCGGTAGCGTGCACGATATAGCCGATGACAATCGGGGAAACGATACCGGAGATATTGCCGCACATGTTAAACAAGCCGCCGGCCAAACCGCTGATTTCTTTCGGCGCGGTATCAGCCATCACCGCCCAACCCAGCGCACCCACGCCTTTGCCGAAGAAGGCAATCGACATAAAGGTAATCACCAGATAAATCGAATCGACATAATTGCAGGCAATCATAATCATGGAGAGCAGCATACCCAACACAATCGGGGTTTTGCGGGCAAAGGCCAGATTATTGGTTTTGCGCATCAGCATATCGGAAATCACACCGCCGGTCAGACCGCCGAGGAAACCGCAAATGGCAGGAACGGCAGAGGCAAAGCCGACAGATTTCAAATCCAAACCGCGTTCGGTGGCCAAATAAACCGGGAACCAGGTAATAAAGAAGAAGGGGCTGTACTAGATAACTAGATTTATTCAAAATCATTTAGAATAAATCCCATGAAAAAAAGTCGACTGAGCCCTTATAAGCAAAACAAGCTA